>JBILOX010000006.1:0-87951 GCA_044374225.1 Crocinitomicaceae bacterium | reverse complement strand
CGTTGTCAACCATGTATTGCAACAGACCCAATATGTTTTTTGGTAGCTTAATTGTGTCTAGGTTATAAATTTCACCGTTGTCAACATTCACCGCTGGGTAAACATAAAGCTTTACATTGTGTCCAAAACCTCTTCCAAAAGCCTCCAAAAGTCCTCCCGCTAAATGGTCATAATAGCGTTCATCGAAGATAGTGTTAAGGTTATAAATCCCTAAAATTACACCTATAAGATTTCCTTTAGTAATAGCAGCGAGGTATTCAACCATTTTGTAATGCTTTAAATAGTTGGAAATCATCACGGTATATCCTAAAGAACACAATAACTCAGCGCGATCTAAGAAATCGGTATCTGAAATTTTTCCGTCAGCAGTTAAATCTTTTAAAGTTAACTCAAAGACAACTTCAAGGTTTTCAGCTTCAACTCTTGATTCTCTTAGGAATGCATTTCTCCCATTTTCAATCATATCGATATGCACTTTTGTAACGGGGCGAAAACGACCACGCATCAACAATACATTTTTCTTATATAGAGCTGTTGCAGGTTGTTTTACGTTTTTTGCCAAATCAAACATCGTTGCATCTGTGATTCCTCGTTTAACTAAATTTAATGCAATTACTCGATTGTCTGTATTTTCAAAGTCCGCTCCAGATACAGAAAGCATGTCAATTTCCATTCTTTCACGAGGGATTCGATGCACCAAAGCTGTTAAAAATAAATCTAAATCATCTAGATGTGTATAGCAAGCGTGAATTAAGTTTACTCCCAAAATTCCTAATGCTTCCTGCTGTGCTTTATGACTGTTGTCGTGCATTTTTATGTGCAGTATAACATCGTTTGCAGGTCCACCTAAATGCAATTGAAAACGAATACCAACCCAACCCTGACCTTGATTTGTTTTGTGGTAATTCAAAGATTCTACCGTATTACAAAAAGCAAAAAAACGTGATTCTTTGTGTTTTTTTGGTAGCACTTCAGTGAGTCGGTTGTATTCAATATCTAACATTGTAACCAATCTTTCCTCACAAACATAGCGAGAAGCTTCGCCATACAAGGAATCAGAAACTTTCATGTCGTAAGCAGACTGCGTAAATGCGATAGTTCCCGAACTACCTCCAGCTTTAAAAAAGTTTGCTGCAACCTCTTGTCCTGCTCCAATTTCAGCAAAGCAGCCGTAAATATCAGGTGTTAGATTGATTTTTAGTGCTTTGTCCTCTGTTGTTAATCGTGATGGTGTTTCTCCCATGATTATTTGATTTTTTTAATTTAAAATGTTTTGCTTACACAAAATTAGGTTTCAATAAAATTCATGAATTGATCACGTTAAACAAAAGTAGAATAATTTATCTTGAAGAATGCATTAATTACGATTGATTGGGTTTAGTGTTAACGTATTAATCAACGAGGACTCAACTAATATAATCCAATATCAATACGTTACTTACTACTTTTGTTACAATTAAAAAAAACCACATGAGAAGTGTTTATTTTTTCGTTGATTAATTCTCAAAAAGCAATCATTCACTTCACATAATCCTGTTTCTGAACCAACATATATTGCTCATTTTCAAGTTTAATGTAACCAAAATCATAACAGTAAAAGTACTTCGAACCTTTTTGAGTGTGGTAGATATTGGTAAAATAATGAAAATTAAAACCTTCCTCAGCTAATGAAAGTCCATCAACTGTTTTTTTTCCATTTGGATTCAATTTGGCTAGAATTCTTCTGTTTTTTCGCAAGATTGCGTTGATTCTTCGCACCGTTGCGTTCGCGTCTTCATTGATTTTGTTATTGAATGAATTACGACAATAATCCGAACAGAATTTCTGATCCTTTCTCCCAGAAAGTTTTACGCCACATTCGTTACAGGTTCGTTCTTGTAAAGCCACCACTAAATTTTTTAAAATTGAACAATTTGGTATTCACAAGATTAACAAGAATTAACAGCAAAAACAAACTTTTTAGAGACAATCTTTGGCAACTTTGCGAGTAACCAAAATTAGTTTTATGCTAGACAATACAGTGCATTCAGTGAATCCCGCGGAATACCTCCGTAAATTAAGTGATGAAATTAAAATAGAATTAGTTGGACTAGAGGCTTTAAAGAAAGAAATCAGCAAAACAATTGTCGGTCAAGACAAAATGATTGATCGCCTGCTAATTGCCCTACTTTCCAACGGACATATTTTGTTAGAAGGTGTACCTGGTTTAGCTAAAACTTTGGCTATTAAAACTTTAGCTGATGCCATTCACGGTTCGTTTAATCGCATTCAGTTTACACCCGATTTGTTGCCAGCTGATTTAACAGGTACAATGGTTTATCACCAAAAAACAGAATCATTTGCAGTTAAAAAAGGCCCCGTTTTTGCTTCTTTTGTTTTAGCTGATGAGATCAATCGTGCTCCTGCGAAAGTTCAAAGTGCTTTGTTGGAAGCAATGCAAGAACGTCAAATTACTATTGGTGACGAAACGTTTAAATTGCCTGAACCATTTTTGGTATTGGCAACCCAAAATCCAATCGAGCAAGAAGGGACGTATCCTTTACCAGAAGCGCAAGTCGATCGCTTTATGCTGAAAGTATCCTTAGGTTATCCAACGAAAGAAGAAGAAAAGTTAATCGTTCGCTCCAATATTCGCCCTGAAGGAATGCACAAACCTGCTCGCGTAATGAGCACTGACGATATTCTTCGACTTAGAAATTTAGTGCGCCAAGTTTATCTTGATGAGAAAATTGAGCAATACATTGTCGATATTATTTTCGCAACGCGCACTCCTGAAACTGTTGGTTTAAACCAATTTACAGACTTAATTGCTTACGGTTCTTCCCCTCGTGGTAGTATCAATTTGGCCTTAGCAGCGAAATCTTTTGCATTTATGCAAGGTCGCGCATTTGTGGTTCCAGATGATATTCGTGCAGTAGCAGTGGATGTGTTACAACATAGAATTGGAATTACGTACGAAGCTGAAGCTGAGAATTTAACAGCTAAAGATATTATTGAAAAAATAGTTTCCTTCGTTGAAGTTCCTTAAGTCGTGAATACCGCCGAACTAATTAAATCGATACGTGCCTTGGAAATCAAAACCAAAGGCTTAACCAAACAGGCTTTCTCAGGTCAATACAAGTCTGCCTTTAAAGGTCGCGGTATGGCTTTTAGTGAAGTGCGAGAATACCAAATTGGCGACGAAATCCGAACGATTGATTGGAACGTAACAGCAAGATACAACACTCCTTTTATCAAAGTTTTTGAAGAAGAACGTGAACTGACAGTGATGTTGATTTTAGATATTTCAGGTTCTTCTGCATTCGGTAGTGAAACGCATTCAAAGAAACAACGACAAATCGAAATTGCAGCAACACTTGCGTTTTCAGCCTTGTCAAATAATGATAAAGTTGGAGCAATTCTTTTTTCAGACCAAACTGAGCTTTATATTTCTCCTAAAAAAGGGCGCGACCACGTGTTATTGATTCTGCGCCAAATGATGGAATTTGAACCCAAACACGTAGGTACAGATTTAAAAGCGGCTTTAAAATTTTTGAGAAACACCCATAAACGTAGAGCAATTTGTTTTTTATTAAGTGACTTTGAGGATGATATGAGTTTTGTCGACGATATGAAACGCACCTTGAAACACCACGATTTGGTAGCTGTAAAAGTGAAAGATAAAAGCGAAATGAAATTGCCCCTTCGAGGATTTATTCAATTGTTTAATTCAGAAACCAATCAAACGACTTGGGTTAATGCCTCTTCCGAACGAACGAAACGATTGTTTGAGAAAGAATTTATTTTTCGCGAGCAAGCCTTACTTCAAAAGTTCAAAAGTTCTGGAATTGATTATGTGTTATTCAATACGGAAGAAAATATTGTTCCGCCATTAGTTCAACTTTTTAAAAGTAGAAAATGAGAAATTGGATACTGAGCACATTGTTTTTCAATAGTTTGTCGCTTTTCGCCCAACAGCCTGAAGCACGAATTACCAAGAATAAAGTCATCGTTGGAAATCGAGTTGAATTGATTTATTCGATTAAGCTAGAGAAAAATGATGATTTCAAATTCAGCAAACCATCGGCCAATTTTCCTGCTAAAATCACCAATGAAAATTCAAGTTTAAAAGGAGGTGAATTCAATGAAATAGAAATCGTTGACTTCTATGATTCGATTATCGTAAATGGCAAAGACCGAATGTGGATGGGCGTTTTTGAATTGTGTGCTTGGGACAGCGGATTGGTTGTTTTACAAGGACCACGTTTCACCTTAAACGATTCAACAGGATCATTTCCATCAACCTATTTACAATGTAATTTAATTCCGCACAAAAAAGGCAAGGACATTTACGACATCAAAGAATCATTCATAAAAGCCCCAGTTGAAAAAGATTGGTTGTATTATGGCACATTATACGTTTTTTGGTGGTTAATTCCTTTGGTAGTTTATTTGATTTATCGCTGGCGAACACGTTCAAAAGTGAAACCAAAAACGCATATTCACGAAATTTCACTCAAGCAAAAAACCTTACTCGCAGTTGATGCACTAGAGAAAGCTGAACTTTGGAAACGCGACAAGTTGAAAGAACATTTTGTTGAGCTTTCCTATATTTTAAGATCTTACTTGACTTCGCGTTACGATTTGAATTTATTGGATAAAACGACATACGAAACGAAGCTACTTTTAACAGCTAAAAGCATTGATAAAGAAGTGATTGAATCTATTCTGAAAGTATTGAATCACTCAGATATGGTGAAGTTTGCAGCCTCGAAGCCGGGAGAAGATATCATCGAAAAATCATTTTTTATATTTCGGCAATTGATAGTAGAAACCAGTCCAATTGAGTACGAACATGCTGAATAACTGGAACATAAATATCTTTCAATTCGAGTTTCTACAAGCTAATTACTTGTACCTCTTATTGACATTGCCAATTTTTGGATGGTTATTATTGAAACGGGAGAAAAAACGTACTGGAGATTGGAAATTTACTTCTTCCATTCAAAATCAAGAAAAACTCAAAAACAACTCAATTTCCTACATTCGCCAAGGAATAATTCTCTTGAAATTATTGATTCTTGCTTTTGCCATTTTAGCGCTAGCCAAACCATTCCGTTGGAACGACAGCGACGCCAATAGTCACGATTATAAATACGGAATTGACATCGTTATTGCACTCGATGTTTCCCTTTCGATGCTTGCAACTGATTTTGAACCCAACCGATTAGAAGCAGCCAAAGAAGTTGCTAATGAATTTATCGATGGAAGACGAGGCGATCGCATTGGATTAGTGGTTTACGCAGGAGAATCTTACACCGCTTGTCCGATGACTTTGGATTACGAAATTCTGAAAAAACAAATTGACGATGTTGACGGAATGAACATTGAAGGTGGAACAGCAATTGGTACTGGTTTGGGAACAGGAGTTGTGAATTTGAGAAGCGATAGTTTGAAGTCAAAAGTGATAATTTTATTGACAGATGGAAGCAACAACGCAGGCGATATTACACCGCTACAAGCCGCTGAATTAGCGAAAACGAAAAATATTTGTGTTTATACCATTGGCGTAGGAAGTAATGGAGTTGCACCAACACCTATCGTTACTCCCGTTGGAATTCGCTATGAAAATATGCCAGTTGAAATTGATGAGGTAACCTTGAATGAAATTGCGGATGTAACTGGAGGAAAATACTTTAGGGCAACGGATAAGAAAAGTTTGACCGCCATTTATGAAGAAATTGACCGCTTGGAAAAATCAAAAATGGCAGATAAATATTTTCAATCCGAGCCACCGCCAACACCAGGTGCGTTTTTAAATTGGATTTTTGTGTTTATCACTTTAGTCATTGTTTTAGAATTTAGCTTATTTGTAACCAATGATTGATCAAAAACCTACTTTCAATATTCGAAAAGTTGTCAGCAATTTAATGTTGTTGGAAGCAATTTTTGGTGTTTTTACCTTCACTCTTTTCATCATTATTGGCTTTTTTAATGTAAATCTTAAGGTTTCAAGTATTCATTTTTTAAAACCGTACAATCTTTTTCTTTTTGTATTATTGATTCCGTTTACGTATCTATTTGTGCGTTCCTTAATCCGTAAAAACGAGATTGATAGCCATTTATCGCAGTTTAATAAAAAAGGAATTCCTAAGCCAAAAAGCGTTTGGGTAATAGCGCGCTTCTATATTTTGCGTTCAGCATTTGTCTTTTTGATTTTCGCGATGGCGCAACCGATTTACGGTAAAAAGAAAGTCAAAGGAACTGTAAAAAGTATGGAATTGGTGGTTTGTTTAGACGTTTCAAAATCGATGAACACAATTGATATCGACCAAACACCGCGCATTGAAGTAGCTAAAAGAGCTTTAAATGCTTTGGTAAATACACTCGCAGGTGAAAAAATTGGTTTATGCATTTTCGCTGGAACGGCTTATGTTCAATTGCCTTTAACAACAGATTATAACGCTGCGAAATTATTTATCAGTGATGTTTCAACCGATTTCATTTCCAATCAAGGAACAAATGTTTCAGCTGCTTTGAGTACTTCCAAAGATATGTTTTCAAAAGAAAATGTCACGAAAGCAATTTTTCTAATTACTGATGGAGAAAATCACGAAGAAGAAAATAAAGAGATTTACGAAGACATTATCGAAAATAATATTCAAGTGTGTGTGTTGGGAATTGGAACATCAACTGGTGGAGCTATCCCAATAAATCCAAATTATTTAGGGGAAGGATACATCACCAACTCAGTGGGTCAACAAGTAGTTTCACGAATGAATCCAAGTTTTGTAAGGCAAATTGCAAGTCAAACAAACGGAGTTGCCATGATCACTAGCGAGGCTTATCCCGACTTACAAACACTATTAACACAAATTAACCAGATGAAACGCACAAAATTGCGAAATTTGGAGTTCGATATTGAAGAGACGAGGTATCAACTACCTTTATTTGTTTCTTTGATTTGCTTTGTTATTTGGTTGGTAATGCCCGTGCTTAAAGATTTGAGGTCAAAAAAATGAAGTCGATTATTGTTGTTTTATTTTCTGTTTTTGTATTTCAAGGGTTTGCTCAACAATGGGTTGATTCCTTGAAAGTTGCACGTACAGCTTATAAAAACAAAGAATATGATAAAGCCAATCGCTACTACCGTTCAGCACAAAATCTAGCACCAAAGGACGTTGATTTATCAGAAGAAATTGCCCAATCAACTTACCGATCTAGAGATTTCGATAATGCTGAAAAAGTGTATCAGCAAGTTGCTTCAGAAAAAAAAGACAAGCTTGAAAAAGCAAAACTGCAACACAATTTGGGTAACACCCGTATGAAAAAAAAGGATTATTCGGGAGCAATTGAAGTCTACAAAGATGCTTTGAGAAACAACCCAAATGATCAAGAAACACAGTATAATTTATCAGAAGCTATTCGTCAGAAAAAACAACAAGAGGATAAAAAAAACAAGCAGCAAAACCAAAATGGAAAGAATCCTTCGCAGAATCAAAATAATTCAGGATCTAATAATTCCAACAATTCTGGTGGAGGTTCAACTTCTTCGAAAAACGATAAGAAATCAAGCGGAAGTTTACCGAATAAACAAGCTGATAAACTATTAGATAATTTGACTAGACAAGAAGCCGACACTCGAAGACGAATTGCAGGTGGTCAAAAAAATAATGAGAATAGTTCAAAATCAGGTAAGAATTGGTAATGAAAAATTGGTTGCTTTTTATTAATCTTTTAATGCTTTCCACGGCAATGGGACAGAAGCCAGTTGTGAAAATTGAAGTGGATCCTAAAGTGGCACAAGCAGGTGAATCGCTTACCGTTACCATAAAATCGAATGTTCAAGGCGAAATTGATATTGATTTTCCAAGTGCCTTCGTTCCTGGATATTCTGTGATGAATGGAATGGAGCAAGAAACTGATTATAATACCGGTAAAGTCATCACTTATTATTACTATTCGCAAGATGGAACAATCAAAAAAGATGGCGAATATACTTTTGGTCCAGCTTATATTAAATCGGGCAGTAAAACCTACAAATCAAATACAGTAAACGTTACCATTCGCAAAGAGCAAGTCGTAAATTCAACAGGAACGATTTCAGCAAAACAATTCAAACAAGCAGCTTTTGGTGTCATCGAACGAAGCAAAAAACAACTATACGAAGGTGAACCTTTAATTCTTAATGCAAAAATTTACGCTCGTTTTTACCCAACTCATTTTGAAGATTACCAGACTTACATACCCGATGGAACGCTAGAAAAACAAGCTTTAGGAAACAACAATAAACTCGTCGCTGAACAAGAAAAAGTGAAAGGAATTGAGTTTTATTCCATAGAATACGACCGCTCACTTGTTTTTCCAAATCGAAGTGGAAAATTACAAGTCGACCCTTTTAAACTGATTCTCAAACGTGGTTTTGAAGGAATGCCAATTGTTTCCACTGGTGCAAGTGTTGAGGTACTACCGCTTCCTACCAATGCTCCATCTTCGTTCATCGGAATGGTTGGAAAACTCACAATGACTCAAAAATTAAGTCAAACAGAAGTGAAAAAAGGCGATGTTGTGAAACTTAACGTAACGCTTGATGGAGTTGGTAATATGCACAATATCAACACGCCAAATTTACAACTACCAAAAGGTGTTACTTTATATGGTGACCCAAAGATTGACGAAAATTATATTTTCACCGCTAATGGTGCAGAAGGAACAATTAATTATGAATACACGCTGCAAATAAACAAAGAGGGTTCGTTTGACTTGCCTGATTTAAAAGTTGCTTACTTCGACCCGAAATTGGAGAAATACATAGTTCTAAAAGAAAGTTTAGGTAAATTGAACGGTCCTGAAATTCAGAATATGTCAAAAACTTCAGGAAGTACTCAGTTAATCTCAGAAGCAAAACAAGAAGACAAAAAAGAAGCAAACGATGTTGGTTCTAACTTAATAAAATCACCTGTTCTTTGGGTTTCTGTTTTTTCATTCCTTGCAATCGCAGCATTGATTGGTTTCTCACTAAAATTCAAGGATAAAAATCAAGTTGTTCAAGCAGTTACAACAAGTTCTGTTAGTGCAACAACAATTTTTTCAACTCCAGAAAAAAAATCTAGTTGGATTGAAGTAGATGTTGAAATTCAAAACGCAGCGCAGCTTATTGCTTCAGGCGATGGTAAAAAAGCAGCTCAAAGTCTTGAAAATGCAATTTGTAAATCAGCAGGAATTGCTTTAGATGTTGCTCCTCAAGGAAAATCGAAAGAAGCTTTAGTTGAAATGATGCGCGAGAAATACTGTGGAAATCTCAATTGCGACAAACTGAAAGCACTTGTTCAAAATTGCCAAAATTCGCGTTATGGCTTTGGTCTAACCGCAAGTGAAGAACAAGAATTACTAAATTCCACGAAGGAAATTGTGGGTGAAATAAAGAAATTGGCAAGAAGCTAAGGGACTAATTCTGCATTATTCGATAGCCTTTTTCATTCCTTGCTAATAATGTACTAAATTTAACTTTCATAAATTGAAGTCATGTCGAAAATAGCTTTAGTCTTTTCCTTTTTGATTGGTTCTTACTTTTCGATGGCTCAATTTCAATTTGATTTCAAACAATCTTTACCGGTAATTAAAGCAGGAAATGCTCTGAAAATGCCTTGGGCTGGAGGATTAAATTACGTGCAAGTTTCACAAATAGATGTTGACTTTGATGGCGATTTAGATTTATTTGTATTTGACAGAAGCAGAGATCAAATCCGCATATTTAAGCAAGTGGAAATCAATAATGTTAAATCGTATGAATTTGCACCAATGGCTTACTTGCAATTCCCAACTGATTTGCGTTATCGCGTTCAAATTATAGATTATAACCAAGACGGGAAAAACGACATTTTCACTTATGGAATTGGTGGAATGAAAGTTTATAAAAACACCGGAAACGCACAAGAAGGATTGAAATGGGAATTAGCAAAATCACTCCTTTATTCGGATTATAACGGTTCAGAACTAAATTTATATGTGAGTTCGAGTGACATTCCTGCGATTATTGATGTAGAGAATGATGGCGATTTGGATTTTTTGACTTTCCATATTGGGGGTGAACATTTGCAATACCATCAAAATCAGAGCATGGAATTATATGGTCATTCAGATTCATTGGTATTTGTACTGAAAAACGAATGTTGGGGGGGATTCAAAGAAGATGTTAATACTAATTCTGTTACTCTTAATGACCCAACAGCACCTTGTGCGATTGGCAATGTTCCTGATGCGCAAAAAAGTAAACAAGAAAACGAAAAGGCACATGCAGGATCTACTGTCTTGGCGCTTGATATTGATGGTTCAGGGGTTAAAGATTTGATTCTAGGTGATGTTGCTTACCCAAATATGAACTTACTAATTAACGGAGGATCAGCGCCAAACACCAATTCACTTATGATTTCTGCAGATCCAAACTTTCCCTCAAATTCGACGCCAATAAATATGCAATTATTCCCAGCGGCTTTTTGGGAAGATGTTGATTTTGATGGCAAAAAAGATTTGATTGTTGCACCAAATGCAAAGAACGCTTCTGAAAATGAAACGAGTGTGATGAAGTACCGAAATTCAGGAACGAATAGCAATCCCAATTTTATTTTTGAGACGAAAAGTTTCTTGCAAAGCGAAATGATTGAACACGGCACCGCTTCTGCTCCAGTTTTGGTTGACATCAATAACGACGGACTTTTGGATTTATTTGTGGCTAATTATTATTCTTACAAACCTACACTTTCAAAATACAGTAGAATCGCATATTACCGTAACACAGGCACAAGCACAGAACCAAAATTCACCTACATTGATAATGATTTTTTAAACCTTTCTTCAACGAATTATGGCTTAAAAATCACTCCAACATTTGGCGATCTAGATGGCGACTCAAAGAAAGATTTATTGCTTGGCTTGGAAAATGGAACTTTGGTTTATTATAAAAATACGACTACAGGTTCTAATCCGACTTTCGCAAATCCTGTTTTGAATTATACGGACATTGCTGGCGAAATTATCAATGTGGGACAATTTGCAGCACCACAACTATTTGATTTGAACAAAGACGGAAAATTGGATTTAATTATTGGAAAGAAAACGGGAGAACTTGTTTATTATCAAAACGTTGGAACGAGTACAAATCCGCTATTTGAGCTTCAAAACAGCAATTTAGGAGGAATTGATGTAGCAACCACAAATCCAGATGGTTTTCCAATCCCAAACTTTTTTAGTTACAACGACACCACTTATTTAATGTTGGGAGCTTATGATGGAGCAATTCGTTTTTATGATTCGATTGATTTAAACTTAACAAGTGGTTCAACTTTTCGTTTGAGAACCTTTAATTTTCTTGGACTCCAAAAAGAAATTGGGGCCTTCAGCGCTTGTGCTGTTACTGATATTGATGCAAACGGAAAATTAG
This sequence comes from Crocinitomicaceae bacterium, assembly GCA_044374225.1. Taxonomy (GTDB): domain Bacteria; phylum Bacteroidota; class Bacteroidia; order Flavobacteriales_D; family Crocinitomicaceae; genus UBA952. The sequence goes on along the minus strand of JBILOX010000006.1, from coordinate 76,532 downwards.
ATTTATTCGTCGGACAAGATTTAGGTGGAATTTTCCATTTAGAACATAGGGAAGGAAGCAATTTAGGAATCAACGAAATTGAAAGTGTTCCTGAAATTAGTGTGTTCCCAAATCCATTTGAAAACGAAATAACCATTAAATCTTCGATTAAAGAAGAGCTTGAAATCTTTAATTATTTGGGTCAAAAACTCGAAGAACGTAAACTCGAAATTGGAGAAAACAAATTTGAACTCATAAATAATTCTGGGGGAATCTATCTGTTGAAATTCAAAAATTCTGGGCGAGTAATGAAATTGGTATGTTCTGGAAAAAACGATTAAATAATTTTCTTGGTTTTATCTTTTTTCGGATGATTTTTTCTAGTTATTTTCGCTAAAAGGTGGAAATATATTGAATTTTTGTTGTAGTTGAATTGTAGAAACTTTTAGCAATGAAAACTGGATCTATTATTAAGAATATTACTCACTTTTCAACTTTTGTTAAACCGCTTACAAATAGCTAAAATAATCAAATTATAAGACTGTTTCAAAAGTCATTAATCGAGGCTTTGCAAAAATTTAATACCGGAGTTGTTTTCATTCGTAGCTTCGAAGTCATAAAAAAAATACTTGTAGAAAACTAACTTTGCAATATACCAGACGGATTTTCCATTGCGTCATTTAGTATGTAAGTTGATATAATACATTGAATAATTGATAATCACGTGGTCACCCTCCTTAATCCTCCCTCAAGGGAGGAAGCTAAAATGATCAAAATCAAGTCAATTTACCGCTATCATTTACCCTCACCCCAAAGGAAACAATAATACAAACGTCGTCCCTTTTCCAACGGTGCTTTTAACGTCGATTTTTCCTTGATGTGCTTCAACGATTAATTTAACGTAATATAAACCAAGCCCAAAACCTTTTACATTGTGAAGATTTCCAGTTGGAACTCGATAGAATTTATCAAAAATCAGTTTACTGTGCTCGCGTTTCATACCAATTCCATTATCAGTTATTTCTAATGATAAACCACTCTTTTCATTACGAGTTGTAATTTTAATTTTAGGTTTTTCAGCGCAATATTTCACCGCATTATCCAATAAATTATAAACCACATTTGTGATATGAACTGGATCTGCTTGAATACAAAAATTAGTTGCGTTTTTTAATAATTCAATTTCACCCCCAGCTTCGGAATGGTTGAACTCAAAATTGTCTTTCACTTCATCTAATAATTCATGAATGTTAAAGTTTTCTTTGTTCAATACTACTTTGTCTTTGTCCAATTTAGCGACATTTAAAACTCTTTCTACTTGATTTTCAAGGCGTTTGTTTTCTTTGTAAATGATTCCTGCATAACGACGTACTTTTTCAATGTTGTTTTCTTCGTCCATTCTTAAAAGCAATTCACTTGATAAACTTATGGTCGAAATCGGTGTTTTGAGCTCGTGCGTCATATTATTAATGAAGTCGTTTTTAACTTCCGAAAGTCGTTTTTGGCGAATGATGATTGTTAAGCTATAGGCAAAGAAAATTAATACTAAAACAACTATAATCGAGATATAAATCCAAGGCGAAATAAAAACGGTTGGTTCAATTGATTTTGCCTTCACTTTCGGAAAGAAAACAGTAAAGTAATGTCCATCTTTTTTCAGTCGTAATTTTGCAGAAGTTAATCCAGGAATAGATTCATTTACTGGTGCATAAAGCGAATCTTTTGAGAATTTTATGAGATTACTAAAAATCAATGTATCCGTAAAACAATCGTAAATTCCGTACACAAAATCTTGATGGATGTTTTGATTGTAAAGTGCTTTCTTCAATAAAGTTTCTAAGTAAAATGGTTGCAGTTCTTGATTGATATCAACGGTGAAATGATTGGTTCTCAACTGTTTTACAGCGCCATATAAATCGGATTTGTCATCTGTTTTTTTGGTGGTTATTTCCAAAACGTTAGTCAAAGCGATATGCGCTTGCTCCGAAAATTCTTTCAAGTTTAGGCTGTCCTCTTTTTCTTGGATGGCGATATTTTTCGCTTGCATTTCCATGGTTTTACTCACCCAAACAAGCTGGACAAATAAAATACTTATCAAGGAAAGTACGCCTAAAATTACTACTGCATTAATGGTTTTATTATTCATCAGCGCAAAGTTAAATGAAACACGGGTGATTTGTAATTATTTAACTTAGAATTATAAAATTATAAATGGGTTTCAAAGAATCACTGTTGTATTGAAAACTGCATAATTTTCAATTGCACAAGCATTTATTGATTTCGTCAATTCGGAAAAAGAGTCAATTATTGAAGAACATTTTTCGTGGGTAAAAAATTATTGATTTAAACTCCTTTAATCCAACTAACTATCTCATTTAAGACTTTAGGAGAAACTGTTTCTTCCAAATCGCCATATTCTAAAATACTACATTTTTTACACGTCTGAAATAAATGATTCAAGCCAGGTAAAAGTACAATTTTTGATTTCAATTTACTTTTTTCAGAGAGGTTAGTTCTAAAGCCTTCTTGATTTTTTAGTGGTGGCACTTGAATATCTTCCGAGCCATTAATAACTAAAATCGGACAGTTGATTTTTTGAAGATAAACGCTTGAATTGAAGGTCATAAATCCACGTGCCCAGGTATTATCCAAAAAGGAAATGTACCCATTTAAAAATTCTTGTTTCGTTGCTTTTTCCTTTAATTCACTTGGAATTGATTCAAAATTTCGTTCCACAAAAGCAATTACTTGATTTGCAAAATCTTCTTTCGGAGTTTGAATTAATAGCTTTGTCAAGGTGTCATAAGTTGCGCTGTTCCATTTTGCTAATTCTTCCGCTTGACCATTTTTTAGTGGAATCAAGTATTGTTGCTCCACTAAAACGTCTCGTCCATTTGTTCCAACTGCTGCCAATTGAATTAAAAAATCTACCTTTTTGAGTTGAGTCGTTGCAATTAAAGTGTGCATTCCGCCTTCCGAATGTCCTGCTAGACCAATTTTATTTTTCTTGTATTTTCTGCGAAGAAATTTATAACAAGCCTCTACATCACTCGAAAAATCTTCGAGATTTGCTTTCGAATAATCAGCAGTACTTTTTCCTGTTCCACGATCATCAAAGCGAAGCACGCCAATTCCATTCTTAGTTAAATAATCAGCAATTACCCAAAAAGGTTTGTGACCCATAATTTCACAATCGCGATTTTGTGGACCTGATCCGGATGCAAGTACAACGATTGGAAAGTTTTTTACATTTTTTGGTGCCGTTAAAGTCGCTCCAATATTGAATTTTCCGTTGGTGATAATCAATTCTTCAACAGTGTAATCAAATGGCGCTTTTGGTTCTTGTGGACGAATCGTTTTCTTTAAAACTTGTTCTTCTCGTTTGAAAGTAACGTCCCATTCTAAGCCTGATTGCGACATAATACCATAAATAGAATCTCCTTTCGAGGAATATTTTCCTTTGTATTTCAAAGCTAATGTCTGCCAAGAAAACTCTAAGTTTTCTTTTAAAATTATTGCATCCTCCATCAATTTAGGTTCAAAATCAGCAACGTCAGGTAAGCCAATTTTTAAAGTTCCATCTCTTCCGATACCATCTATGTATAAATCCATTCGATTATTTGTTCCTGCAACTGTGAACGAGGTATGCCAAACACCCGTAATTTGCGAGAAACTCCAATTGGCAAAAACGAGAAAAATGAATAGAAAATGTATTTTCATCTTATTTATATTCAGGGAAAAGTGAAACAATTCCAGCTTCGTTGGCCTCACAAACACCTCTTTCTGTAATCAATGCAGTGACTAGACGCGCTGGGGTAACATCAAAACCATAATTGCTAGCTTTGGTAGTTTCAGGGCAAATCAAAACGCTATCAATTTGACCATCAGAACGTTTTCCTTGAATGTATTTCACTTCGTTTTGATCGCGTTCTTCAATCGGAATTTCTTTCAAACCATCGCGAATCGTCATATCTAATGTCGTACTTGGCAAAGCAACATAAAAAGGAATTTCATTGTCTTTTGCAGCCAAAGCTTTTAAGTAAGTTCCAATTTTATTTGCCACATCTCCATTTCTTGTTGTTCGATCGGTTCCAACGATTACCATATCCACCAAACCGTGTTGCATTAAATGTCCGCCCGTGTTATCAACAACTAACGTATGGTCGATTCCGTGACGTGTTAATTCATAAGCAGTCAAATTTGAACCTTGATTGCGCGGTCGTGTTTCGTCAACCCAAACGTGTACTTTAATCCCTTTTTCTTGCGCTTGATAAATAGGGGAGGTGATGGTTCCCCATTCGATACAGCCTAACATTCCTGCGTTGCAGTGTGTTAAAATATTTACAACTTCGCCGTTTTTGCGTTTCGAAATTTCTTCAATAATAGGAAGTCCGTGTACGCCAATCATACGACACGTTTCAATATCTTCATCTACGATTTTTCCCGCTTCTTCCCAAGCAGTTTTCACTAAATCAGGAGTTGATTCAAGTGCTTTTTTCATTTTATCCAAAGCCCAAAACAAGTTGACAGCAGTTGGTCGAGAATTGCGTAAATCTTCAAAAGCTTGATTTAAAAAGTCGGCTTCAAGTTGTTTTTCAGCCATTTCTCGCGTTGCCAAGTAAATACCATAAGCTGCAGTTGCTCCAATTAAAGGTGCACCACGAACGGTCATATTTTTTATAGCGATTTCTGCATCCTTGTAAGTTAATAATTTAACAGTTACTAAGTTATGTGGTAGCTGACGTTGGTCGATTACTTCAACGAATCCGTCGCTTGTGGTCCAAATGGTGCGGAATTTTTCTGACATTTAATTTTTTTTGCGAAGTTAATGTAAAAGAGGGATTGATTTTAAGAGAGAATAAAATCAAAGATGAAATTCTTGATCGAGATTCAAGTTTATTGATGGAGTTCGTCGGGCCGATATTCACGGTAAAAAAATCTTTGAAATTGGTAAAAAATTTTACTTTGAAGATATCGGAATGCGAAATGCAATTTTACCCTTCCAAATTCAGTATATAAATGAGATAAGACCGTTGCAAAACCCATTTTTCATCGTTACTTCAAAATTTAACATTTTCATTAATTAGGGCATGGATGAAACTCCTATATCGAATTCAAAAGGAATCGAATATTGGAATATCCGTGAGTTTTATTGAATTTTGGGTTAAAGGGAGTTTAGTAAAATAGCAATGACTGAAATAAATTAATTTTAATCCTTGGTGTATTTCATAATCACAAAACCGTGCGAGTGTTTTTCATCAGGCGCTTGATGACCTAAAATCGATTGTTCCCATTGGCTTTCATCAAATGTTGGAAAAAAAGTATCAGCACCAAAAACTCCTTGAACATAGGTGATATATAGTTCGTTTAGGCAATCTAATTCCAAGGCCATTTTGTAAATTTCTCCGCCACCAATGATGAAAACAGTGCGTTCGGTTTCATTTTGAAAGGCATTTAAACAGTCTTCTAAGGAATGGAAAATCAAACAGTTTGGTGCTTCTAAGGTTTGATTACGCGTTAAAATTACATTCAAACGATTTGCAAGAGGACGGTATTTTTCTGGAATGGAATCGTAATTTCTTCGTCCCATAACTACGATATGTTCTTTAGTCGTTTCTTTAAAAAATCGCATATCGGCGGGCAAATGCCACATTAAATCGTTGTTTTTTCCGATTCCTCTTTCGGCATCCATTGCCACAATTAGTGCTACTTTCATATTCTTAAACGGCTACGGCTGCTTTAATGTGTGGATGCGGGTCGTAACCTACTAATTCAAAATCTTCAAATTTAAAGTCAAAAATATCTTTCACTTCAGGATTGATTTTCATAGTTGGTAAAGGTCTGAAATCACGGGTCAATTGTAAACGTGCCTGCTCCAAATGGTTGGAATACAAATGCGCATCGCCCAATGTGTGAACGAAATCTCCAGGTTGTAAACCACAAACTTGCGCCATCATTATCGTCAATAAAGCATAAGATGCAATGTTGAAGGGAACACCTAAAAATGTATCGGCACTGCGTTGATACAATTGGCAACTCAATTTTCCTTCGGCAACATAAAACTGAAAAAAGGCGTGGCAAGGAGGCAATTTCATATTCTCAATTTCACCTACATTCCAAGCAGAAACAATGATACGTCGTGAATCAGGATTATTTTTAAGTTGATCAACTACTTTTTTGATTTGGTCGATGTGACGTCCATCAGCTGTAGGCCAACTTCTCCATTGCGATCCGTAAACTGGACCTAAATTTCCATTTTCATCTGCCCATTCGTCCCAAATTGAAACATTGTTATCTTTCAAATATTGGATGTTGGTATCGCCTTTTAAAAACCACAACAATTCGTGAATAATCGAACGTAGATGTAGTTTTTTAGTTGTCAATGCAGGAAAACCTTCATTCAAGTCAAAGCGCATTTGGTAACCAAAAACAGAAATCGTTCCCGTTCCTGTGCGGTCTTCTTTCGTTACACCTTTATCTAATATATGTTGTAATAAATCGTGGTATTGTTTCATATGTGTTTAATTATTTTTTCAATAGTCATATGCAATCGCCAATTAAATTCATCCTTTATTGTGACGAATCACACTATGGCTTATTTCATTTTATGAATTTAATAGCTTTGAATTAAAACGTCAGTTGGAATGTTTAAACTAGTATGAATTAACCTTATCATTTCTAAAGACAGCTTTCTTTTTTTATTTAGAATTTCACTTGCTCTACTTTTAAAACCAATAATTTTAGCTAAATCATTTTGATTATATCCTAACTGTTCCATTCTAAATTTGATAGCATCAATAGGGTCGGGTAATTCAATTGGAAAATGTTCATTTTCATACTGTTCAATTAATAAACCTAGAAGTTCAAGTTCATCACCTTCTTCAGTTCCTTTTTTTGCATCAAAAATCTCATCCAATCTTTTTAAAGCTTGATTATAATTTTCTTCTGTTTTAATAAGGTGAATATTCATCTTAAATTGTGTTTGCATTTATTTTATCATATTCAGAATGAGTTCCAATGAACCTAATCCAAACCATTTTATATTCAAAATTAATTTTTACAATTAACCTATATTTATTTCCTTTTATATTAAAAACAACACGGTTTTCATTCAAAATACTTGCACTTGGATAATCGTGTTTTATTTCATTAGGTGTTTCCCATTCAACTTTTCCAATTTCTTTAAACCAAGATTTGAGTTGCTGTTCTGAATCATTGTGTTTAATCCAAAAATCTCTTAGTATTTTCTTTGCAATTATTCTCAATTGAAAAATTTTATCAAATATAAAATAAAGTTACCGAAATGGGAAATTTAATTAAGAATTTTTATCAGAATTAAACAACCCCAAACAAATCCTTCACACCAAACACTCTTGAAACAGTAAAACCTTCAGCATATTTCATTCCAGCTGGTCGTCCCATATTGAGCATTCTACCTTTGATGAAATCGAAGAACTCTTCACCAGAAATTGGTGTGTTTGGCTCTGGACTATTTGGGTCGTAGAATTGCGTTTTAAATGCTTTTATGACTTCGATTTTACGCTCAACAAAAAGCGAAACATCAATTACGAAGTCCGGCTCCAAATAAAAATCTTGAATGTAATGTGCTACCAAACGCGGACGATGTGGAAGTTGTTCTTGTCCTTCCAAACTTGTTTCGATTTTGCGTAAACCTGCTAAAAAACAAGCGTCTTCGATTAATTTTCCAGCTCTTCCATGATCTGGGTGACGGTCGGTTACACTATTTGCCAAAACAATTTCTGGCTGATACTTACGAATTTGTTCAATGATTAAGCGTTTGTTTTCTGCATTGTCTTCAAAAAAACCATCGGGCATTCGTAAGTTTTCACGTGCTGATAAACCCATAATTTTGGATGCATCTGCAGCTTCTTCATAGCGTGTTTCGACTGTACCTCTTGTTCCTAATTCACCTTCTGTTAAATCAATAATCCCAACTTTTTTTCCTTCCGCAACATAGCGCATAAGTGTTCCCGAAGCTGATAATTCAACGTCGTCTGGATGTGCTGCAATGGCTAGGATGTCGAGTTTCATAGTTTATTAAAATTAAATGATTGCAGATTACAAATTGCAGATTAAGTATTAATTCAATCTGCAATTTGCAATCTGTCAATCTGTAATTTATTTATTCAACCGTAGCGTAGCTTTCCACACTCGGGCAAGAACAAATCAAGTTTCTATCTCCGTATGCATTGTCAACACGACGAACAGGAACCCAGTATTTAAATTCTTTCAAGTAAGGCAAAGGATAAACAGCTTCTTGTGGTGAATATGGATAATTCCAATCTTTATTAATGATACAATCCGCTGTGTGTGGTGCATTTTTCAATAAGTTGTTCGATTTATCTGCGTGACCGTTTTCAATCTCACGAATTTCTTCACGAATTTTAATCATTGCTTCGATAAAACGATCCAATTCTTCTTTGTCTTCAGATTCAGTTGGCTCAATCATTAATGTTCCTGCAACAGGGAAAGAAACCGTTGGTGCGTGGAAATTAAAGTCAATCAACCGTTTCGCAATGTCTGCAACTTCAACTTCTGAAGTGCGTTTGAAATCACGGCAATCTAAAATCATTTCGTGAGCAACTGTACCATTTTTTCCTGTGTACAAAATATCGTAATGTCCTTTCAAAGAAGCTGCGATATAATTGGCATTTAAAATCGCAATTTCAGTTGATTCGCGTAAACCAATTGCTCCTAACATTTTGATGTATCCGTAAGAAATCAATAAAATCAGGGCACTTCCATAAGGTGCAGCAGAAACTGCGTGAATAGCATTTGTTCCTCCAGCTTCCACAAGTGGACTTCCCGGTAAGAACGGCGCTAAATGCGCTCCAACTCCAATTGGACCCATTCCAGGACCACCACCACCGTGAGGAATTGCAAACGTTTTATGTAAATTCAAGTGGCAAACATCTGCTCCAATATTTCCTGGATTTGTTAAGCCAACTTGTGCGTTCATATTTGCACCATCCATGTAAACTTGTCCTCCATTTTCGTGGATGATAGAAGTGATTTCGCGAATTTCTTCTTCGAAAACACCATGTGTAGACGGATAGGTAACCATCAATCCTGCCAATGAATCCTTTAATTCAATAGCTACTCTTTTTAATTCTTCTACATCTATATTTCCGTTTTCGTCGCAACCTGTAACCACCACCTCAAAACCAGCCATAACAGCTGAAGCAGGATTTGTTCCATGTGCAGAGGAAGGAATAATCATTTTCTTTCTGTGGAAATCGCCACGAGATTCATGGTATGCTTTAATCACCATTAAACCAGCGTATTCACCTTGTGCTCCAGAGTTTGGTTGCAATGAAACCGCTGCGAATCCAGTACATTCACACAAATCTTTTTCCAATTTACGGAATAGTTCGTGGTAACCTGCAGCTTGTGAAAGCGGTGCAAATGGATGCATGTTCGCAAATTGTGGATTAGTTATCGGAATCAATTCACTTGCAGCATTTAATTTCATGGTACAAGATCCTAATGGAATCATACTGTGTACCAATGATAAATCTTTATTCTCCAAACGTTTCAAATAACGCATCATTCTTGATTCTGAATGATAACTGTTAAATACCTTGTGAGAAAAAATAGCATCCGTTCTTAAAAGTTCTGATGTTAGGCTTGTTGCAGAAAGTTCGCATGCACTTTCATTTCCAAAAACAGCCAAAATTGCATTTACATCAGCTAGTGTATGTGGCTCACCGAAGCTAATCGTTAATTCTGAATCGTTCAAATAATTGAAATTCATTCCGGCTGCTTCTGCTTTTGAACGAATTGAAGCACAATCAACACCTTTCAACCAAATAGTATCAAAATAAGAGTTAGCACCTAATGAAATACCTAATTTATTCAAACCAGCTGCCGTTGTTGCCGCTAATTTGTGCGCATGTGTTGCTATCGCTTTCATTCCATTTGGACCGTGGTAAACGGCATACATACTTGCCATCACAGCCAAAAGAGCTTGAGCTGTACAAATATTTGAAGTTGCTTTATCGCGTTTGATGTGTTGCTCACGTGTTTGCAATGCCATACGTAAGGCCATATTATCATCTGCATCTTTTGAAACACCAATAATTCTACCTGGTAAATTACGTTTGTAATCTTCTTTCACTGCAAAAAATGCCGCGTGAGGACCACCGTAACCCATTGGCACACCGAAACGTTGAGTCGTGCCCAAAACAGCATCAGCTCCAAATGAACCTGGGGATTTTAATAAAACTAAAGAAAGAATATCAGCAGCAACTGCGACTTGAATTCCAAAGTTTTTCATTTTTGTGATGAATGAAGCGATGTCTGTAATTGCTCCATTTGCATCTGGATATTGAACCAAAGCACCGAAGAATTGAGCATCTGCCTCAAAAGTTGCTGGGTCAGAAATTACCAATTCAATTCCTAAATTCAAAGCTCGACCTGTTACTACATCAATCGTTTGTGGAAATGCATTTGAAGCGATAAAGAATTTATTTTTCCCTTCTTTGATTTCCGCTCTTGAACGTGAATTGTAGAACATAATCATTGCTTCGGCTGCTGCTGTAGCTTCATCTAACAAAGATGCATTTGCAATTTCCATTCCTGTTAATTCCAAAACCATCGTTTGAAAATTCAACAAAGCCTCTAAACGTCCTTGCGAAATCTCAGCTTGATAAGGCGTATAAGCCGTGTACCATCCTGGATTTTCCAATACATTTCTCAAAATCACAGAAGGAACGATTGTTTCATTATAACCCATCCCGATGAATGATTTATTCACCTGATTTTTCTTTCCTAATTCATTGATATGTTGTAAATATTCTTGCTCTGTCATTGCGTCTGCGATGTTCAATTCACCGTTCAAACGGATGTGTGCAGGAATCGTTTTATCTACTAATTCTGCTGTTGAGTTTACTCCAATTTTTTGCAACATCGCTTGCTTTTCAGCTTCGCTTGGACCGATGTGTCTTCTAGAAAAAGGATTCATAAAAAGAGATTTTAATGCGGGGTCAAATATACAGTTTCAAAGTGAAACATAAATCAATGAACAATTGAAATACAAAAGAGTTTTAAACTGTTTTTGAAATAGTGTTAACTGTTTATTAACACAAACCAAATGTTAAATGATAGTTATAGTTTATTTTTTTTGACCTCTCTAATGCGAATTTGTAAAAGCGAAAAAAAGGAGAAAAATTTGATACAAATATTTCGAATCATCAATTACATTGTGATGAGTTGTTATAGTTGATTGTATTAAAATGCATAAGGAAAGAATCTAAAATATTTTAGTCCCTATTTTTAATTTTCATAAGATTTAATGAACGAAATACGGCGTTAAAGTGATTATTTGAAAACTAATTTAAACTTTAAATTCAATAGATTTCACGCAATTCTTCCAGTTTTGTAATCATTGGATTGATGAATATTTTTTTCTTCTCAACGGCCTCAAGATAGGAACTGATGATGGGTTCTTTATTTTCTAGCACCATTACATTTAAGCGATTAAAGAAATCAACAGCTAATTCTGCACCTAGACTTTTTACAAAACGAACCGAACTATCGATAGAACAACCGGAAGCTGATTCAATATCCTCATTCACGGCTAGCATTAGATATTGATTGAAAAGTAAAGTTCCGTCGCAACTAAGTTTCTTGTTATGTGCTGCCCAATTGGACAAGAAATGGTGAATTTGTTCATTGACATACTGCGCTTCTGTAGCGTCTAATTTTCGATCGGCAAGATATAACCAAACGCGACTATGATTAGGTAAATTCGGGAAAAGTTGACTAAAGTTCGGCAGCATTTGCAATTAGTTCAGCAACATCCAATACTTTGATTTCGTCTTCTTTGTTGAAGTTTTTAACCCCATCCGTCATCATTGTATTGCAAAAAGGACAACCTGTTGCAATAATTCCTGCACTTGTTTCCAAAGCGTCCTCTGTTCTTTCAATGTTGACCTCTTTGTTCCCTTTTTCAGCCTCTTTAAACATTTGTGCACCTCCAGCGCCACAGCACAATCCTTTTGTTTTGCAGCGTTTCATTTCCACTAATTCGGCGTCTAATTTTTCAATTAAAGCACGCGGAGCTTCGTAAACATCGTTTGCTCTTCCTAGATAACATGGATCGTGGAACGTGATTTTTTTGCCTTTGTAAGTTTGTTTTCCTTCTAAAGCTAATTTTCCGGTGTTGATTAAATCTTGAATTAATTGTGTATGGTGAACCACTTCGTAATTTCCACCTAATTCAGGATATTCGTTTTTCAAGGTATTAAAACAATGCGGACAAGCCGTTACGATTTTTTTTACTTCATAACCGTTCAAGACTTGAATATTCATCATGGCTTGCATTTGAAATGTAAATTCATTTCCAGCGCGTTTTGCAGGATCGCCAGTACAGCTTTCTTCGGTTCCTAAAACAGCGAATTTTACGTTACAATGGTTTAAAATCTTCACCAAAGCCTTAGTTATTTTCTTTGCTCTATCGTCAAAACTTCCAGCGCAACCCACCCAAAATAGTACATCTGGTGTTTCGCCATTAGCCATCATTTCGGCCATAGTAGGTACGTGTAAACTCATAATTAATCTTCGAAAACTTGAATATTACTCACTTTACTTGTAAGGTCGGTAAATTTACCATTATATTTTGTAGCCCTAACGATATGATTATCAATCCAGTGGTAGTTTCCTCCTCTTGGTTTATTCATAAGGATTCCGTGGAATTTAAAACCATTGTTATTCAACCAATTTTCTGTAACCTCCCTATGTTCTTCCAGTCTAGATGTAAAAAAAGTAATGATGTGTCCTTGAGCATACCATTCATTAATAATTTTTAAGGCATCTGGATAAAGATCAGCCGTTTCCATTCTTTGTGGCTCTTCATTTGGAATATCATCACATATCGTCCCATCAATATCAATTAAATAGTTTTTAATATGACTAGGTAGAATTGGTGAAACATTTTTTCCGTCAACTTGAATATTGTTTAAAAACTTGTTTTCCATTTTAATCTTCTTTAGCCCAATTTAATCGATCACTTGGTGAGAACTGCCAAGGTGCACCATTATTCTCAATATTTGTCAACATACCTGTTAATTCTGATGGCATTTTCGATTCTTCCATCACTAGATAGCGACGTAAATCAATAATTACAGAAAGCGGATCAATATTTATTGGACATTCTTCCACACATGCATTACAACTTGTGCATGCCCAAATTTCTTCTTCTGAAATATATGAAAACAAGCTTTTTCCATCATCATACCCTTCCCCGTGCTGGCGAACATTATTACCAACCTCCACCAAGCGATCGCGTGTGTCCATCATTATTTTTCGTGGTGAAAGTAATTTCCCTGTTTGATTTGCAGGACAAGACGAAGTACAACGTCCACACTCTGTACAGGTGTAGGCATCCAATAAATTTTTCCAAGTTAAATCCTGTACATCTTTTGCTCCAAAACGTTGAGGTGTAGCATTTGCTGGAGGGGCAAATGTATCTGCGCTTGGATCCAACATCAATTTTACCTCATTTGTAACCGATTCCATATTGGTGAATTTCCCTTTCTTTTCTAAATTTGAAAAATAAGTATTCGGAAATGCTAATACAATATGAAAATGCTTGGAATAAGGTAAATAATTTAAAAAAGCAAAAACCATTGCAATGTGTCCCCACCAACCAATACGCTCCAATAATTCTAATGTGCTTGTTGGATAACCATCGGCAAACATCGGCATCAACATATCAGCCATAAAATTAGATATTAAGAAACCAAACGAACCATTGGCATGTGCAACGTGTGAACCACCAATTCTATATAAAATTTCGTCTGTGGTGTTCATTGTAAATATACACGTCACTAAAACGATTTCCATGATTAAAATTAAGTTGGCATCTTTAGTTGGCCATCCTGCTAATTCTTTCATTGTGAATCTTGGTAACTTCAACAAATTTCTCCTTGCTAAAAAAGCGATAGTCGCGATTAAAGCTAAAAGCGACAGTAACTCAATGAAGCTAATCATGAAGGTATAAAATCCACCAAGCGCAAAGTAAAAAACACGATGATTACCGGTTAAACCATCAACGATAATCTCAATCAATTCGATTTGTGTAATTACAAAAGCAACATAAAGTGCTAGATGTAAGAAAGCTGGAATAGGTTTACTGAACATTTTTTGTTGACCAAATGCCACTAAAAGCATTGTTTTCCAACGCTCACTTGAATTTCCTTTTCTATCAATGTCTCTACCGAGTAAAATATTGCTTCGAACTTTCCAAATATTATATCCAAAGACGCCAAAACCGGCGATAGAAATAAGTGTGAAAACGATAATTTGAATCATATTTTTAACTTAATCTGGGATGGTATCCAATAATTTTCTAAACTTCTTTTCTTCTTGTGATGTCAAAGGAACACCTTTTGTTTTTGCGCCAAACACGGAAAAGTGTATGTATCTTTCTGGATGCAATTGCAAGTCATTAACAAGATTTTGTAGTTCATTGTTCGTTTCAACTAATTCTGAATAGAGCTTTTCATCTTTCAATAATTTACCCATCGTACCAGTTCCGTTTTCCACATCAGCTAAAACTAGGTTCAATTTCTTAATGGTTGTTTGTGCATCCAATACTACACTTTTAAAATCTGCAGTTACTAAATCGTCTGATATTTTCTTTGTGTTACCAATGATTGCAGTAACTTGATCATTACTTTTCTTTAAATTTCCGGTTATGTTTTCAACGTTTGTCATTATTCTCGCAAATAGAATTTTTTCCTCACCAACAAATGATTCAATCTCTTCTGCAACGTTTCCTAATTTTTGAATTGTGATTTTTACTTGTCTAAGGCTCCCTTCAATTTCTGAAGTTGCAGTTGTATCCCAAAAGGCGCCGAGTGAAACTACCATTTTATCAATTGAACTCATCATTGCCTGCAAACGCTGTGAAATTGGATCGGCATATTGTTTAACTTGAGACATCATATCAACAGATAATTTTCCCGGTAAAACTTGACCCGCTTTATAATATCCTTTATTGGAATTTAGTGGGATTTGAACGATTATTGCTTTGGTGAGTACATCTAGTGAACCAATTTCAATTACGGTGCCTTTTGGTAATTTGATATTTTCATCTTGAATACTGAACTCAATCTTAACCCTTTTGTCAGGTGGATTAGTTGAAATATTTTTTATTGACATTACTTTTCCAACAACAACGCCATTTAAAGTAACATTACTTGAAACCATAATATTTCCTGAGTTCGGAAAGAATGAAGTGTATTTAACGTCGCCTCCAAAAAAACTATTTCCTTTAAGGAAATTGACACCAGCCACAAGGACAACGATTGCCAAAATTGCTATAACACCTACTTTTATTTCTTTTGCTAATTTCAATTTCTTATTTTTCTGCTAATTTAATAGCTTTTTCAATACTAATTCGCTCTCCGTTAAAGAAAGCTACAACAAATGCGTTTTGAAAGCCATTTTCAATCTGTTCATTTTTATAGTTTTTGGCGGCTTGAAGATTATTTTGAAAAATTCCCACACAATATTTATATAAATTATCCTCTTGATATTCAAATATTTCCATTCCTTTAAAACGAGAAGACGTCAACGATATTTTTCTGTCAGAGGTATGAATTTGAATTCGAAATATCAGCCCCGTGCTATCTTTTGTTACGAATTGATCTTTAGAAGAGTTTGCCGTTGTTTCCGTATTATTTGAATTTGGAGTTGTTGACACGACTAGATTTGATTCTGTTTGCGTAGCTCTAACAACTGTTCTTCCTTCCATTTGATTTTTGTAATTTTCAAAGGCTTTAAACATTGAGTTAGCCATTTGATCTTGGCCATCTTTAACACCTAAAAATTTTTCCTCCGATGGATTAGTTAAAAATCCTGTTTCAATTAAAACACTTGGCATTGTTGTTTTATATAAAACTAAAAATCCTGCTTGCTTTACACCGCGGTCATAGCGACCCATCTTTTTAAATTCACGTTGTAAATTTTCAGCAAACAGAATCGAATTATTTAAATAAACGGCGCCTTGTAAGTGTTTAGCAATAATTGCATCTGGAGACATGTCAAAGTCTTTGTACTTAGCGCCTTTATCGTCTTCTAAAGCAATAATCGAGTTTTCTCTTTCCATTACTTTTTGTTGTGCATCTGTTCGATGTAAACCCAAGACATACGTTTCGGTCCCAAAAGCTGCAGCGCTTCCTGCGTTGGCATGAATACAAATAAATAAATCGGCTTTATTGCGATTGGCGATGTTTGCTCGTTCAATTAATTCAATAAAAATATCTTTGTCACGCGTGTAAACAACTTTAACGTCAGGGTATTTTGTCTTTATTAAAGTTCCTAGTTTTAATGCCATTTCAAGACAAACAGCTTTTTCATTCGCAAAATTTCCGTGACAGCCGGGGTCTTTTCCTCCATGTCCTGCATCAATGACAACGGTTTTGATTAATTGTTTTTCAGCTTTTCCACTTTGAGAATATCCACTAAGTGTGAACATGCTAAAAAGCATAAACATTAATTTGGCAAATATTTTTACTTGTATTTCGTTTTTCATTCGCACCTTGAATTTTGGTAGTTTTGCACCAATTTTCTTTATACTACAAAATTAGCAACATAGCTTGAACAAGTTTATCAACATACAACAACTTTTCTTCGTCACATTGTTAATAATGTTCGGGCAAGTTTTTGTTACAGCGCAGGTTGGACAAAAAGACACGCTTGTGATTAATGATAATTCATTGGAGAGTATCATTCGCTACAGTGCGCGCGATTCTATTTTTAACGACTTGAAGAAGAAGCAAGTTCATCTTTATGGTGATGCTAAAATTCAGATGGACGAAATAAATATGAGTTCGGGTTATATATTGGTGGATCTGAATACCAATGAAATTTCAGCAAGTTATGCGTATGACAAAGATAGCAACAAGGTTGAATTTCCAACCTTTACAGATGGTAGTGAGGTTGTTACTGCATATAAATTGCGATACAATACTGAGACAAAAAAAGGGTTTTTGGAAGAACTCTCGCTTAAGCAAGATGAGTTTTATTTTCACATGGGAATTGCAAAACGTCATCCGAACGATGAAATTCACTTGCGACAAGGAAGGCTCACAACTTGTGATTTAGAAGAACCACATTATCATTTCCAATTGTCGAAAGGTGTTGTTGTTCCGAATGAGCGCATCGTAACCGGACCAATGAATTTATGGGTTAAAGGAATACCAACACCATTTGGCCTTCCTTTTGCACTTATCCCAACTAATCAAAAAGAACAGACTTCCGGTTTATTGTTTCCTGAATTTGTGCCATTTTCTCAGTTTGGTTTTGGTTTTCAGAATTTGGGATACTACATTCCAATCAATGATAATTTACAAACTTCACTTTATGCCAATTTATACAGCCGCGGAAGTTGGGGATTGAGAAACGATTTAGACTATTCGAAGCGTTATGGCTTTTCGGGGAGACTTTCTGTTGGTTTTCAGCAGTTTCGATCTGGATTTCCAGAAAATAGTAATTCAAACAAAGTGAGTGTTAACTGGTCACATCGGAAAGAACCTAAATCAAATCCTTATTGGAATTTTTCTTCGAGTGTAAATTTTATTTCTGATAATACCACCAAAAATAATTTAGACCCAATCAATCCAGAATTTTTTAATAATTCCTTCAACTCAGATATTAACATCAATCGTTTTTTCCCAGGTAAACCCTTAACAATGGGAATGAAATTATCTATGCGTCAAAGTTCAATTGCAAATAACATTTCATTAATAAGCCCTGTTTTTAATGCCAATTTAACACGGGTTTTTCCATTTAAAAACATGTTTAAAGTTGCCAACAAAGAATGGAAAAAAACGATTGCTCGCATTGGTTTAACTTACAATTTAGAAGGCCAAAATCGTTCTAATTTTGATGCGAATTTACTTTCTGTAGGCGATTTTCAAGGGATTTCCAATCAATTTTTAAATGGTATCTCACAGACGGCAGCGCTTCAAACAAATTTCGGTTTAATAAGTAATACCCTCAAAATCAATCCTTCTATTAATTATGGAAATAAAATTAACTTTCAACAAGTTGACAAATCGTATGATTTACTTTCCAATTCAACCATCACTGATACAATCAGAAGTTATGGAATGGGGCACGAATTTAATATGAATGTAAGTTTAACGACCAATCTTTACACGTATTATAATTTCGTTGGAAAAAACAAGCCTAAAATGCGCCATTTAATGACTCCAAGTGTTGGCTTTCGTTATGTTCCCTTGTTAAATCCATTAATTTCCGAAAGTGTAGGAGTAAATCAAACTTTAGTTACTTATTCCCCTTTCGAGCGAAGTATATATAATGTAGGCAATTCCAACCAAGCTGCGTTTTTGAATTTTGGAATCAACAATACGTTTGAATTGAAATATAAATCGGATAAAGATACGCTGACTGGTTTCAAAAAAACACGATTAATAGATCAGTTTTCAATCAATGGAAACTACGATTTTATGCGCGATTCTATGAATTTATCGAATATTACCTTAGCGTTGAGAATTGCTCCTTTTAATTGGATTAATTTTGTATCGAATGCTACTTTCAGCCCTTACGGATGGAATGAAACAACTGGAAGAACGATTGGCGATTACGCATTAAACACAGCACAGGGACTTGGTAGATTTTTAAGTACAGGTTTAACAACAGCTTTAACGCTTGCTCCACAAAAAGACCGTAAAAAAATTCAAGAAACTGGCGAACGATTAAATACTAACTGGAATAGCGATTTTAATTATTTTGCCTTGTATCCTGAACGTGCTATTTATTTTGATATTCCTTGGAAAATGTCGCTTTCACACGTTTACACAATTAATGCCAATCAAAACATAACAATTTCTTCCCCAAAAATTTACAATCAAGTTCAAACTTTGGTTTTGAATGGCGATATGAGTTTTACAAAGCGTTGGAATATTTCTGGGAATTTGAACTTAAATTTGGAGGAATTTGCTGTAACGAATCTTTATTTTTCCTTAAATCGCAATATGCATTGTTGGGCACTCTCGTTTTTTTGGACTCCAATCGGAGGTAATAAAAGTTTCTTGTTCAGCATTCGTAACACTTCGTCAGTGTTCAGAGATGCGAAGATTGAAATTAGAAAACCACCTGCGTTTTTATAATAATTGCTTCCGTTGCGGCAAAGTCATATAAAAACTTCTTGAAAACTAACTCGCCATTCTCTTCAACAATGGATTCGGACGATAACGGTCTTCTCCATATTCATCAAATAATGCTTGTAGTTGCGCTAATATATTTTTCAATCCGATTTCATCCGCCCAAGCTAATAATCCTTTTGGATAATTTACGCCTTTAGTCATTGCTAAATCAACATCTTCGCGTGATGCTACTTGCATAAAAACAGCGTCAAAAGCTTCGTTGATTAACATTACTAAGATACGGTTGAAAATTTGCTTTCCTAATTCTTCGTTTTCAGTTGGTAGCGGCAAAGTTGTTCCTTCTGCATAATTGTAATAGCCACGACCTGTTTTTCTACCGAAGTATCCTGCTTCACGGTGACGTTTTTGAGTGAAAGATGGTTTGAATCGTGGATCGTAATAGAATGCTTGAAAAACAGATTCGGTCACGGCGTAATTCACATCGTTTCCAATGTAATCCATCAAGGTAAACGGACCCATTTTGAAGGCTCCGAAATGCGTCATAGCCCAATCGATTGTTGCGAAATCTGCTATTCCTTCTTCATAAATTCTTAAGGCTTCACCATAGAATGGACGAGCAACTCTATTCACAATAAATCCAGGTGTGTCTTTACAAACTACAACCGTTTTTTTCCAGCTTTTGATTAAATCTACTGCTTTTGATAAAGTCTCTTCGCTTGTTTGAACCGCTGGAATAATTTCTACCAAAGGCATCAAAGGCGCTGGGTTGAAAAAGTGAATTCCAATAATGCGATTGGCATTTTTAAGTACCGAACCAATCGAAGCAATGGATAGGGAAGAGGTGTTACTTGCCAAAATACAATCTTCAGAAACGATTTCTTCAAGCGATGCAAAAACTTTATGTTTCACGTCTAAATCTTCAACAATTGCTTCAATGATTAAATTACAAAATGAAAACTCGCTGATTTCACTGGCATATCTAATTTTTCCTTCGATTGCGTCTTTTTCTGATGCATCGATTTTTCCTTTTTCAACCAGTTTTGTTAAGGTTTTATCTAAGTTGCTTTTAGCTTTTTCAAGTTGGGCAGCATTCAAATCTACCAAAATCACCTCGTGACCACTTTGAGCCGCTACTTGCGCAATTCCAGCACCCATTGTGCCTGCTCCTAAAACTCCTATAATTTCTTTCATACTTTATAATTGCGAATTATCAATTGCGAATTGCGAACCTTGAATTTCTCCATCACGGCGAACCACATTTTCAATTTTACATTCTACATTTTCAATTCTTAATTTTAAAACTATCTCCCCTTAAAAACAGCAGCTCTTTTCTCCAAAAATGCATTCACTCCTTCACGGAAATCTTCTGTTTCACCAGCTTCAGTTTGCAATAAACCTTCCACAGCTAACTGATCTTCCAAGTTATTGAATAGTCCTAAATTTACCGCTTTTTTCGTTAAACCTAAACCGCGAGTTGGCATCACGGCAAGTGTTTCAGCGAATTTCAAAACTTCTTCTTCAAAAGTTTCATCGTCTACAGCTTTGTAAATCATATTCAATTTTTCAGCTTGTTCAGCGCCCACTTTTTCGCCAGTAAACATTAAAGCCATAGCTTTTTGAAGTCCGATTAAACGTGGTAAAAAGAACGTTCCTCCAGAATCTGGAATCAAGCCGATTTTGGAAAAAGCTTGAATAAACGCTGCCGATTTTTTTGCGATCGTAATGTCACAAGCCAAAGCTATATTTGCACCTGCTCCAGCGGCAACGCCATTGACAGCGGCAATAACTGGTTTTTCTAAGTTTCTGATTTTAAGTATAATTGGATTGTAATGTTCTCCAACGATATTTTTCATTTCTGGTCCTTCAGGATCGATTACTTCTGCTAAATCTTGTCCTGCACAAAAAGCTTTTCCTTCGCCTTTGATTACTACAACACGCACATTATCATCAACAGCACAAGCGTCCAAGGCCGCGTGTAATTGAAGTGCCATTGTTTTATTGAACGAGTTAAAAACGTTCGGACGATTGAGTGTCAACGTACACACTCCATTTAAATCTGATCTCAGAATTTCCATAAAAAAAGTTTACCCACAAATTTAGAAAGGAGAACGGAATAGCGGATAGAATTTTAAATAAATGTACTTGAAATTGAATTTACCTTTTTTCAGTCGAAAATTTACTGCTATTCAATATTCAAAATAAAATTCGCAATTGGAACTTAAACTTTATTCAAATAACCAGTGACCCAAACTAGCCGACCAATTGCTGAAAAAGTAGTGAGTTTGGTTGGAGGTATTCAAAATCAAATCCTTTTTCTCGAAGTTTGTTTTCAATAGAAATTCGATCTTCTGATTGGGCTGTTTCAATTCCAACAACTGCAGGGCCACTTTCACGACCTGTTTTGCTGGAAAATTGAAAATATACAATATCGTCATTTTGTCCCACCACATCTGAAACGAATTCTTTGAGGGCTCCAGGTCGCTGCGGAAAGCGTATCAGAAAATAATGTTTCAATCCCTCGTACAACATCCAGCGCTCTCTAATTTCTTCCGTTCGAGTTATATCGTTGTTTCCTCCACTGACAATTAGAACAACGGTTTTGTCTTTTATTTCTTCTGGATTTAATTGTTCCAATGCTGCCACAGTTAGCGCCCCAGCGGGTTCTACAATGATTCCAAATTCATTATACAATTGTAGGATTGTCCCACAGATTTTGCCTTCATCAACTAAAAGCATCGTTGATAGTTTATTTTTACAAATCGAAAAATTCAAATCGCCTACTCGTTTTACTGACGCTCCATCCACAAATTTATCGATCTGTTGAAGTTCAACGGGAGCACCATTTTTAAGTGCCTCTGTCATTGAAGGTGCGCCTGTTGGCTCAACGCCAATTATTTTAGTTTCAGGTGAAGTTTCTGACATTACACTGCAAATCCCTGCCGCCAAACCGCCTCCTCCCACAGGAACTAATACAAAATTAGGCAAGGCTCCCAATTGACTCAATATTTCAATTCCAACAGTGCCTTGACCTGCAATTACCCATTCATCATCAAATGGTGGAATAAAACACAAGGCGTCTGAAGCAGCTTTGATTTCAGCCACATGCTTCGCTGCATCAAAGGTATCCCCAACTAATAAAATTGTTACCCATTCCTCACCAAAGCTTTTTACCATGTTTATTTTTTGCTTAGGTGTAGTTTCAGGCATGACAATCGTTCCTTTTACTTGCATTTCTTTACAGCAAAAAGCCACTCCTTGTGCATGATTACCCGCGGAGGCACAAATAACCCCTTTACTTTTTTGGTCATCTGTCAATTGTAACATTCTTGCAAAAGCACCACGAATTTTATATGAACGGACAGTTTGTAAGTCCTCCCGTTTTAAATAAATTTGTGCACCGAATCTTTCAGATAATTTCTTACTGAATTCTAGTGGTGTTTCTCGGACAAAATAGGGAAACTTTCCTTTTATAAATTGACTTTTGTTCATTTTATTGTTTAGGTCGTAATCCACGAACAGCTCTTCCAGCTTGCCACAATTCAGATTCACGAATTTCTTTCAATTCTTTCTCCAACTTTTCGCGGTAATCTGGTTTGCTTCCTTCTTCTATAACACGCTTAGCTTCTCTTCCCGAAGCAACCTCTTCGTATAATGAATTGAAAACGGGTAAGGCTGCATCTCTAAATTTATTCTTCCAATCCAAAGCTCCTCTTTGTGCTGTAACAGATGTGTTTGCATACATCCAATCCATTCCGTTTTCTGCAACCAATGGCATGAGACTTTGTGTTAATTCCTCAACTGTTTCATTAAATGCCTCAGACGGAGAATGGCCATGACCTCTCAATACTTGATATTGTGCCTCAAACATTCCAGCCAATGCCCCCATTAGTATACCTCTTTCTCCTGTTAGATCTGACAGCACTTCTTTTTTGAAATCAGTTTCGAATAAATAACCTGAACCAACACCAATTCCTAAGGCCAAGGTTCTTTCTTCAGCTTTTCCTGTAAAATCTTGATATATAGCAAAACTTGAATTGATTCCTTCTCCTTTTAAAAATAATCGTCTTAACGATGTACCAGAACCTTTTGGAGCAACCAATACGACATCCACATTTTTCGGTGGAATAATGCCTGTTTGTTCATGAAAAGTAACACCGAAACCGTGTGAAAAATATAGAGTCTTACCTTCGCTTAAATTTGCTTCAATTGTTTTCCATGAATCTATTTGTCCCGCATCGGAAAGTAAATACATGATTACACTTGCTTTTTTACATGCTTCATCGATTTCGAGTAGTGTTTCGCCTTCCTTCCAACCATCAGTAACTGCTTTGTCCCAACTTTTGCCTCCTTTGCGCTGTCCAACTAGTACATGAAAGCCATTATCCCTTAGGTTCATTGCTTGTCCTGGGCCTTGTACACCATAGCCAATTACAGCGATTGTGTCGTTTTTCAATACTTCTTGCGCTTTTTCCAATGGAAATTCTTCTCGCAAAACTACTCTTTCATTAACTCCTCCAAAATTTATTGTTGCCATATACTTTAATTTAAAATTTAGAATGAAGAATTTAGAATTAATCAAGCTAAATCGTTATTTTACATTTATTTATTTTATTTTCACCCTAATTCTTTTAAATAATCTTCCAATGTTTTCATTGGTTTTGAAATTGCCACTCGACCTGACTTTGCAAATTCTAGAACGCCAAATGGTTTTAAATCTGCAAATAGACTGTTAATTTCTTCCGGTCTCCCTGTTTTTTCAATCGTTGTAAATTCAGCACTGAACGATAAAATACGCGCATGATGTTGTCGGAGCACTTTTTCAATTTCCTCTCCCTTCAATAGATTTGTTGGAAGCTTATATAAAGCCAGTTCTTGATATACGACCTCCGCATCTGCATGGTAAAACGCTTTTAAAACGTCTACTTGTTTCTCAATTTGATTCACTACTTTTATTACTTGTTCCAAAGAGGTATTGACAACAATTGTGTAGCGGTAAACCTCCGGAATTTCACATTCAGAAGCTGTTATACTTTCAATATTTAAGTGTCGTCGTGTAAAAATGATCGTGATGCGATTTAAAATCCCGATACTGTTTTCTGTAAAGAGTGATATGTTATACGTTTGATGCATGTTTTTCACTTAAAATAATTTCTGAAACAGAGGCTCCGGTTGGAAGCATTGGAAATACATTTTCCTCTTGCTCCACCATAACTTCCAATAAATAACTTTCTTTGCACGACAACATGGCGTTTAGTCCATCTTGAAGTTCATCACGCGACGTAATTTTTCGGCCTTGAATTCCGTAACCCTCGGCAATCTTGAGAAAATTTGGGTTTTTTATATCTGTAAATGAGTATCGTTTATCAAAAAATAATTGCTGCCACTGACGAACCATTCCTAAAAAGTTATTATTCAAAATGACAATTTTAACCGCAATTTCAGCTTGTAAGATGGTTCCTAATTCTTGAATAGTCATTTGAAAACCGCCGTCACCAATTATAGCAATAACTTCTTTTTCAGGTTTTGCAAGTTTCGCTCCAATTGCAGCGGGAAGTGCAAATCCCATGGTACCCAAACCTCCTGATGTAATGTTTGTTTTTGGATGTTGATACTTAAAATAACGTGATGTAATCATTTGGTGCTGACCGACATCTGATACAACAATCGCATTTCCTTTCAGTGTTTCTGAAATTAAATTTACCACCTCAGACATTTTTAATTCTGGGCCTTGTGGATTTATTGCATCAATTATAACTTCTTGATGTTCTTCCTGTTCTAATTTTCTAAATTCTTGAATCCAAGCTTTATGCGATTTATTTTGAACGAATTTAGTCAAAATTGATAAGGTTTCCTTAGCATCTGCATTAATGGCGATATCTACTTTTACGATTTTATTGATCTCTGCCTTATCAATATCTACGTGAATAATTTTGGCTTGTTTGGCATATCGAGAGACATCTCCTGTTACTCGATCATCGAAACGCATTCCGATTGCAATGAGTAAGTCACATTCGTTGGTCAAAACATTTGGAGCATAGTTTCCGTGCATACCCAAATAACCTACATAATTTTGGTGATTGGCAGGAAAAGCCCCTAAACCCAAAAGTGTTGAAGCGACAGGGATTCCTGATTTTTCAACAAATTGAAGTAACTCATTTTCTGCTTCAGCTAACAAAATTCCTTGTCCGATCAATAAATACGGTTTTTCTGCTCGATCAATCAGCTCTACTGCCTTTTCCAAAATACTAAGATCAACTTTTGGCACAGGAACATAGCTTCGTACAGAAATGCACTTTTCATAGGCGAAATCCATTTTCCCGAATTGTGCGTCTTTGGTAATGTCAATTAAAACTGGCCCTGGTCTTCCTGTTGATGCAATGTGAAATGCTCGAGCAATAGCTGACGGAATATCCTCTGCTTTTGTTACTTGAATATTCCACTTTGTTACTGGCATAGAGATACCAATTACATCCGTTTCTTGAAATGCATCGGTTCCCAAAAGATGAGAGGCAACTTGTCCAGTAATACATACAATTGGTGTAGAATCAATTAGAGCGTCTGCCAATCCTGTTATAAGATTTGTAGCACCGGGTCCTGATGTTGCGAAAACAATTCCTGTTTTGCCTGAAGCTCTTGCAAAGCCCTGTGCAGCATGAATTGCGCCTTGTTCATGTCTTACGAGAATGTGATTTACTTCTTCTTTAAAATCGTAAAGTGCATCATAAATTGGCATGATGGCACCGCCAGGATAACCAAAAATAGTGGATACATCCTCTGCTAAGAGAGATCGAATAACTGCCTCGGCACCGGAAATCGATAATTTGTTCATAATCTTTTATAAATCTGTTATACAACCTAATGAAGCGCACGAAACACTTTTCGCGTACTTGTATAAAACACCGGATTTTACTTTTAGTTCTGGTTGTTTCCAATGGCTTTTTCTTTCCGCCAATTCTTTTTCCGAAACTTCAAGAAAGAGCTTATTTTTAATTGTATCAATAGTAATCATGTCACCGTCTTTTGCTAATGCAATCGTTCCACCATCAAACGCTTCTGGCGAAATATGACCTACTACAAACCCGTGAGTACCACCTGAAAAGCGACCATCGGTAATCAATGCAACAGAAGATCCCAAACCAGCGCCAATAATCGTTGAGGTTGGCTTCAACATTTCGGGCATTCCAGGACCTCCTTTCGGACCACAATAGCGAATTACTACTACATCGCCTGCTTTTACATTTCCTGATGAAATACCTTTAATTGTATCGAATTCATTGTCAAAAACGACTGCAGGGCCACGGAAAAATTCACCTTCTTTTCCTGTGATTTTAGCTACCGAACCTCGTTCTGCTAGGTTTCCAAACAAAATTTGAATATGCCCAGAGTTCTTTATTGGTGTTTCTAATGGAACAATTACTTCTTGGCCTTCAATAAGTGATGGAACTCCCGCTAAATTCTCCGCGAGCGTTTTTCCTGTTACTGTCAAACAATCACCATGGAGAAGACCTTTCTCTAACAAATACTTCATTATCGCTGGAGTTCCGCCTACTCGGTGAACATCTTCCATTAAGAATTTTCCACTTGGCTTCAAATTGGCTATCAACGGTATTCGGTCACTTATTTCCTGAAAGTCGGAAAGTTTTAAATCTACTCCTATAGCGTGGGCCATTGCCAATAAATGTAAAGTTGCATTTGTTGAACCTCCAAGTGCTGAAACCATTACCATTGCATTTTCAAAAGCCTTTCGCGACATAATATCACTTGGCTTAATATCTTTTTCGAGTAATAATCGAATTGTACTTCCTGCTCGCAAACATTCGTGTTGTTTTTCTTCACTTGTAGCAGGATTGGATGAACTGTAAGGTAAGCTCATTCCAAGCGCTTCGATGGCTGACGCCATGGTGTTTGCTGTGTACATTCCGCCACAAGCACCAGCACCAGGACAGGCATTCTGAATGATTCCTTTGAAATCTTCGTCAGAGATATTATTGGCAATTCGTTTTCCTAAAGCTTCAAAAGCAGAAACAATATTTAAATCCTCTCCCTTCCATTTTCCTGAATGGATTGTTCCTCCATAAACCATTATTGCTGGTCGATTCAGTCTTCCCATGGCAATAATTGAACCGGGCATATTCTTGTCGCAACCCATAACTGCTATGATTCCATCATACCATTGTGCTCCTGTCACGGCTTCAATAGAATCAGCAATAATATCTCTAGAAACTAGGGAATAACGCATTCCGTCGGTTCCGTTTGCCATTCCATCACTGACACCAATTGTATGAAAAGTTAGACCAACCAGTTCAGCTGATTGAACGCCCATTTTAACAGTTTTAGCAAGGTCATTTAGGTGCATATTACACGTATTACCCTCGTAACCGCTGGACACAATTCCAACTTGTGCTTTGTTCATATCATTTTCTGTCAACCCTACGCCATACAACATAGCTTTTGCCGCTGGTTGAGTTTCGTCCTGCGTTAGTGTTTTACTATATTTATTCAGTTCCATATTATAAATAGAATTCTTTATATTCGTTAAAAGCTACTCTTCTCTTATATTTTCGTTGGATCAGTGAGGAATTAGAGTCTTCCCATTTCATGGGTAAAACATAATCATTGAATTTTCCGATGCCTATGACTTCTGCGGCTGTTCCACAGAAAAATGCAGCATCAGCCGAATAGATTTCTTCTGGTTTGAATAATCGTTCTTCTACTTCTATGTCCAATTCTTTGGCAATTTCAAATACAGTTGCTCTGGTTATTCCTGACAAAATATTTCCGAGTGGAGGTGTAAATAACTTACCTGCTTTTTCATAAAAGAAATTTGCCCCAGGACCTTCTGCGATAAAGCCATTTATATCTGTCAATAAAGCCTCGTGATATCCTTTTTGTTTTGCTTCTGTGGTTGCTAATATACTATTTGTATAATGACCAACAACCTTTGCCTGAACATGACAACTCTTTGGATTTGGACGTTGGTAAGAGGATAACATCACATGTAATAAGGTATCTCCAAGATATTTGCCCCATTCCCACGCCATTAAAACAATATGCACCTCATTTGTGGGAGTGAGTGACATATTTGCGCCTAAATAAACTAAAGGTCGGATGTATGCATCTTTTAAGTTGTTGATTTCTAGTAATTCATACGATATTTTTGTCAGTTCCTCAACAGTCCAAGGAAAAGGCATGTGCATGGACTCAGCTGAGTACTTTAGACGTTCGTAATGCTCCTTTGCTTTAAAAATCCGAACTCCATCAGGGGTATCATAGGCTCGAATTCCTTCAAAAACCCCACTCCCATAGTGAAGTGTCTGAGAATACAAATCAGTTTGTGCATCCTTTGCCAAAATGAACTTTCCGTCTAAGTAAACTTTTGAATCAGCGTTGTAATACATACTTGTTTTTTTTAGTTCAAAAAAAAGCCTTTCTGTTGAGAGAAAGGCTTCGAATTATATAGTTATAACACTTTCTCACCGGTCGCTTGGAACGATAATAATTACGTTAATGTTTTTTTGTTGAGTCATTTTTTTAATTGTTCTGCAAATTTAAGCATCTTTAGTTGATTATTAACAATGGAGCAACATAAATTTTAGTTTAGGTAGCTAAAAAGTGAAATTATACCAATTTACTTGTTAAATGACGTAATTGAAAATCTATCTGGTATAATGCCGAGTTAGTTTTCAACGAGTATTCTACACGACAATTGAAAACAACTTCGGTATTACTACTAGCAGGAAGTGAAACAATTGCGTTACGAATCTATGGTGCAAATTTTAGTATTGAACCGATACCATCCAAAAAATAAACAATAAATTTATGGAAAAGTTACCCGCTTTGCATCTTAAAAGAAATAAAACTTAAAACCATGAAAAAGTTAGTATCAGTGTGGATGTTATTGATAGCAGGAAGCACATTTGGACAACAAGTAACAGGCGATATCGTTGGAACAGTAATTTCTCTTAAAACAGGTGAAAAGTTATTTGGAGCGCGAGCAGTTGTTGATGATAATGGTAGAAAATACCAATCGACAGTAGATGCCGACGGAAGATTTAGAATTTCTGAGATTCCAGCGGGAAAGTATTTAATGAAAATCACGTATTTGGGCGATACACTTTCAAACATTAAATGCGATGTTCCAATTGAAGCATTGTGTGATTTGGGTACCATAAAATTTGAATCAAAAGTTCTATCTTTAGTTGAAGTTAGAGTTAAACCACCTGTTAGATTAGTAAAAGGTTTTTTACCTGTGAAAGAGTTAACTTCAGAGGAGATTACGAAAAGTACTTTAAAATTTAGTGTGGCAGGAATGGCAACTTCAATGTCTTCTGAAATTAAAATGGACGAAGATGGTCAATTGATGTTCCGAGGTGCACGTAAAGGAGATATGATCTATGTTTTAGACGGAATTAAATGCAATGAAGTTTTTAATGTACCGAGTTGTTCAATTAGCAGAATGATGGTTTATACAGGCGGGCTTCCAGCAAAATATGGAGATACTCTGGGCGGAGCAATTGTGGTTGAAACAAAAAGTTACTTTGAGTTATATCGCGCTTGGGAGGCTCAAAACAGGTAGAATTAGATTGCAGATTGGAAAATTACAGATTGCAGATTAAAAAAAATCAATTTGCAATCAGTAATCCGCAATCAGTAATCCGCAATCAGTAATCCTCAGTTATTATTTTCTTAAAATCAAATACCGAAGTCCAAGAATCAGCAATCCACTAAAAACGAAAAGCAGTGTGATGGGAGGCATAAAATAAGGCCAATCTTGATAACTCAACCAACCTTTGAAACCTATTGCCGCTACGTGGGCCAAGTTCATTAAAATTCCGTAACGACCAAAGCGATACATAAAATGACCTTCAGGTAAATTTAACTTACTCGCAATTAAAGGAATAGTGAACAACAAAATAGATAGTACACCCAAGGTAATGTAAAGCCAACCATTCAAATTGAGGCACGAATGAGAATAGAAATTTGGATAGAATTTCTCATTTAACAACAGAATGGAACTGTTAATATGAATTAGAGCAATTGTGTACGCAAATAAGCCAATTGCTCTTCTTTTTAACTTATATTTTTCTAAAAAGTAAGAAGGTAAAACACTCAAAATCAAAAGCGTTCCTGCTGTCCATGCGAAAGCTTTATTTAGTACGAAGAAAAACGCCATCAAACCCGAAATATTTTTGCCTATATGGTAACGAATGATTGCGTAGCCATAGAAAGTGAGGAATAAAACAAGGATTACTTTTTTCACTCGTAGTCAATTTTCCACAAGAACAAGGCATGTCCTGGAACTGAAACTGATGCTTCTTGTCTGTTTTTTGCTTCTAAAATTACAGGAATGTTTGCTAATTTCAATTTTCCTGAGCCTATATCTATCAAAGTTCCAACAATTGCACGCACCATATTTCTCAAAAATCGATTGGCGCTGATTTCAAAATAATAGCCATTTTCATCGGCGATCCACTCCGCATTAAAAACGGTACAAATATTCGTTTTGACATCCGTATGTGCCTTAGCGAAAGACCCAAAATCTTTTTCACCTACCAATAATTTTGCTGCTTGATTCATTTTTTCAAAATCCAAATCATGTGGAAAATACCAACTTAATTCTTCTCGAAATGGATTTTTTGATCGATGAATAAAATAACGATAGGTTCTTTTGTTAGCATCGAAACGTGCGTGTAAATCCGAAGCTACCTTATTCATTGAATAGGCAGCGATTCCTTTAGGAAACATTCGATTTAACTTATAAACAAATTGAATTTCATCTACTTCCATCGTTAAATCAAGGTGAAAAAAGTACTGTTTAGCATGTACACCAGCATCCGTTCTTCCACAGCCAACAATAGGGACTTCTGAATTTCCAAACTGCTTAAACAAACATTTTTCAATCGTTTCTTGAACACTTGGAGCGTTGGGTTGCTTTTGCCAACCGTGAAAGTCAGCGCCGTTATAAGCGATCTCTATGAAATACCTTGGCATATTGGGGTGCCAAGTTACGAAAGAAAAGCATTTGACAAACCACAAGCCTTTTAAAACAATATCGAATTCACCTAGAAATGAAATTGGATGATTGCGGATTAGATGATAACGAATTGAGGATTATCGTAATGTTTTAATACCCTAACATCCAAAAGTCTATTTGTCCTAAAATTATTCCTTTATTTCTTATTCATAACACAAAGCTCAACCACTCTTTTCTTACTCGAAATAATTTTAATCAAAAGATTAAGACCGTTGCAAAATCCATTTCTCATCGTTACTTCAAAAATTTAATATCCTCATTAACAAGGGTTAACTCCGGTATTAAATTTTTGCAAAGCCTCGATTAATAACTTTTGAAACAGTCTTAAGATTATGATGTAAGGTTGAATTTACAGAAAATAAAGAGGTCTTTTTTTTTGTATTTAATTTGTAATAATAAATATATGAGCAAAAATAAGTCTTAAATTAGGATAACAAAATCAATAAACCAATCCAAAAACAGCCGTCAGCGCAGCAGTTTCAGTTCGCAATCGATTTTCGCTAAGATTGATTGGAATGAATCCCTTTTCCAGAGCTAATTTAACTTCTGTTTCAGAAAAATCGCCTTCTGGACCAATTAAAAAGGGAATAAATTCGTTCATTGATTTCAATGGTGCTTTTTCTTCTTCGTAGCAATGTCCAATGTATGCTTTTGGAGTTTCATTGATAAAAGCAGTTACCGATTTTAAATCTTCAATTTCAGGTAAATAGAAACGTTTGGATTGCTTCATCGCAGCCACTGTAATTTTATGAATGCGTTCTAAATTTACGTTGTTTCGCTCGTTGTTGGCGCACTTTAAAAAAGTCAATTTTGTTAAACCAAGTTCTGTAGCTTTTTCTAAAAACCACTCGATTCTGTCCATATTTTTTGTGGGAGCAACAGCAATATGAATTTCATTTTCAGCTTCTGGATGCAAAATAGCTTCGAGCACTTCAACGGAACATTTTTTTGGATTATCATCAATGATTCGCGCTTTCAATTGCACTCCTTTACCATTCAATAATTCTAAAAAATCTCCTTTTTTCTTGCGTAAAACGCGCACACAATGTTTTGATTCTTCTTCGGAAAGTGTGTAAGCTTTCGTTTCTAAAATGATTTCTGGTGCGAAAAAAGAAGCCATTAGTACAAAAGTTTATACGTCATTTCGCGCATTAATTCACCTGATGGAAAGGTTGAATTTCCAACTCCTTTAGCCTTTAAATCATATTCGTGAAGTGTCGCAATGTTTTGAGCTAACTTTTTTGGGTCATAATTATTGCGCTGATTGGTCAATTCTCCAGCCACAAAAGGATGAACACCTAAAGCCTGGGCAACTGCTTCTCGTGATTTATTCGGTAAAAAGTGAATTTTCATTAGCTGAGTAAACAACTTAAATAAATTAGGAATAATCACAATTAATTCCCCCGCTTTCGGATTATACTCGAAATACTGAACAATTTTAAACGCTTTTACGCTGTCTTTTGTAGCGATTGCATTTGTCAACTCAAAAATATTGTAGTCTTTAGAAATCCCAATGTTTTCTTCGATGTGAATTTCATTTATCGTAGTTCCAGCTTCTATTAGCAAGGACAATTTTTCGATTTCCTTTACAATTCTTCCAAGGTCATTTCCTAAAAACTCCGCTAAAAGCATTCCCGCTTTTGAAGTGATTCCAAAACCTAGCGATTTAACGTAAGCTTGAATCCATTCGGATAATTGATACTCTTTTACTTTTTCGGATTTAAAAACAATTCCGTTTTTTGCAGCGTTTTTAATTGACTTTTTGCGCGCATCAAAAGCTTTATACTTGTAGCAAATTACGAAAACTGTTGATTCCAACGGAGAATCGAGATAGGATTCTAATTCATCAAATTGTTTTAAATCTTGTGCTTCTTTTAAGATCACTACTCGCCTTTCCGACATCATTGGATAGGATTTCAACTCACTTAAAAGTGCGAGAATATCACAATCTTTACCATATAAAACTGTTTGGTTAAAGTCGCGCTCAAAATCTTCTAAAGCGTGTTCGGCAACAGCATTACTAATCAAGTCGATATAAAAAGGTTCTTCTCCGTGAAGAAAATAAATCTTCTCGAGCTTTTTGTTCTTAATATCTTTAATTATGAGTTTGTGATCCATCGGATTTCAAAGGTACAAAACAGATAGGATTTATTGGAAATATGAAACTATAAAACTTTCGTAAATAATTTCATAATCGAATTTTTCACTTTGCCATTAGAGTTGGGTCTTTATTTTGCTGACAATCGCAGCATAAGACCGTTGCAAAACCCATTTCTCATCTAGGCTTTTGAAACAGTCTTATTTTTTCTCGCGCAGAAGTTATTTGTAGAGCTATTCTTGGATTAGCCAATCAGCTAAATTACATTGAAAAATAGTACGTATTTTGGACCTCAAACCTAGTTGAAAATTAATTATTGTTCTTTTCAACTTATTAATTCCCACACTCCAGATTCAGGGGTTTTGGTCTTTGAAATAAACTAAAATTTCTCAAAAAAAACAATACGAATAAATCCTACCAACTCACACCGATGAGATTTAACCTAACCTACTTACTAAAATGAATTCTTTAAATTATTTTACTCTTTTGTATTCCAAAGAATTTCCCCTTCCCATATAACTGAGCGTCAAGAAATCCTTATTTATTAAAACAATATACCAGCACAAATCTGACTCAGCACAAGAAATATATTTATCTTTTTCAGGTTCAATACCGTTTTCCAAATCGCTTTCATTCATGCATTTGTTCGATAAAACATACGTTTCAGAATCCCAAGTAGACCCATCTCCAGTTTCCTTTCTTTCATTTTTGTCAAACACCAAGAAATTCTTTTTGTCGTCAACTGCTTGCCATTTCCCTTGTAGTAATTGATTTGTAACCGAATTATTTTCAGTTGAAGCTTTACCAATGTTGCTTTGACCAAAAGCCAAAAAACAACAATAAATCGTTACGATTGAGCTAATTATTTTTTTCATATTTTGTTTTTGCTAGAATTTGAATTAAATTCATTTTTGAATGTCTAATTACATCCACTAATTAAAGTTGCATTTTTGAACAAGTTTTTGTTTTCTTGAGTGATTGTAATAGAACCAAGAGTAATTTTATCTTTTTCTGTTAATGTGATCGATTTGTCGATTGAAAAATCCTTTTTCTCAAAAATAACTTTACCATCAGATGATTTTATAGACAGTGTCAAATGGTTACCTGACCCTTCAATCTTAATGTTTTTAATTTTTTGAGTATTGCATCCATTCAAGTATAATTCAGAACCATTTTTAAGAGTTTCTGTTAGATTTCCTAAATCTTCGTTGTCAAGCGTAGATTCAGAATAAGTCAATGTGACTTTTAGTATTTTTCCTGGCTCAATTTTATCTTCAACTTCAACATTTGTTTCCTTCGTAGCTGTTGTATCCTTCTTTTCATTAACAGCCCCTTTGTCAGTTTTTTCAGCTGAATTAGCGTCGCTGCAACTTACCATTGAAATTGAAAGCAACATTAGTGCGCCAATCATTGTAATCGTTTTTTTCATTTTTTCATTTTTGATATTTTACCTACTCTTAAAGATTTTCGGTATACTCTATTTTTTAACTTAAGCTATTTGAAAATTATTTTCTTTCTAAAATAACTTCAGTTGATTTACTTCCGTTTTTACAGTCGAATATTTCTAGCGTCAATTTATTTGTTGGGAGACTAAAAGAGTAATTACATTCGTTCGTTTGAAATTCATACCATTCGTAGTCATCTTTGCTGCGATATTCACCTTTTCCCACAAAGCTTATTTTCGATTGGTTATTTGATACTTTCCCAGATGAAATAACCCAACCATCATCTTCGATAATAAACTCCAATGTAATATTGTTATTTGAGAATTTATAGCTGCCATTTTCCATTTGAGAAAACAATAGTTGTGTAGAAAGGAAAAATGTAAGTGTAATAATGTATTTCATATTCACTTTTTTAAATATTTAATAATTTATTCTGCTAATTCAGAGTTATATGCATCTGATTCATTCATCATATCTTCTTCCATTTTTTTTAATTCACTAGCAATTTCCTTTTCTCCTTTTTTAAATTTTGAGATGTATTTATTATCGAAATATATTTTGTTTCCATCAATTGTAAACTCAGCATTCACGGATCTCCAAGCAACATGCTCTCCACTAAATGCATTCCACAAATTAGCCGATCCGATGAGCTTTCCTTCTATAATTTCTTTTACGTCGATGCTTTTCATAAAATCGGTAGCCTTATTTATAGAAAGCTCACGAATTTTATCCTGATCGGATTCATAGAAAAAATGAGAAGGATAGATAAAATCACCACCGGGATAGAAATCTACTGTATAAAAATAGTCGAGTGCCCCATCTTTAGAATAATTACCTCCAACTGCAGACATGTCCTGTACCTCGCCGAAATCACTGTATTTTTTTCGATTATCTTTTAAAAAAGCTTTCATTCGATCGAGGGCCTCTTTTTTTGACAAACTAACTATTGGTTTTGACTCTTCTTCTACTTTTTCATTTTTCACTGTTGCAGTGCCTTTTTTTGTTTTGTTTTCAGCTGAATTCTTTTCTTCTGATCCTCCACAGCTGTTTAATGTTATTCCACCCAGGAACACGACACCTAGAATTAAAATTGTTTTTTTCATTGTTATTTTTTAAAATTAAATAAAATTTATTTTTAATACTCCTTACACTCCAGCTTTACGAGTTTCGCTCTTACTGAAAAATCAGTAGTAAGTCTAGTAGTATGCAAAGAAACGTTAATTAACTGAAACAATCTTGCACTTTAAGTGATATTTTGCTTATCATGTAAGATGAAAGATCTTTTTAAATTATTTCTAATCAATAAATATGTCCATAAAAAAACGATTGTGATTTGAAACACTTATAAAACAGCATGAATTTTTAATCGGAGAATGTTTTCTTCTAGATTAAATCAAGTAATTGTTATACCGAAGTTGTTTTCAATTGTCGTGTAGAATACTCGTTGAAAACTAACTCGGCATTATACCAGATAGATTTTCAATTACGTCATTTAACAAGTAAATTGGTATTAGACGCTTTTAGTATCAATAAAACAATATAACTTTTAATACTTTCTTAAAAAAAAATCAATCCTCCCAATACAAATAAAACCACAACACTATTGCAATCAAAACTAATAGCACTAAATACGCTTGCCACGATTTATCTGGTATTGGATCAAGGGCTAAACGTAGGTCTTTGACGTTGGAGGTAAGTTCGTAGGTTGACCAATATTGTGGATGAGCCTCCATTCCTGTATGCGTTTTTAAATAGTCTAATTTTGCTAGCTGTAATGCATCTTCTACTGTTTCTCCTTTGAAAAGATAGTGATAAAATTTTTCAAAAATATAGGCTGAACTTTGATCTATAGTTTGGTAAGGTGAGGCAATTACAGCTTTAGCACCTTTAGAAATTAGTTGATTTTGTAAATCACGATCTGGATAAAACATACTTCTTTTGTATGCACCAAAACATAAATTTAAAATAAATAAGTCAGTTTTAATTCGCTGGTTTCCTATTAAATCTTTTTTCAATTGATTTGATTGCAAATAGTTGGTATAAGATTGTCTGTCTTTTTCCAATTTCAAATTTCCGTGACCAATAATATGAGCTATTCCGTTATCATTTAAATTTATAAATCGTAAAGGTTTTATTCTTTTTCTATTGAAATTAGTAAAAATCGATTGTGAAAAAGGCAATCTATCTTTACTATTAATGTCAGTATAAAATGGAGCTATGTTTTCTTTAATTAGTAAATCAGTTGAAGGATATATTGAAAAAAAATCAATTGGATTATATACTTTAATAACATTAATTTTACTTTTAAAATAGTTTAATTCTTCAAATGAATCACCTAATGTGTCCATAATCATCAAATCAAAATTTTCATGAATATCAATTGCTACATACAGCTTTGAAATTTTATTTTTTTTTAAAATATAGCAAAATGGAGAACTTGAAAAATTTTCAAATCCTTTTCTTTTAAATTCCGTTAATCCATCAATTTGTAAACTTGTATAATGTGTTAATGGTAGTCTTTTAAAAGTATCTACATAAAGCGCTTTTTTTGTAATTAAGAGATATTTCTCTTTTTTCATTGCTGCAAAAATCTGAACCATTACCGCATCTTTTTCACTAAGTTTCTTTTGGATTTTATAAAGATTAAGAAGTGTTAAGATTGAAGCTTTTATCTCCACTTTTTTTGATAATGAAAGACCATTTTTGTTAACAAGAAAATCTAAGGTTTTACTATAATAAATGTAATTATCGAGTGCACTGTACCTCAAATTATAATTTAAATTTAAATTTTCAATTTCTAAATTGTTGAGCCAAATATAGATAATGGAAAGCATGGATGTAGGAGATTCTCCGTATGAATCGAGGTAATTTTTGTTTTTTGAAATTAAATACCAATACCAATCATCACGTAGGGATTTATAAATTCGGATAACGGAATAGATTCTTGAATCAAATTTATTTTTAGAAATAATGCTGTGAGAAAATGTTTGCAGGACATTCAATAATTGGATATTCTCCGAATTTATATCCTTTATTTTATCTTTCTTCAACTTCTTAATAATTGGCCACAAAATCGCATCCCCTTCATGCTCTCTATTTGTACAATAAAAAGCCAAAGCAATTAAACTTTTGATTCCATTTGATAAGGTATGTTCATTTTTGTCTAAAACCTTTAAAGCCAT
Organism: Crocinitomicaceae bacterium; assembly: GCA_044374225.1. GTDB lineage: Bacteria > Bacteroidota > Bacteroidia > Flavobacteriales_D > Crocinitomicaceae > UBA952. The sequence goes on along the minus strand of JBILOX010000006.1, from coordinate 38,634 downwards.
TCGATATTCATTAATTGCTTGGTTTGCTTTACTTATCTGAAAAGCATAATTATTAAAATCCGATTTGCTGTTACGAACACTATAACCTACAAGATCCATTATCCGATTTCCTTTTGATCGATGTATAATTGCTTCCTCCTGTTTAAAATGCGGGACTTGATTGATATGCTTTAAAGCAGAATCCTGATAGTTTAAAATCAAGGGTAATCTATTATTGCAATCAAATTCAGAGTTTGAATAAAATTTTCCATTTATATTTCTATAAAGAAAAACCGTTCCATAAATTTGATAAATAAAATGAAAAGGTACTTTTGTTCGAAATTGCCAGTTTTTACTAAGTAGTTCTATTGATTTGTCAGAATAGTAGACAGCAGAATCAGCTAAAATATGATAATGAAAAAATGCTGCTTTCTGCGAATAATAATACGCTTTGTAAATTGCCAAATTTTTCTTTTTTATTTCATAAGCCGATTTTGCTGTCCTATTAAATTCATATAAATTTTCTGTCCAAAAATAAATCTTAGATTGAGTGGTTAAAATTTGATAACGCTGATCCTTACTTAAATTACTAGCTAAAAGCTTTTCGCATTTCAAAAGTGCAGTATTCAAGCTACCTCTATTTATCAAAAAGGTAAGTTCACTTTTCTTTGTAAGAAACAATTTCTCAGAAACAGTGGCAGTTGCGAAACCAGCTGAAACAATTAAAAACAGAAACAAAAGAAACCAACTTCGCATATCTATAAATATAGTCTTGCAAAAGAAACAAAATACAGTGAACTATTTTTGCAGTCGCCTATTAAATCTATAGTGCAAGTTTTTTCAAGTTTGAATAAAAAATCCTTTTAGCAGAAAGTTCCGCAGGATTTCAAATCCTGCGGAACTTTACGTTTCAAATCCTGCTGAACTTTGCGTTTCAAATCCTTCGGAACTTTGCGTTTCAAATCCTTCGGAACTTTTCCTCAAAATCTAATTTTATCAACTCCCAATATTTATTACGAAGGCAAATTGGATCAAAATCTTCGTCTGCATTATCAAAAAAGGTAAGTTGGGATATTATTTCTTTTTTCGTAAGGCTATACGGATAGCGTTTTTCATAAAATTCAATCATTTGATTTAGAGAAAAATGATCCATTAATTCATGAAGGTCCCAAAAGTCTTTTTTTCTTCCATTGTTACCTATCACTTCTAGTTTCATTGCCGCAATTTCTTCTAATCTTGCAAATCGAATATCCTGCTCAATAAGTACTGGAAAGACAAATGAATCTGTGTAAAAAAAATCTAATTTGACGAGGTCTTCCTTTGATGTTCCTACAAAGTAAGATTTACCCATAGAGTGATTTCCTCCATATCCCATTTCAACTGTTGGAAAGGTTGAACATATCACTTCATCAATTCGGTCGAAATCGATAGAATCATAAGGTGCATCAGTAAACAAATCAATATCGACGGACATTCTGTGTCCAATTTGCAAACTTAAAGAAGTACCACCAACCAATCGAAAACTCTTTAATTCTTCAATTTTCATGAGTTTATTTAATGAAACCCAAAGCGATTCTGAAACGGTATTTCTGTGAAGTGTATTCAATTTATGCTGTATTATCTATAAGTACTTTTTTACATTTTCATTGAAAGCAGGAAGAAAATTATTTTTAGTAGCATCAATTGTTTGTTTCACAGTTGAAAGTCCATAAAAAGAAATAATCTCCTTAATCTCTGTATCATTTCCCCTTTCGAAGATACGCTTGATAATAGCAGATTTTTGTTTTTCCCAATCCAATAGGTTGAAATCAGTATCCCAAAATACTATTTTCCGTATCTTCTTGAGGTCTGGGGTACTTTTTTCAGCGTCTTTTTGTAATTCTATTTGGATATCATAACTGGCTTGAACATGCATAAAGTAATCCGATGCTACTCCGAAATGTTTTGCCAGTTTGATTGAAAGTCCAGGATTAACACTTCTTTTTTCATTGAGAATTGCACTGATAGTTTGCTTGTGTTCATTAACTGATTTGGCTAATTCACTACTTTTCAGGCTTTGATTTTTGAGTTCTCTTTTTAAAATAGCTCCAGGATGAATTCCTTTTATCTTTGAAATTTCAGGCAACATATTCTTTGTTTTTTATCAAAGGTAAAAAATTTTTATTTAGTAAACAAATCTGTTTACTTTTTGTGATTTTATTTCTTTGCTAAAACATTATCATTACCTACAAAGAAATTAGATTCCTCAATATACTATTGAATATAATTTCATATCAAGTTTAGTAAACTCCAATCTCAAACCATTGAAATGGTTGATGAATTTTTTGGTGTTTCTCCTTAGGGTCGGATTTAAATCCGACCCTAAGGAGAAAACCACACGTACATAAAATGGTTTTAACCATTTACCCTCGAAAATTTTTATTTCCCAAAAAATACCAACTAACCAAAATTTGGCGACAAAAAAATCCCACCAACCGAAGCGAACGGGAGTTCCGCAGGATTTGAAAGTTCCGCAGGATTTCAAATCCTGCTGAACTTTAATTTCAATAGAATTTTTCTTACCTGAATCCTTTATTTTGTCTGTCAATTTAATCGTTAAAAACCATTTGCTCATTTTCTATTTAACCCGTCGAATCATTTCTATGGTGTAATCTGCTAGAAAAAGAGGAATATTCAACAAGCCATCTCTATATTGTAAATTTTTCAATGAATACCGTATTCTTAATGAAGGATTAAACTTTTCATTATATAACGAGAGACTTCTACTTTTAACATTTTCATCGCTCTTCACTTCGATTGGAATAATTTCATTTTCAATTTGAATTAAAAAGTCAATTTCAGCAGTATTTCCAGATGTCCAATATCTAGGAGGAGTTTTTAATTGAGCAACCAAACTTTGTAGGATGTAATTTTCTATCAACGCACCTTTAAACTCAGAAAAAAGGCGATTTCCTTCTAAAAAAACACTTGGTGAAAGTTTAGCTAAGTTTCTTATAATTCCCACGTCTAAAGCATATAATTTAAATGCACTTTGATCTTCATAAGCGCTTAGTGGTAATGATGGCTTTGTATTTAATTTCACTTGATATACTAATCCTGCATTTATCAACCATTGAATTGCATCTTCATATTCTCTTGCTCTTGCTCCCGTTCGAATTAATTGATAAATGAATTTTTTGTTTTTTCTCGCAAGTTGTGCGGGCAACGAATTAAACACTTCGCCAATTTTAGCAACGTTTGTCATAATTGGATGTTTCGCAAAATCACCTTTGTACGAAAGAATAAGATTGTTTAAGGTTTCGTCTGTATTTTCAAATGTATTCGAGTCGTTAAAGGATTTAACAATTGCCGGCATTCCTCCTGTAATCATGTATTTTTTGAAATGATGTAATAAATCATTAAAAAAATAGTCAGGAATGGGAGTTAGTGCATCTAATTGCTCTACATACTTCGATAAAGAATTACTCCAATTAGGTAATACTTCTCGAAATGTCATTGGATAAAGCGTTAAAAACTCAACCTTCCCAACAGGAAAAGAATTACCTGAATTTAACAATATACCCAAAAGTGAGCCAGCACATATAATTGGAATTTCAGGTTTTTGTTCTGCAAAATATTTCAAGGTATTCAAAGCCTCTGGACATTCTTGGATTTCATCTAAAATTATCAATGTTTCGCTATTTATTTCTTTACCACTGATAAGCGAAAACGACTCAAGGATTCGATGTATATCTTTATTTTTTTGAAAAAAATCTTTTAACTCTGGACGTTCGTCAAAGTTGAAGTAAATAAATTGTGAAAAGGCATTTTCTCCAAACCAACGCATAAGATAGGTTTTACCAACTTGTCTCGCTCCTTGAAGAATTAATGGTAACCTCTCGGTTTTGTTTTTCCATTTAATTAATTGAAGTTGTAGGTCTCTTTCCATATATAAGTATGTAAAATGTGATTATTTACACAAATATAACATTTATTTTGTGATTTCAGTAAAGTTCCGCAGGATTTCAAATCCTGCGGAACTTTACATTTGAAATCCTGCGGAACTTTACGTTTCAAATCCTGCGGAACTTTATTAACCGAAACTGTATTTCGTTGGCACGAATTAAATGAACAACCTCAAACCATTGAAATGGTTATTGAATTATTTGGTGATTTATCATAGGGGAGGTTTTAAAACCTCCCCTATGATGAAATGAATACATATAAAAAATGGTTTAAACCATTTATCCATTATATAATCGAAATTGTTTTTTGATTGGGGTCTAGGTTTTTGAAATAATCTGAAATTTCTCAAAAAACAATATAAAAAAAATCCCACCAACCGAAGCTGATGGGATTTAAACTAAACTATAATAAAAATTGTTTATTGTTTGATAATTTTAATTGCTTTTGTAGTTGATTTATCAATTTGTAAGAAATACGCACCTTTAGAAATTTCCTGAACATCTATGGTTTGAATCAATGAATTAATTTTTCCTTGAGAAATTATTCTTCCAGAAAAATCAGTGATTACATATCCTTTTCCTAACAAATCGTTTGAAACATTCAGAGTAAATTTATCATTGGTTGGGTTCGGATAAACATTTATTGTTGACAATACTTCCTCACTTATTCCACTTACTCCATTATCTACAATATTAGACTTTGAAAGACCATAATTCATTATTTTAGTTGGATCACAATTATTAGGATTTACAACCTCAATTTGGTAAAATACTGGTCCAGTTGGTGGAGTTAAATCTGTATATGAATTCAAATTACTTTGGATAGTTGTCAAAAGAGCCATATTTGATAAGCTCGTTCCCCTGTAAATTCTATAACTTCCAAAAGTTAAACCTTCATAATGACTCCAAATTAAATTCCAAGAATTCCCAACTCCTTGGTTAATAGTTAAGTGTATGGTTTTGTGAAAATCTCCAACGTTTGATTCAGTTCCACATGTATCTAAAGCTGAGATTTTATAACGATAGGCTTGAACAGCAGGATTTGAATTAGCATCTAAGAAAACTGCTAATTGATTGTAATCTGTTGCGCCGATTTTTGTGTAAACATTGGATACATTACTTTCTTTATAAACGTAGAATGAATCAATACCCAAAGTCAACGGTTTTTCCCAAACGATTCTGTTTTCGTTTGTTAATGAATCCATTCCAACGATACAAACTTGTGGAGGCGCAACAAAAGAAGCATTTACATTAAATGGAGTAGAAGAAGCCGAACAACCATTAGCTCCAGTTACAGAAACCGAGTAAGTTCCTGAAGAGTTAACATTGATACTTTGTGTTGTTGCTCCTGTTGACCAGTTGTAAGTAGTGTAACTTCCGGCATTCAAAGTAACCGAACCTCCCACACATGGTTGAATTGCTCCTGAAGAAGTAATAATCGGAGTTGATGGAGCAGAAAAAATTGTTACCACCACATCTCCTGAAGTAATTGGACAATTGTTTACCGAAATTATTACAGAATAAGTGCCTGATTGTGTTACAGCCAAACTGTCGTTGTTATTTCCTGGAATAGTTACACCATTTCTTCTCCATTGGTATGTAAATGAAGGATCGTTATTACACGACAACCAAAGTGGTGTTCCTTGACACGCTTGTTGTGGACTCGTTTGATTAATTGTTGCTACATGCGTACAACTCACACCACCCGTACAGAAAATATAATCAGAAAGAGTAGTAGTATCGGAACAACCTGTTGTGTTGCTAGTAGCAATCAATGAAAGTGTATATTGTCCATTGTACAAATACTGATGAAAAACCGTTGCATTGTTAGATGCCAATGTTGTACCATCTCCGAAATCCCATGTAAATGAATAATTGGAAGGATTGGCCGTTGAATTGGTAAACTGCACAGCAAATGGAGGAGCAGTGTACAATTGTTGAGCGCTTGAGAAGGTTGGGTTGAAATTATTTGGTACAAAAGAAAGATTCAATGTTGAAATACTATCACAACCTGTTAGGAAACTTGAAAAAGATTGCTGATATTGCCCAGGTGAATTATATTGTTGGCCATTCCAAATATAACTTGAGCTAGGACATATTGATACGTTAAATGATGTATAAACTGGTAAGATATATGAAAGATTCAAAGTTACAATACTATCACAACCAGTTATTAAACTTGAAAAAGTTTGTTGGAATTGACCATCCGAATTATACTGCTGACCATTCCAAGTATAACTTGAACCGGGACAAATAGATACATTAAAGGAGTTATAAATAGGCGAAATTGAGGTTAAATCATATATAACCAAAGAGTCACAACCGTATAATGCCGGTTGATTTGAATAAGCAAAGAAATATCCAGACTGATTTGAAATATAACCATATCCATCAATATAAAAAGTATCTAAATAACAGGCTAATATTGAAGTTTCTCGCCAATTTTGATGAAAATTTAAGTCTAGTGTATTGACAGAATCACATCCAACAGAATTAATTGTAATATTTGTATTGTATTGACCAGTCTCATAATAGGTTTCTCCATTTAATGGCCATGTATAGCTATTCGATGTGGCATAATTTTGATTTCCAATTTGGATAACTGTTAAATCGCAAACCGTGACATTTGCTATATTATTTGATGAATTAGAACTACAATCAATTATTCTTGAAATTTTATTTCTATTAACTCCATTAAAACTAGAATATTCACCAGTAGCAACAAATTTATCATCAGATAATGTTAAAATTGATGAAATAAAACCAGGACCGTTATTTGAATCAATAAAGCCTGTCCCTGTATTGAATGAATTATCTAGAGTTCCATTAATATTTAATCTTGCAATACTTTTAATATTAATTCCATTGAATGATGTAAATAAGCCACCTATTAAAATCTTTCCATCTGTCTGAATTGCTAAAGATAAAACCGAAGGTATTGATCCACTGCAACCAGAACCAATATTAAAAGAATTGTCTATTGATCCATCAGAATTCAATCGCGTAATGCCGTTTCTTGATATTCCGTTGAATGACGTAAACCCACCTCCAACAATTAATTTTCCATCAGACTGTATTGCAGTGGAACTCACCTCTGTATCAAATCCACTACCAGGATTGAATGTATTATCCAGTGAACCATCACTATTCAAACGTAAGATATTATTTCTTCCTATACCATTGAAAGATGAAAACCCACCTCCAACAATTAACTTACCATCAAACTGAATACTAGTAGAAGAGACATTACAGAAATCAAATTGGTTAAAAAATCCTGAACCCGGATTGAACGTGGCATCAAGGGAACCGTCATTATTCAAACGTGCAATACATTTTCTTGATACCCCATTGAAAGAAGAAAACCCACCTCCAACAATTAACTTATCGTCAGACTGAATACTAATAGAATAGACACTACAGAAATCAAATCCGTTAAAAAATCCTGAACCCGGATTGAACGTGGTATCAAGTGATCCGTCATTATTCAAACGTGCAATACGATTTCTTGCTATTCCATTGAAAGATGAAAACTCACCTCCAACAACTATCTTACCATCAGTCTGAATGGCTAAAGATGTTACGTCATTGTTAAATCCAGATCCAGTATTGAATGTATTATCAAGTGAACCATTTGAATTCAAACGTGCTATACGTCTAGTATACGTTGTATTCATTCCATATAATTCAAACCTTCCTCCAACAATTATTTTTCCGTCTTGTTGTGTTATTATGTCTGTCACACCTTGGTCAAAACCAATTCCAGTGTTAAAAGTTAAATCCGCTTTAAACTGCTGACCGAAAGAAATTAGACATATTCCAGTAAATAATAATAAAATTATTTTTTTCATTGTTATTGATTTTGGTTATTAATAGTTATTGAATTATAAACATCAATTCTTTCAGGACAAACCGTCCAAATTTCTACTTCGGGATATTTCCTAAGCATTTCTCTAATGTCGCGCACTTCAATTATTCGTCTGGTATTTGCTTGTTGAGTAATAATTAACACCCCGTTTTTGTATCTCAAGCGCCCTCTGCAATAAACTATAAGTTTCGCCAAATCCCGTTTAATTTGGGATACATTAAATTGTTTTTTTATTTCAACCGCCAGCAATTGTTGGGTTCTATTTTCAAACTCATGAATCAGCAAGTCTGGATATCGAAAAATCTTTTTTGCTTCATCGATTTCATCAGCGAAGAAATAACGCTTAACTAGCGGATCTTCAAAAATTGTATCACTATGTGAGAATCTTCTTTTGGGATGTTCGCAAGTTACTTCTGTATCAAGTGGTAGCTTTTGTAATCGTATTTGATGGTATAATTCGTGAGAAAAATCACGTTCCTTTCTGAAAAAATATTTTTCGTTAATATTCTTAATTGCAATTCGTAAAATTTCCAGCATCTTTTTTTATTTAATTAACAATTTCCCCCTTACTCTCCAGCTTTTCGGGTTTCGCTCTTACTGAAATCAGCAGTAAGTCTTTTTTGGTTTTGCAATTTTAAATCAATCAACTGCAACCACTTTGCAGTCTAAAAATTATTTTGCTTGCCATTTTAAGTTCAAATTTCCAGTTTGTTTGAATTGGTAGCTGTTGCTGCTTTTGTCAAAAATTAAAGGGCACTGAAATTCGTTTTTAAGCACGTTTAAATAATTAAAAAAACTGCGTTCTGATATATCAAGTTGCTTTGCAAACTGAGCGGCAGAAACGATATTGTTTTGTTTAATTCCCAAATAAATGCGGTTCAAGGTTGCCAGTTGCTTGTTATTAAATACAGCATCTGTTTGTTCAATAGAATGATTTTTATTGTATTTCCAAATCAAAACGCCACTTTCAGCAAACAAATAGCTTTGCTTGAAGTTATTCCACACAATGGGAGCATTCAACTCTTTGCGAATAAAATTGGTGTAATTGTAAATCATTCGCTCCGAAACGCCTAATATCTTTGCAACATCAGCAGGTTTTCCCGTCTGCTTGCGCTCCACCAAATGAATGAATTTTCTCAGTTTTTCTAAATGCATATACCACTAAGTAGAGTGAGAAGGAGATTTGTCCCGATTACATTAAACATTTTGCAAACATTTTTTTTTGCAATTGCTTTCAACCAAAAGAAATAGATTCATTTCATTAGTGACAATTCTACTTTCTCGCGCATCTGGCTCGCAAGATTCCACCTCAGATAGAATTTTCCATCATCGGTGCAAAGAAAAATCAAGGTAGTACAATCAGTTTGCAGTTTGAAATTTTGTTCATTTTCTAACATAAGTATTGGGAGAACCAATTTTCTTGTATCCTTTTCGATTACAATAATTAGAAAAATAAAACAGAAGATTATGTTGTTTTTACCGCAGAGGATCAAAGAGTTAAAGGAGAAAAAAAACATTTTTTTTTTAAATACCTTAGTTTGTCAAAGTGAATCAAATACATTTTCACAAAAGAAGCAAACAAAAAAAAATTACTTTTTTAGTTGTTAATTCATCTCTGCATCCTCCGTTTACTCTGTGGTTTGATTTTTTTCTAATCAGAAGTAAAAAAATAATTTGCCTTTACTTTGTGTTTTTAGACGGATAAATAATGTAATGTAACATCCAAATTATTATAGAAAATGAATCGTAAAGTACTTTTAGATTTAGAACGTTGGAGAAATAGTGGAAAAAAGTTCCGCAGGATTTCAAATCCTGCAGAACTTTCAAATCCTGCGGAACTTTTCCCTACCCTGTATTTTGTAAAGAACAGGGCGACTAGGACTCGCATCATTCTCAAAAGGAGCCATTTGCATTTCTAAAATGTATAACCCATCTATGATTTCATCTTTAACATAAATCAATTCAGTGATCGTTTTGTCATTCGGATTTTCGGGAACATTCCAAAATGCGTGGTGAAAGGCCAATTTACCCTCATCAGATTCCCTGTCAACAGAAGGCATATCGACTAATAAATGTTGAATATCATGCTTTTCAATAATTTCCATAACGGATAAGTCCAAATAAGGTGGATTGGTGTCAGAATAATTTTTGGAAGTTTTATCAAACGAATTTTGAAGTGTTCGAATAATCAAAGCTTCGAAGGGTGAATCGTCAATTTTTTCCGCGAACAGATTTTTTGTTATTAATTCATCACCATTTTCCAAAATTTCTGGTTGAACGGAAACCACTCTTGCTTTAAAAAAATACGAGCGTAACTTTTGATTAACGGAAACAACTTCAGGTGTAATGTGACCATGGCATTCTGTATGCGTACCATGTCCGTGTGGGTTAAAAAACACATCGCGAAAGTTTACACCACCACCCTCTTTTACGCTTCCAATAAAACCATTAGCACGAACAGGTTCAAAAGTTGGAGGATTCACATACCAAGCTCTTAAATTTCCTTCTCCTGCTTGCAAACCAATGGAAAGATCCAAAGGTTCATTCGTTTCAATGTATTCTTTTTCGTTCAGATATAGTCGCATAAATCAAATGTAATAAAGATTTGAAAAATACAAGTCTAATTCCCACTTTCAATACTTCGATGTTGAAATTGTTTCCGCTTGCACATAATCACTTCTAATATCTAGCTTATCTTTGCAGCATGGAACAAAATCAAGACAAATTAAAAGACATTATTTCCCATGCGAAAGAGTATGGTTTCGTTTTTCCTTCATCAGAAATTTACGACGGATTGGCTGCCACTTATGACTACGGTCAGTTGGGCTCCGAATTGAAAAATAATATCAAAACGTATTGGTGGAAATCCATGGTGCAAATGCACGAAAACATTGTGGGAATTGACGCAGCGATTTTTATGCACCCAACCACTTGGAAAGCTTCAGGTCACGTGGATGCGTTCAACGACCCATTGATTGATAACAAAGATTCTAAAAAAAGATACCGCGCAGATGTTCTATTGGAAGAACACATGGAGAAAATCCGTCAGAAAATTGAGAAAGAGGTTGAAAAAGGCATCAAGAAATTTGGTGAATCGTTTGACGAGGCTCAATTCCGGGCAACGAATCCAAACGTATTGAGAAACCTCTTGAAAATCGAAGAAATCGAAAATAGAATGCGCACCGCGTTGGAAAACAATGATTTGGATGGTGTTCGTAATTTAATTATCGATTTAGAAATAGTTTGTCCGGTTTCGGGTTCTAAAAACTGGACAGAAGTGCGCCAATTCAACTTGATGTTTTCTACCGAATTGGGTTCTGTTGCTGGTGATGCTTCCACGATTTATTTGCGCCCAGAAACAGCTCAAGGTATTTTTGTGAACTTCTTAAATGTGCAAAAATCAGGAAGAATGAAAATTCCTTTTGGAATCGCACAGATCGGAAAAGCGTTTAGAAACGAGATTGTTGCGCGACAGTTTATTTTCAGAATGCGCGAATTTGAACAAATGGAAATGCAATTTTTTGTGCGTCCAGGAGAAGAAATGAAATGGTACGAATACTGGAAAGATGCGCGTGCAAAATGGCATAAAAACCTTGGCTTAGGTGATAATTTATACCGTTTCCACGACCACATCAAATTGGCACATTACGCTAACGCAGCAGCAGATATCGAGTACAATTTCCCAATGGGATTCAAAGAATTGGAAGGAATTCACTCGCGCACCGATTTCGATTTGAAACAACACGAGCAATTTTCAGGTAAAAAACTGCAATTCTTCGATCCAGAAATGAATCAAAGTTACGTTCCGTATGTGGTTGAAACGTCTGTTGGTTTGGACAGAATGTTCTTGTCTGTGCTGAGTGCTGCTTACCAAAACGAAAAATTAGAAGACGGTTCAGAACGTGTGGTTTTAAAAATTCCAGCAGTACTTGCGCCTTATAAAGCAGCGATTTTACCATTGATTAAAAAAGACGGGTTGCCAGAAAAAGCACGTGAAATTCTTCGTGATTTACAATTCGACTACAACGTTCAATACGACGAAAAAGACGCAATCGGAAGAAGATACCGTCGTCAAGATGCAATTGGAACACCTTTCGCAATAACAGTGGACCACCAAACTTTGGAAGACAACACCGTAACAATTCGCGATAGAGACACGATGCAACAAGAGCGCGTGGCAATTGAAAATCTTGGAACAATCATTGCAGAAAAAGTAAGTTGGAAATCCATTTTAGTAAGTTTATAAATTGATAAGTACGTCTCAAAAACTTTTATTGTTTGTTTTTTTACTTTTCGCTTCGTTTTCGAGTGCGCAAATGATTTATAATTTGGAAGGTAATGCCTTCACCGATTTGCCTTATTTCGATGTAAATTTTATTCGTGTAAATAAAATAAAATCAGTTAGAGGGAATTATTCACGCAAAAAAGACAACGATATGATTCGAAATACCAAAGACATTTTTGAATATAAATTCGATAGTTTGGGGTATTTAATTTCGACTTTTGAAACAAAAACAGTTGACACGAAGACCGATACTTTAATGAACTTTTACCAGTACACAAGCGAAGGGAAAATTAGTATGCATCGCAAAAGTGAATATGGTGGAATTAGTTCATTTCATTATAGATACGATTCCTTAAATCGTTTAGTTTACGTGGAAAATAGGAGGGATGTACTCGGTGACTCTGGCAAAGTACGTCAATCTTTTTTGATTAATAATGAATCAATGCGCTATTTCCCAATAGAAAATGGCTGGAAAAAAGTGATTTACAACAATTACAATTTACCGTATTTAGAAGAAACTGAAAAACGTAATTCGGACGGTTATTTAATTGAAACAACGCAACGGATGCGAATGGCTTCTTCTGAATATAAAAAAGTGTATGCCTACAACGAAAAAGGTTTGCTTTCAAGAGTTTCAATGTACCACAGTGAGTTAGCAGCACCTTATGAAGAATGGGTTTTCAAATACGATTCGTTTGGAAATGTGATCGAAAAACACACGTACAAAAATGAAAAATTTACCAAAGATCTTCAAATTATATACGATACAAAAACACAGTTGTTGGGCTCAACTATTCAAAAAGAAGTCAATTCAAATTTTATGTGGATTCTGCGTTTTCAGGGGTATACGTTTTATACCAATTTACTTGTTAAATAACGCAAAGGAAAAATAAAGCTTCTGAAATTTCCAGAATTGTGGGAATTCATGTGAATACGATTACGAAGGTGAAAAAGATGATGAGAAATGGATTTCAATATCATTATTAGTAACGAATTCCTATTTCTAGCATTATTGTCTTAAAATCCCGCCTATTGTAAGACACGTACTTCACGAATAGCCATTGTTTTGTTCAGTGTTCTGAAGAATCAAAAAAGTATCACGAATTAAATGAGAAATAACTGAATTTGCCACGATAGACAAAAGTTTAATCGACATGCTTTACAATCATTGGTGATTTTTAGTAATCACCTGACTTTAATTATTAACCCTAAAATCTATAGTTATGAATGCAACAACAGCCAATGTAAGAAGTGAAATGAATCAACAGAGAAGAATTAACACTTCATTAATTTCTTTAATCATTATCGCATTATTGACAACCCTAATGTATTATTCGATACAAAATGTGGATTGGGTTAATGAGAACTATCAGAACGTTTACATCGTTTTTTATGGGATTATTTCTGCGATGTTAATTACCTATAATATATTGGTGGTGAAAATCAAAAATAGCGGACTTCCTCTTTGGATTAGAGTGGTTCGTCAATTGGGATTCATTATCATTGTAGTCGCAACGATAAATGGAATGTTGAACGCTGGAGTTTTAAGTGTTGGTGAATTTCTTTTATTCTTGAATCCTTTTCTGATTTTCAATTTCGCATGTTTTTTCATCACCAAAAACCATCATAAGGGTCAATCATTGGCGCCAATCAGTTGGTTTAAATACGGTTTATTCAGTTTGACCAGATACTGTACTAAAAAATTGTTTCTTCAGCAGAAATGTTAATATAATCGGATAGAAAAATTAAATCTTCCTGTTCCACATTTTCCAAATTCATCTCACAATCTTTTAAGACTTCGTAGAGATTTTCAATACATTTCAAAGCTGTCTTGTTCATTTTTACTTGATTTATTAATTTAAAATTATTAACGATAACGCACCCAATCTCCAAATCTAATTTCGATACCTGCTCAGCACACAATACTTTTATCGCATCGCTATTTCCTAGTGTAACCAAGGAAATTAATACGGCACTTTAGTAAGTTTATTCGCTTTTGTTTAAGTGACTTTTACAGTGTACTTTACAAAATAAAAGGATATTGACCCGATTATTACTGCTAGAAAAAAATAACACACGAACCGGTATTCTTAAATTTGGGTGAATAAAAAATAGATTTGTAAACGTGCGTCAAAGAATGTTTTTGTTAATAACGACAAGTAAACTATATTATAACACTTTTTGTAAAAAAAAATTTAGTCGGGGTTTTCGAACCTCGAAAAAAGAATGTGGATTAATTCATAACTCGAAGAAAATAAAGATTGCGCTATTAATAATTTTGCCGTTCTTTTGCTTGCTGCTTCGGTAGACTCGTTACCAGTAAAAAATAAATCAAGTATTTAAATTTCTCTTCATTCGCAAATTATTGTTTCGCTAACATTTATAATTCGTGTCAAACAATTTTAACTCCTTTCAGAAACTGGATTCCTCAATCTTTATCTAATTAAATTAACGTGACCAATAAATTTTTTAACTTCCTGACTCTGTAACATTTCAACTTCAATAATCCAAGTATAAGTTCCAATCTGACAATCTTTTCCTAAAGTTCCATAAGAACCATACCATCCCAAATTTTCATCTCGCGATTCAAATACAATTTCCCCCCAACGATTATAAATGGTTAATCTATACGTGTCTTTTTTATATCCTGCGGCAAGTATGGGAAGAAAAATCTGATTCTCTTCATCACCATTAGGTGTAAAACTGTTTGGAACATAAAAAATTAAATCTTGAAAAACATTGATAATTAAAGATGCGGTATCAATACAACCAATTTGGTTATACACAGTTAAAATTACGTTATAGTCTCCCGCTTCTCCTGGAAAAGTGTGAATTGGATTTTCAGCAAATCCAGTGGTTCCGTCACCAAAATCCCATTCAAATGATGTTGTATTTTGAGATTCATTATAAAAATAAACTAGAGGTTCGACTACAGTTATATTCAATTGATCAGTGTAGAAACTGGCAATTGGGCTGTCAAAAACACAAGCAATATTTAAATATGTCTCAGAGGATGAACATCCTTGATTATTCGTTACAGTAAGACTCACATCGTAGCAACCATCTTGATCAAATTGGTAACCTACAGTACCAACTTGCTGCGTGGTTTGTCCATTTCCAAAATCCCATAAATAATTCCATGCAGGATTAGAGGTTGATGCTGAATATAGTACGTCTAACACATCACAACCAATAGAATCTGAATAATTAAAGTTAGCATCAGGAGAAGGAGAAACAATTATAGGGAGCACCAAACTATCTATACATCCTGTAAGTGGATTTGTTGCATTTAATTGTACATTAAAACTGCCTACTGAGGGGAATTGATGGGTCGGATTATTTAAATAGGAAAGCGTTCCATCTCCAAAACTCCAGATGAAATCCAACGTCCCAATCGAATTATTTTGAAAGGCTATAGGATTTAAATCACAAAAAGGAGGATTAATCGCAGCAAAATTAACAGAAGGTAATGGATTTACGTAAACAAAAATTGTAGAATTAGGACCGACACAACCAAACGGAATAGATATTGGCGTTACTTGATATTGCACTACTTCTTGTATATTACCTAATTGAACCAAATCATCCGAGATTAAAGAACTCGTTTGCAAGGGGTAAGAAGTTTCATTATATACTTCCGTGGATGGAATTGCTTGCCATTCAAACGTACTCGGAATATCAGATTGTAACGTTATGTTTGTATTTTCTCCAGAACAAATAGTAACATCTCCATTCAAAACATGAGGCATTGGATGTATGGTAACATTAATCGTACTAATTTGACCATAACAGGTCGTTGTATTATTAATATAAGCTGGGGTAACTTCAATCGTAGATTGGATAGATGAATTTGTTAAGTTAGCGCCAAAGAATGATGGAATATCTCCAGTTCCTGTAGCTCCTAGTCCAATTGCCGGATTTGAATTTGTCCAGGTATAGCTAGATCCGCTAATCGGACCTGCAATTTGAACCGTATTTGAAAGGGAACCATGACAAAGTGTAATATTTGGCAACGGATAAATCGATGGTTCAGGATTTACAGTTATCGTGAATTGGTCAACCGTTCCCATACACGACACATTATTATTAGTATAAATAGGCTTAACATCAATAATTGCAGAAATTGGGGATGAGGTTAAATTGGTAGTCGTAAATCCAGGAACAGAGTTTGAACCATTGGATGAAGTCAGACCAACTGCAACACTGGTGGAAGTCCAATTGTAAATCGCCCCAGTAACATTTCCTGTGAAAAGAATTGGTGGATTTGAGTAATTATGACATAAATTTAAGTCAGGTGTAGGATCAACAATTGGTAATGGATTTACAAAAACAGTAATCGGAATTATAGGACTTGAACAGCCATTTACAGTTGAAGTTCCAATTACATGGTAAGTAACTTCTTCTACATTACCAGTTGGGTTAACCAAGACATCAGAAATTACCGGTGATGTTGTAATGGTTGTTGTCTCATTTAAAACATTAAGTGACTGATCTGCATACCAGTTGAAAGTGACATTTGTATTCGCCACTAAATTTAAATTTACATTGTCGTTGCTGCAAATTGTCAATGTGTCGACATTTAACAAAGCGAGTGGAGGTTTTACGATTACTGTTATGGTTTGTGCCGCGCCAATACAATTTCCTTGAATCGAAGTTGGAAACACTGAATAAATTACAACCTGATCAGTATTCGCATTATTAATTAAAATATCTCCTATTACATTATTGGTATTTGTCAACAATGATTCACCCGTAACATTCGGATTATTGATAGACACGAACCATTGAAAATTTGATGGGATATTGGCATTCAAAATAGCATTTACGGGTGACCCACTACAAATCTCAAGATTTGTAGGGATTGATAAAACAACATCAGGTTGCACTTGTGCAATAAATGAAGAATCCGGTCCAATGCATCCTTCCGGAAACGAAGTTGGAGTAATGGTATAGGTTACAAATTGTGGTGAATTTGATAAATTAGCAAGAGAATCTATTATGAAATTCGAAGTTTGAATTGTTGTTAATTCTCCATTGACATTATTGTTTGATGTCGCATTCCAAGTGAAATTAGATGGGATATTTGAACTAATGTTCACGGCTAAACTTTCATAATTACAAATAACCGTATCATTAAGTGCGTTTACATGAGGTAGAGGATTAATCGTAATCGAATAGTTGGAATTTTGACCATTACATGAAAATCCTTGAAAAGAATAAACAGGTATTACTGCAATAGAACTAACATTAGCTATCGCTGAAGTATTAACTCCTGAAAAGCTATTTACAGTGTTTTGACCGCCAGAAACAAGTCCTGTGGAAGTATTTGAATTAGTCCAAGTATAAGAAGTTCCTGTTCCCGTAATTGTTGTTGTTGGAACAATTGATTGATGACAATAGTTTTGATTTACAATTGGTGTAACTTGTGGATTAGGTAAAACAAAATAAGAAAATTGTTGCGGTGCACCAGGACAAGAAACTGGCGAAGCATTAAAATAGGGTGTAACGGTGATTAAACTTGAAACAGGACTCGTACTTCCATTTTGGGTTAAAAATGAAGCGATGTTATCATATCCATTTTGTGGAATTCCAGTACTTTGATTGGAACTAGACCAACTGTAGCTATTTCCTGTTCCTCCAAAAATCAAATTAGTTGTATTCACGCCCTCGCAAGAATATTGATTTCCTGGATTATTCACACTTGGAGTAGGGTTAATCGTATAAGTAAACGATTGAGAATTCCCTGGACAACTTATATTATTCGTTGTGAAAATGGGTGTTACATTAATTTGAGCGATAACTGGCGTTGTACCATTATTTAAGCCATTAAAAGATGTAATATCACTACTGCCCGAATTACTTAGTCCAATTGTAGACACGTTGTTTGTCCAGTTAAATACTGTGCTAGTAACATTTCCTGTGAAAATTACTGGATTTGTTAAGGTTCCATTACATAGGGATTGATTTGCAATTGGATTAACCGTTGGTGTGGGATTAACAGTAATTGTAAAATTGGTCGAGTTTCCTGGACAAGTTATACCATTAGCAACATATTGCGGAGTTACATTAATCGTTGAGCTAACTGTTTGAGTACTTTGATTAATTGCATTAAAAGAACTTATAGAATTCCCATTCCCTGATGTATTTAAACCTATAGTTGTATTGTTATTTGTCCAATTATAAGTTGTTCCAGTTCCAGCAAAACTAATTAACTGTGTATTTGTAGCATTGCAATAGGTTAAATTTGAAATTGATGTGATTACAGGTGTTGGATTTACTGTAAATGTCATTTGCTGAGAATTTCCTAGACAATTCAATCCAGCATTTGTATAAATAGGAGTGGCACTGATAGTTGCAACTAAAACATTTGATGTGCTTGGGTTATCAATTGTAAAACTAGGAATGTCTCCAATCCCAGATGCTGCTAAATTGATCGCTGGTGTATTATTTGTCCATGAATAAGAGGTGCCAGTGCCTGTAAAAATAATCGGCGAAGTTGAGCTGCCATCACACAATACTTCACTTGTTAATTGGGTTAAGCTTGGCGTTGGATTTACTGTAATTGTAAATGATTGTCCTACTCCCGGACAACTTGCTGCTCCACCGCTGAAATTAGGTGTAATACTTATGGTTGCAATAATTGGGGTTAAAGAAGTATTGATTGAATTAAATGCCAAAATATTTCCAGTTCCTGCAGCCAAAAGTCCAATTGATGGATTGTCATTTACCCAGGAATAAGAGGTTCCATTACCTGAAAAATTAACGGCATTCGTCAATGTGTTGTTGCAAACAATTTGATCAGTTGGATCTAAAAGTGTTGGTGTTGGATTAACAGAAATACTAAAGTTCTGTGGATTTCCTGCGCAACTAATATTACTCCCTAGAAATACTGGAGTTACTGCAATTTGCGCGTTTACTGGAGAAGCGCCATTATTGGTTGCTACAAATTGGTTAATCGTTCCAGTTCCATTTGATGCAAGTGAAATAGAAGGATCGCTATTTGTCCACGTGTAGGATGTACCTGTTCCTGAAAAAACAATTTGCGAAGTTGTTCCTCCATTACAAACCGTTTGATTATTTGGAGCTATAACCGTTGGAGTAGGATTGACGGTTAGGGTGAATGACGTGGTTGCTCCTAGACATGAAACAGAATTATTTGTATAAACTGGAGTAGCAATTACAGTTGATATTACATCGTTTTGTGTGCTGCTATTCGTGGCTGTAAAAGGACTAATATTTCCTGTTCCGGATATTTGAAGCCCAATTGTTGGATTATCATTTGACCAAGTGTAAGATGTTCCCGTACCCGAGAATAGAACAGCACTTGTGGATGTATTGTTACATACCACTTGATTATTAATTGGATTAATAGTAGGTGTTGGGTTTACGGTAATTGTAAAATTTGAAGTATTCCCGGTACATGATACTCCAGCATTTAAAAAAGTTGGTGTAATGGATATGGTTCCATTAATAGATGTTATTCCGGAATTGGTTGTTAGAAAGGGCGAAATTGCTCCTGTTCCTGATGTGCCTAATCCAATCGATGGATTACTATTGATCCACGAATAAGAGGTTCCAGTTCCGTTGATTGCTATGGATGAGCTTGTTGTTCCATTGCAAAAAGTTGAATTCGAAATAGAATTTACGACAGGAATTGGATTTACGGTAATTGAAAAATTCTCTACTGCCCCTGGACATGTTACAGTATTGAACGTATATTGAGGAGTAACGGCTATCGTTCCAGTTACAATTGAATTTGTCCCATTAATTACTGAAAAAGAATTTATATTTCCTTGGCCAGAAGCAGATAAACCAATAGATGGTGTATTATTTGTCCAAGTATAAGAAGTTCCAGTTCCACTAAAAATCACCGTTGAAGTTGCTGAATTATGGCAAATCACTTGATCCGATGGGTCCGTAACAATTGGCGTAGGATTAACAGTAATTGTATAAGGAGTACCACCACCTGGACAAGTAAGGTTTCCACCTGTTGTTGCATTTGCAATAAGTTGTATCGTTTGTGGACTTGAACTAGCGTTAGTTAAATTAAATGAAGGAATGGTTGCTCCTCCACTAGTTGATGTAAATCCACTTATATCAGCAGGAATACTTACAACATTCCATGAAATTGAAGCCCCTGCTGTAGGAGAGCTAATGCTAACAGATGCATTGTTATTCTGAGAACATATCGTTTGATTTGACAAATTAAAATTGACGATTGGTGTTGGATTGACCGTGATAGAGAAATTTTGAGGAGTACCGGCACAAGAGACATTATTATTCGTAAAAACCGGCGTAGCAATTAATTGAGCAATAATAGGATTCGTTGAGTTATTAACTCCGTTAAAGGAAGGAATAGTACTCGTACCACTATTTGTTAGACCTATTGAAGGGGTGTTATTTGTCCAATTAAATAGTGTATTAGGAACAGTTCCACTTAATCCAACACTTATCGATGGACTTCCATTGCAAATCACTTGATCGCTAATTGCATCAACGGTTGGAGTTGGGTTAATAGTAATGTTAAAAATAGCATCATTTCCAATACAATTTACCCCGTTCCCCGTGTATGTTGGAGTTACTGAAATTGAACCAACTACAGGCTGAATACCCGAATTTGTAGGTGTAAAAGATGCAATATTTCCAATGCCATTGGTTGCCAATCCAATTGTTGAATTATTATTTATCCAAGTATAAGATGTTGCAGTTCCTCCAAATGAAATTACTGTAGATAGTGAACCATTACAAAGTGTAATATCCGGAACCGATGAAACAATTGGTGTTGGATTAACAGTAATTGTTAGTTGCTGACTGGTACCGTTACAGGTTAGTCCGCCATTGGTATATTGTGGTGTTACTGTAATAGTTCCAATTAATGTGGTTGAATTACTGGAATTTAAAGCCGTAAATGCTGCAATATTTCCCGTTCCATTTGCTGATAAACCAATATTTGGAGTGTTATTTACCCATGAAAATGCAGAGCTATTCCCACTAAACAAAATTGGACTCGTGGAAGAACTGCTGCAAACTACTTGATTGGAAAGCGTATTTAACGTAGGTGTTGGATTTACTGTAATTGTGAATGTTTGATTGATTCCTGGACAACTTAAGTTTCCACCGGTAAATATGGGTTGAACCGTTATGGTTGCAGTAATTGGGGCAGTTGTAGTATTTAGAGCATTAAAGCTACCTATATTGCCTGTACCTGATGCTGGAAGCCCTATTGCGGAATTATCATTAGTCCAATTATACGATGATCCATTTCCAGAGAAATTTATTGCATTAGTTGGCAAACCATTGCAAATTACTTGATCTGCAGGGTCAACAACAGATGGCGATGGATTAATAGTGATACTAAACAACTGTGGTACACCAGAACATGAAACGGAATTTCCTAAAAAAATTGGCGTAACACTAATTTGTCCAGAAATGGCACTGACTGAATTATTAATACCTGTAAAAGAATTTATCGTTCCGGTTCCTACTGAATTTAAACCTATAGATGAATTGCTATTGGTCCAATTATAGGATGTTCCTGTTCCTGAAAATACAATTTGGCTCGTAGATGTACCATTGCAAATTACTTGATTTACCGGGACATTCAAACTAGGTGTTGGGTTAACTGTTATTGTGGCTGTTATCGCGTTTCCGTTACATGCAACATTATTGTTTGTATAAACGGGAGTAACTGTAAGTGTTCCAATTAATGGAACTGCAGTTGAATTCGTTGCTGAGAAAACAGGAATATTTCCTGTTCCTGAAATAGCCAGATTAATTCCTGAATTTGAATTTGACCAACTGTATGATGTTCCAGTTCCAGTAAATTGAATGGCATTTGTATTTGCTCCATTACAAACTACTTGGTTGTTCATTGTATTTATCGTTGGAGTAGGATTAACAGTAATTGAAAAAAGTAATGGTGAACCAGGACATGATACGCCATTATTTGTAAAAGTTGGCACCACACTAATGGATGAGGTTACGGGAGTATTTGTTGAATTTATAGCAACAAAAGAATTGATATCCCCTATACCATTTGATCCTAATCCAATTTGAGTATTAGAATTTGTCCAATTATAGGTTGTTCCTGTTCCAGTAATAGCTATTGGTTGAGTAGTTGAGGTATTACAAATCGTGAGGTTTGAAATAGCATTAACTATTGGTGTTGGATTTACGGTAATTGTGAAATTTACAGGAATTCCATTACATGTAACATTATTATTAATAAATTGAGGTGTGGCAGAAATTGTCGCTGTTACAACTGAATTTCCTCCATTGATTACCTGAAATACAGGGATATTTCCACTTCCAGAAGAACCCAATCCAATAGTATTGGTATTGTTTGACCAAATATAATTTGTCGCATTTCCTGCAAAAGTTACTGCGGAAGTTGAGGTTCCCGCACAAATCACTTGATCACTTATTGGATTTATAGTAGCCGGTGGGTTTACTGTAATCGTATAAGGTGTTCCACCACCGGGACAACTGAGATTACCTGAAGTTGTTGCGTTTGCTAATAAGGTAATTGTTTGAGGGCTCGTGGAGGAATTAACTAAACTGAAACTCGGTATAGAGTTATTTCCTGATGTTGCATTCAAACCAGAAATACTGGCTGGAACATTCGTTGCTGTCCAAGAAATAAGCGCGTTGTTCGTTGAAGAGGAAATTGTAACCTGATTGCTTGTTGAACTTGAACAAATTGTTTGATTTCCGGAACTAAAAGTTACTGCTGGAGCTGGATTTACAGTAAACGTAAAACTTTGAGTAGGTCCATTACAGGATGCGTTCCCAAATAGATAAATAGGAGTGATAATAACTGTCGCCACAACTGGATTATTTGTTGTGTTAATAGCAGTAAAAATAGGAATGTCACCAGAGCCAGAATTAGCTAATCCAATGCTTGGAAGTGAATTTGTCCACGTATAATTTGTTGCATTTCCTGTTAAACTTAGTAAGTTCGATGTTGAACCGTTACATAAAATTTGATTCGTTGGTGGGGTGACAGATGGACTTGGATTTACAGTTATTGAAAATGTGCTATTTGCTCCATTACATGTGATTCCTCCGCCTGAATATTGCGATAAAACTGAAATGGTGGATGTTATTGGAGCCGTACCTGAATTGCTAGCAATAAATGGGGTTATATTTCCTATTCCAGATGCCGCTAGACCAATAGAGGTATTGTTATTACTCCATGCGTAAGCATTTCCTGTACCAGAAAAATTAATTGTTGAACTGTTTGCTCCATTGCACAAAGTAACAGGTGGAATTGCTGTAACCGTTGTGGTAGGATTTACCGTAATTGTAAAATTTGCGGTTTGACCAGTACAAGTTGATCCGCCCGTTGAAAGGGTTGGTGTTACAGATACAATTGAGGAAAGGGGTGAATTTGAACTTGAATTAGTTGCTGTAAATCCAGGTACAGTTCCAGATCCACTTGAAGTCAAGCCAATATTGGTATTACCATTTACCCATGAAAAGGTGGTGTTTAAAACATTACTTCCAAATGAAATTGGATTTGTTAAGGTATTATTACAATAAACAAGATCGGTTATTGGGTTTACAGTTGGAGCGGGAACTACTTGAATATTGAAAACCAATGGAATTCCTGAACATAATACGCCATTAAAAGCATAAACTGGAGTTACACTAATGACGCTGCTTATTGAATTATTTGATGAATTCAATGCCGTAAAATTTATATTTCCTGTCCCTGAAGACCCTAATCCAATAGCGTTATTTGAATTTGTCCAGTTATAAACTACATTAGATGTTAGGTTTGAATTTAAAACTAAATTAACGGATGCTCCTTGACAAAATGATTGACTACTAATAGGTGTCATAACCGGAATTGGGTTGACCGTTAAAGTTCCAGTTACAGCGGACCCAGTGCATGTTTGATTATTTGTCGATAAAGAGGGAGAAACAGAAATTATTCCTTGAATTGGCTGTGTCCCCGAATTAGTTGTGACAAAACTTGCAATTGAGCCTGTTCCATTGGAAGATAAGCCTATTGAATTATTTGAATTTGTCCAATCGAAAATAGTACCTGGTAAGTTGGAAGTAAAATTAATTTGATTCGTATTTCCTCCGCTGCATAATGTTTGATCATTGATAGAAGATACGGTTGGAGTTGGTAAAATTGTAATATTGAATGTTCTTGTATTGCCCGTACATGTGATTCCTGCATTGGTATAGCTCGGTGTAACGGTAATTTGCCCTGTAATTGAAGAATTGGTTGTGTTAATTGCATTAAAAGACACGTTTCCATTTCCTGAAGAACTTAAACCGATGTTTGGATTTGAATTGGACCATTGATACGTAGTTCCTACAATATTCGAGACTGAACTAAAAGTAACGTTTACATTGCTACCTGAACAAACTTGATTGTCAATAATTGTATCCAAAATTGGAGTTGGGTTTACCGTTATTCCAAATTGTCCTGCAGTTCCCGTACAGGTAATATTGTTAAAAGTATAACTTGGAATTACATTGATGGTTGAAACATTTGGTTGATTGGTAGAGTTTATCCCAATAAAAGAGGGAATTGTTCCGAGTCCATTAGCTCCAAGTCCCGTTGTTGTATTTCCATTATTCCATGTGAAAACAGTATTTGGAATTGTACCCGTTGGAATCACTGCTGTGGTCGAACTTCCAACACACAAACTTTGATTGGCAATTGGATCAACTGTTGGCATTGGAGTAACGGTTATAGTAAAGGTGATTGGCGCACCAGTGCATGAAACGTTATTATTTGTATAGGTAGGTGTTACAGTAATTAATCCTGAAATAGGATTCAGTGTTGTATTAGTAGCTGTAAAAAAGTTTGATCCCGTGCCAGAAGAAATCATTCCAATTGCGGGATTTGAATTCGTCCACACATAGGTTGTTCCTAAACCAATAATAGGATTCAAACTTGAATATAAGTTTGAACCTGTGCTAGTCGCACAAATTGTATATGAATTAAGCGGAATTACATCAGGTAACGGATTGATCGTGATAGCAAACGAAACGGGATTTCCAGGACAAGAAACTCCATTATTGGTATAAAACGGAGTTGCTATAAAATTGGATGTCAATGGTTGATTAGAATTATTCACAGCTGTAAATGACAGCCCTGCACCCGGCGAGTTACTTGTTCCGGAAGCTCCTATTCCAATGGCAGTATTATCATTTGTCCATGAATAAGACATATTTGTTGCAATGTTGGAGTTAAAATTGACGGTTGCAGTAGTAGCCTCACAAAACACAAATAGTTGTGGGTTGTATGGAGTCATTGTTGGTTTTGGATTAACCGTTATAGTATACGTTGCAGGTGATCCAGCACATGTTACACCATTTAATAAAACACTTGGTGTTATTGTTACTGTTCCGGTGACAGGTGATGTGGTATTGTTGATAGCAGTAAATCCAGGGATGCTGTTCGTTGTTCCACTGATTGGTGTTAATCCAAGATTGGAATTACTTACATTCCAAGAATAGGTTGCGCCGGCAACATTGGATGTCAATACATTGGCAGGAACAATTGCTTGAGGACATACCGTTAAGTTGTTCAAGTTTAATACTTGAGGAGTAGGGTTGACGGTTATTGTAAAAGAAATAGGATTTCCAGAACAATTGTTAGCGGTAGGAGTAACAGTAATTGTTGCAACAACAGGAGTAGCGCCTGAGTTTACAGTAGAAAACGCAGAGATATTTCCTGTTCCACTAGCTCCTAAACCAATCGAAGTAGTTGAATTAGTCCAGTTGTATTGGGTTCCTGAAACCGTTGGACTACTTGCAAAGTTTATTGCATTTGTAAGAGAACCAGCACACTTTACTTGATTAGTGATTGCAGAAACACTTGGCGTAGGATTTACGGTGTATGTATATGTAGTAGGCGCACCGCTACACCCATTGGCGTTAGGAGTTATGGTTATTGTTGATGTTACAGGATTGGCAGTTGTATTGATTGCATTAAATGATGAGATATTTCCTGATCCAGTCGATGCTAGACCTATGGATGAATTAGAATTTGTCCAGTTAAAAGTTGTTCCGGAAACACCAAAGGATGAAACAAAAGATACAGCAGTTGTGGGGGTGCCATTACAATTTATTTGATTAGAAATTGCATCAACTGTTGGAATTGGTTTAATGGTAATTGTAAAACTTAATGGGTTTCCAGCACAACCGTTCGCAGTTGGCGTTACTATTACTGTTCCAATAGTAGGAGAGTTTGTAGTGTTTTGTCCGACAAAAACCGGAACGGATCCGATTCCAGAAGCGATTAAACCAATAGATGGATTCGAGTTAGTCCAACTGTAAGTTGTTCCCGCTGTGGTTGAGCTGGGGCTCACTGGGGTTGAATTAACTCCTGCACAAATAGATTGATTTGGAATACTATTTACTACAGGTGTTGGCTTTACTGTTATTGTAAAACTTCCTGTAATTCCATTACATCCGCCAGCAACAGGAGTAATAGTTACTGTTGAAACGAGGTTAGTATTCCCATTATTTACTGCTGTAAATTGATTGATATCTCCTGTTCCGCTTGATGCTAAACCCGTTGATGTAGTATTATTCGTCCAATTAAATATTGTTCCTGCCACATTTAATGCAGATGAAAAAATCACAGGATTTGTCAATCCACCATTACAAATAACTTGGTTAGCAATAGCATCCACTGTAGGCCGAGGATTCACGGTTATTGTAAACGAAATAGGTAAGCCCGGGCAACTATTGAATGTAGGAGTTACCGTAATGGTGCCAGAAATAGCTGAATTAGAAGTGTTTGTGGTCAAAAAGGAGGGGATTGTAGCGCTATTTCCTGATAAGGATAAGCCTATAGCAGCATTAGAATTTACCCATCCATAAGTAGTACCTGTAACTGAGCTTCCAAACGTAATAAGTGTTGTATTTGATCCTGCGCATACCGTTTGATTAGTAATAGGAGAAATTACCGGAATTGGTTTTACCAAAATTGTAAAGCTTTGAGATGGCCCGGAGCACCCATTTGCAGATGGTGTCACTGTTATTGTTGCTGTTCCCGCGCCAGTAGTTGTGAAAGCATTTATATCTCCCGTTCCACTAGCAGCTAATCCAATTGAAGAATTTGTATTTGTCCAATTAAAAACGGTTCCACTGACGTTGGTGGGAGAGGTAAAAACCACCGCATTTGTGGTCGCTCCCAAACAAATTGTTTGATTTGCAGGGTCAGCAACCGTTGGCATAGGTTTTACCGTTATACTGAATGTTTGAGGTGTGCCTGCACAGGTTAACCAAAACGGAGTCACTGTAATAGTCGAAACAATATTTGTATTCGTATTATTTACTGGATTGAAAGAAGGAATTGAACCAGTTGATGAGGCGCCAAGTCCTATGCTTGTGTTATTGTTGGTCCAAGAAAATGTAACACCTGATGACGGATTACTGACAAAAGAAATGGAGGGTTGAGCAATCCCAGGACATAAAACTAAATCCGCTGGATCAGTAAGGGTAACATTAGGATATAATGTAACCGTTATCGTTTGAGTTTTCGTACAAGATCCTAATGCGGGAATTGAAGTAGCGTTTACCGTATAAGTAACCGTTTGAACTGAATTGGTAAGGTTTACTAATTGATCATTAATAATTGCTCCATTTTGAAGGGTTGTACTTTCTCCTGATACATTTGGATTTGATGTTGCAATCCAAGTATATGTAGATGAAACATTTGTAGTAATATTGACTCCTAAAGTCGCTCCACTGCACAATGTCGCCGTAGTTGGATTTGTGAAATTCACTTCGGGATAAACTGTTACAACTTGAGTACACGTTGAGGTACACGATTGAATGTAAATGTTTGAAAGTGTTCCCATTAGTGGTGTTGTTCCTCCTGATGCTGTGTATGAAATACTTGAAGCTGTTACTGCTGTTACAGTATATATTCCACCACTACCAATACTTCCAGTTCCGTTTGTTGCATAAATGATCGAACCCACAGAAATCCCTGTTGTACTACATAGGCCGGAAATGGTTGCAGACCAATTGCCATTTCCAAGATTTGTAATCGACCCAACAGTTCCGGTGATAGACCGTTTAATATTCGTTATTGAACCTGCATTTGGTGCTGTTCCTCCTGTGGCAGTATAGGTAATTGTAGTTGCAGTCACGCTTGTTACTGTGTAAGTGCCTCCAGTTCCAATGCTACCAATGCCGGCCGTTGCACTAATAATTGTACCTGGAAATACTCCTACTGTACTTGTTAATCCAGTAATTGTAGCGCTCCAATTTCCAGGTGTTGTACTCGTAATTGAACCAACCGTTCCCGTTAAACTAATAGTGGTTGGGCAAGTCTGCAAAGTGGTCGAAAAAGGAATTGTTGGTGCTGCAGGCTCCATCGGTATTACATTTAACCCAACTGTAAATGTTTGTGCTGTAGTGGTTGTATTTGTAAAATTTAGGGTCGGATTTTGAGTAGTATTCGAGGAAATAGTTGCTGTTGTTCCCGCAATTGGGTTGGAAATTGTCCAAACATAATTAAGTGGAACATTACTACCATTACAAGTTGGTGCGATAGATGTATTGTTGATATTTACAGCTAAAGGGGAACAACCACTAGATGGGGTAGTAGTGAACTGGCAAATAGGAGGATTGATTACGCAAATGTGCCTGACTTTAGATTTTAAACCACATGAATTGTAATAAATTTGCGTGATTGTGTAGTAGCCTGAAGTAATGAAATTGATTCCTATTGACGATGATCCGTTGTCTGTGTAGTCTGGTTGCCCCATACCATCCATGTAATTGGGGTTGTATGCCCCAAGGTTTCCTGATGTAAGGTTAAAGTCTGTTCCTATAACTCCTCCGGTAATTATCCAATAAAATTTTCCTTCAGAGGTACAATCGTAAGGAGGTGAGGATCCAATTACATTTCCGGAAATACCGGTATTGTAAGCGGTAATTGTTTGACCTACACAAATTGTAGAATCAGTAACAGTAAAATTTGCAACAGGTGTATTATTTACTGTAATTGGTGAAACGGAACTAGATGTTTGACCGCAGAAATTTTGAGCGGTTACTTGAGCAAAGAAAGTATTTGATGGATAAAATCCTCCTAAATAACTAACGCCACATGAAGTACTATTGTAAATATGAACAACTGTTGTGTCATTAATAATTACAGGGAATACGCTTGAGTTAGTAGCATCACTATAAGTTAAAGTATAAGTTGTTCCTGGGGGATTTGATTGCCCTGACTGCGCAATTGGATCAATACTAATTGACAGGGAATCTCCTAAACATAAACCTATTGAGTTGCTAGTTCCTAATGAGACGTATGGGTTGGAACCTGAATAAACATTGACTGTAACGCTTTGAGAACAACCATTAAAATTTGCTGTCATTAATAATGGATTATTTCCATAATTTAAAGATATTGGTGCTCCGTTGGACACTCCAACACCAATCGTAGTAGTTGGACCTGAATTAAATGAATAAGTGTAAGTAGTTCCAATAGGATTTGAAGAGGGGCCATTATTTATGATCAACGCGCTACTTGTACTAATTCCAGCGCAAATAGCAATTGTATTTGGATTAGCAGAGGTAGTATTGTAATTTGTGTTTCCAACTTTAATTGTCGGTTTTAGTATACTAAGAACAGGAAGAGTAATGTTCGATGTACTAGATGTTAGTGAACAGTTCCCAATAGGATTGGTAGCAGTAACATTAATTGTATATGTGCCGCCACTATTTAACAAAAAAGTTGGTGTAGCCGTATTCAACCCAGTACTATTGCCAATAGATGGAGATATCGACCATTGATAAGCCATACCAGCTTGAGGTGTAAAACCTGTTGGGGTGAAAGAAACACCCGGACAACCAGTTGCGGGAATAGAAAATGTTGGCGTAACTGGGTTAAGGTTAATGGTGACATTATCAGTGACCTGACATAAGCCATTGTTTGTAGAAGAAAACACATTAGGAATTGTTGCTGTTACGGTATATGTACCTGCTTGATTTGCAGTAAAAGCACTCAATGTTGGGCTTAAAATAGTACTTGAGAACCCGTTGGGTCCCGACCATGAATAGGTTGGTGATAAATTATTTGGAGTACTTGAAAAAGTTGTGGTTAACGAGTTTGTAGAACCTTGATTGACACAAATTGAATTATTCCCTTGTATATTTATATTTCCTGAAACTTCTTGTAACGAAACTACATTTGAAGCAACTTGACAATTATTATTTCCAGGACCGTTATAGATTACTAGTCGACGATAATATATTATTGAATTTATCGGTCCAGAATTATAGGTGGCGTTTGTTTCACCATTTATATCGTTCCAATTACTATTGTCGGTCGAAGATTGCCATTGGTAACTAATATTTGAACCCGTAGATCCAGGAGTGTCTGTGAATGCCGGAGGATTAGACCCATCACATATCATTAAATTGCCACTAATTGTTCCTGGAGATAATTGTAAAACAGTTACCACAATGGTGTCTGTTATTGAAGGACAATTATTATCAAAATCTACGGTTACCACATAGGTTCCTTGCGTGGAATTCGTTAATGTAAAGTTGTAATTAGAGGAGTTTTCATTTTGAATGACCCCTTGTCCAATTAACTCCCATGAATAATCGGAAATATTGGAATTAGAAACTCCAGATACATTAACATTTAAATTAACAGTTGAACCCGAACAAAATGACAAGTCTGGACCTAAATCAACAACGTCATTATCGCAATTTTGAGATAATCCGAAATTAATGAAAGCAAAAAGAAAAATTATTTTATTGAGGAAAGATAATTTCATTTTATAAATTAAAACAAAACTAATCAAAATATTTAAGTATGCGGATGAAGATCACAAGGTCGGGATTTGAAAGATTAAAATAATAAGCTAAATAGATCTTTAAGTCATACGATTCAAATTGAGTAATCTAAATTTTTATTGAGGATTGCTAAACACTCGTATCAAATTTAACATAATTAGAATATGACTATTTTTATTCGCAAAATGATGAAGTATGAATTATTTTCCCACGATAAAATAAGGCACAGAAACAATTTATTCGTTGGCTATTTTATCAGTTTAATTTGAAGTTCCGAATAGAAGAAAAAACATAAACTCACAAAAAAAGCTCCATGTTTCCATGAAGCTTTTCTGAGGTCTCGTCCGGACTTATTTACTGTTTTCTTACTTCTATCTAATTAATCTAATTTTTCCTACAACCCTTTTATTTATTGATTTTTTAATTCAATTTTAAAATTATTATTTCTTATTTTGCTTATCATATTAAAAATAAATGGTCAAAAAACGGTCAATTAATAATAAGAAAATTTATCTTTATAAAAAATGAAAAATGAAAGGATTAAAGATTGTCTTACAAGATGGATATGTAAAGATTTCATATACTCACGGTAATTCAAGAAAAAGATTTCCAACAGGAGTCAAATTAGACTCAATTAATCAATTATCACCTGATGGTAAACTTAAAGGTAATATTCCTAATAAAGATGAAAAACAATCGGTAATTAATAGTTTAAAGTTTCATATTGATTCAATAATTAGGAACTATAATGTTAAGTACGGTATGAATCCAACAATTATTGAATTGGAAAAAATGATGAAAAATCAAGAAAATTTAGTTCATCAAACAGAAAGAGTATTGGACGCATATTATCAGTTCTTTGAGGCTAAAGTGAAAGAGTTTAATATCGATAAAGATAGGGCTGGAGAATCAATTAAAGAATATCGAGGTTTAAAGTACTACTTGGAAGACTATGAAATATTTTTAAATCGGCAAATTAGATTTTTTGAAATAAATAAAGAATGGATGCTTGATTTTAAAGTATTTAACGAAACACCAAGAATAAATGCTGATGGTAAAAAATATAAAACATATGGAGGATTAAGGGGAAATACTATTAAAAAGAAAATCAATATTTTCATCACTTTTATGAGATGGGCCAGTACAAAATCTTTTGTTGTGTTCCCAGCAGAAATTGAAAAATTTTCCAAACAAATTAAAAGTCCAGAAGTAATAAAAAGTTCATTAACCAAAAGTGAAGTATTGGAGATATATCAAATACAACCAAAATCAGATTCTCACGAAATAGTGAGAGATATCTTTGTTTTTAGTTGTCTAACTGGAATTAGATGGTCTGATCTTATTACCCTAAACAAACAGGATGT
This sequence comes from Crocinitomicaceae bacterium, assembly GCA_044374225.1. GTDB lineage: Bacteria > Bacteroidota > Bacteroidia > Flavobacteriales_D > Crocinitomicaceae > UBA952. The sequence continues at coordinate 6,405 of JBILOX010000006.1, read as the reverse complement.
GAAAGAGCAATCTCAAGGATTAATTATAGTTAAAAAGGCAGAAAAAACTGACAGTGAATTTTCTGTTTTTCTAAATGAAATTTCAAAAAAGATTCTAGAAAAATATGATTATAATTTGAATAGAATGTCAAATCCAGCATTTAATAGAATATTAAAAGAATTTCTTAAATCGACCGAATTATTTAATGATGAAACAAAATTTAAGGAAGGAAAAAGGAGGCTTCAAAGATGGGAAATAATATCAATCCATAGGGGAAGAGATACTTTTATTACAATGTTAATTGAAGAAAATGTTCCATTAAATATTATAATGAAATATACAGGTCATAAAAAGTTAAGTACTCTAGAAAAGTATATTGATAAGAACAAAAAAATTGATAATTTTATGGATACGATTTTTAAATAAAATTTAATGAATAGTTCAAATATGATTAACCCCTATTTGCAAATGTCACGATTGGTAGGTAAGGAACTAGATTTCGGAATGGTAGAACATTTCGTAGGCAAATATATCGATGATGCTATTAAATACAGAGGTCAGTCATATTCGGATGCTTCTAATGATTTAAAGCAATTCTTTGTTCAACTTTCAGATGCTGTATTCCAAGCATCAGTCAATTATGAGGAAATCAACTCATCAAAAAGTTCAAATACTAAATTCATTGAAATAAAAGAGGTTGATGCTTCAGAGAATGATGAATTGCTATCGGTACCTGAAATCAGTGAACTACTGAAGGTAACACCCCAACAGGTTAGAAATTTAATTAATTCCAATCAGTTAAAATCAATAAAATTGAGTGAAAGAGGAACCCGTGTTAAGAAATCAGATTTTGAAGTATTTTTAAAATCAAGATAAGACTCTAATTTCTATTCATAGTTTTACATCAGATCAATTAACTTCCCATCAATTGTTCTGTATTCGGTTGATTTAGTTCATTATTGAGTAACCATTTAAACAGGGGGGAGTAATTATTTAGAAGTTTTATCCACCTTATACTTACTCAGTAATTGCACTAAGGTGAAATTTCTTTGTTCATTGTAGTATGTCCAGATTAAGTTTTCAGCACCCTTGTTTGTATCAAGAATGATCATTGTCTTGTAAGTTATGTTGGGGTCTGATGCAGCGTAATCGGTTAGTTTAATTGTGTATACACCATCTTCAACAGTAACCTCATCAAATGGTAAAACACTCTTCAATTTACCTTCGTCGTAAAACGTTGAAGTCTTTTTGTTTAAGTCAATCACATATTTAGCATTCAATACTTCAGTGATTGATCCACCGTGAGGTTTTTTCATAACAACCTTATAATCATTTTTACCAATCATAACAGCAGATTTACCCTCCAGTGTTGTGATGGTATAAACTTGTGAGTAAACAAAACTAACCGTGAATATTGCGATAATTAAAATAAGACTTTTCATAGTTTTAAGATTTTACAGTTATTTATTTCATTTAATCAATTGATTAGTGACATAGTTAAATTAGCACCAGTCTCAACGCGTGTAAAATTGTAAATATGGTCATAAAAATAAAATACATATGTGTTATTTTTCATATCCACAATCATTGTTGTATTAACGGTTGTTCCTGGATGATTTAGATCTCGTTCAACAAAAGATAGATAATATATTTCATTCTTATTCACAATTGAAATTGGTTTTAAGTTGGTTACCAAAATACCACTATCATAACTTTTAACATTGTTCGTTTTTAAATCTACAATAAATTTGGAATCGACCGATTCAAGTGGTGAAGACCATTCTGGATTCTTAATAACAAAATTAGGGTCCAGATTTCCGTGTGTCGAATACGACTTTATTTTTGATAAATTGACTACAATTTTTTGATTGTACGCAACCCCAACAAATAAAAAAGACGAGATAAAAATTATTGTTTTCATACCACTAGGTTTTTTGATTTGATTAATAATTGGATGTGGTTAAAAACGGAGTCAACGAGCATAAAACACAAATAGAAAAACCCGAAATAAGGAGGGATAAAATATAGCGGCATTCTAAGGAAGATGTGAATAAATAAGACGTAACTAACAGTTAAACTGAACAAACCGTATTTGACCCAACTGATAGGCGCCAAGGATTGACCCTTACAATGGTTTTTGGTGATAAAGAAACACGCGAAATGGAAAATCAGAAAGGGGTTCAAGAATAAAAGAAATTCACCAACACTTAAAGCGCCAGCATTCAAAATTCCATTTAACGTTGCGACTATAATTATGATAAATCCCAATTGACGAACCACTCTAATCCAAAGAGGAAGTCCACTGTTTTTGATTTTCACCACCAATATGTTATGGGTAATTAACATCGCAGAAATAATCCCATAAAAAATGATGTAAACGATCTGATAGTTCTCATTAACCCAATCCATATTCTGTATCGAATAATACATAATGGTTGTCAATAATGTGATGATAATTAAAGAAATTAATGAAGTGTTGATTCTTCTATTTTGATTCATTTCACTTCTTACATTGGCTGTTGTCGCATTCATAACTATAGATTTAGGGGTTAATAATTAAACTGATAGTGATTACTAAAAATCACCAATGATTGTAAAGCATGTCGATTAAACTTTTGTCTAAGTCAGCATACTCTGTTGTATTGGTCCAATTAGAATAAAAAATACTTTCTGGATAAGTGTAACTATCGTTTCTTAGTCCCAAGGATTGAGTTAGTTCCTCACGTAATAGGTGTTTTTGACTTTGAATTTCAAAACATTTCTCCATATTGACAAAAACAGTCGCACTCTCAATAAAACTAACATTGGGGTTAATCACAAATAAACCCCAATTAGAACCAACATACTTTTTTGCTATTGGCTCAACTTCAACGTACTCATCAGATCCAGTTAGATAAATGGTAAGATTTGATTTTGATTTTTCATTAACAATTTTCAGATCTATGGGTTGGATAATTTCATTTAATTCTCCAACAATTTTATCCAATTCTTCCATTAAATAATCAACTTTATCGCCAACTACATAAATACGGATATCATTATTCCATCTTCTAATCGCTGTATCAGAAGTAAACTCACTTTTCTTGGCTACTTCCTTGAAATAGTCTCTTTCTTCTTTGGAGAATTGTTCGTCATTGGACGGATCATAATCATTTATTAAATTGTCCTGCGTTGATTGTTGTTTTATCTTGTTATTGGTTAAAAATCTTAAATCCAAATTCTTTCCAAAATAAGCAAATCCTGTCCCGAAGATGATTGCCCAAAATAATAATGCACGTCCCATTGCTTTTAGATTTAGATGAATAAAATCAGATAGGTATGCGTTCGTCTATAGGCCGGGTGTTTAAATCAAATAATGCTATCTCTTCGTTTGGTTACACAAAACCCAAAGAAAAGATTGTCCTTTGTGCGAAACGAACGCACTTTTTTTCTTCTTCCACTCATAGTTTTGAGTGGAGGGTACTATTTATAGAGATGAAATCAAAAATGGAGAGAAAAAAGGAAATTTCATTTGCTACTTCACTCGTAGAGCAAATACAAAAATATCCAACAGAAATTGCTGAAATAAATGTGGAGATAACACGAAATCAGTCCATAATCAAGTCATTGGATAAAGAAGTCGTTAATGAGATATTGGCGGATATTTTTAAAATAATTAAACGGAACACCAAGAAGGTGAAAATTGATTTGGCGACCATTAATTTTGAATTGGAATATGGTTATGAACCAGGAGAACACATCTTCGTTATTCGGGTATTGCTTGTTTCCCAAGATTTTAAAAGAACTAATTATCTGATGAGGAGAGAAATTCAATCAGAAATTCTGGAGGAAATTAAGGCGAATGGTTGGTTAAAGTTCAAGAGTGTGGATAAGACTGGTTTATTCATTGAACTCATCCCAATAAACACTGGGGTGGCAGATTTTCTAATTATGCGGGAGAAGAACCAAAAAGATAAAAATTTCTATACAGATGAGGTTATTGATTTGATTTTCTCTGAACTAACAGTGGTGTCACCTAATGAACTAACTAAACCGTAAAAAATTTAATTTATCTTAAAATGTTATCCAAAAAAGTTTTTTCAGAAAGAGATAGTTGGACTTTTTTCAAGTTCAGAATTCCATTAAAGTATTATTTGTACAAATACAAGGGAAAAATGAATGCCTTTCATCGTTTGTTAGCCAACGGACAGCGTACTTTTTTGGGCGAAACCAATAGAGACTTTTGGTCAAAAATCAAGGAGGGATATTATCGGATTTATTTCGGTTCTCATCACTTATACTTTGTGTACATTTTGAAAATTGACTGTGATAATCAACCGAAATTGGTTCGGGACTTTTCCATCCGAATTAGGAAAATAATTAATGTGAAATTGGAAGTAGGGAACATTAATGAAATGGATGAGATGGATCAGATTTTACTATCCACACAACACGGAGTGAAAAATTATAAACAGATTAGGCATTAACTAATTTGTGAGAATTCGTGGGGGTGAATCGTATGAATCAAATCAATAACCACCGTTTGGAAGATGTTTGGATTTGAGCAATGCTCGGCAATAACAGTTTTAATTTCATTTAACAAACTATCTTTTTCACCTTCTAATTCAAATTCAAAAGTGATTGGTTTTAAAAATACGGGAACAATATCAATCACTACGATTTCATCCAAATCGCCAAAAAAATCTTGTCGGTACATTACACCTTGAGTGGTGTCAATTTTCAAGTCGTACATTTTTATCCAATCCGAAATTCGTTTAAACATTTCATTGGAATCGTTATAATTTACTTCGCAGTATCGGTAGATTAATTTCTTGGATTTCATTTTGTTTTTATTAATAAATATCTCAGTTTTTGGATTTATTTAAACAATTGAATTAGTGTGTAACGAAATGTAAAAAATAATTTATATTTGTATTGTCAGAAATGACATTTTATTGAAAATCACGGAAGTGTTTACTTTCAACCCGCTTAGAAACGACCAAAATTCAAAGAACGGGGAAATGAAAAGCCAAACACTCATGCCGATTCGGTGTGGGTTCTCTGCTTATCTTTCTCGTTCACGCCTTTGGTCGGGCTCTAAGCAGGCTGACTAGCAGGCCCACACTGCCTTTTGTTTAATTTTTTCCTTTTGGGTCTGGGGGATTAAAAGTAATCAGAAAAAAAGATGTTTAAAACGATCTACTTATTTGGTTTAATACTTTCAACAGTATATTCTTCAAACATTTATTCCCAATGTGTATCTGGTGATTGTCAAAATGGTGAGGGTACTTATTCTTATGGTAACGCAGTATATTGGGGTAATTGGAAGGATGGAAAACGTGAAGGTTATGGTGTGTTAATAATGAATGATAAATCGTCATTATACAAAGGAAATTGGTCTAATGACAAAAGAAATGGTTTCGGGTCATTTTATTGGAGTAGTGGAGATGTGTATGAAGGAAATTGGATTGATGACGATAGATCTGGACAAGCCACTTTTTATTGGAGTAATGGAGACCGTTTTGTTGGTAAATTTTTTAATGGACAAACAACTGAAAATGGTATAACCACAAGAAAAGCAATTAAAAAATTATGTATTAGTGGAGACTGTAATAATGGTTATGGAAAATTCGGTTTTGCAAATGCAGTTTATGAAGGTTATTTTAAAAATGGAAAAAGAGAAGGAAAAGGTAAAACTATTGCATGGGATGGTGGAACATATGAAGGTGAATATTTAAATGACTTACCAAATGGGAAAGGAAAATATACTTTTTCGAATGGTACTGTTTATGAAGGATATTGGGTAAATGGTAATAAATCAGGCCAAGGAATTATTATTTGGGGAAAAGGAAATAATGAAGGTGATAAATATGAGGGGGCATGGTATGAAGATGAAAGAACAGGTAAAGGAAAATATACTTGGGTTAATGGTGACGTATATGATGGAGACTTCATTAATGGAAAAAGAACAGGAAACGGAATTCTTATTTGGGGAAAAGGAAATAATGAAGGTGATAAATATGAGGGGGCATGGTATGATAATAAAAGAACCGGTTTTGGAAAATATACTAATGTAAGAACAGGAGAAATTAAAGAAGGTAATTTTGTTGATGGAGTTTTTCAAGGTTCTCAATCGATTGCTCAATCAGAAATTCCAAAAATTCAAAGATTAAGTTCTGGTAATTCTTCAACGGTAACTGAAACCTCAGATAAATCTTCTCAAAATTGTACTTACAAGTTTACAAAACCAACAAATTTAACCTACAAATACATTGACAATAGAAAAACTTGTTGTTACTGTCGAGAACGTTATGCAATTTATGAGTTAACAACTAATGTAGTAAACGCAGAGCAGGCGATGTACCTTACTGAAAAGTTGTATTCGCATTTTGAATCTGAAAATGTTGATTCTGAGCATAAAGAATATGATTTAGAAAGATTATCTA
>JBILOX010000036.1:0-33788 GCA_044374225.1 Crocinitomicaceae bacterium | reverse complement strand
TTATAAATTGAATCTTTATGAATATTTTTGTAAATCTAAATTTAATCGCGAAAATACAATAAATACTTAAATAACTCGGTATTATTAATTGAATCTAAATAATTTTTAATGAAATTCACTTTACATTTCTTACTTTACATTTCTTTGGTAAATTCTTTTCTTTGTCAGGAAAGAAAGATAAATAAAACTATTGAATACATTAAAATCAAAAATTTTGAAAGTGCTGAAGAAACAATCAATATTCTATCAAAGAAATCTCAAAAATCGCCTACAGTATTTTACGTAAAATCTATCTTATTTGGAGTTGAAGACTATAATAAGTTCAATATTGATAGTAGTTTTATCTATTATTCCATGGCAATAGAAGAAATTAAGAATTCAGATCTTAAGGAACAATTGGAATTATGTTCAGATTATAATATATGTCTTCCTCAATCTGAAAAGTATAAAGACTCAATTGCTAAAATTGCTTTTAAAAATTATAAATCCCTTGAAAGCATTGAGAAAATGAAAGTGTTCAACGAAATATATAAAGGAACATCAATTATTCAAATGTCAAATGATTTTATTGAGGAATTATATTACAAGATCGCTAAAGATTCAAACACCACTTTTGCATATTTAGACTTTTTGAAAATGTATCCAAACTCATCGAGAGAGAAAGAGATTATTTCTAAAATTCATGAAATAGAGTACAAATCAGCTGTTTTAAAAAATGATAAATCTATTTATCAGGTTTATCTCGACACTTATCCAAAGTCAGTTTACTGTGATGAAATTCAGAAGAGAATAGAAACTTTAGATTTTGAAAGAACTAAATTATCACTCGATTTGAATGAATTTGAATTTTTTCGCAAAGAATATCCTAATTCAAAATACATCAAAGAGTTAAAAGAAATTTTTGAAATTCCATATTTTGAAAAAGTAATGAAAGAACATGATATTAATTCTCTCAATAATTTTAAAAATCAATTTCCCAAAAGTCAATATTTAAACCAGGTAAATGAATCAATTTGTGAGATAAATTTTGAAGCAGTTAAAAAAATCAATACCAGGGATGCTTTCAAGGAATTTCTTAATTCATTTCCAAATTCCAAATTTAAAGAAGAGGCAAAAAATAAAATTAATGAGTTATTTCCTATTGTTCCAAAATTAAAGGCAAATGGAAAATATGTTTATAGTGATAAATATACGGGGAATGATTTGTTCAATGTTGAATTTGATGAAGCATTTCTTTATCATAATAATCAGGCCATTGTAAAGTTTAATGGCAAATATGGTGTTATTAACGATTTAGGTAAAAAGGTTATACCAACTATTTACGATAATATTGGTACCGGTTCTAACCCAAATTTATATTTGGTTTATATTGACGAAAGGGTTGGGCTTTATAACAAGGAAGGCAAGAAATTACTAGATGCAGAATATGAAATTGACTTTACGCACGAAAACACAGATTTTATTGGATTTAATCGATTTGGAAAAGAATCGTCAGGAAATTCCCCAGACTTCTTATATAGAATTAAAAATAGTGAGTTATCGCAATATGTTTGTGAATATGATGAAGTTCCTTATTTTGAAAATGGCTATGCAATAGTATCTAAGGGATTCATCTATGACGAGGATAATGATAATGATATTCTTGGTGTATTTGCATTAATAGATCAAGACTATAAAGAGTTAATTCCTTTTAAATATAATTACCTTGAACGTGTCGAAAATAATTCTAATTTGTTCTTTTTTAATGTTGGAGGAAAGGCTGGTTATGAAGATGGTTATAATCTTTATCCATCCGGCGGTAAGTGGGGATTAATTAATATAAACGGAAAAATAATAATTCCTGCTGTGTTTGATAAATTGGATGCAATCAATATTCAAAATGATTCAACAAAATTATTTTTTGTTGCCAATAGAGGAAGGAATTTTGAAGTCGAAGATAATGAACCAATTACAGGTAACTGTGGATTGCTTGATATTAATGGAAATGAAATTATTCCTTTTGAGTATCAAGAAATTCTTTCTGGAGGTGAGAACAAATTGATTGTTAATAAAAATGGACATATTTCATACGCAAGATTTGGAACTTACGTTTCTGGTGGGAAATGGGGGGTAATTGATTATTCCAATAAAATAAAAGTTCCTATTGTTTATGATGAAATAAGTTTAATTCAAAACAATTATGTAATTAAAAAAGGCTCAAAATATGGCGTTATATCATCTGAAAACAAGGTTATTGTTCAAAGCACATTTGATTACATTGATCCATATTCATCTGATAATTTGATATTGACAGTAATGGGTTGTGAATTTTTGGATGGATATGACGAAATATTCCCTTTTGGAGGAAAATGGGGGGCATTTAACCATGATGGAAAAGTTATCCTGACTCCAATTTACACGGAAATTTTAACATCCTCGGATTCAAGCCTCTTTATTATAAACACAGGAAAAGTTATGGGTAAAGAATATCCCGGCGAAGTAAAAGTAGCAGGGAAGTTTGGTATTTCAGACAAATCTGGAAAACTTATACTGCCAATAAAGTATGACGAAATAAATGTAACTTCTAGCTTTATTTTTGCCAAACTTGCTGATAAGCACCAAATATTTAACAAAAATGGGGTATTAGTTAATGAAAAAAAGTATGATGATTTAACAGAATTAAATAACAAATTTATTGCATTTAGATTAGGTGAAAAAAATGGTATTTTTAGGCCAGATTTATCAGAGTTAATACCATCTAAATTTTGGGCAACTAAAACAGAGTATGGATATGCAGTCGATATAACTTTTGAAGAACCTTATTTCAAAATAGAAGAGGCAGGAACGTATTTTTTTGCTACTGAAAATGGTGTTATTTTCAAGGAATAAAGAGAAATATAGTAATCGTTAACTCTAATTCTGATTATAAGAAATTGGTCTTTATTTTCTCCAATGATAAATATCCTTATTAAATGCCAGAAAATAGCTTGTTGAATTGTCAACGAAATACTAAAAGAAAAAGAGTCTGATGACGTTTTACGATTAAACAAAACGAAAGAATGTGCTCAATAATCCAAAACTTAGAAAGAAGTAGAAATCAAATTCGAAATGACTTATAATTTTTGGGAGATCAGAACTATCATAATTTCCGTAATTTATTTACTCTCAAAAATCGTTTTATAAAGCATACTTAATTTGTTCAAATCCTCCAAAAAGGGGTTCGAAAATAGGACAGTTAAGTCCACGTGAAAAACCCCTGAAAATCAATGATTTTTAGGGGTTTTTATTTTCTCTTAAAACATTTGTTAAAACAAAGGCGATTCCTTTGAGTTTGTGTGAACCCATTTTGGGCTCAAAAATGTACTTGTTTTCCATCCTAATAAATATTTTTTTCATAACTCCTTCTCCTTCAAAAATTCCCTGATTTCAACTTTTGGGACGCTCAAATTCATTCTTTTACCCACTTGTAAAAGTGAAAAAAAGTAAACTCGAAAAATAAGTTCCTCTTCTTTGATTTCTTCCAAGAAAAATTGGTTGCTAGAAAAAATGTGATTCCTAAAGAAAGACCAAAAAGACACCATCCATTACAACAGTTCCACAACTATCTCAAACATTCCTTTGGAAGCATACGAATATGTAGTTAATGGTAAATCGGCCATAGAATGGATTATGGAACGCTACCAAATTATTGTAGGCAAGATCAATTGACGAGCGTATCATCTAGAAAATGAGAGTATACGCAGAAGAATTTGCGATGGGGATGGTGGGGTAGTATGAAATTAAAGAAACGCTAATTTTGTTTACTGTATTAATTTTAAAAACCAAATAATCGAAAGACAATAGCTCAACTCCGTGCCATTGGCATATAAATCAAGAAATAAAATTCAAAGAACATTGCTATTGAAAAAGATTACTAGAAAACTCACCAAGTAAACAAAGGTCTTTTTGACATAAATTGATTCACTTCCGCTTTAATTAGTTGAATTTCAGAGTCATTGTCTTTATTCATCAAGGCGCGATCTATTAAGTTTACGATCATTTGGATGTCGCTTTCTTTTATGCCGCGAGAAGTTATTGCTGAAGTTCCAATCCTGATACCAGAAGTAACAAACGGTGATTCTGTATCAAATGGAACCATATTTTTGTTTACGGTAATATCCGCTTTAACAAGAGTGTTTTCGGCATCCTTACCTGTAATCCCCTTGGAACGTAAATCAATCAACATACTATGATTGATTGTCCCACCAGAGACAATTGCATATCCAAGTTCAATAAACATTTTTGCCATGAGGGCTGCATTGGTTTGAACTTGTTTCATGTAGACTTTATATTCTGGGCTCAATGCTTCTCCGAAGGCAACAGCTTTAGCGGCAATAACATGCTCTAACGGTCCACCTTGAATTCCAGGGAAAACAGCTGCATCCAATAAAGCAGCCATAGATTTTGGATTTCCATTGTTCCATTTCAATCCAAATGGATTATCGAAATTAGTGCGCATCATAATAATTCCACCTCTTGGACCTCTGAGCGTTTTGTGAGTTGTAGATGTTACGATATGACAATGTTCCAAAGGGTCATTTAAAATCCCTGCAGCAATTAATCCAGCAGGATGTGATATATCAGCTAGAAGTAAAGCACCAATTTCGTCTGCCACTTTACGAATACGAGCATAATCCCAATCTCTTGAGTACGCAGATGCACCACAGATAATCATTTTGGGGCGTTCTCTCAATGCTACTTCTTCAAGTATATCGTAATCAACCAAACCATTTTCTTTATTTACACCGTAGAAGAAAGGTTTATATAATTTTCCAGAAAAATTAACTGGTGAACCATGTGTTAGATGACCTCCATGGGATAAATCAAACCCCAATATTTTATCTCCGGGTTGCAGACATGCTAAAAAAACAGCTGCATTTGCTTGTGCTCCCGAATGCGGTTGAACGTTTGCCCATGTGGCGCCAAATAATTTACACAATCTATCGATTGCAAGTTGTTCAATTTTATCAACTACTTCACAGCCACCATAGTATCTTTTTCCAGGAAGTCCCTCAGCATATTTATTTGTTAAAACGCTGCCTGCAGCCAACATGACTTGCTCACTCACAAAGTTCTCAGATGCAATTAATTCGATCCCTTGTGTTTGTCTATTTTTTTCTTCTTCAATTAAATTGAAAATCTCAACATCTTTTATCATTTAAGAATGCATTTGAGTTGCGTAATTAATTTGAAATATTTTTTCTAATCCGTCTTTTAAGGACATTAATGGTTTGAAGCCAGTTAATTCAAACAATTTTTCAGAACTGCCAATTCTTCTGGCAACCTCATAACCGTTTAGTTCATGTGCATTTTCTACAAAAATGATGTTAGAGGTTGAATTAGATACCTCTTTTATTTCTTTTGCTAAATCAGCAACACTCCACTCTGCTTCGTTTGCTATGTTAACAATATTCCATCCTTTTGTGTTCATTAATCGAATACAAGCTTCTACCGTATCATCGATGTAGGTGAAATCTCTTGTTTGTTTCCCGTCACCATAAACTGTAATATCATCAGCCGCAATACATTGTTCAAAGAATCTCGGAACAACCATTCTATTATCTTGATTGTGTCCATAGACGTTAAAAAAGCGGACAGAAACAGAATTTAATCCTTTTTCATCGAAATTTGATTTCAAGTAAAGCTCATTATATCTTTTCGCCATTGCATAAGAGGTATGTGGATCGACTAACATTTTTTCGGTTAGTACGTCATCAATAATGTCAGTTGAACTGTAAATTCCACTTGTTGAAGCATAAAGTAAATTATTTATTCCATTTTTATAACAAGCATTAACAACGTTACGAGTTCCGATTACTTCTACATCCATAGTTTCTACAGGACTTTCAGCAACAACATCAACACCTAAAACAGCAGCTAAATGGAAAATAAAGTCACAACCCTCACTTGCCTTATCTACAGCTTCTTGATTTCTAACATCTTCTTCATAGAATGTAATTTTTGACAATGTTTCATCATCTAATTTATTTCCCCTTAGGAGTGAATCAAGAACAACTACTTTATGCCCATCGTTCAATAATCTTTTTGTTAGATTGCTTCCGATAAAACCTGCACCTCCAGTTACTAATATTTTCATATTATGTATTGATTAGAAAATTTGCAATTTTTTACAAATATCATTATAAATATTCACTTTTTGATAATTTTTGGTTTTTCAAAATGAGTTAATGATAAAAGAACAACAAATTAATCAAAATGGTCAAACAAATACAGCAAAAAAATCATTTGTACATGAAATTGAAGTTTTAGTTTTTCATTAATTTAAGATAGATGTAAGTACAATCAAAAGTTTTTCTATTTTTGGCAAAAATCAATTTTATGAATATTAAAGGTATAATTGCTATTTCTGGACGTCCAGGTCTTTTTAAAGTTATTGCTCAGAGCAAAAACAACGTAATTGTTGAATCCATGATTGACAAAAAGCGTTTCCCAGCTTATGCTTCTGAAAAAATTTCAAAATTGGAGGATATTAGCATTTTTACTTACGATGACGATGCTAAATTAATTGATGTTTTCAAAACGATTTTTGATAAATATCAAGGTGAAGAGTGTATTTCACACAAAGCTGACTCGAAAGAATTAACTAAAACGTTGATTGAAGTTTTACCTAACTACGATCAAGATAGAGTATACCCATCGGATGTAAAGAAAATTTTCCAGTGGTATAATTTGTTGCATGCTGCTGGTCTTATGGCTACTGATGTTGAAAACGAAGAGGAAGTTACTGATGCTGAAAAAGCTGTTAAAGAAGTAAAAACCAAAAAAGAGGAATCAAAAAAAACGGTAACTAAAGCTCCATCTAAATCTGCTAAGCCAGTGAATGTTAAAAAAGCTGCGTCAGTTAAAACAGGTGTTTCTAGAGGAAAATAAATCAAACTGAAAACTGAAAACGCAAAGTTGAAAGTTGAAACTGAAAAAAGAGTTAAGAACTAAGAATAGTGATTAACTCTTTTTTTTTGAGTTGAAGATTTAATTTTACACTGCATTTTTAACTCTTCACTCATCACTTTTAACTCCTAACTTATTATAAAATGAAAATAGAAAAAAATCCAAGAAAATTTATTGCTGAAGATTTGAAAATCAATGCGTGGGAAGATATAAAATCCTATTTTGACAATTTACTAAGCCGTGAACTAAACACGAAAGCTGACTTTGAAAAATGGTTAGAAGACAGAAGTGAATTAGATGCTGTTCTTGAAGAAGATATGGCTTGGCGTTATATTAGAATGTCGATTGATACCACTAATGAGACTTTTTCAGCTGCTTATAATTTATTTGTAACAAAAATTCAACCTGAGCTTGCTCCTTTAGACGATCAATTAAATCGAAAATTGGTTGATTGTCCGTTCAAGAATGAATTTAATATTGTTGAAGCATACAAGATTTATTTTCGTGCAACAGAAGTTCAATTGAATTTATTCAGAGAGGAAAATGTGGCAATTGAAGCTGAATTAAATGAAAAAGCACAACAATACGGATCTATAAGTGCGGCACAATCCATTGAACATAATGGTGAAAAATTGACGATGCAAAAAGCTGCTCAATTATTAAAAGAGCAAGATGAAAATTTACGAAAAGATGTTTTTGAAAAGATTGCGAATCGTCGCAGAGAAGACACAGAAAAACTAGATGAGCTCTACACTGAATTAATCCTAAAACGTCACGAATTAGCTTTAAATGCAGGGTTTAAGAATTTTGTTGATTATAAATTTCAAGCTTTAGGTCGTTTTGACTATTCGAAGGAAGATTGTTTTGCTTTTCATAATGCGATTAAGACCTTGATTGTTCCAATAGTAAAGGAAATCCAGCAAAAAAGACTGGCACTTTTAGGGAAAGATATGTTTAAACCTTGGGACCTTGAAGTAGATCCTGAAGGAAAGGCTCCTTTGAAACCATTCCAAACTGGAAAAGAAATGTTGGAGGGAACCATAGGTGTTTTTGATAAAATTGATTCCTATTTTGGGAATTGTTTGCGCACTATGGACGAAATGGGGCATTTGGATTTGGATTCAAAACCTGGAAAAGCACCTGGGGGTTATAATTATCCATTGTACGAAATTGGTGTTCCCTTTATTTTTATGAATGCAGTAGGAGCTCAACGCGATTTAGTGACGATGGTTCACGAGGGGGGGCATGCGGTTCATTCTTTTTTAAGTCGTGACTTGAAATTAACTGGATTCAAAAATGTGCCTTCCGAAGTAGCTGAATTAGCTTCAATGTCAATGGAAATGTTGACAATGAATTATTGGGATGCTTTTTATCCGAACGAAGATGATTTGAAGCGCGCGAAAAGAGAACAATTAGAAGGAATTTTAAAAATCTTACCTTGGATTGCACAAATTGATGCTTTTCAACATTGGGTTTATACAACTATAAATCACACGGTAGCAGAAAGACATCAGTATTGGCAAAAACTTTCAAAGGAATTTGGAACAGGCTTGACAGATTGGACTGGTTTTGAAGATCAAATAGCAACCTCTTGGCAACGTCAACTGCATTTGTTTGAGGTTCCGTTTTATTATATAGAATATGGAATTGCTCAATTAGGAGCTTTGGGCGTTTGGAAAAATAGTATTCATAATTTCGATAAAGCTGTTGCCGATTACAAGGAAGCTTTGAAACTAGGTTATACAAAATCAATTCCAGAAATCTACAAAACGGCAAATGTAAAATTTGATTTCTCGGAATTGTATTTAAAAGAATTGGCCGATTTCATACAAGACGAATTGCAGAAAATGTAATTTTTTAGTCTAAATAATTCGTCGAGACTCTACATTGTTTAATTTTTAATAAAAATCGAACTTCAAGGCTTTATTTGTGTTTTGTTTTAAAAAAAATAACTTTTTTCTTTTATTCTAATTTAAAATACTATTTTTAAAAAAAAACAACATGAAAAAATTTATATTCTTTTTATTCAGCACGACTTCCATTGTCTCTTTTGGTCAGCAACGTTCTTGTCACACCATGGAAAATCATGAACGCCTATTAAATGAAGATCCGCATCTTTTTGAGAGAACCGAGAAAATCGAGCAATTTACAAATTTCGCAATTTCCTCAGGGAAAGTGAGTCAAAACAAAGCAGTTATAACAATTCCTGTTGTTGTACACGTGGTGTACAATACGGCTGCACAGAATGTTTCTGATGCACAAATTCAGTCACAATTGAATATTTTAAATCAAGATTTTAGAAAATTAAATTCTGATGTCAACCTTGTACCTTCAACATTTTCAAGTCTAGTTGCGGATGTAGAAATCAATTTTTGTTTAGCAAATCGAAATCCTAGTGGAAACGCAACAACTGGAATCGTTCGTGTACAAACAAGTCAAACTTCTTTTTCTACCAATGACGGAATGAAATATACATCTTCTGGTGGAAGTAATGCATGGCCAACTAATCAGTACTTGAATATTTGGGTGTGTAACATGAGTGGTGGAATTTTAGGGTATGCACAGTTTCCCGGAGGATCCTCGGCTACGGATGGAGTTGTTGTTGGATACACTTGTTTTGGTTCAACTGGCACTGCTCAAGCACCATTCAATAAAGGAAGAACTGCAACGCATGAGGTTGGGCATTGGTTGAATTTACGTCACATTTGGGGTGATGCAACGTGCGGGAGTGATTTAGTTTCTGACACCCCTGTTCACAATACATCAAATAATGGATGTCCATCTCATCCGAGATCTAATTCATGTGGTACATCAGCTGAAATGTTTATGAATTACATGGACTACGTGGATGATGCGTGTATGCAAATGTTTTCTAACGGACAAAAATCACGCATGAAAGCACTATTTGTTTCGGGAGGTGCGCGAGCAAGTTTGGCAACTTCATTGGGATGTTCAGGTTCAACTGGCGGTGGAACTACAACTCCAGCGTATTGTGCAGCAACTGGAAGTAATACCCAATTTGAATGGATTTCAAATGTAAAATTCAATACAATTAACAATACATCAACAGGTAGCGGTGGTTATGCAAATTATACTGCTATTTCCACAACGGTAAACAAAGGGTCTGCCTACAATATAACATTAACACCTAGTTTTGCAAATACTACTTATCCAGAATATTTTAAGGTTTATATTGATTATAATGGCGATTTAGACTTTGCAGATGCAGGTGAACTTGTTTACTCATCACCAGGAACAACTGCTGCTGTTACCTCATCTATTACGATTCCTACTACGGCAATAACTGGAAATGTTAGAATGCGCGTAATTATGAAAGACGGAGCAATTACAGATCCTTGTGAGTCATTTATATACGGTGAAGTTGAAGACTACACTCTTTCAATTCAAGCGGGAACGACAGGAACAACTTGCTCAGCTCCAACGGGTTTGACAAATTCATCAGTTGGAACGACAACAGCTACAGTTTCATGGGCTGCTGTTTCTGGAGCATCTAATTATACTGTTCAGTACAAACAATCAACCGCTACAACATGGACATCTGTTTCTACAGCGAGTACAAGTTATAATTTAGCTGGATTAACAGCATCAAAAACGTATAACTGGCAAGTAAGAACAAACTGTTCAAGTGGAAGTAGTACTTACACAACTGGTGCTAATTTTACAACGCAAGCTATTATTTCTACTTCATGCACAGACTCATATGAAACAAATAATTCGTTATCTGCAGCTAAAACAATCTCAGTTAACACAAATGTCTCTGCAAAAATAGGTACAAGTACTGATGTAGATTGGTTTAAGTTTTCTAATTCGTCAACAGCTAAAAATATTCGTGTCGCATTATCTAATTTACCAGCAGATTATGACTTAAGATTGTACAATAGTGCGGGAACATTATTATTTACCTCTGCAAATGGTGGAAATATAAGTGAGCAAATCAAATATAACAATGCACCAGTTGGAACATATTACATAAGAGTGTACGGATACAATGGAGCTTTTAATGCAAATTCTTGTTATACATTACGTGCTGATATTTCAAGTACAGCATTTAAACAGGTTGAAGGAGCAGAAGAATTAGAAGAAATAACACAAACTGAATTTATTGATGTTTATCCAAACCCTACAAATGGTTCGTTCACGTATTTGATTGATTCAGAAATTGTTGGTAATTACGATTTAACTGTTACTGATTCTTACGGACGAATTGTTTACAAAGACCAAATCAATAAAGATGAAAAGATATTTAAAAATACAGTAGGATTAGAAAATTCTGCTGAAGGAATTTATTTCGTGTCATTTGTTAATGGAAGTAAGAAAAATGTTGTCAAATTAATGGTTATTAAAAATGACTAAATAGTACAACCGATTTAGAATAAGGCTTCTCATTTTGAGGAGCCTTTTTTTGATATATGGATGTTTATTGATTATACTAGAGAATTAATACCAATTTACTTGTTAAATGACGCAATTGAAAATCTGTCTGGTATAATGCCGAGTTAGTTTTCAACGAGTATTCTATACGACAATTGAAAACAACTTCGGTATAATTACTTAAAACCGCTAGAATTACGTTGAAAATGTTTGAATTGAAAAAAGGAAGAATCATAAGTTGTTTAAATAGTTGACTGTGGCCATCTAAAGTCAACTATTTACCTACAAGGAATCCCGTCCAATTCCTCCAAGCTTTGTTTTTCTTTGTTTAATTGCCAGGTGTGCGTCTCCAACCCATTTGAAATCACAATCAATTCACAATTAAGTTGATGTTGGTAGCTGAGTACTTGTTTCAAGGTGTCTTCGTTTAGCTTAATACTTGGAGCTTTGCATTCAACCAATAAATGCGGTTTGAAATCGCTGTCGAAAACGACAATGTCCCAGCGCTTGGTGAGGCCGTTATATTGTATTGATTTCTCAACGCCAATCAAGGTTTGTGGGTAGTTTAAATCATTGATTAAATGAGCGATAATGTGTTGACGCACCCATTCTTCGGGAGTCAGTAAAATTTCCTTGCGACGGATAAGGCATTTCACAAAAACTTTTCCTGATTTACGGCTTAAATCAAGTTGGGTAGGAGGGAAGTTAAGCGGAACAATAAAATCCATTACATTCCTGGCAAAAGCAAGTTGATGTCCTTGAATTTTAAACCGAAAACTTTTCCTAAAACTTCGTTGGTAAGCACCCCTTTGTAGATGTAAACGCCATTTCTAAAGCCTTCCTGCGAACGAACTAAGTCTTCAACGCTACTTTTTTCGCCCATTTCAAGCACTAAAGGCGTGAAGATATTGGATAGAGCAAAAGACGCTGTTCTCGACACACGCGAAGCTATATTCGGCACGCAATAATGGATAACGCCGTGTTTCACAAAAGTTGGGTCGTTGTGGTTCGTTACGCGCGAAGTTTCAAAACATCCGCCTTGATCAATACTCACATCCACGACAACCGAACCAGATTTCATACTTTCAATCATTTCCTCGCTTACCACACACTGCGATCGGCCAATTGGAGAACGTAAGGCACCAATAACTACATCTGCTCTTCGAATTGCTTTGGCTAAGACTTTTGGTTGAAGAATGGAAGTGTAAACGCGCGTTCCAATATCATTTTGTAAGCGACGTAATTTTGAAAGTGAATTATCAAATACTTTTACAGATGCGCCCAATCCAAGTGCAGCACGTATTGCAAATTCTCCAACTGTTCCAGCACCAATTACGACAACTTCGGTTGGTTGAACACCTGCAATTCCGCCAAGCATCATACCTTTTCCGGAAGAATAACTCGAAAGCAATTCTCCGGCAACAAGCATTGAAGTCGTTCCTGCAATTTCTCCTAATGTTCGCACGATTGAAAAAACACCTTCGTCGTCTTTGATATAATCCCAAGCAATGGCAGTGATTTTTTTGCTCATTAACTTTTGAAGAATTTCTTTTGGCTGTGTTGAAATTTGCAAAGCTGAAATAAAAGTCTGATTTCCTATCATTAAATCGACTTCTTCTTCTGATGGTGGTGCGACTTTTAAAATGATGTCACATTCATAAATTTCTTTTGTAGCGCTAGAGATTTCAGCTCCTGCCTCACTGTAATCGTTATCTGAGAAATTTGCACTTTCACCCGCTTTCGTTTCAATTCGTACACGATGTCCATTATTTACCAATAAAGAAACAGCTTCAGGTACAAGAGCAACTCGTCGTTCTTGAAAACTTGTTTCTTTTGGAATTCCAATAAACAAAGAACCTTTCTTTTTGCGCACCTCTAGCATTTCTTCTTTAGGCGATAGGCTTCCCTGTTCAATGAGCGTTTTGAGTAATCCTGGATCTGTAATCATGTCTGAAATGCTATTTCTCTTGAATTATTAATTTCGTTATTACGAATATACACCCAAATTACGTTAGTTGGAAGAATAAAATCAATTTTTTTAGCCCATTCGATAAAGAAGTAAGCCTTTTCATCCAATAGTTCGTCCAACCCTAAATTTAAAATTTCGTTGCGATGTTCAATTCTGTAACAATCTAAGTGATAGATTTTAAATCTTTCAGTTTCATATTCATTTATTATCGAATAAGTTGGTGAGCCTTCAATTGTGTCAATTCCAAGTTTATTTATTAAAACTGAAATAAAAGTCGTTTTCCCAGTACCCATTTCTCCATCAAATGCAAATACGGTTGGTTCTGGAAAAAGATTTAAAAATTCATCAGCTATTGCACCTAATTGTTTGATTGATTCAACTTTCCAAGATTTAGTCATGATTTATTCTGAGATCGTTTTGTAAAGAGAAATTGTTTTGTTTTTCCAAGCGAGCAATTCAAAATTATCGCCATCAAATCGCCCAAAAGTTTGGTAGTTAATCCATTCTCCGAGATTGAAATAAAGCGCATTTTGAATTTCAAATTTAAGTGGCAAATGACGATGCCCGAAAATGTAATAATCTGCTTTTAGTTGTTGGTGATTATCACTTACGAAATGATGTAACCATTCTTTTTCTGGACCAACGTACAAAGCATCTTCTTCGCCATTTGAAATGCGACTTGTTTTAGAAAAATAATTTGCTAAAGCAATTCCGAAATTGGGATGCAAACGTGCAAATGCCCATTGACAAAACTTATTTTTAAAGATCTTTTTAATGAATTTATATCCTTTATCGCCCGGACCTAAGCCGTCACCGTGTGCTATGAAAAATTTTTTCGAACCAATTTGAACGTGATAATCGTCTCTGTGTAATTCAATTCCCACTTCTTTTTCAAGGTAGTCAAACATCCACATATCGTGATTTCCGCAGAAAAAATTCACTTTGATTCCTTTATCTGTCAAGTCGGCAACTTTACCCAAGAAACGAGTGAATCCTTTTGGAATTGCAAGTTTATATTCAAACCAAAAGTCAAAAATATCACCAACTAAAAATACTTCTTTCGCTGTTGGCTCGATGTAATTTAGCCAAGCAACTATTTCTTTTTCACGAACTAAACTGATAGCATCTGTGGGTGCACCCAAGTGAAAATCAGAGGCAAAATAGGTGTATTTTTTGTTGGATTCTTCCATTCATTAATGACCAAAAATCTTAGAAAGTTCTTTTTCTAACGCTTCACCACGAAGGTTGACTTTGATGATTCGTCCCTCTTTGTCGATTAAAACGGTAAAAGGCACACTTCCAACTTCGTATAGTCTTCCTACTTGACTACTCCAACCTTTTAAATCGCTTACGTGATTTGGCCAAGTTAAATTATCTTGTTTGATAGCAGCCAACCATTTCGCACGGTCTGTGTCCAAAGAAACGCTCATAATGGTAAATCCATCATTTTTGTATTTTTCATACGTTTTTACAACGTTTGGATTTTCTTTGCGACAAGGTCCACACCAAGAAGCCCAGAAGTCAATCAACACTACTTTTCCTTTTAAATCGGAAAGTTTCATTTGTTTTTTGCCATCTGTTAGAAATTCAGTAAAGTCAGGTGCAAGCTTACCTTCAGCTAATAATTTCCCACTTTCTAATTTCTTTTTTAATTGCTTGTAGTTTTCGTAATAGGCTTTAACTGTGGGACTTTCTTCAAATTTACTGTTGATTTGTGTCATTAAAGCTTCGTAAGTTTTAAAGTCTGCCTCCGCATTTATTTGCGAAAGTGCCATTATCAAAGCCGGTGAATTTGCGTTGTTGGTAATAAATTCTTGCATTGAAGCCTGAAAATTAGTGTATTGCCCTTGCATATATTGATTGATGATTTGTTCTCTTGTTGGATCAGCTTTCAATGCATTCATCGCAGAATCGCTTTTTATTGACCAATTTTCAACCGTTGTCGCAAAGTCATTCATTGCTTTCGATTCGTCTGAACCTGTGATATTGCAAAATTCTCTTAGCTTATTCCCGTCACCATAAACTTTTAAGTCGCTGTTATCTCTTAAAACCAATTGAATATTTGAATTACCAACTCTTAATATGTAATAATCCATTGCAGGAAGTTTTCCAACGAAAGCGAAGTTTCCTTTTTTGTCTGGTGTAATTTTGTGGTAATCTTTATAGTAATTTCCAAAGAATTGAGAAACATAAAATGTATCAACAGTGGAATTAAAAATCATTCCCGATAATTTTACATTAATTTCTTTTTGTGCCAACAATGTTAATGTCGAAATAAAAAATGTGACAATAAATAATAAGTTTTTCATGTAATTAATTTTTAAAAACCTCAGATAATTTTAGTTCCAAACCTTCTCCACGGAGTTCTTTTCCTATAATATTTCCTTCTCTGTTTACTAAAACGGTAAAAGGGATTCCTTCAAATCCATAAAGCATCGGCATGCTTGATTCCCAGCCCTTTAAGTCACTTATGTGGTTTTTCCAAATCAATCCATCTTTTTGAATTGCTGCTTTCCATGCATTTGGGTCTTCATCTAATGAAACGGAAAGAACTGTAAATCCTTGTTTTTCATATTTTTTATACAAACGAACAACATTTGGATTTTCTTTTCGACAAGGACCACACCAAGAAGCCCAAAAGTCAATCAACACTACTTTTCCTCTTAAATCAGAAAGCTTTAACAATTTACCTTCAGGAGTGTTCATAGCGATTTCAGGTGCTGCAATTGTTCCACTATTGATACGCTCGTAATCACCGTAGGCAGTTGAGATTTGATCTACTTGCGAACGGAAAGTTTCAGCTGCTTGTTGACCTTGGTATTTTTGCTCGTAAGCTTGAGCCACTTCCTCTAACACACTTAAATTTAGTTCGTTCCATCCATCAAAAGAAGTGGTTGGCAACAAGACCATTGAAAGCACAATGTTATAAGGATTTCCGGGTTGTTGCGTCATTTTTTTGCGAACAAAAGCATCTACTTTTTCTTTAGCTTCATAATATTTAGCGTTCAAATCTTCTTTAGACATTGTTTTTTGAATCACCATCAAAGAATCTTGTGCGTTTTGGAAAGCTTGTAATTGCGCTAAATATTCATTCATTACTTTCGTCCAATTGGTTCCACTTGCATTAGGTTTCAAATTAAATTCCGCAACTTCACAATTGATTTTCAAGTTGTTGTTGGGTTCAATTGTAACTGGAATTAGATTGTTTTTATCTTCACCTAACCTTAAAAAATAGTAACCCAAACCGGGTACGTTTCCTTCTAATTTAAAAGTTCCATCGGCGTTAATCATAGCATTTGCAACTGGAATTGTACCGCGATCACTTGGCGCTTCAACGTATAATTTTTGCTGTGCAGCCCCATTAATTTTCCCTTGAATAGTGAAGTTATTTTCTGGTTTTTCACCTTCTCCATTTTCAGTATCGTCACAACTTTGAAGTGCATAAGCAAATGCTGTTAACAGAAAAAGGAATTTAATGTATTTCATAGGATTTTATGCTTCAAGAAGTTCTCTTAATAATTTATTGGCAATTTTTGGATCTGCTTTTCCGTTTGAAACTTTCATCAATTTCCCCATGAAGAAACCTGTCAATTGCTTTTCTCCGTTTCTATAGCGTTCCACTTCCGCTTGATTTTCTTCAAACACTTGAAGAATAAAGCCTTTCAACGTGTCTTCACTCGAATCTTGAATCAAGTTTAATTGTTCAGCGATTGCAAGTGGAGAAAGTTCAGATTTCAAAAGTTCAGGGAAAATACGTTGAGAAGCCACCGAATTGGAAACTTTTCCTTCGTCGATGATGGTAATTAAAGCTGCTAAACGTTCAACTGTAATCGGAAACTCGTGGATCTCATATCCAAATTCATTCAAGTACGATTTCACGTCACCCATCATCCAATTGGCTGCGGCTTTGTAGTTTTTCGTATGTTGAATCAAGGCTTCGTAATACAAAGCAATTCCTTTATTATCAGTTAAATTGTAGGCATCGTAATCCGTCAATCCATACTCTTTTGTGTAGCGATTGAATAACTCACGTGGCAAAGCAGGCATTTCACTTTTAATTGCTTCGATGTCTTCTTGCATAACCACCAATGGCTGTAAATCTGGTTCAGGGAAGTAACGGTAATCGTTTGCCGCTTCTTTTGAACGTTGAGAAATCGTAATTCCTTTTAATGCATCAAATCCACGTGTTTCTTGAACGATTTCTTCTCCGTTTTCAATAGCTTCAATTTGTCTTGCAATTTCAAATTCGATAGCGCGTTGTACGTTACGAATCGAGTTCATATTTTTCACTTCGACTTTTGTCCCAAATTCACTTGCGCCTTTCAAATTCACAGAAATATTGGCATCACAACGCAAAGAACCTTCTTCCATATTTCCGTCACAAATATCCAAGTAACGCACTAATTTGCGCACTTCAGTCACGTAATTGTAAGCTTCTTGCGAAGAACGAATGTCTGGTTCAGAAACGATTTCCAATAGGGGAGTGCCCGCACGGTTCAAATCCACTAGCGTATCAAAAACGTCAACGTCGTGAATGCTTTTACCAGCATCTTCTTCCATGTGGATGCGTGTGATTTTTATTTCTTTTCCTTCGCCGTTTTCAGTTCGAATGTGAATTGCTCCACCTGTACAAATTGGCGTTTTATCTTGTGTGATTTGGTAACCTTTCGGAAGATCGGGATAGAAATAATTTTTACGTGCAAAATAT
This sequence comes from Crocinitomicaceae bacterium, assembly GCA_044374225.1. GTDB lineage: Bacteria > Bacteroidota > Bacteroidia > Flavobacteriales_D > Crocinitomicaceae > UBA952. The sequence continues at coordinate 15,792 of JBILOX010000036.1, read as the reverse complement.
TGATTTGGAGCAATATCGCTACCGCAAGCTAAACCTAAACGGATGGCAAATTCGATCGTTTTTTTATTCATCACTGGCAAAGTTCCAGGATGCCCTAATGTAATCACACTTACATTGGTATTTGGATGAGCGCCATATTCATTGATGTCATTGGAGTACGCTTTTGTCTTCGTCAACATTTGCGCATGGACCTCCAAACCAATTACGGCTTCGTATTTATTTCGAATTTCTTCGTTCATATTAAACGCGTGCAATTAATTCTTTCATAATCAATGTCATTTTCGGCTCTTGGCGGCTTGCAACATCGATAACGTCTTGTAAACTTACTTTTTTGATTTTTCCTTTTACACCTAAATCCGTAATTATTGAAATTGCGAAGCAAGGAATTTCCATGTGGTTTGCAACGATCACTTCAGGAACAGTTGACATTCCAACTGCATCAGCACCTGTGTTGCGAACATATTGGTATTCAGCTGGTGTTTCCAATGTTGGACCAGTTAATCCAGCGTAGATTCCAACAGAAACTTTAATGTTATTCTCTGCAGCAATTTCTTTCGCTAATGCAATCATTTTGTGGTCGTAAGGCTCGCTCATATCCGGGAAACGTGGACCTAATTCGTCGAAGTTTTTACCAATCAATGGGTTACCTGGAAATAGATTGATATGATCGTCTTGAATCATGATTTCACCAACTTCAAAATCTGGATTAACACCACCTGAAGCGTTACTTACAAATAAGCGCTCAATTCCTAATAATTTCATTACACGAACAGGAAAAGTAACTTGTTGCAACGAATATCCTTCGTAGTAATGAAAACGACCTTGCATTGCCACAACCATTTTCCCACCTAATTCACCAAAAATTAATTTTCCAGAATGACTTTCAACTGTTGAAACTGGGAAATTTGGAATTTCTGCATAAGGAATTTCGTCGATGATTTTGATTTCTTTTACCAATCCACCTAAGCCAGTTCCAAGAATAATTCCGATAGTAGGCTCGACATTTGTGCGCGTTTTGATGAACGCAACTGATTCTTTAAATTGTGTTAACATATTGATTTATTAGGTTTTTAAATGTTTCTTCGTTTTCAATTTTTACAGTGATTGGCTGAAAATACCAGGGGTAATTTTCCAAATTCCATTCACTTGAATAATCCTTCAAACGCATGTAATCTTTTTCAGTCGTTAGAATGATAGTTTCTTCGTGTGCAAAAGTATCAAATTTTTGATGAATTCTTTGAATATCCACCTTACTAAAAGTATGATGATCGCTGAAAGTCAATTGTTCTACTTCATAATACTTTGAAATATGTTCTAATAATGGTTTTGGATTGGCAATTCCAGTTACTAAAATTACTTTTTTAATGGTTTCTATTTCCGTTCCAAAGGGAATCATTTCAGCATAAGAAATGTGAGAAAAGAAAACAAATTCCGAATTAAAGTTGAGCGATTGAACAATTTGATTTTTATTCGATTCAGTGCAATTAGTTGGAGTTTTTGAAACGATAATAATGTCCGCTCGATTTTTTCCAGAACGACTTTCTCTTAAAGTTCCAACGGGCATCAAAAAATCGGTAGAGAGTGGTTTGTTGAAATCAGTGATTAAAATGTTCAAACCAGCTTTTACCGCTCGATGTTGAAAGGCATCGTCTAATATAATCAACTCATTTTTCGGAAACAAAGTTTGAATTTGTTGAACTCCGATAGCTCGTTTTTCACAAACAGCCACGTGTACTTTTTCTTTAAAACGATTGGCGTAAAACAATGGTTCGTCACCAACTTCCGATGCTTTACTATTTGGTTTTACCCACAAAAAACCAGTTGTTTTTCTACCATAACCACGACTTAAAATTGCTATTTCAATTTTTTCAGAAAGAAAGTCAGCCAAATAACTAACATGCGGCGTTTTGCCTGTTCCACCAACAGATAGGTTCCCAACGCAAATTGATTTTTTTGGAATAACAAAGGTTTTGAAAATCCCAAGTTTGTATAATAGGTTTCTTGTGGATGTAATTCCTAGATAGATGAATGCAAATGGAAATAATAGGAATCGAAGATATTCCAAGATAGTTTTTTTACTACTAGAAGTTTTTAGATTATTTACCATCCGCAATTCGTTGTTGGATGATTAATTTTTCGCGTTCAATTTCTGCAATCAGCTCCTCTTCACTTGGTAGAAAAGGCAAGTATTTATTGGAAAATAATTGTTTGTTTTCATTTAGGACAGAGTATTTTGCGATTGTATTATCAGTTTCAGTACAGAGTAGAATACCAATAGTTGGATTATCTCCTTCAGGTCTTTCTAGGTCATCGAACATTCTTACGTACATATCCAATTGTCCAATATCTTGATGAGTTAATTTATTGGTTTTCAATTCTACAATAACAAAGCATTTCAAAATATAGTTGTAAAAGACTAAGTCTATAAAGAAGTCTGCTGATTCAGTTCGAATGTGTTTTTGACGTGCAACAAATGAAAATCCTTTTCCTAATTCAAGTAAAAATTGTTGTAAGTTGTCAATTAAAGCTTGTTCTAATTCATGTTCAGTATATGCTTTGCTTGTTGGTAGATTCAAAAATTCTAAGACAGTTGGGTTTTTAATAAAATCGTCAGGTTGATTTTTAAATTGAGTTGTATTTTCTATCATTTCTTGCTCAACCAAATCTTTCTTTTGTGAGGAAACAAGTCGTTGATAGTACAATGTCGAAATATTTCTATCAAGCGTTCTAACTGACCAATTTTGTTGAGCAGCTTCCTGTAAATACCATAATTGTGCTTCTTTTGATGTTACGCGTAAAATACGTTGATAATGAGACCAATGTAAATTGGCGAACGCTCTTCGCCAAATTGGATTCACCGAAATGGCGAACGGTGTTCGCCGAAAGTTAAGAACAGGTTCGCTAGAATCTAACAGTTCGATATTTAGTAAATCAGGGAAGGCAAGATAAAATTGACGAAATTCGCGCAAAGAACGTTCAGAATAACCTTTGCCCAATTCTAATGTAAGTTCTTTCGAAAGAATTTTTAAAATTGCTTTTCCATACTCAGCTCTTTCTTTTCCATTTTGTTCTTCTTCCACAATTCGTTTTCCAATCAACCAATATGCTTCTACCATTGCAGTATTGACAGCAGTATATGCTTTCTGCCTTGCTTGGGCAAGAATTTGCTTTATTTCTTGAATGTAGTTGCTCGATTTATTCAATTCCATCTTCTGTGTTAAAATCCTTCAAAAGTCTTTTCAAGTTAAATATTACTTTGTATTCACTGCTGAATGTTTCTATTTCGCTAAATTAATAAAACGAATATAAGGGTTAAAAATTGAATACAAGTAATCTCATTTTCTTGTTATTGCTACTTTTTTTACTTTTCTCTGAGGAAAAATATACAATAAAACTATTGCGAAAAGTCCGGATAAGGCAAATGAAATCTTTAAATATTAAAAGGAGGGATTGTTTCAGTTGTTTCTTTTTTGCTTACCACCATTATTATCTACAAACTAGTATTTTAGATTTTAACGGTTTTCTATTTACAATGAATTTTTAAGTTTCTTTGCATCGCTATGAAAAAAGGAATTCTATTTATCATTTTATCGGGATTATCTTTTTTGGTGGTGAATTTTTTGGTAAAGCTTTTCGGAATGGGTGGTGAACAAGATCTTTTTCCAAATTTACAAAAGATTCCGGCACATGAATTAGTGCTCAGTCGTTCAATTGTTTCCTTCACAATTAGTTTGTTCATCATCAAACGCAAAAAGCTACCCTTGTTCGGAGTGAACAAAAAATGGTTGCTCATACGTGGTTTTGCAGGTATGATCGCTTTGACTATTTTCTTCGAAACGATTCACCAACTTCCAATTGCGGTGGCTTCAACCATCCAGTATTTAGCACCGATTTTCACGATGATTTTCACGCTTTTTTTACTTGGAGAACGTATTCTGAAATTACAATGGTTTTTTGTATTGATTGCTTTTATTGGTGTTACGCTAATTGGATTGAATGCACTTATTCTCAAGTCAAATCCTGTTAAATTGGATTATTTCTGGTTGACTTTAGGAGTTATTTCTGCAGCATTTTCAGGAATAGCCTACACAGCAATTGTTAAACTTAAAGCAACAGACGCTCCGATAAATATTGTAAGTTATTTTCCTATGCTATCCATACCAATAATGACTGTTTGGTGCTTTTTTGATTTTGTGATGCCAAAAGGAGTTGAATGGATTTTACTTTTAGTGATTGGAATTCTCACCCAAATTGCACAAGTATTGTTAACAAAAGCATTGCATCAAGAAAGCTCCTCTTTGATAACTCCCTTTCAATATTTAGGTTCTATTTATGCATTATTGATGGGTTATTTTATTTTTGACGAACGCTTAAATTTCTTAATTGTAATAGGTGTAGCATTTGTTTTACTTGGTGTTATCGGGAATACTATAACAAGAGCTTTTCTCAGTAAAAAATCTTTAATCAAATAAGTCGGTTTATTTATTTGTGTTAGTTGTGTCAAACTATTTTTGTATTCCTTGTTTTAACGAATTGCACGCTCATTAAATAGTACATATCCGAAACTTATTTGAAAAGAAAGAGGGTTTAATTGTTTTGGAAAATAATTTGCTGTTGCACGAACTGGTCCAATAGGAGAATGATAAATAATTGTACTTGAGGCAATTATGGTTTCTCCTCCGGTTGGACGCGTGTATTCAATTGTTCCGTTAGTGTTTTTTTGCAGGAGAACAAATGGCTGATAGTAGTAGGTGTCTAAACGGAAATCAACATTTTTATGCAATGAAAAAACAACATTCAAACCAGCACCTAAAAACTGAGGAGAACGGTATTCTGGAAAGAAAAACGTTTCCATATCAGGAAGAATATTGAACACAGGCATCGCTAATATACTAGCGGTATAATTTGCAAAAAGTAATTGACTGTTAAAAACGCCTTTTGCATGAATACCTAAATGGAAATGTTTAGTATTAATTAAGTAGGATTGGAATTCACTTTGAACACTTAACCATTCGTGATTTTTTAGAACAGTATCTTTTAAAATTGCAGTTGAACCTGGTGTTGTATTTTCCTTTCCGCTAATATATCGAGCTTTAATAGAAAATAAATGTCCTTGATTTGCAAATTGTTTTCTGTTTAAACTATTTTGAATAAAGTCCCAAGTAACTGAATTTCCAATAAAAGTAGTGAAGTCAGTTGTGTCTTTATTGCTAAAAAAAGAAGATTGATAGTAATCATCTTCTAACATAAATAGACGATAATCTAAACTAGATTTGGAATTATTTCCCGTTGGGATTTTAAATTTAAAACCTCCGTACATTTCATTTTGAACTAAAAATGAAGGTCTTACATCTTCAAAGAAAGTGGAAAAACTTTTGAAATAATCCCAACGATTCATTGTGAAATAACCCGTTAACGCTGTAGGAAAGACGGTTGGTATTTCTATGGTTAAATCTGCTTTAGCAGAACCGTAAAATTTTCCAAAATATGATTCACCATGAACTACATATGCAATTTTTCCAACACCACGATATGTTAGACCAAGATAGCCAGTATTAACTGCGCGGGAAGAAAAATGTCCTCCAATATCAACTCGGAAATCTTTTGCTTTTGTCACAACTAAATTTAATTGGTGGGTTGAATCTTTTTTTAAATCAATAGTAGGATAGATGTATTGGATTTGTTGAGTGGCATACAATCGAAAGTACCTTTTTGTGAGTTTATCTAAGTCTAGAATTTCCGATTTTTTTTTGCGTAACAGAGAATAAGAAGCAAAACTAAAGTCGTTATTTTTTTCTTTATTATTGGTGATGTTTGATACTCGAATTGGTGGAATTTTAGCTCTAAATTCAGCTCGACGTTTATCTAATTCTTCTTTAGAAACTTTGTGATAAATAAATAAATCCAATGAATCTAAATAGTTAAGTGTAGCGTTGAAGCCGTCAGTAATTGCTTCTTTTACATTTCCAAATTCAAAAGTCCCAATATTTGTTTTTGGTTCAATTATTATTCCCTCAGAACAAGGTAAATCATAATTCGTCGGAGTTGTTAACATAGTGCTTACTAAACCAAAAAAGTCGTGCTCATCAACTGGCTTCGGATTTGTAGAAACATTGCTTCCAATTAAATAATCGGGGTGAAAATCTTGATACATAACGTCAACTGGGAAATTATTATAAAGGCCACCATCAAACATTACAATTCCATCAATTTTAATGGGATTAACATACATTGGATAGGACATAGATGCACGTACTGCTTGATTTAAATATCCTTTTGAAAAAACAACACTTTTACGAGTAATTACATCGGCAGCAACGCATCGAAAAGGTACAAATAATTTATCGAAATCGCTATTGACTGCTGCGCTGGTTACTCCGAGAATTCGTAGCATCTCGTAATCTAAATAAGATGGTGTTATTAAATTTAACGGAATTGATTTACGTAAAATACTATCTTTAGAAAAAGAAAAATCGAGCAAACTGGCGTTCAAATCATCTTGTCGAAATAAAAATTTCTTTGAAACTTCTACTTGACCAGTCGTCATAAGTTGAAATTGTTCACTCAAAACGTAAGTTTCGATTTCTTCTGGAGATAACCCGCAAGCATAAAGGCTTCCAACCAATGATCCAGCAGATGTTCCAGCGATGTAGTCAATTGGGATGCCACGTTCTTCTAGTGCTTTTAACACACCAATATGAGCCATGCCTGTTGCACCGCCGCCACTTAATACCAAACCCACTTTCTGCTGTGCGTTTAAATAGGAGGAGAAAACAAAAAATAATACCAGAAATAGCGCGAAAAAACCTCTCAAATTTTGTTCTTTTGCACAAAGTTAGCCGATTATCTTTGAAATGTGAGTTTGAGAATGTTAAAAACAGTACAAATTTTAAGTTAAATCTGCCAAAAAATAAACATTGAATAACACTGAATAAAAATGAAAAAAGAGATTGAATTAAAAGACAACGAATATTTTATCACGTTGAAATGTGTTTTTGGATTTGAAGAAACATTAAAAGAAGAATTAATAGAATTAGGTTATCTTGAAGTTGAGTTATTGAACCGTGCTGTTCGAATCGTTGGTACTTGGAAAGACGTTTATTTCTTAAACCTTCATGTGCGTTGTGCAAATTCAATACTAGTTGAAATCGATCATTTTTTCATTCAAACAGAAGAAGATTTATACAAAAGAGCCTCAAAAATTGGCTGGACAAATATTTTTGATGTTAAGAAAACTTTTGCTGTAAAAGGTGCTGTTTTCTCTTCTTTATTTACAAATTCTCATTACCCTTTCTTGGTTATAAAAGACGCTATTGTTGATGCTTTTAGAGATAAATGTAACGAGCGCCCAGATGTAGAATTGAAGCGCCCACACGTTGTTTTTGATTTATACATTAAAGAAAAAGAAGTAACACTTTCAATAAACACAAGCGGTGTTCCTTTATTTCAGCGTGGCTATAGAGAAGCAATTGGAGAAGCACCTTTGAATGAAGTTGTTGCCGCTGGTTTAATACGCATGTCGGGGTGGGATAGAAAAACAACCTTTTTAGATCCATTTTGTGGCTCGGGAACTTTATTGATGGAAGCGGCTTTTTTAGCTTCTGGAATCCCCTCCAATATTGAACGTCAGCACTATGCTTTCAAAAACTTAAAAGACTTCGATCAAGCACTTTGGGATGAAATTTATGATGGTGCTTTACGAAACGTGAGAAGCTTACCTTGTAAAATTATCGGTTCCGACTTATCGGATGAAATGGTGATTAAAACGCGTAGAAATTTGCGTTCGATGAGTTTTGGACGGTTTATTCAAACGAGTGTGTTGCCTTTCAATGAAGTGAAAAAACCAGATGATGAAAAAGTATTTATCGTCACCAATCCACCGTATGGTCAGCGTTTGGAAGCTGACGTTACAGAATTGTATGATGGAATTGGCAATTGGTTAAAGCACGAGATGACTAATTGTGAGGCTTGGATTATTACCTCTAGCGAAGAAGGGCTTAAATCAATCGGTTTAAAACCATCTAAAAAACACAAAGTATTTAACGGTGATTTGGAATGTAGCTTCCGTTCATTTGTTACTTACGAAGGATCAAAAAAGATAAAGGGTGCAGACCAAACTATTGAAGAGGAAAGTATTTAGTTCTAAATAAAAATGTTTTTGTAACACTGTATTCGTTTAAATGTTGAACTTTATAGTGAGATACGTTTTTGAGCCTAGGTTATATCTAGCCAAATAATCACATCCTTGGATGCCAAGCTTGCTCAGGTGCTCCCAAATCTTGTGTGATTTTTCTACCCAAAACAAAAATGTAGTCGCTTAATCGATTCATGTAAACAAGGACCAAAGGAGCAACGAATTCTTTTTCATTTAATTCAACAATAATTCGTTCTGCTCTACGACAAACGCACCTCGCTACATGACAAAATGAAACAGCTGCATGACCTCCGGGAAGAACAAAAAACCGCATTTCAGGTAGTGCTTCGTCCATTTTATCCATCCATTTTTCCAAGGATTCAACGTCTGTTTCTTTTAAATCTGGAATTTTCATACTCGCCTTTTCGGGATCAGAAGCCAAACTTGAACCAATTGTGAACAAACGATCTTGAACTTCAATGATTTGATTTTTGTATTTTGCATCGATATCGTGGTCGCGAACAACACCCAAAAAAGAGTTGAGTTCGTCAACTGTGCCATAAGCATCAATTCGAATGGTATTTTTCGGTACGCGAGTACCACCAATTAACCCTGTTTTTCCTCCGTCTCCTTTTTTTGTGTAAATTTTCATTTCAATGTTTTTAATAAATTTGACAATTCGATGTTAGGATCAATAAGCGAAATGATTTTGTGAAGCACGCCATCTACCAAAGAATCTGGACATGATGCCCCAGAAGATATAATTATTCTAACATTCTCTTTGTCAGGTATAAAATTAGTCTGATTCAAAGTTTCACTTGAATGAATATCAAAGGAATTAATTGTTGATTTTGAAAGAATTTCTCCTTGGTTCTTAATATAAAAAGTTGGGAATTTTTCTTCCAATAGCTCAACTAAGTGACTGGTGTTAGAACTATTATATCCACCAACAACAACGGCTAAATCTGCCTCAGTCTCTAATAATCCATAAGTTGCCGATTGATTGTCATTTGTGGCATAACATAAAGTGTCTCTTGTATCAGCAATGTGAGATTTCAAGTTTGCCTCACCATATTTTTGAAGCATTATATTACGCAAGTAATCAGTTATTTCTTGCGTATCAGAAGCGAGCATTGTGGTTTGATTCACTACACCAATTTTAATCAAATGTAAATCTACGTCAAAGTCAGACGTCATTTTATCAGCAAAGAAATTATTGAATTCACTTTTAGATTTCTTTCCAAGAATAACTTCTCCTAAGAATTTTGCTTCCTTAATGTCTTTAACAATCAATGAGGGGGCAGTGGAAGAACTACGCGAGAAAGTTGCTCGTGTTTCCTCGTGTTTTGCTTTCCCATGAATAATAATCGTATGATTTGTTTCACCTAATTTCTCTGAGCGATTCCAAACCTTCTCAACGAACGGACAAGTCGTATTATATGTGTCGATATTTCCACCAATAATTCTAAGTTTTTCTTCGATTTCAAGAGTTGTACCAAAAGCTGGAATGATTATTATGTCTTCAGCAGTGAGTTCTTCAAAAGGAATCAACTGATTTCCTTCAGTGTCTTGTAGAAATTGTAAGCCATAGGATTGTAAATCCGCGTTAACATCAGGGTTATGAATCATTTGGCTCAATAGAAAAATACGTTTATCTGGATTTTCTTGTATGGCTTTGTAGCTTTTTTCAATTGCATTTTCAACTCCATAACAGAAACCAAAGTGGCGAGCAATAATAAAAGTGACTTTGCCTAAATTTATTTCAGTGGGCGTAAAATCTTTTTTGCGAGGATCTTCCAATTTTCTTTTAGCTTTAACCCTGCTTATAATGGGTGAGCGATAGAAATCAGGAACTTCAAATTGCTTCATGTTTTTGTTTTAAATAACGCACAAATTAGTCGCTTGTTCGCAAAAATAAAATTTTGATTAAGAACCACAACCAATACAATCGATGTGAGTGTCCATTGGCTTGACGCCATTTAACTTCATTTCCAAATTATGAATTTCATCTTTAACGTCCATGTCAGCGAATAAATCACCAGTTAATTTCAATTTTAAGGTATTAATTTGTTCTTGTAAAGATAAAAGCTCTGCAGTCATAATTTTTCAATTTATTTTCAAAATTGCAAGTTTTTAAGGAAGGTTCAATAAGAAATAATTTAAGTTTTCAAAAGAGTTTTCAACTAATCGCTTTTTTTGCCAAAAACTCTTAATTTTCACCTTTTATTTAACCAAATAAAGACCTATTTTTTTTCGGATAAATTTAAAAACGAGTGAATTAACTTGAAATAGTACCAAATCGTTCGAATATTTGAAAGCAATACGGTTATAAAATAGATTGTTTACTAAAGTTAAAACGTTATATTCGCAATACAAAATTCAATTTAATGTCAATATCAACAATCAATTTTTCTATTCATAAATCACTTGACTCTAAAATAAATCAAGTAGATTGGGTGAATTTGCCCTTTGGTAAAGTTTTCTCGGATCACATGTTTATGATGGAATATAATGAAGGAAAATGGAATGAAGGTCAAATTACTAGTTTCGCTCCAATCTCTATGCATCCTGCAATGTCTGCTATCCACTACGGGCAGTCTATTTTTGAAGGATTGAAGGCGTATAAAAACAAAAATGGAGATATTACAATCTTTCGTCCAGATATGAATGCAAAGCGTTTTACTGAATCAGCCAAGAGAATGTGTATGCCTCCAGTTCCAGAAGAAATTTTTGTTGAAGCTATTCGTAAATTAGTAGAAGTTGATGCAAATTGGGTAACAGATAAAGAGGGTTATTCTCTTTATATTCGGCCATTTATGTTCGCCACAGATGAATATGTAGGTATCAAAGCTTCTGATTCCTATAAGTTTATGATTATAACTTCTCCGGTTGGAGCGTATTATTCAGAACCTGTTCGAATCAAAATTGAGGAACACTACACGCGTGCAGCAGAAGGAGGAGTTGGTAGAGCAAAAGCTGCAGGAAATTATGGTGCTTCTTTATATCCAGCAAAACAATGTCAATTAGAAGGTTACCATCAATTATTATGGACTGATGCAAAAGAGCATAAATACATTGAAGAATCTGGGACAATGAATATAATGTTTCAAATTGGAGGTAAATTAATCACACCAAGTGAGGATTCTGATACTATTTTACGTGGGATTACCAAACGATCTTTAATTGAATTAGCACAAAGCTGGGGGGTGGTAGTTGAAGAACGTAAAGTAACAGTAGATGAAATTGTTACGGCAGCAAGAAATGGTTCGTTAGAAGATGTTTTTGGTGTTGGAACTGCAGCAACAATAGCACAGGTAGCAATTATTGGATACCGCGATGAACGCTTAGAAATGCCCGCCATTGAAACAAGATTATTATCAAATAAATTTAAAAATTACATGGATGCTTTGAAAATAGGTGAGATAGAAGATACGTTCGGTTGGAATTTTAAAGTTTAATAGAAATCCTTTATGGATTTTCCATAATATTGCATCTTTTTGATTTGATGCACTAATATAAAAATAACAACAAATGTCCTCAGCCCTAAAAGTTGGGGACAATTTGTTTATAGGTTAAGTAAAACAGAAGTTGACACTTGATTTTAACCATACAACATCAACTCACTTCTGACTAATTGAAACAGTTTAATTTCCAAAAAGTACTTCCGTATCAAGCGATTTTTGTGCAATACCGTTGTATGGCCCATTTTTTAGACCAAACGAGGTCAACATTACTAACCACACAGCCTTTCTTGTTTTGGTAGCTTCTTTAAATTCGGCAATCTTATTTCGAAGGTTTTGGTCGTAATGTTTGGTGATAAGATATTCTGATTGAGCATATTTTATTTCTACAAGATTGATTACCTTGTCCGCGCGGTCGATAACCAAGTCGATTTGAGCATTTTGATTCTTCCAAGAAGAAATATTGGTTAGAATTCCTTCTATTCCAAGTGCTTTTTTTATTTCAGTAGCGTGATTTAAGCATACTATTTCAAAGGCATAACCTGACCAAGTGTTGTATACTGGTGTATTGATTAAATTCAGCCAAGTATTTGTATCATTGTACTTTGGAGCGACAAGAAAGTTCTGGTGGAAAATGGAAAAAGCATCTGTAAGTTGATATATGACTTCTCGCGATTTTTTATTGAAATTATTATACTTCCTAATAAAACCACTTTCTTCCAATTCAATCAAAATTCGTGTTAAACCACCGCCATCTGAAACTTGGCTTAATTTTACAATTTCACTCCGTGGCAAGCCTTTATTTTTGGTGCCTATTGATTCCAAAATACGATGGTGATTTTCTGGATGGTCAAAAAGGGATTGTACGATTATTCGATACTCATTTTTTAAGGGTGCATTTTCCGAAAAACACAAATAATTGATGTTTTGAGCCGCACTCCAGTCCTTGTTGAATAGAGAAAAATAGTAGGGTATTCCACCAAAACACATATACGATTCAAGACATTGAGTGTAATCGTATTGACAACCAACAGCGCTTAAGTATTCATTCGTTTCTTTTAACGTAAATGGATTTAGCTTAATTCTTAAAGTAACCCTATTGTGTAATCCGCCTTTATTATTAATTAGTTTATTGATCATCCAAGAGGCAGACGAGCCGCAAACAATCAATAGTATGTCAGATCTTCGGCTTACCCAGCTATTCCAAAAATATTCAAAGGCAGTCATAAAACTGGAGTTGCGTTGGTCCATCCACGGAAGTTCATCGATAAAAACGATTTTTTTAGCGTCACTACTTGCTTCTAAATGTTCTATTAATAATCGAAATGCTTCAATCCATGTGTTTGGAATTTTAATAGTTTCTTTTCCAAAACTATCTTTTATACTCAGTGAAAAAACCGTAAGTTGTTCTTTTAAAGTTCCTTTAGCTAAACCTGTGGTGTAAAAAGTAAATTTATCATTGAAAACATGTCGGATAAGGAAAGTTTTTCCAACCCTTCTTCTTCCATAAACCGCCACAAAGTGTGATTGGTTAGCTGAAGCACATGCGTTAAACGTAGCAATTTCATTTTTTCTTCCAACAAATTTTTTCATATTTCACTTCAATTTAGCTATAAATATAAATAAATTAATACTTACAGCCAAATTGAAAGTTTATCGTAGCTTTATTTATTCTAAAAAAAATAATTTTATGGACTATAAATTAATCTAATTTGGCTATAACTATGTAAATTTAATAGCTTACGGCCAAAACAAAAAAAAACATAAAGTATTAAACTAAAAGCGATTCAAATTTTTAGTGTGTGACGACTTATCAATTGAAAGAGAGAAGCGGAATTAAGATTTTCAACACAAACGGTAATTGAGTTAACCATAAATTCAAAAATAAATAACTTGTGATATGGATTTTCCATAATATTGCATCTACTAAATATGATGCGCCAATTAATTTTACTTTTTGTAACAATTGTCCTCAGTTCTATCAGTTGGGGACAAGTTGTTCAAGTACAGTTCATTGATACTAAATCAGGTGAAAACATCCAAAATGTCAACATTTTAGCTAACCTTTTTGATGCAAATGCGAAAGTAAAAGATTCTACTTTTTACCTCCGATCTTCTGGAAAAGGTGTAGCAAGTTTCAAATTGGAAAATGTAGCTGTTGGTACAATAATAAATCTCAATTGCTCTCATCCAATTTATGACGCTTACACCAAGACATTAAAAACGAAATCACTTACTGACACGCTAAAAGTCTCACTTTATTTACAAGCAACAAAATCATTACAATTGAAAGAAGTTGTTGTGAAAGCTCCTGGAATTCCAGATACCGTTTTTCGTTCAGAGCGTCTAAGCGTTGCAGACTTTGAAGTCCAAAATAATGGAGATATTTTACTATTGACTTATCCAAAACAATTAAGTAAAGGCAGTGAACTAGTGCTGTACGATGGTCAACAAATTATTACAAGTTTTCAAGTAAATGATCAAGCAGAATCGTTAACAAGGGACTATCGAGGAAATACACATATTGTTTGCAAGGATAATGTTTTTGGGGTCTTCATAAAAGAAGATGAAATTCAGCTAGGAATGTTGCCGAAATCTTATTTCATGAAGTATGTTGCACCAATTGTTGATACAATACAAACCAAACTTTTTCTATCTAATTTCAGCAAAGATTATCCAGCTTTTGAATATTATACTTTTGATCAAGAAGATTCTAGTTACCGAGTAATTTTAAAAATCGAAGATGAGTTGATGATGGAATTATATCGTGCGGAATACAAATGGATGGATATTCGCACAAAATTATGGGCGAAAAATAAAGAATTTGAAACAGGAATTGATGCTGAAATTTGGGTGGGTGCGAATTATTTTACCCAATCTATCTACTACAAAGAAGTTTACGCGCCGATGTTTCAATGCAATGATTCCGTTTACGTTTTTAATTATCCGAAGGATCGTTTAGAAGTTTATAATAAATTCGGTGAATGCAAGGATTCAATTGCGATTTATCACCATTACAACGCAAAACAAACTGGTTGGCAAACTCAATTGATTCAAGATAAAATAACAGGTGCTGTTTACGCAATTTATGAAAAAACAGGTTCAACTTACCTTGGTTTACTTGATTTAAAAACAGGAACGATTAAAGAAAAAGTAAAACTTGGTTTTAGATACGTTGATAAAATTAGGGTACATGACAATGTGGTTTACTACGTTTATCGACCTTTCGAGTCGGTTCAAAAAAAGTTCTTATACAAAGAAAAATTGCCTTACAGTTTCAAAGCAACAAAAACAACAGGGGAAACGAAAATTGCAGTAGGAGGGAAGTAAAAGATTACAGATTGAAAATTACAGATTACAAATTTTAAATCTGTAATTGTATTATGTAAAAAACTTTCATCTTTCAGTTTTCATCTTTCATCTTTCATCTTTCAATTTTCAATTTTACATTTTCAATTCTCACATCGTTCAATTTTTTATAGCTTTACAGAATGTTAACAATCACGGATGTTTCAAAGTCATTTAATCGAAAATTGGCTTTAGATGCTGTTTCACTTCATGTTCAGAAAGGTGAAATTTATGGTTTATTAGGACCAAATGGAGCGGGAAAGACAACGCTTATTCGAATTATTAACCAAATTATTGAAGCTGACAAAGGAACTTTGCGCTTTGATGGTAAATTGATGAGCAATGAACATTTGCGTTTAATTGGTTATTTACCTGAGGAACGTGGTTTATACAAATCAATGGGCGTTCTTGAACAGCTAGTTTTTTTGGCACAATTACGAGGAATGTCAAAAGTAAACGCTGTAAAAAGCGCAAACTTTTGGTTAGAGAAATTTGACATCAAAGATTGGTCAAAAAAGCGTATTGAGGAACTGTCAAAAGGAATGGCGCAAAAAGTACAATTCATCGCAGCGCTTGTTCACGAGCCTGATTTATTGATACTTGACGAACCATTAAGTGGTTTTGATCCATTGAATGTAGAATTGATTTTGAATGAATTGAAATCTTTAAAATCACAAGGAAAGACAATCATTTTATCAACACATAACATGCGCAGTGTAGAAGAAATTTGCGACCGTGCGGCATTGATTCATAATTCACAAAAAATAGCAGAGGACAGTGTTTGGAATTTAAGAGCTGCTCAAAAAAGTGGAGAGTTTTCGATTCGTTTTAGTGGAAATATGATTGCTT
>JBILOX010000053.1:0-20051 GCA_044374225.1 Crocinitomicaceae bacterium | reverse complement strand
AAACGCACTTTGGACTGATTTTGAATTGATTGACAAAAAAGAATTGGGCGATAATCGTTTTTTAGCAGTTGTAAAAATGCGCGGAAATAATCAAATTAATGACTTATTAAATGCCTTGATGGGACAAATAAAAATTGAAGCAGTCGAAGAAAGAATTCCAACAATGCAAGAAGTATTTATGAATTTAATTGGTGGAAAGGAGGTCGAAAATGCGTAATAGTTGGCTAATTGCGATTCGCGAATTGAAGGAACGTTTTTCGAATGGCATTTTCTTGTGGATGATGGTTCTTGGACCTTTGTGCTTTTTACTTTTTCTGTTCTTGTTATTTAAATCTGGAGATGAAGGAAAGAAATCACTGACGGTTTTAATTGCCGACCCGGCTGGTTTAATGGATAATAAAATTGTTTCGTCTGAAGGGAAAAATGTGAATTACTATTTTATTAGTGATTACCTTGAAATTAAAGAGTTTAGAGATGGAAAAGCCTATCAAAACTTCGATGCTTTGATTGAAGTGAATGAGAAAGTCTTGATGAATAAGAAATCCTTTGTTTTTTACCGTGAAAATCCTTCAGCGGATGTTAAAATACAACTCAAATTTCAGTTAGAAAGAAGAGTAGAGGAGGTGATGATTGAAAACTTCACGAATCTTTCGGTAGATCAATTTCGTCAGATTAAACAGCCTTTAAATGTCGATTTTCGCAATGTTTACGACCCGAAAAATGAAGCTTCCGACCTCGAAGGTTATGTAGGTTTGGTCTTTGGTTTTCTAATTGTACTTTTTGTTTTACTTTTTGGAATGACGATTCTAAGAAGTACAACCAAAGAAAAAAGTAATCGAATTGTCGAAGTGATTTTGGCCTCTGTAAAACCTTATCAATTGATGTTGGGGAAAATTACTGGTATCGGATTAGCTGCTTTAATACAGATTTTTGTGTGGACTTTTTTCATTGCATTTGGTTTAATTGTTTTCCGTCAATATATTTTCCCAGATATGTTTGATCCATCTAATTGGGAAGGAATTCAAGTTAGTGCTGAGGTTCAACAACAGTTAATGGAAACCAATTCGGCAGAACGTTACAATCAGTTTGTGGATTTAATTTACGAACGTATCAACTTTGGTTTTATGTTCGTTCATTTCTTGTTCTTTTTTATCGCTGCTTATTACTTTTACGGTGCATTTTTCAGTACAATTGGCTCCATTTCAGGAACGGAAAGCGATGGTCAACAGTTTGTGTTACCAATTGTGATTATTCTAGGTTTGTCAGTTTATTTGGGATTTTTAGCAGTGGTGACGCCCGACGCAACGATTGTAAAATATGCAAGTTTAATACCTTTTACTGCGCCGGTTGTGATGATGGTAAAATTAGCACAAGGTTTACCAATTGGAAGTTATTATTTAGTAATTCTATCGTTATTGATTTTGGTCATTTCTACAATTGTTTTGCTTTGGTTAGCAGGAAAGATTTATAAAAATGGAATTTTACAATTCGGTCATCGCGCCAAACTAAAGAATATTATTCAAGGCTTAAAATCGAAATAAATGCGAAAAGCAGTCATTGATTTAGGAACAAACACCTTTAACTTGGCTATAGCCGATGTGGACAATAATTCAATTCAATTGTTACACGCTGAGAAAGAAGGTGTTGCAATTGGAATGGGTGGAATCAATGATAAATTGCTTTCTGAGGATGCCATTCAACGAGCGATTGCTTGTCTAGAACGATTCAAAAGTCGCTGTAATGATTTTCAAGTTGCTAAAATTGAGGCTATTGGAACTTCCGCAATTCGTGACGCAAGCAATAAGCAAACGTTTTTAAAATCCGTCAAAGATGCAACAGGAATTGAAATTGATGTTATCAATGGAATCCAAGAAGCGAATTTGATTTACCAAGGAATTGCCTACACTTATAATTTTGAATCGCCGAGTTTAATAATGGATATTGGTGGAGGAAGCACTGAATTTATTGCTGCTAATGCTATCGGAATCAAGGATCTAATTTCGTTAAACATCGGTGTTTCGCGTATTTTTCAGTTGTTTTCGTTTTCCAATCCAATGACATCGGAGGATATTTTAAACGTGGAAAATTATTTGGAAGCCCACGAAAACGATTTTTTTAATCACATCAATTGTCAAACCTTAGTTGGTGCTTCGGGGAGTTTTGAAACCTTCTACGAATTGGTTCATCAAACGGCTTATCCAAAAGGATATGAAACACAAGAGCTTGATTTTAATGAATTTGAATCAATTTTAGATTGGATAATTTCAACTTCTCAAGAAGAAAGAGATTTGAACGATTTCATTATATCAATTCGTAAGAAAATGGCGCCAATTGCTGCTATTAAGACACGTTGGGTGATAAAAAAAATGAAAGCAAATCGCATCGTAATTTCACCTTGTTCCTTGAAAGAAGGGGTTTTATTGCGAGTAGAATAATTCTGTCAAACAATAAAAAAATACTCGGATCAAGAACATTTTATTTATTTTTCATTTTGTAAAAATTAAGTAAAAATAAACTCTAAATGCAAAGATTTAAAACCCAAAATTATCATAACCATTATGTGTTAATTCTTGGTATTTTTCTTCGTTGAATTTGTATAGTTCAGAAGGTTTATGCGGAACACCTTCTTGTTTTTCGTTTAGATTGGTCAAAATATTCAATTTTTGAACTTTTCTCCGGAAATTTCGCTTATCTAGTTCTTTGTCTAAAATGCTTTCGTACAATTTATGTAATTGGCTGAGTGTGAACTTTTCAGGTAAAAGATTAAACCCAATTGGCTGAATTTTAATTTTCTCTTTTAATTTATTTCGTGCAGCTTGTAAAATATCGTAATGATCAAAAGCCAAATCTGTAATTTTATTAGCTGGAATCCAAGTTGCATTTTTAGCGAAAGAGGCAGCGTGTGGTAAATAATCTTCCATTTTTACTAATGAGAAATAAGCCACTGTTATCACTCTTGCTTCAGGTTCAGCACGAATTGATTGTAACCAAGCACGGTCTGCTTCCTTGCAAATTCGGTTCGGATCACCAAAAGCGCCTATCTGTTCGAGGTAAATATCTTTCAAACTTGTTAACTCTTCTAAAACACGGTAAGCTGCTTGTTCGAGATTCTCGTTATTGTAAATTAAGTTACCAGGAAGTGCCAAACGAACATTTTCCGCTAATTGATTTTCACCCCTGTCGATAACCAAAACATTAAGCTTTTCAAGGTCAAAACCGAAAATGACGCAGTCAACTGATACATTTGGATTTAACTCAGAAATATTTTTTTTTAGCATAATTATACTTCTTTTGTGATAATCCGTATATTTGAAAGTGTAAAAATGACACACAGACCATTAAATCAATATTAAATTTATGTATTTCATAGCAGAAAGTGGATCAACTAAATGCGACTGGATGTTAGTCGATGGCAAAAATAACCAAAGTTTTTGTTCGACGATGGGTTTTAACCCATATTTTCATTCTTCGGATTTAATTGAGGTTGAATTAAAAAAAGTTGAAAAACTTGCAGCTATTGCAGCTGAAATTAAGGGAGTTTACTTTTATGGGGCTGGTTGTTCAAGTGATGAATTGAATGCAATAGTCGCGTCGGGATTAAAAAGAGTATTCGTAAATGCTAAAATTTTGGTTGATCACGATTTGTTGGCATGCGCTTATGCAACTTACAGCGGAAGACCCCAAATTGCTTGTATAATCGGAACCGGCTCAAATTCTTGTTACTTTGATGGGAAAATTCTTTCTGAAGAAGTACCTGCTTTGGGGTATATTTTAGGTGATGAAGGAAGCGGAAGCTTTTTTGGTAAACAATTGATTGCTAATTTTTTATACCATCGTTTACCAGCGGAAATCGAACAAGATTTTATTGCTGAGTACAATCTTTCCAAAAGTGAATTAATTGACCATGTTTATAAAAAACCAAATGCAAACGTATTTATCGCTTCATTTATGCCGTTTATTGCTAAGCACAAGGATAATCCATATTTCAAGGACATGGTGCGCGAAGGATTTAAACGTTTTATGGATGTGCACGTGACTTGTTACAAAAACTACCAAGACGTAGAAGTGAATTTTGTAGGATCCATTTCTCAAATTTTTGAACAAGAATTGAGAGAAGCAGCGGCAGTTTATAATGTAACAATCGGTTCATTGATTAAAAGACCTGCCGAAGCACTTGTTAGTTACCATCTTAAATATATTTTAAATACTGAAATAGCTTAATATGAGGAAAAAAACATTTTTTTTAGAATTACTTTTTATTCTTTGTAGTTTAATAAGTAACGCGCAGAATCCAACTCCAGATTGGGCAAAAAATGCGACAATTTACGAGGTGAATATTCGACAATTCACACCTGAAGGAACATTCAAAGCTTTTGAAACACACTTGCCAAGATTGAAAAAAATGGGTGTTGATATTTTATGGTTAATGCCAATTCACCCAATCGGAGTTGAAAATCGCAAAGGTGGCTTGGGAAGCTATTATGCAATTAGTGATTACAAAGCTGTGAATCCTGAGTTTGGCACACTTGATGAGTTTAAAAAATTAGTAAAATCTGCTCAAGTGCAAGGTATGAAAATAATCATTGATTGGGTCGCAAATCATTCTTCGCCTGATAATGTGTGGGTTAAACAAGGTCATAAGGATTGGTACACCTTAGATTCACTAGGGAAACTTCAACCAACTATTGGAACAGATTGGTGGGATGTTGCTGATTTGAATTACGACAATAAAGAAATGCGCAAAGAAATGATTGCTTCAATGAAATATTGGTTGACAGAAGCAAATATCGATGGATTCCGTTGCGATGTAGCTAGTTGGGTTCCAATTGATTTTTGGGTAGAAGCTCGTAAAGAATTAGATGCGACTAAAAAAGTATTCATGTTAGCAGAAGCAGAAGAATTAGAAATGCATCAAGCATTTGACATGACTTATGGTTGGCATTTACATCATGTTATGAATGAAATTGCACAAGGTAAAAAAGACGTGCAAGAAATCTACAAATACGCAAAAGACAATAAGCATCCAAAGTCGGAATACAGAATGCATTTTACATCTAATCACGATGAAAATTCCTGGAATGGCACTGAAATGGAGCGAATGGGGGAATCTCGATTTGCTTTTGCTGTTTTTGCAGCAACATTTGAAGGTATGCCTTTAGTTTATAACGGTCAAGAAACTTCATTAGACAGAAGACTAAAATTCTTCGAAAAAGATTCAATCGATTGGATTAAAATGGACTTAGTTCCTTTTTACACAAAACTATTGCAATTGAATCGTTCAAATAAAGCACTTTGGAATGGAGAAAGTGGGGGAGAAGTGAAGTTTATTTCTGCTGCTGATGAAAAAAATGTTTTAGTTTTCACAAGAGAAAAAGACGGTAATAAAGTTTTAGTAATGATAAACATGACTGGTAATGACCAAAAAGTAAAATTGAATAACGCTTTACTTGCTGGAAAATATAAAGAATTGTTTTCTGGAAAAAAAGCTAAAATGAAAGCAGAATTAGAAACAGAATTAGAAGCTTGGGGATATCGTGTTTATTATAAGTAAGGATTGGCGAATTGCGTATTAAGGATTGCAAATTGCAGATTGCAGATTGCAAATTG
Organism: Crocinitomicaceae bacterium; assembly: GCA_044374225.1. Classification (GTDB taxonomy): domain Bacteria; phylum Bacteroidota; class Bacteroidia; order Flavobacteriales_D; family Crocinitomicaceae; genus UBA952. Next base: position 14,444 of record JBILOX010000053.1, on the reverse strand, counting down.
CAACATTCTTCATTCTCTCATTCCTCATTTTCTCATTCATCCTAAAGTCCTAATATCCTAAAGTCCTAATATCCTAATGTCTTAATGTCCTAAAGTCCTCTTACATCCTAAACTATATAAAACATGCATAATACAAAACCTAATTTATCTTTTTGGCAGATCTGGAACATGAGTTTTGGGTTCCTTGGAATTCAAATGGGATTTGCGCTACAAAACGGAAACGCAAGTAGAATTCTTACAGATTTCGGAGCCGATGTTGAAAGTCTTTCTTGGTTCTGGCTCGTTGCACCTCTTACAGGTATGATTGTACAACCCATTATCGGTTATTGGAGCGATCGAACTTGGTCAAAAACATTGGGAAGAAGAAGACCTTATTTTTTGGCAGGAGCAATCTTAGCTTGTATTGCACTCGTTTTATTGCCAAATGCCGATAAATTTACGGGCGTTTTTCCTGCCTTATTAGTAGGTGCAGGATTCCTAATGATGATGGATACTTCTTTCAATATTTCAATGGAACCTTTTCGCGCTTTGGTTGCAGATAATTTACCTGAAAATCAAAGTACAAGAGGATTTTCTATTCAAACAGCATTAATTGGAGTAGGAGCTGTTGTCGGTTCTTTTTTACCTTGGATTCTTACCAATTGGTTTGGTGTTCCAAATAATTTGACAAACGTGAAAGTGCAACCCAATGTCGTGTATTCTTTCTATTTCGGTGCAGTAGTATTTATGGGAGCAATTCTTTGGACTATTTTTAAAACAAAAGAATACTCGCCACAAGAGCGCATTGATATGGGAATTGTGGAGGCTGAAAAACCAAAGGAAAAATTCACCATTCCAATGACTATGTGGAAGTTAGGATTGATTCAGTTTTTCTCGTGGTTTGGACTATTTTGTATGTGGGTTTACACAACAACTGCTTTGAGAGAACATACGTATGATTTACCTTCAATCGATTCTTTAAAAGAAACTTTATCAGAAAATCCGAAAGATAAAATTGCTTTGGGTCAATTGGCTTTAAGTGAAAATTTAGGGGATTGGGTTGGGATTTTATTCGGGATTTATAATGGAGTTTCGGCGATTTTCGCACTTTTAATTCCAATGATTGCTGCTAAAATTGGTAAATCTCGCACACACATGGTTTCTTTAATTATGGGTGGATTTGGATTGATTTTGATGTATTTTATGCCCGACAAAAACGCAATGATTCTACCAATGATATTTATTGGAGTTGCTTGGGCAAGTATTTTGGCGATGCCTTACTCAATGTTGTCTGGAGTTATTCCAGCAGATAAAATGGGTGTTTTTATGGGAATATTTAATTTCTTTATCACTTTACCGCAAATCGTAAGTGCCCTGTTTTCTGGACCAATTGTTAAACATCTTTTTGGTGGAAATGCAGCATACGCACTTATGCTTGGTGGAGGATTAATGATTTTAGCAGGAATATTGAATTTTACAATTAAAAATGAAAATTAAAGGATTACTATTTGATTTAGATGGGGTGCTCGTAACCACAGAACATAATCATTTCTTAGCTTGGAAACGAACAGCTGACGAATTAGGCGTGCCATTTACGGAGCGTGAAAACGAACAATTAAAAGGAATTAGTCGCATAGATTCTTTGAAAATGATTCTTAAAATGGGGAATGTTTTCATTTCTGAATCTGAATTTAATGCACTATTAAAAAGTAAAAATGATTTTTACCTTGAGTCTATTCAAGAGTTGAATCAATCGGATTTATTACCTGGAGTGATGGATGTATTGGTTAACGCAAAAACACATGGAATAAAATTAGGTGTTGGTTCTTCTAGTAAAAATGCAAATTTTATTCTTGGAATTATAAGTATCGCCCATTTTTTCGACGTTGTAGTAGATGGAAATGGAGTAAGTGATCCAAAACCACATCCTGAAGTTTTCTTAAATGGAGCAAAAGCACTAAAATTATCTCCTGAAGAATGTATTGTATTTGAAGATGCAACAAGTGGTATTCAAGCAGCAAAAGCGGGAGGATTTTTAGATATTGGAGTTGGAAATCCGGAGGTAAAAGAAATAGCAACTAAATATTACAACAATTTAACTGAATTTAGATTAGAAGAGTATGCTTAATTTATTTGAAATTGATAATTGGAAAATAATTGAGAAATCGTTCGATCCAACGAAACAAAAACAAGCTGAAAGTATTTTTAGTATTGGGAATGGTTCGTTTGGTCAACGTGCAAATTTTGAAGAGAAATACACTGGCGATTCCTTACAAGGAAGTTACGTGGGAGGAGTCTATTATCCAGATAAAACGCGAGTTGGTTGGTGGAAAAATGGTTACCCAGAATATTTTGCAAAAGTTTTAAATTCTTGTAATTGGATTGGAATCAATATCGAAATTGACGGAATCGCTTTAGATTTAAATACATGTGAAGTGAGTTCGTTTTACCGTGAATTGGATATGTTCAAAGGTACTTTGATAAGAAAATTCAAAGCAAAATTTCCAAATGGAAAAGAGATTGAAGTGCATTCTATTCGCATTTGTTCGATGGCTCGCGAAGAGGTTGCTGCAATTTCTTACTCCGTAACACCTTTAAATTTCAGTGGTAACATAAAGTTTACTCCTTATTTAGATGGAAAAGTTTATAATCATGATTCCAACTATAACGAATTTTTCTGGGAGGAAGACAGCCGAAAAGTTGATATTAAAAAAGGAGTCGTTTGTGCAAAAACGAAGAAAACGAATTTCGCAGTAGCAACAGCAATGCGTTTTTCTTTCTGGCGAGAAAGTGAATTGTTGGAAATCCATCCAAATACAGCTCAACATGAATTTTATGTAGAGAATAACTTTGAACATTACTTAGAAAAAGGAGTGAAGTTCACGTTGAAAAAATATGTTTCAATTGTTTCAACTTTAAGTCATTCTGAATTTTCTTTAATTCCAAGAGCGATAAATCAAGTTAGAGACGCTTATATCGCTGGTTTTGATTTGCTTTTAGCTGAACATGAAAGTGCTTGGTCTGACATTTGGAAAAACGCTGATATTCAAATTGAAGGAGACACAGCCGCACAACAAGGAATTCGTTTCAATATTTTCCAGCTGTATCAAACTTACACAGGGAAAAACGCAAAATTAAACATAGGTCCGAAAGGATTTACTGGAGAAAAATATGGTGGCGCAACTTATTGGGATACAGAAGCTTATTGCTTGCCATTTTATCTAAAAACTTCATCACCTGAAATCTCAAAACAATTATTGATTTACCGATATAATCACTTAGAAAAAGCGATTGAAAATGCGGCTAAATTAGGTTTCACTGATGGTGCAGCTTTGTATCCAATGGTAACAATGAACGGTGAAGAATGCCACAACGAATGGGAAATTACCTTTGAAGAAATTCATAGAAATGGTGCAATTGCTTTTGGTATTTACAATTACGTTCGCCACACGGGTGATGTTTCTTATTTAGAAGAATATGGTCGTCCTGTTTTAGTTGGAATCGCTCGTTTTTGGGCGCAACGTTTTAATTGGTCGGAAAGCAAAAAAGCGTATGTAATGTTAGGTGTAACTGGCCCAAATGAATACGAAAACAACGTAAATAATAACTGGTACACAAATTACTTGGCAAAATGGTGTATTCAATATGCTTTAGAAGTTGACACACAACTTCGCAACGATTTGCAATCAGTTTTAACAACTGGTGAAGAGGTTAAATGGCAGCATATTATTGACAATGTTTATTTCCCGACTCTTGAAGGAACAAAAGTTTACCTTCAGCAAGATGGATTTATGGATAAAGAGCAATTAACAGCAAACGATATTCCTGAAAACCAGCGACCTATTAATCAACATTGGTCTTGGGATAGAATTTTACGTTCCATTTTTATTAAACAAGCAGACGTTTTGCAGGGGTTGTATTTATTTGAAGATCATTTTGACGTGGAGACTTTACGTGAAAATTTTGACTTTTACGAACCAAAAACAGTTCATGAATCTTCCTTATCACCTTGTGTTCACGTGATCTTAGCAGCTAAAATTGGCAATATGGATAAGGCGTATGAGTTGTATTTACGTACATCTCGTTTGGACTTGGACGATTACAATCACGAAGCGGATGAAGGTTTGCACATTACTTCGATGGCAGGTACTTGGATGAGTGTTGTTGAAGGAATGGCTGGTGTGAGAATCTATGAAAATGGATTAAGCATTGACCCAAAAATTCCAGAAGCATGGAAATCTTATAATTTTCAAATATTATATAAAAACAATCCTATCAAAATAACTATTTCTCAAAAAGAAATTAAAATAAAGAATTTAGGTAACATATCAGTAGAAATGAATGTCTTAACTAATAAAATTACCTTAGGTTCTTTGGAAGAAAGAATTATGAATTTGACAGCACAAACCGTTTAAACTTTAAGAAATGAAAAGAATTTTGTTAACAGTATTTGTTCTAATTGCTTTTTTGCAAAACTCGAATGCACAAGTAAATTCAACTAACCGACAAATCGTTTTACAAGGATTTTGGTGGGATTATTGGAATTCTAATTATCCAAATGGATGGGCGAATTATCTTGCAGAACTTGCACCTCGCCTAAAAGACATGGGGGTTGATGCTGTTTGGATACCACCAACAATTAAAAATGCTGGAACAAACAGTGTTGGATATTCTCCTTTTGATCATTATGATTTAGGAGATAAATGGCAAAAAAATTCTCTAAAAACACGTGTTGGTGACAAAGATGAATTGTTGAGAATGGTTGCCGTAATGAAAGCGAATGGAATTGATGTTATACAGGACATTGTTCTCAATCACGTAACAAATGCAGGTAGCGCAACAGGAGCTGGAGGTGCCGACCCCGTTGCAATGGATGATGGTTCAACTGCTAAATTTAAAAACTTCCGGTATACTTCTTACGGAAGTCCAGGAACTTCAGAAAGTACCACAAACTATCTTTCAAGAGAAGGACGTTTTCCAAAAAATTGGCAAAATTTTTACCCCAATAATAATAATGTTTGTTGTACTAATGAAATAAACTCTCCTTATTGGGGTCCAGATATTTCTTATGAAAGTAATGCTTTTGGTTTAAGTTCAAATGCAACTTACAATCCAGCGCAATCTGCTGATTATATGCGAAATGGAATGCGTAATTGGATGATTTGGTACAAAAAACAAGTCGGTTGGGATGGAATTAGAATTGATGCGGTAAAACATTTTCCTTCAAATACAATGGAAGATATTTTATGGAATATGCAAAACAACGCAGGTTGGGCAAGTGGAGGAGAAAGTTTCTTTTCAGTTGGAGAATGGGTAGGTGGTGCAACACAATTAGATTCTTGGGTAAGTTCAGTTCAAGATCGTTCAGGTACTTTTGATTTTGCCATTCGCGGAGCTATTCAAAACATGGTGAATGGAAACGGAAATTTTGATTTAGGAACGATTCCTTCTGCTCAGCAATCGAATAGAAATAGAACGGTTCCTTTTGTAAACAATCACGATACTTTCCGACCAATTTTAACCTCTTCTGGAAATTACAATGGTTGGAACTCTGGTTCTCAATTAGGTACGCAAATTGAACCAAACGACGGTAGAAATAGTGCAGCACACGCGATTGCACTTTCTGTCGATGGTGCACCGCAAGTGTTTTTTGAGGATTTATTCAATATTGGTTACAATGGAAATCGTTTTAATCACCGACCAACTATTGACTCAACCTTACCTGCAAGAAGCGATATTGAAAATTTAATTTGGTGCCATCAGAATTTACGATTCAAAGAAGGAGCTTATTTTGTTCGTTGGCAAGCACCTGATGCTCTTGTGATTGAAAGAGGCGGAAAGGCATTAATTGGAATTACTGATAATTGGGCTACTTGGCAAGATTTAACTGGTGTTCAAACTTCTTGGGCAGATGGAACTGTTCTTGCTGATTATTCAGGAGCAAATGGAACAGCTACAAGAACTGTTTATGGTGGTGGAAAAGTTGATATTAGTATTCCGCCTTGTAATGGAACTGCTACTCAAGGAAGAAGAGGATATTGCGTTTGGGCACCTCAAGGAATTGTTCAGAATTATGAGCGTCCTGCCAAGTCCATTACTCAAGAATGGGAAATGGAAGATGATTTAGGTGATAGCAATTTGAAATCATTGGAGCAAGGAGGACGTTTACCAAACAACAGTAGAGATTGTAGAACGGTTGGTCGAGTTTTCGCAAAATCTGGAACTCAAATCGCCTTAGAATTGTATCCATCAACACCAACTAATTCTATCACTTTAATACTGGTTGACAAAGATTGTAATCAAATTGATTCCATTTCTGGAACTGGAAATTTGGTTTTCAATAAAACAGCAACTTACGATGGATGGCACACGATTCGAATTAGAAACACAACAGCAACTCAAAATGGTCAAAAATGTTGGGTGAAAGCAACTTACACTGCACCAACCGTGATATTAACGAATGCGGTTAAAAACAAATGTGCTTGTACAGCGCCTTCAACAGCTGCAATTGAAGAATTAATCGAAGAAAATGAAATGTTGATTTATCCAAATCCATCTAAAGAATCAATTACAGTTGAATTCACAGGAAACTTTACCATTCAACCAGAATGGAGCGTTTTGGATTTAAGTGGCAAACAGGTTCTTGCTGGAAACGATGCTAATTTCTTATTCCACATTGACATTTCTCAATTGAAGAATGGCTATTACATTTTTACTTCAAATGTAAATGGAGTAGAAGTGCGTAAGAAATTTGTGAAGATGGGAGAGTAGGAATAACTTAAGATATAGTAAAATATTAATTGTTTATTCTTAGTTCAAGTTTTATAATCAAATGGAAAATCGAACAATTTTGTTTTACGATGGAGAATGTGGAGTTTGTAGCAGAACAGTTCGATTTATATTTAAAAACGAACGTTCTAACGATTTGTTTTTTAGTTCTTTACAAGGTGATTTTGCTATTCGATTTTTGGCTGAACGTGGAATTGAAAGTGTAAGTTCAAATACAGTTTATCTATTCGAAAATGGAAAACTTTACAACAAATCGCGCGCCGCAATGAAGTTGATTCCTTATTTGAAAAGACCTTTTTGTATACTAAAAATACTTTCTGTTTTCCCTCGGTTTTTCCGAGATTTTGTCTATGATCGAATTGCTGCTAATCGTAAAGTCTTTTTCAAGGATGTTTGCGAGTTAATTAGCTTTGATAAAAGTAGGTTTTTATAAATTATACCGAAGTTGTTTTCAATTGTCGTATAGAATACTCGTTGAAAACTAACTCGGCATTATACCAGACAGATTTTCAATTGCGTCATTTAACAAGTAAATTGGTATAAGAGACTTATTTTGAAATATTTAAAAATAAAAAAAGCGACACAAGGCCGCTTTCAAAATTATATAGTTGTTATTTAAGCATTAACGCTCATAACTTCTGCCATTTTAGCACCGATTTGAGCTGGAGAATCAACTACGTGAATTCCACATTCTCTCATAATGCGTTTTTTAGCTTCGGCTGTGTCATCAGTTCCACCAACGATTGCACCTGCGTGACCCATTGTGCGACCTGCTGGAGCTGTTTCACCTGCGATAAATCCTACCACTGGTTTTGTACCGTTTTCTTTAATCCAACGTGCAGCAATTGCTTCTAAGTTTCCACCGATTTCACCAATCATAACGATTCCTTCCGTTTCTGGGTCGTTCATCAATAATTCAACCGCTTCTTTTGTCGTTGTTCCAATAATTGGATCTCCACCGATACCGATTGCTGTTGTGATACCTAAACCGGCTTTAGCAACTTGGTCAGCAGCTTCATACGTTAAAGTTCCTGATTTAGAAACGATACCGATTTTACCTTTTTTGAATACAAATCCGGGCATAATACCAACTTTCGCTTCACCTGCTGTTATAACTCCTGGACAGTTTGGACCAATTAAACGTGTCTCAAATCCTTTGATGTATTCTTTTGCTTTCACCATATCATTCACTGGAATACCTTCTGTAATACAAACGATTACTTTGATACCAGCTTCTGCAGCTTCCATAATTGCGTCAGCAGCAAATGCAGGTGGAACAAAAATAATTGAAACATCAGCACCAGTTGTGTTAACTGCATCTGCAACAGTGTTAAAAACAGGTCTTTCCAAGTGTGTTGAACCACCTTTTCCAGGCGTTACACCACCTACAACGTTTGTTCCGTAATCAATCATTTGACCAGCATGGAAAGTACCTTCACTACCGGTGAAACCTTGCACGATTACTTTCGAGTTTTTGTTTACTAATACACTCATTTTTCGTTTCAATTTTTTGTTGCTCAAAAGTAAGAAATGACTTTTGAATAGCAAGGGGTAATTTGTTTTTTTATTAACTATTTAATTGTTGTTAGATTAAAGGTGATTTTCTAGATTTTATAAAGCTTTTAACAAGTATTCCATCACAAAATCATTCATATAATAACCATTACCAATGTCAAAATCCTTTTCTTCTTTTATGGTAAAGCCAATTTTAGTGTAAAAATCTTTTGCTTTGTTTTGGCGATTTACTTGTAGTTCTATGGTTTTTTGTTGCTCGTTTTCAGCAAAATTAATCGCAAATTGAATCAGTTGAAAGCCAAAACCTTTACCGTGAAAAGCTGGTAACACATAAATTTTATTGAGTTTCAAAACACTTATAGGGTAATTCGGTTGAACGTCTATAAACCCAACGATTTCATCAGCTTCATGAATTCCAAAATAATGATGACCTTCCTGCATTTGTTGGGTCAATGATTCAATGGAATACATCCAATTCAACATATAATCCAATTGTACTTGGCTTAGAATTTCTTTGTAAGCAATAGGCCAAATTTTGTGAGCCAAAGCTTGAATTAAAGGCACTTCATTGATTGAAAGTGAGCGTATTAAATGCATTACAATTTGATTATTTTCTCTTGATAAACTTTACCTTCTTTTAAGAAACGAATAAAATAAGTTCCAGCTTTTAATTCTGAGATAGTTGCTTTTCCATTTTGGATTTCTTTTTTCAAAATACGTCCATTCAAGTCAATTAATTCAATAGTGGAAGGAATAAAATCACCTTTAAAATTCAATTCTGAACTTGTTGGATTTGGGTAAATTTCAATCTTTTTTTCTTGTTTAATTTCATTCGTTCCTACAGTCAACAAAGCCAATTGAACTGCTGCATAGGCATTGATTTTTCCAGCTCCCCATTTCGGACTTCCTTCTGATGGAATTACTTGCGTGTAATTGTCTTCGCGAGCTGTTTGCATAATTATGTCTTTAACTTGTTGCGGCATCAAATAAGGATTCGCATCTAAGATTAGTGCTACAACTCCAGCAACCATTGGTGAAGCCATCGATGTTCCAGAGAATTTAGCAAAATGATATGTTCTATTGTTAAATGGAACAGAAGCAACTGAGGAATAAGAACTATTTGTAAATGACGAAATAGATGAAGTAATTGAAACACCAGGTGCAGCAATATCGGGTTTCATTACGCCATCATAACGTGGACCAATACTTGAAAAGGATGCGATTGCACCACCTACTAAATTCCCACCTGATGTTGCATATTGCGGCGCATAAGCAGCAACACTTATCACATCGTCTGCACAAGAAGGCTCGCTGATTCCATTCAAATTGTCTCCTGCTGTTGTTCCTGTTCCTGCTGTTGCAAATGGCATTCCCCAATTTCCAACATCGTTTGAAAGTTCAGTGACATTCCAATAATGAACAGTTCCGGTTGTTGCTTGCGATTTTAAAAATATTTTCAAGCTAATATCTGTGTTTTTGACACGTATGCGCATTTGTGGTCGTTGGTTCAACGGATGAACAGCATCAGCTGAAATATTGTACCAAATGGTATCTGTTCCAGTCACTAGAAAAGTATCTATGTAAGCTGCGGTGGTATTTGTGTTGTAAAATGGACTTTCCACCAAAACTGCATTAGAACTGTTTGTTACAATGATTCCACTTTCAAAACTTTCACCAACTTCGCCCCAAGCGTGAATGCTTTGTCCCCACATATTTGCGTTAGCGGTGTAGGAATAAAAATCAACTTTTGACTTCAATAAATTGTTCGCAAACGTCTTCTTAATATGAAAATTAACATTTCCATTGTTGCCACCAGAGTTTACAAATACAACACCTAAATCTGAAAAAGCACTAATTGCTTGGCTTAAAGTTGAAGTTCCGTCTAAAGTTCCAAAATGATATAAACCCCAACTCATATTAATAACCAAGCGTTTTCCATCAGCAGTTGCTTTGTCATACATCCATTGCCAAGCATCTAAAACGGCTGCTTCATCGACTAAAAAAGTTACAAAAAGAAACTTCGATTCGAAAGCTACACCTCGGTAAATTGTACCTGCACCACTTCCTCCACAAATTCCAGCCACGTGTGTTCCGTGCGTACTGTATGAATAAATATTTGCAGTATCTGAACCCGCAGCAAGTAGGGCAGAGGCTCCAACGTATTCAGTTCCATAATTGAAATCTTGCGGATTAGGTCCACTTGTTTTAAATTGATCCCAAGCAGCAACAATTCGAGTTTGTGTTAAAGAAGTATCGTAAAACATAGGCGATGTATAATCAAATCCCCAATCTGTGATACCGATGTAAACATCTTTTCCTGTATATCCTTCGGGTAAACCAATTCCTTGCTGAACGCTATCTGCACGCATATCTTTTACTCCGCGGTCGTTCATCACTTGAAATTTATTGGATAAGGTTAAATAATCAAAACCAACTAATTCTTGCCAACTATTTAATTTATACAAAGGAATTCTAACACTTACTATTTTGTCTATTGGTTTTCCAATCAAAATTCCATTTTCTTTCGCTGCTGTAGCATTGAAGTTAGTATTAATTTTTCCTACAAACGAAAGATATTCCTTTTTATCAATTGTATTAATGGCGTATTTAATTTTCCAAGTTGTTGATTTATTGGATTTTAGATGTGAAATAATTGTTTGAATTTCTGCTTTGTCAGTGTTACTCATTTTAACTTGAGCAACTGAATAAAAGACAGAACAAACGAAAGCGAGCGCAGAAATGAATTTCATAGTGGATATTTAATGGTCTAAATTACTGAATTATCGGCAAATTAATCTTCTAAAAGATCAGGTCGTCTTGTTTTTGTTCTTTCCAAAGCTTGTTCTTCGCGCCATTTTTCAACGGCTTTTGTATTACCAGACAACAAAACATCGGGAACTTTCCAACCATTAAATTCTGGTGGACGCGTATAAACTGGTGGCGATAATAAATTATCTTGAAAACTATCTGTAAGGGCCGAAGTTTCATCATTTAGAACTCCTGGAATCAAACGAACGACTGCATCCACAACGACTGCTGCCGCAAGTTCTCCGCCAGATAACACATAAGAACCGATTGAAATTTCTTTGGTAATATAATGCTCGCGAATTCGTTCATCAACACCTTTATAATGTCCACAAAGAATCATAATGTTTTCTTTTAAAGACAAATCGTTGCAGTGTTTTTGTTCTAAAATTGCTCCATCTGGTGTCATATAAATGATTTCGTCATACGTTCTTTCGTTTTTTAATTTTTCGATTAAAGCAGCGATTGGTTCAATACTCATTACCATTCCGGCACCGCCTCCGTATTGGTAATCGTCCACATTTTTATGTTTATTAGTAGAATAATCACGAATATTGTGGACATGAATCGAAACGTGACCTTTATCTTGAGCACGTTGCATAATCGAAGCCGCAAAAGGACTTTCTAAAAGTTGAGGCAAAACCGTGAGAATATCTATACGCATTCGACAAAGTTATAATCAAAATTAGCTTGATGTAAAAAAATCGTTCTTTTTTGACTTTGTAGGGAATGTAACATTTCAGAATCAAAGCAACTCAATACGAAAAGTAGCGTTTTCACTTTATGGCTTTCCAAATCAAAAACACTTTTGCTTGCGCTGAAAACTGGGACAAAATGAATCCAACTGAAAAGGGGAAGTTTTGTGAAGTTTGCACGAAAGAAGTCATTGATTTCACGACACTTTCAAAAAATGAAATAATCGCTGTTTTCAAGAAAAACAATTATCAAGCGCTTTGTGCTCGTGCTTATTCAACGCAGCTTTCAACGATTTACTTCGAAGATAGTTTGGAAAACGTAAGCTGGAATTTACCTTTTTGGCAGAAATTTCTTCTTGTCTTTTTAATTTGTTTTGGTCCTGAATTTTTGAATATCAATTTAGTTTTTGCTCAGGATTCAACTTTAGTTCAAACAGAAGAAGTGGTGCAAGACACTTTAAAACCACAAATCGCTCAATTGGAAGATTCAATTAAAATTGATTCAGTAACCGTTTCGAGTTTTAGTGATTCCATTTATCCATTCGTAGATTTTAGAATGATTGAACAACCTTATGTTTTAGGCGGTGTTATGCTTCCCGACTTTCATGTAAAATTTCCGATTATCGACTTTACTTATTTTGATGGCTATGTTTTAGTAGTTGATACGGACTCAAATCAACATAATATAGAGACAAAACTAGAACCAATAAAGAACTTCTTAAAGAATTTTGAAGAAACTAAAATATATCTTCAAACACAATTATCACCTGTGAAACCTGAAAAGAAAAAAGAAGTGCCAGAAAAGTTATTGTTTGTTCCTTTAACCACAGCCATGAAGCCAAAATCGGAGAGGCAAGATTTATTTTAAGTTCAGCGGTAGGATTGTTTCAATTTGATTAAACAAAAGTTTTAATTGATAACAACCTTTTTTATCGATCCATCACTAAATTGATAAAAAAGCAATTTATTAGGAATAATTTCACATTCTTTTCCAGTCCAATCAAAAACTTTAATCAATGTTGGTTCAACTTCATGTTCAATTGGTGATAGAGAAAGTGTTGGTGAATATTTCCAAGTTTCTTTTAATCGAGTGTTGTTTTCATCAATTCCAGTTGTGTAGTAAAAAATTTGGTTGTATAATATGGACATCCCACCTCGTCTTCCGATTGAAGGGATTCCTGGGAGAACATTCCAACTACTTGAATTTAAATCAAATTTCCATAAATCATTGAAGGAATTGCTTACTGAATCAATTCCAAAACCTACATATAGATCGTTTTGAATGGCAAATAAACTAGCGTGTGTTCTTCCTTGAGCTGGAAAAGTGGATAGTTCGGTCCAATTATCATTTTGTGAATCATAACTGTAGAGCTTATTTCTAAAAGAGTTGTTTTCCGATTTCCCAAAAATTAAATAGCCGACATTATTTACAGCTGTAGTTGCCGAGCGCCAAATTCCTCCAAAGTTGAGAGTATTTTTTTGTGTCCAAGTATCAGTCGTTGGATTGTAGCACCAAACTTCATCAATTGCCGAACTGTTCGATGTTTTCCCACCAACTACATAAACAAGATTATTGATTACAAAACAACTGCTTCCTCCTCGTCCAAACGCAGGCATGGATGTCTTTTCAATCCACGTATTAGTTGTCGAGTCATAACACCATAAATCGTTTAAAAAATCAGTTCCATTATAACCTCCAAATAGATAACCCTGATTATTTGCGCTAAATCCACAAGCATATTGTCTTCCTTCAGCTGTTGGTAATGAAGTGATTTCAAACCAAGTTTCTGTGTCTAAATCTAAACCATAAAAATCAGCTTCATTTGACCACCAAGGACTTAAACCTGCACCAAAATAGGCTTTGTTTTCTAATAAAAAACAAGATCCATCATCTCTTGGAGAACCAGGAAATTCAGTAATTTCCATCCAATTTTGTGTGAAGCTAGAGAATCAAATAAAAAAGAATACAATTATGGAAAAAGATTTCAAAACAAATTTCTTAATTGGAAGTAGAATCGAAACGAATTAAATCTTGTTTTATTTAGATTCCTTTTTCATTTATTCAATAATTCTCTAAAACTCGCCCTCTTGCCGTAAACATACGTTCAAAAAACACTTTGTTTTTATCGAAATAAGCATCCGTATGAAAGCGTACAAATTCGCCTTGTCCATGAAGTGTAAATCCTTCAGATTGAAAAACAGATAATTGATAGTAGGGGAGAACCCAAGAAAAACGATGGTTTCTTTGTGAGATGTGAATGATTATTCCATCAGGTCGAAGCTCAATATTTCCATAAAGTGAATTTGAATTTCTTTGTAAAAGTTTTTCAAATCCCTGACTGTATGCTTTTACGTACATACGATGGGAACCTATTCCACCCATACGATAGCGAGCTAAAAATGAAAAAGGTTTTCCTACTATTTTATTAATTTTACTTATTAGAACCGGAGTTGGTACTGTATTATCTATAATCATTAATCAATTTTCTTTAAAACAATTGAAGAACTAAATGGTTTTTGAAGTTCTTCTAGTTTTATTGAATTGTATTTCTTTATAAAACATTATTGTAAAGGAAAATTCAATAGTATTTTAAACAAATTTATAGCTTTTAGTAGATAAAATTATCGAAGTTATCAAAGAAATATCTGAGTAATTAAATT
>JBILOX010000035.1:0-34593 GCA_044374225.1 Crocinitomicaceae bacterium | reverse complement strand
TATTCAGTTATTATTTTCAACCGATAACATCAAAAAGTTCAAGATTAATATCCTCCAAACTTATTTAAAAAATCTTGGAAAGAAGGTGGAAATTCAGTAAATCAATTTTTTAGGACATCCGTAAAATACAATTTAAAGTCTTACCTTAAAATCTTTTACCCTTGATATTTAGCAATCTAAATCGTTAATTGCAATTAAATTTCAAATACATTTTTTACTTTTACGATAACAGGGTTTCAAGTCGCAAATTAATTTATGTATCTTCGTCAAAACTTTTTTAAATGCGTGTTTATCTTGATAATGCTGCCACAACACCAATTGCTCCAGAAGTTATAGATGCTATGTTGCCAGTTTTAAAAGAAAATTTCGGAAATCCCTCATCCTCTCATTATTTTGGTCGTAATGCAAAAGCACTTGTTGAGACATCAAGACGTTCAATTGCAGCCCATTTAAAATGCAAAGCTTCTGAAATTATTTTCACTTCAGGAGGAACGGAAGCTGATAACATGGCAATTCACACTTCAATTGTAGAATTAGGTGTAAAGCGAATTATTACGACAACTATTGAACATCACGCAGTTGGACATACGGTTGAAAATTTGGAAAAAGCGGGAGAAATTGAGCTTGTCTATGTCAATATCGACAACAAAGGCAATGTAGATTTGAATCATTTGGAAGAACTTTTGAAGGAAAACAAACCAACACTTGTTACTTTAATGCATGCAAATAATGAAATCTCAACCTTAATTCCACTGAAGAACGTAGCTGAATTATGTAAAAGTTATAATGCTTATTTTCATTCAGATACTGTTCAAACAATGGGGCATTACGCCTTTGATTTACAAGATTTAGGAATTGATTTTATAACTTGTGCAGCACATAAATTTCACGGTCCAAAAGGGATTGGATTTTTATATGTCAACAGTAAAAATAGAGTTGGTGCATTTATTCATGGTGGCGCTCAAGAACGAGGTTTACGCGGAGGAACTGAAAATTTACATGGAATTGTTGGTTTAGCTAAAGCCTTTGATCTAGCTTATGACGATTTAGAAGGTCACCAAAAACAGGTTCAATCTTTAAAAAATCACATGATTGAATCCCTGCAATCGCATTTTGAAGATATTTATTTTCATGGAGAAACAAATCCAGAGAAGTCACTTTATACTGTTTTAAATGTTTGTTTTCCTCCAACGCCAAAATCAGGAATGTTGCTTTTTACACTTGATTTAAAAGGTGTTGCAGTAAGTGGTGGAAGTGCTTGTTCTTCAGGCGCAACGAAAGGTTCACATGTATTAGAAGGGATTCACGCAGACATGACCCGACCAAATGTTCGTTTTTCATTTTCGCGCTATACAACAAAGGAAGAAATTGATTTTGCTGTTGAGCAAGTGGAAAGTGTTTTTGAGAGAAACTTAGTTTAAACATGAGTTTAAAACGGTTTAAAGTCCTTACAATTTGTTCGTGGTATCCTAATGATTTAAAGCCCACTTTGGGAAATTTCGTTCAAAAACATGCAGAATCAATCGCACTTTATAATGATGTGGTAGCACTTGCTATTTTTCCATCAACGGATGAAACTGAAGTTAGAATGCAGGAAAATAAGTCGAAATCTTTGCATGAAATCGTGCTGTATTACCCTAAAAAAACAAGTGGATTCGAGCCATTTCGCTTGATGAAAAATTATTTTTCGCACCGAAAAGCGTTCAGAATTGGTTACAACCGAGCGAAAGAAATCGTTGGAAAACCTGAAATTGTGCATTTGAATATCGTTTATCCACTTGGTATTTGGGCGCTTTGGTTGAAATGGCGACATAAAATCCCTTACATCATCACTGAAAATTCTAGTGGTTTTCACGTTGATAGCGATCATGCCTATCCAAGTCCGATTTTAATGTTAAGTAAATTGATAATAAAAAATGCTGCTTATGTTTTGCCAGTCAGTCAGAATTTACTTAAAAGCATGCAGAAATTGAGTCCGAATTCCAAATTTGGAACTGTTTCAAATGTCGTTGATGAACACCTTTTCAAAGAAACACCGAATGAAATTGTTGATGAAATTAAATTAATTCACATTTCTACTGGCGTTGATTCGATTAAAAACCTTTCAGGAATGATTCGCGTGATGCAAGCGCTAAACTCGGATTTTCCGCAAGTAAAGTTAGATATTGTAAGTGATGGAGATATTGAATACGCAAAAGCACTTTCGACCGAGTTAGCGGTTAATTATAACGTCACATTTCATAGTACAAAAACAACTGCTGAAGTGGCTGAAATGATTCAATCAAGTCATGCTTTGTTGCAATTCAGCAATTATGAAAATTTTCCGTGTGTGATAGCTGAGGCCATGATGTGTGGGAAACCAGTTTTATCTTCCAACGTGAACGGAATTCCTGAGCATATCAACGAAATCAATGGAATGTTAGTCAATCGTGGAGACGAAGTAGCTTTGAAAAATGCGATTATTTCCTTCGCTCAAAATCCGAATAAGTTCAACTCAGCTCAAATTCGAGATTACGCCATGAAACATTTCAGTTATTCGGAAGTTGGGAAACGATTTACAGAAATCTACTCCGAAATTTTGAATGTTTAATTATGAATTATGAATTAGGGAAAAATTAAACATTAATCATTCAAAATTAAACATTCCTTTTCAAACCTTGTTTCTAATGCATGTATCAATTAAAAAGAACACAATTCGTTAAAACCGACATTAAGACTTGTTGGGACTTTTTCTCGCGACCAGAGAATCTAAAAAAAATCACTCCAGAATACATGGGCTTCGACATCAAAGTTGATTTGCCAGAAAAAATGTACGAAGGTCAGATGATTGAATATACGGTTCGACCTTTGTTTGGAATTCCGATGTCGTGGATTACTGAAATTAAAACAGTAAAAGAAAATGAGTTTTTCGTAGACGAACAGCGCAAAGGACCTTATACAATTTGGCACCATGAACACCATTTTAAAGAAGTGGAAGGTGGCGTTGAAATGACGGATATTGTTACTTATGTTGTTCCACTTGGGATTTTAGGTAAAATCGCACATCCATTTATTGTGAAAGGGAAATTGGAGGAAATTTTCAAACATCGTTTTGCGCAAGTGGATAAAATATTTAATGAACGTTAATTTTTGCCCACAAATCTTTAAATAGGTTCTTAAAGATTAATTTTACATTTAATGGAAAAAGAAACAGTTATAAAAGTCGAACATCTAGCTAAAAGTTTCGGTAGTTTTCAAGCAGTTAAAGACGTTTCATTCACCGTAAGTCGTGGCGATGTTTTTGGTTTTTTGGGTCCAAATGGAGCTGGTAAAAGTACCACAATTCGTTGCTTACTTTCGCTTATAAAGCCAAACGCTGGAAAAATCGAACTATTTGGTAAATCTTATAGTAATAGTCGCTCCGAAATTTTATCTAAAATTGGTAGCATCATTGAAAAACCGGATTTCTACAAATATTTGTCAGCTCAGAAAAATCTAGAGATTTTCGCTCGAATTTCGGGAGCAACAGTTTCTAAGTCTCAAATTGGTGAAATGCTTGAATTTGTAGGACTTACTGGCAGGGGAGGAGATAAAATTGGAGGATTTTCACACGGGATGAAACAGCGTTTAGGAATTGCTCAAACACTATTACACCAACCCGATTTAATTATTTTAGATGAACCAACGACAGGACTTGACCCACAAGGAATCGTTGAAATCAGAAATTTGATTCTTCGCTTGAAAAACGAGCAAAACAAAACGATTTTACTTTCATCGCACCAACTTTCTGAAATTGAATTGATTGCCAATCGAATGGTGATTATCAATAAAGGAAAATCAATCGTTGAAGGGGAAGTGCAAGACTTGTTGAATGCACAAGAATTAGTGGTTCACCTTGAAGTTGACGCTGTTGAAAAAGCGAAACAAGTGATTTCAACTCATTTTAACAATGCTCAATTTGTAGGAGAAACAGCAACTGAATTAGAAGTTGCAATCGAAAAAAGTCAAGTTCCAAATTTGAATAAAGCCTTGATTGAGAATGGTGTGCAAGTTTTTGCATTAGAGCCTAAACGCAAGTTAGAAGATTTTTTCATGAAAATAGTTCAATCCTAATGTTACTAAAAAATACATATAACGAATTTGTAAAAATTCTTGCTAAACCTAGAAGTTACTTGGGAATTGGCGCATTGACTTTATTAATTGGAGTAATTTTGTTTGCGATGAAAGCAGATGGAGGTTCGTTTATTTCTTTCGTTACCGCTTCTTTTGAACAAACGCTTTCTTTTAATGGTAATATTCTGAATGGAAATCTAATTGGATTTATCATTCTTCAAATGCTGATTATACATATTCCTTTGTTGGTTGCTTTGGTAACAGGTGATTTAATTTCTGGAGAAGCAGCAATGGGAACAGTAAGAATGTTGGCAAGTAAACCAATTTCTAGAACAAATATCGTCCTTTCTAAATTCATTGCTGGAGCTGTTTACACCTTAATTTTGACAATTTGGTTAGGATTTTTAGCACTTATTGTTTCCAAATGGATTTTCGGAACGGGTGACTTAATCGTTTTAAATAGCGATGGTTTAGTGATTTTGCAAGAACAAGATATAATGTGGCGTTATGGTTTGGCGTTTATGGTCGCATTTCTTTCCTTGTTGACGATTTCAACTTTGTCAATTTGTCTTTCCGCATTCGCTGATAATTCAATCGGACCAATCGTTTCAACAATGGCGATCATTATACTTTTCACAATTATTGGGTCTTTGGATGTTTCTGTTTTTGACGCAATAAAACCCTTTTTATTCACAACGCACATGGCTTCTTGGAGAAGTTTCTTTGAAGATCCAATTCCAATGAGTAAAATCATTCAATCGGTTGTTATATTGTTAGCTCACAATATAATATTAGTTGTTATAGCAATCGTTAAATTCAATAAAAAAGACATTACATCATAATGAAAAAATTACTCATATTCAGCGCATTTCTACTTTTAACCTTTCTTTCAAAAGCGCAAGAAGCAGATGCCATTTTGGCGAAAGTCGTTGCGAAAATTAACGCAGTGAACGATTATTCTGTAGATGCAAATATCAAAGCTGATATTCCACTTATCAAAATATTCCCTGTAAACGCATCAATTTATTTTAAGCAAAAAGATAAATTCAAGGTTGTTTCAAAAGGTATTGCAATTTTACCTAAACAAGGATTTACGGATATGAATACCTTTTTAGCTAATAAAAGCTCGTATATGGTTGTAGAAAGTGGAACAAAAACGCTTGGTGAAATAAAAACGACGCAGCTAACAGTAATTCCAACTGGAGATAATAGTGAATTTGTGCTTGCTAAATTGTGGATTGATACAAAAAGAAGTTTGATTTTGAAATCTCAAGTCACAACAAGAAGCAGTGGAACGGTAAGCGTTGATTATTCTTACGGAGATCAAGTAGAATTTGGACTTCCAAGTCAGTTAACATTTACAGTTGATGTAAAAAAATTCAAGTTACCAAAAAGTGTTGCCGCTGATTTGCACGATACTGATGACAAAAAGAAGAAAGATGCTAAAGGTGAAAAATCAGGAACAATTGTAATCAAATTAACAAATTACAAAGTGAATAAAGGCATCAATGATTCTGTTTTCAAAGACAAGAAATAACTTCTTTGTTAGATTGAATATACTTTTTTAGCAGGGTTAAGGAAATCAATCAAAAAATTACTTGATATAAGTGTAATTCATTTTTTCTTTGAATTGTTCGCCTTTCAAAATAATCGTTGAACCATCAATTTTTCGGTCAGAAAGTTCAGAAATATTGATTTTCAAATCCTTGTAAATATAGGCCTTACACATATCGTTATTCGCTTTATGTATCAATTTAATACTTCTAATTGGAGGCATTGATTTAGCAATTTCGGTTGAACCAATCATTTCAAAGGTATGTTCCTCACAGCCACCACCGTAACCAACTTTAAGTAAAAGATAATTACCTTCAATCTTCGCTTCGATGATTTCAATCGGGTCAGAAAACGTGGCGATATCTCCTAATTTTGCTGTTATTTCAGTCATTTTATTTGATTTTTGATCTTTTTTAGTGATAGCATCTTTAGTCGTTTTACATGCAAAAAAGAATGGAAACGCAAAAAGAAATAAAAGGTATTTCATGATTTTAAAGTTTAATTAAAATTACTAATTATTTTCAAAGTTAAATGTTTTATGAATTAACTACGCTATTAGGGTCTCATAATTATTGTGCCAAGTTTTAGATTTTAAGACCAAACTTTTACTCTTGTTGTAAAACTACCTTCAATTAACGAGTTATTTTTAACTTTGGGAAAAATTCAAAATATGGGATTATTAGATAATAAAATCGTTTTAATTACGGGTGCTTCTCGTGGCATTGGAAAAGCAATAGCGGAAGAATGTGTCAACCAAGGTGCAACAGTAGCATTTACATACCTTTCTTCGGAAGAAAAAGCACGCGCTTTAGAAGCTGAATTAACAGCTAACGGAGGAAAAGCTAAAGGTTTCCGTTCGGATGCATCGAAATTTGACGACGCTCAAAAATTAGTAGATGACGTTGTTGCTGAGTTTGGAACTATTGACGTTTTGGTAAACAATGCAGGAATTACACGTGATAATTTATTAATGCGAATGACCGAAGAAATGTGGGACGAAGTAATCAATACCAATTTAAAATCAGCATTTAACTTAACAAAAGCGGTTCAACGTCCAATGTTAAAAGCACGTAAAGGTTCAATCATTAATATGTCTTCAGTTGTTGGTGTGAAAGGTAACGCTGGACAATCAAATTACGCGGCTTCAAAAGCTGGTTTAATTGGTTTTACAAAATCAATTGCGGCAGAATTAGGTTCTAGAAACATTCGTTGCAATGCTATTGCTCCCGGTTTTATCGAAACTGAAATGACAGAAGCTTTAGACCAAAAAGTTGTGGAAGAATGGAGAAATGGCATTCCGTTGAAACGTGGCGGACAACCAATCGACGTGGCAAATGCGACAGTATTCTTAGCGTCTGAAATGTCAGCATATATTACAGGGCAAACACTACACGTTTGTGGTGGAATGTTGATGTAATACCATTTAGTCATTAAACGCCTCCATAGAAAAAGATTCGGTATTATGCCGAGATAGTTTTCAACGAGCATTTTATGTGACAATTGAAAACATCTTCGGTATGATTAAAACCTTAAATAAAGTTCAATGAATATTCGTCCGCGAAGAAATCGCAAGTCGGCTGCCATTCGAAACATGGTGGAAGAAACAAAATTGGGCGTTGAAAACCTGATTTATCCAATCTTTTTGAAAGACGGAAAAAACATAAAAGACGAAGTCTTATCGCTTCCGAATAATTTTCGTTGGTCGATTGATCGCCTCTTGCCTGAGATAGAAGAATGCATGAATCTTGGAATTTATACGTTTGACATTTTTCCAGCTGTTGATGAAGAATTGAAAGATAAAATTGCATCTTATAGTTACGCTGAAGATAATTTTTACTTGAATGCTATTCGTCAAATTAAAGAGCGTTTTCCAGAGTCTGTTGTGATGAGTGACGTTGCAATGGATCCTTATTCATCTGACGGACACGATGGTTATGTGGAAAATGGAAATATCTTAAACGACGAAACATTGCCAATTTTAGCTCGCATGACAATCGCTCAAGCACAAGCTGGTGCTGATATCATCGGACCTTCAGACATGATGGACGGTCGAGTAGGAGTGTTGCGTCAAGCTTTGGACGAAGAA
Source organism: Crocinitomicaceae bacterium (assembly GCA_044374225.1). Lineage (GTDB taxonomy): Bacteria > Bacteroidota > Bacteroidia > Flavobacteriales_D > Crocinitomicaceae > UBA952. The sequence continues at coordinate 26,861 of JBILOX010000035.1, read as the reverse complement.
GGATTTACGGATGTGAGTATTATGTCTTATTCTGCAAAATATGCGAGTGCTTTTTACGGTCCTTTCCGCGATGCTTTGAATTCAGCACCGAAATTGGGCGATAAAAAAACATATCAAATGAATCCAGCAAACAAACGCGAAGCACTTTTAGAAGCGCAACTAGACTTTGAAGAGGGTGCGGATATGTTGATGGTGAAACCAGCTTTGTGTTATTTAGATGTTATTCATTTATTGCGCGAAAATTTCACAATTCCAATTACAGCTTACAATGTGAGTGGTGAATGTGCGATGGTTTATGCAGCGGCAAAAAACGGTTGGTTGGATTACGATCGAGCAGTTTTTGAAATGTTGTTAAGCATAAAACGCGCTGGAGCAGATGGAATTTTGACGTATTTTGCAAAAGATTTTGCCAAAATGGTGAAAAAATAATTGATTAGATGAAAATATATCATATTGAAAATCAATACATCTCTTTTGATGAATTGGAGCAAATTCTAACTTCAGGTGCGAGAGTTGAATTAAGCGAATCTACCAAAAAATCCATTTTAAATTGCCGAGCGTATTTAGACGAAAAAGTAGAAAGATCAGAAGAATTGATTTACGGTATTAATACTGGTTTTGGTTCTTTATGTAACACTGCGATTTCGAAAAATGATTTAGAGCAATTACAACGTAATTTGGTGCTTTCTCATTCGTGTGGAATGGGGGAGGAAGTGCCGCATGAAATTGTAAAACGTATGTTGTTACTGAAAGTATTGGGCATATCAAAAGGAAATTCAGGAGTGCAATTGGCAACGATTGAGCGATTACTATTTTTCTACAATGAAAATATTTTTCCAGTGGTTTATCAACAAGGAAGTTTAGGCGCATCAGGAGATTTAGCACCGTTGGCACATTTGTGTTTGCCACTTTTAGGCGAAGGCGAAGTAGATTACAATGGAAAACGAATTTCAGGAAAAGAATTAAACGCAACTTTTGGATTGGAAGCGATAGTTTTACAATCGAAAGAAGGTTTGGCTTTGTTGAACGGAACACAATTCATGAGTGCTTACGCGAGTTATTGTTTAGCTCATGGTCAAAAGCTTTGGATGAAGTTCAATGAAGTAGCAGCTTTATCTTTAGAAGCTTACGATGGAAGAATCAATCCGTTTCAAGCGAATGTCAATGAGATTCGAAATCATCCTGGACAAATTGAAACTGCTGAAATATTCAGAAACTTATTAGCTGGAAGTGAGATCGTTGCACAAGAAAAAGCGCACGTTCAAGATCCTTATTCATTTCGTTGCATACCTCAAGTTCACGGTGCGACAAGAGATACCTTGAGTCATTGTCAAAATGTAGTCGAACGCGAAATCAATGCAGTTACAGACAATCCAACAATTTTTCCTGATGAAGACGATATTGTTTCTGCAGGGAATTTCCACGGACAACCATTGGCTTTGGTATTGGATTTTATGGCGATTGCAATGGCAGAAATGGGAAGTATTTCAGAACGTCGAGTTTACAAATTGATTTCTGGAACGCGTGGTTTACCACCATTTTTAGTGGCGAATCCAGGTCTGAATTCAGGATTAATGATTGCTCAATATACATGTGCGTCAATAGTCAGTCAAAACAAACAACTATGCACACCAGCATCTGTTGATACGATTGATTCCAGCAACGGACAAGAAGATCACGTGAGCATGGGTGCAAACGCTGCAACGAAATTATATCGAGTGATACAAAACTGTTATTCCATCATTGGAATCGAATTATTAAACGCTGCACAAGCTTTTGAATTCAGAAAACCATTAAAAAGTTCAGAAAAAGTAGAAGCTTTGTTTCAAGCATTTAGAAAAGAAGTTAACTTTATCGAAACTGATTTGAATACTTCGGTTGAAATAAAAAAAGCGGTGGAGTTTGTGAAGAAAATGTAAAATGTAGAATGTAAAATTGAAAATTGCGGATTGCGAATTGATAATTGCGTATAATTTTTCATTCTCTCAATTCTCATAAAGTCATAATATCTTAATGTCCTAACATCTTAACGTCCTAATATCCTAAAGTCCTAATATCCTTAAGTCCTAACATCCTAAAATCAAAATAAAAATAAAAACATGGAATACAACCAATTAGAAAACAACCAAGAAGAAGAAAAAAGACCAACATTTTTGTTAGTGCTTTGCATTTTAACCTTTGTAAATACTGGTTTTACAATCTTAGGTGGGATTTCAGGTTTGATTTCTGGTCCACCAACTAAAGAGGAAATAAAGGAATCAAATGTTCAAATGGCTCAATCAATCGATCAGTTGGAGAAATTGAATATAGATTATTGGGTGGATGTAATCAAACGAATTCAGTTAATGACTGAGGCTATGTATGCGAATTTTGCGGCTTACAATACGGTTTCAATTTTTGTTGCAATGGCTGGGGTTGCTGCGGCTGCTTTGATGTTAAAAGGTAAAAAACTAGGTTTCCACGTTTACATTGGTTACAGCTTTTTGTATATATTACAAGGATATTTATTTGTTTCTGCAGCTGTAATTCCATCGTTAATTATGATTATTAACTTATTAATCGCAGGTTTGTTTGTTTTATTATATTCACGTAATCTGAATTGGATGAATAAATAAACTAAAATGGAAAACGCTCTCAAATCATCAAAAAATGTCGATTTTTTAGATGAAAATATTCAAGTCTATATTCAAGAATTTAGCGATTTTCACAATAAAAAAGAAATCGCAATTCGATTATATGAAAAAGTTCGTGATGGATTTATCTATGATCCTTATCACTTAAATATTAGTTCAGAGGGATTAATTGCTTCACAAGTAATAAAAAAGAAAAGAGCTTGGTGCGTGGAGAAATCATTAGTAATGATTGCTTGTCTTCGGGCGCTTGAAATTCCAGCACGTTTTGGTTTTGCCATAGTTGTCAATCACTTAGGTGTCGAAAAGCTCGAAATGTATTTGAAACGAAATGAAATCGTTTTTCATGGCTTTGTCTCTGTTTTTTTGAATGGAAAATGGATAATTTGTACACCAGCATTCGACCGTAAAGTATGCAGACTGGCTGGGGTTGAACCTTTAGTTTGGGATGGAGAAACAGATTCTTTGTTTCAAGAGTTTACAAAAGACAAAAAGCACATGGAGTACATTAAATATTATGACTTTTACGAAGAAATCCCTTTTGATTTAATGCGTTCAGAAATGGAAAAGTACTATCCTCACCTATTCAAAGAAAGCTGGAATTCAAAGGAATTTAGCTTCACGTTTTAACTTATTAAAGAATTTTTGATTACCTCAATATTTTCAAAGTTTTTAACTAAAAAAAAATAAATGCCCCTAAAAATCTTACATACTTCCGATTGGCACATTGGTAAACAATTACTAAAAATTGATTTCAATGAAGATATGGAATTGTTTTTCAATTGGTTAATACAAACGATTGAAAGCGAAGGGATAAATGTATTATTAATGTCAGGCGATTTGTTTGATCAAGCAAATCCTTCTCAAGCTGCGATGACACAATATTATCAATTCCTTAAGAGAATGATTCCTTTGGAGTGCAAGATTATTATTACAGGAGGAAATCACGATTCGCCACACGTCCTGAATGCGCCCAAAGAATTATTACATTTTTTAGATATTGAAGTGATTGGTGGCGCTCCTGAAAATATAGCTGAGTTGTTTATTCCTATTGAGAAAAATAATGAAAAAGCGGTGGTGGCTGCCGTTCCGTTTTTGAGAGATAAAGACATTCGTAAATCTGCGCCAGGAGAATCGTACGAAGACAAAATGGAACAAATCAAAGAAGGATTGAAAGCGTATTTTGAAACTGTAAATAATTACTATTCAGAAAATTATCAAGGTTTTAATTATGTGGTAATGGCGCATTTGTTCGCGCAAGGAGCACAAACTTCGGAAAGTGAGCGCGAAATCCAAATTGGAAATCAAGCTGGAATTGAAGCTGCGATTTTTGGCGAAGCTCCTGATTATGTAGCTTTAGGTCATATTCATAAACCACAAATCGTTGGTTTGCCACATATTCGTTATTCTGGTTCACCGATTTCATTGAGTTTCAGCGAGAAGTTGGACCGCAAGCAAGTCGTGATTTTGGACATTCAAAATGGAAAATTGAACACAGAAACCTTTGAAATTCCAATTTTTAGACGATTGGTCACTTTTGAAGGAACGCTCGCTGAAGTGAAAGAACAAATTGCCAATTATCAACATCAATCACCTTTAACAGATTTGGCAGAATTGATTGTAAAAGAAGAACATGAAAACGTACAAACAATAAGAGAATTAGACGATTTGTTGTCGCGTGAAACGGAAAATGGATTGGACATTGTTAAAGGTAAATTGGAGTTTGTCAACAAGATTTTAGGAACTTCTTCATTTATGGAAGAAGGAGAAAATGTTTCCGATTTCAAGCCCGAACAATTATTTGAGAAGCGTTTGGATTTGGAAGAAAATATTGTTAATCGTTCAGATTTGGTAAATGCCTTCAATGAAATCATGGAACAAATTAATGAGGTGAAATAGGTTGAAGCGATGAAAATATTAAAAGTTAAACTCAAAAATATCCACTCACTGAAAGGTGAACACGATGTTGATTTTGCGAATGGAATTCTTGCTGATGCTGGTTTATTTGTGATTACAGGCCCAACAGGTTCAGGAAAATCAACCATTTTAGATGCAATTACCTTGGCTTTGTATAACCGTATTCCGAGAAATGGAAACACAAAAATTTCCGAAAAAACCATCGAAGATGAAGGAATTATTCTAACCAAAAACACCGAAGATTGTTACTCAGAAGTTACGTATCAAGTAGGAGCGGAGGTTTACCGTTCAACTTGGTCGATTAGTAGAGCAAGAACAAATACTTTACGGCCTCGAAAACAAGAACTTATCAACGAAGCAACGGGTGAAATCATTATTGAAGGTAAAGAAACAGTTCCAGCAAAAAACGAGGAAATCATTGGACTGAACTACGATCAATTTGTGCAATCGTTGATATTGGCGCAAGGTCAATTTTCAAAATTGTTACTCGCTGGAAAAGACGATCGCAACAAGTTATTGGAGAAAATAACAGGTTCTGAGATTTACCGAACGATTGGAATGAAAGTCTTTGAAAGGTTCGCTTCTAGCAAAAAAGCAGTTGAAGATCAAAAACTGAAAATGGGTGAAATCGTACTTTTGTCAGAAGAACAAGAGGCTGAATTACAACAGTTTATTACCGATAATGAACCTAAACGCTTGCAGTTAAAAGCGGAACAAGACCTTTCTAAAAATTTGCTAGAAGTCAAAACGAAAATTCAAAAGTTGACAGCTGAAAGTTTGAAGAATCAAGAGGAATGGGTTGAATTTGTAAGTAGGCTAGAACTTGTTGAACCTGAAAAACAAAAACTTGAAAAGTACATTGAATTAGCGCCTTTTCAAAATCAGTACAGAGCAATTCGTTTACAAGAAAAAACAAACTTGGAACATCAATCGCGTTTAGAATATTTGCAAGGTCGAGAAATTACTCTAAAATCAGAACAGAAATCTCTTTTGGTTAATGTAAGTAAATTATTGAATGATAAGATTTTAGAAATAGATTTTGAAACGAAATTAAACGTATTTAAACAACAAATTCTAGCATTTCAAGCCAAAGAATTGGAGTTAAAAAATCAAGTTGATACTTTCAATCGTCAACTTTCTGATGCTCTTAAAAGATTGAAAAACGAACAATTTGAAATTGAGAAATCTAACCAAAATAAAGATTTCATTCATCAAGAAATCGTAAAAATCAACACTTTTGCAGAGCGCTTAAATTTATCAGATTCAAGAGAGATTGCTTCAAAAAAATCTCAATTAAAAGATGAATTAAATTTAGTTAATGTACTGATTAAGAATAAAAACATTTATAATTTACATACTTTACAAAATCAGAAATTAGACACAGAAATTTTAGGTTTAACGACTTCAATCGTAGATATTGCTGCACAACAAAAAGACTTGATTTCTCGTCTTGAAATTTTGAAACCAAAGGTTGAAGGTCAAAGAAAAGAAGTAGAGCAACTAAAAACCGAGCGAAGTTTGGAAGAACACCGCAAACATTTAGTCGAAAACGAACCTTGTCCTTTGTGTGGCGCATTGGAACACCCTTTTGCTGTAGCTTATGAAGATCGTTTGTTAGATGCATTGGAAACCCAATTGGAAATTTTACTAAATGAACTAAAATCCATTGAAAGCGCACAGACAAAACTCAGCACTGCCAATGAATTAGCTCAAAAATCAGTTGTAGCTAAACAAGAAGAAATACAAGTAAATCGATCGCAGTTTGAGAAAATAGAACAAGAAATTAGAACCGCTTGCGAACAAATGTCGTGGAATTTTGACGAACATTTAGAAGTTTGGGAGCAAAATCTAAAGCAAATTTCAACGCGTTTACTAGAATTAGAAAGCTTGGAAAGTCAATTGCGCATCCAATCCATTTTGAAAGAAATTCTTTCACAGCTCCAAGAACGCGATCAATTTCAAAACGAACTGGAACAAACTACAGCTGAACGAAGCAAATTGTATGCTGGTCCTAATATTGAAACGGATGTTACAACTTACTTGAAAAATTGGACGGAAAACAACCTGAATTTAACTACTTGCTTGGAAGAAACGACGTTGAAAAACAAGGATTTAAAAGTTTTAAATGGCGAACTTCAAGTGAATTTAGAAAAATTACTTTCCGATTTACGTGAAAAATTAATTCATTCGTTAGAGGAATTTGAACAGCAATTGCTTACAGAAAACGATGCTGAAGTGATTCGAACAAAAGTGAATCAGTTAGACATTCAAAAAGCGAAATTGGAGCAAGACAAGGAGCGTATTCAAATTGAACTAGTTGAGAATCAAGGGAAAGATGATTTGGCGCAAACCCAAGAACAACTCGTTCTTTTGGTGAAAGAACGAGAAAATAATATTCAAATTATTTCAGAATCAATCGGTGCAAATCGCAAGCAAATTGAAACTAATAATGAAGCAAAGTCAAGATTAGCAAGTAGTTTAGCGACTTTAGAATTACTGAACAAGGACCTCGATTTGTGGACGACAATGAATAAATTGATTGGCGACAGTTCTGGTAAACGCTTCTCCGATTTTGTTCAAGATTTGACTTTGAGCCAGTTGATTGCTTTTGGAAATGATCGATTGAAAAGTTTTTCTGACCGCTATTTATTGGCTGTTCCACAACGTAACGAATCCACTTCTTTGCAAGTGATTGACACGCACATGGGTAATACCCGACGTTCGGTGAGTTCACTTTCTGGTGGAGAAACCTTCAAATTGAGCTTGGCACTAGCTTTTGGTTTGTCTGATTTGGCGGCGAAAAACGTCAACATAGAATCTTTGTTCATCGACGAAGGATTTGGAACTCTCGACCCGGAATCACTCGATCAGGCCATCACGATTTTAGAAGAAATGCAGCACAAAAACAACAAATCCATCGGAATCATTTCCCACGTGGGCGAACTAAAAGACCGAATCGGTGCAAAAATCAAATTAGTAAGTACCGGCGGTGGCTACAGTAGGGTAGTGGTGGAGTAGTTAAATTTTTATAAGCAATTCGATTCTTAATAAATTTCTTTCTATCAAAACAAAAAAATACTTTTTGTTGTTTGATAAGCATGGAAGAGTGGAAAAGTGTTCTCGGTTTTTCGGACTATGAAATTTCTAATTCAGGAAAAATAAGGTCAAAGGACAGGATGAAAACCTATAAAAATGGGCGTTCTATTCATTACGTTTCAAAAGAGAAACTTTTGAGAGTCCATCCAGATAATGGGTTTTTGATGACGGATCTTATTGATGATAAGGGGAGGAGGAAAACCGTTTATCCTCATAAAGCTGTTGCTCAAGCTTTTATTTCAAATAAAACACCTCGAAAAAGAAAAGTTGTCATTCACTTAGATGGAGACTATAGCAATAATAATGTCTCAAACTTGCAGTGGTCCTCGTCTAGCGAATCGATTTTAATTGGCTTTCGTCTAGGTAAAAGAAATAATAGTGATTTATGGATTAAAAGAAGATTGAAATATGGTCCTAAAGGTGGTAACACTTCTATGGGTCGCCCTGATCCATTGAATTTTTCTCAAAAAAAACGCATTATCTATTTAAGAAACGAGAAAGGGATGACTTTAAGTCAAATAGCTGAAAAATACAACTGTAGCATTTCTCACATCCATAAAACCATTAAAAACTGGGAAGTAACAGCAGACGCTATTTAGATTAATTTATTTTTTCTAAAAATTCTTCTTACTGGAATTTGAAGGCTTCCAAAAATTTCGTAGGTATTAAGTGAGTCTAGGTTAAAAACATAACGTGTACCCTCCTTTGTCCAAATGACCTGATTTCGCGAACTTTGTTCTATCTTAGGAGTTTTCTGCCCTGAGTAAAATTGATAAGCTTTTTGATTATTTTTTTTTCGTAATAAAGGTGAAAATAAAAATCTAAAGTTTTCTTGTTCTTGTGTTAATATTCCTTTTTTTATTAATTTATCAATGAATGTAGGGGCGTACAAAGTAGAGGTGAAATAAACGGAATACCCAGGAACGATAATTTCTCTCGTTTTTTCTATCTCCGAAGGATTAAAATCTTCATCCAATTCCGTTTCAATATAAGTTTCTTGAACTTTTTGTACCCCACCTTCCATAAATGACAAATCACCATCCCAAGCTTTTAAGAAATCAACAAACGGAAACCCAAAACTCTTACCAATTTTTGATAATTCTATGTATAACTTATCATCTGGATGTTGTCTTAATTCAGAAATATCTAAGTGTAATTCAATAGATTTTGTTGCATTCTCGATATTCCTCAATCCTTTTCCAAATTCTTTCTTAGCAATAAATAATGGTTGTTCTTTTCTCAAATAGCTCTTTAAATTAAAGCTTAAAGAGTCACTGTCATGGGCAAACATTGCTGTTTTTATTCCCATATTTTGAAGTTTTTCCCAGTTTGAAAAAATAACTAAGTGCTCATTTCGGAACTGTTTTTTACTTAAAAATGATTTCCAGGTTTTGTTAATTCCAAGATATTTGGCTTTCGTAACTTGAGTAAAATAGCTTTTGAATTCTGATCCTTTGTAAAAGAACAAATAATTTCTTTCGTAATGTAAATACATTTTTTCCTTTTTGAACCGAAAAATTTGCTGATCATTTATCGTAGTATCATCTATGGTAATGAATTTTCTTAATCGTTCAATTCCTTGTCCGATTTTCGACGAATCACTAACCTCTACCATACAACCCCAATCGCCACCTTCATTTCCAAAAAGATAAACTTGCTTTTGAAGGTTTAATCCGTACATTTTCGCTTGACCTAATAGAAATTCATAAGAAGTAAAGTCTCTGAATGGTATTTTGTGGTAATACATCATTCCGCTTGTTTCTCTTGCTAGGTCTAAAATGTTTGCTTTACCAATAAAGTCAGCACTTGGCAGTCTGTCAATTAGTCGGGGAGGATTGGGTTTTTCAAACATGAAAGGTTTATAGTACAAAAATGCACCAAGAGCAGCAGCAAGTATTACAATGGTGATAGTTTTACGAATCAAAACTATGTTATTTTACGATAATATAAATGGAATTAATTAAATCCAACAAATGTTTTCCAGAAGTATCATCACCTTGAAAAATATATTCGAACTTAAAGTCTGTTTTTTTGCTTGTTGTTTTGCTTGAAATCAACTCAAGACTTCCAGATTTTCCTTTCAAAGTTTGGATGATTTCATTTTGACGATCATTTAACACATCCATTGGAAAACGATTGATGGTTTCTGCAACATTGATATTCGCGTACATGAATCCACTTTTCTTGGCTTTTTTTCCTGCTTTTCGATTTATTTTATCTTTCCCATAACCATCTACATGATTTACTGCTAAATCTTCATCGTTTGTAAGTATAAACAAACCATTTCTGTTAATCATGTATAGTGGTGCAGCGTCGAAAATTGCGTTTTCAAATACCCAATAATTTCCTTTGTTTTGAATTTTTGAAGTCAATCTTCCGAAATGCTTTAAGACTTTCTCTGGAATATCTTTTCTGTCAATTGTAATTCCGTAAGTGAAAATTGGCATTTCTTCTTCCGCCTCAGCAACACGTTCACCGTATTCAAAGGTTTCTTCGTCGTAGAAAAATTCAATTTTTTTAGTTTTTATTTTTTTAAAACCATTGAATGAACCAAACATACTTCCTTTATACGTTCCGAATAACGCATCTTTATTTATAAATTCATTCATTAACTCAATTGCTAAAACATTCATTGCAATTTGAGCATTTTTTTCTTCACTAAGAATTGGCATAATGATTTCGTATGCTTTCTCATAGGCCTTGCGCATATTTACGTTGTAGGAGAAATAACCAGAACTATTATTTGGGATATATTTTAAAATATTTTTATCGAATTTAGAATCGTTCATTTCTTTGTAAATTGCTCCTAAACCAACGCCATATTCAGCAGTAATGTCAAATTGTACAGCGTGATCTTTTAAAAAGATATCACCCAAAATTACGTTTCCAGCATACAATTCTTGAATGTCTTTATACAAACTTGGAAGTACTGTTTGAAAATACCAAAGTCCACTAGCTTTATCTATGTTTCTTGCATTATCCATGTAGAAAACTCCTTCTGAGTTGTGCGTTAACTGGTTCGCAAAACGACTATCGAAAGAAGGTAAATTTATGTTCTGAACTAATAATTCATTTAAAATGAGTTTTAATTGAGCTTGTTGCAAAACTAATTGAACGCTATCTCTTAATTCGTAATAATTTTTGACGTTAGGATCTTCTGAAGCATCTGGAAATAAATTTGTTTCTTGTTCAACAATAATTTCTTCTTCTCCAAAAACTTTTTCATCTAAAATCGAAGGTTCTTCTATTTCATCTCCGAAATAATCAAATGGACTTTCATTACCACGAGCGTACCAAATTGAGTCGGTCATTTCAGAAATGTAATCCATTGTTGGTTCCACTCGAATTAATAAAGCGCTATTTTCACGAATAATTAGATTATTAAAGAACGAACCATAAACCTTTGTTTTTTCACTGCTCATTTTGTCAATCAAGTCAAAATCATCAAAAACAGTAAATAATTTTTGTTGATCTTTTACGCCAAATGAGAAACCAGAAATTTCAGATTTTTGTGCTTTTCCGTAGAAAATATTTAACTTTTGATTAAAATCTAGTCCCGAATCTTTAAGAGTACTACCACTTGTTGAACCATCAAAAAGTTCTTGGTGAACTTCATTCATGAAGTCGTAACTGATTAGTTCGTCGAGTGAGATTTTTTGAAAAAGATTTATGTTGTTGATACTGAATACAGTAACGGCATCTTTTGGAATAAGATTTTCGGAATTTTGCGCTTTTACAATTAAAAAACTTAGTAAAAATCCAGAAAATAAAAGTTGTTTTTTGAAGGACATCGATTTATTAATAAGTAACAAAATTACGAAAATATTCTAGTTTTTATTAGAAATTAAATAGATTACATTTTCTAAAATACTTGAATTTTCTTTTAAGCTATAGGTGTCCGTTTTAATCATAACAGCTAACTTATTTTTAGATAAACTTGCAGCGGGATTTCCGATTTTTTCAACTGCTTTATCGAAGCGAGAAATTGAAGTATATGTTCCTTGCTTCAATTGTTCCAAATCACTTTGATTAAGTTCTTTTACTTTGTTTAAGGTTATATCTGGAATTGAACGCGATAATTTAGTCCCATCCCAAGTAATCCAATTGTGATTTAATTCAGAAATATTTTTTTCTTTTGTCATACTACTTATTGTAGCTTTTATCCCTTCTTGTAGCAAAAGCACGTTTGTGAAATCGCACGAAAATTTTAAAATAAAGTCAGTATAATTTTCTTCTATTTTCACATTCGAAATTCCATTTTGAGCATCTAATGTTTTTATAAATTGCTGTACTTTTTCTTTTATATCTTCAATTTTAGGAACCTTTTGACCATCTAAACTATCTAAAGCAAGTATTGAATTAACTTTTATTTTATTGGAACTCAGATTGATATTATAGCGAAGAGTTCCTGAACCATCTGTATGTATAGTTAAATCGTCCAAGATTTCGATACAAGAACTTAAACTAAAAATAAGTAAGATTAGAAATAGTAAGTTTTTTTTCACGTTAAAGGTTTAAAATCAGACTGTGTTTACAATTTAAGTGCCAAAGGTAATAGCTAAATTCAAAATAAATAACCTTGTATAAAATCTTCTTGGTAGAATGCTTGTACTTCTTTTCTATTTGGCTGTTTTGAATTAATGATTCGCTTGTCAATCAAGTGTGCATCAATTTCATTCTCAGGCAATAAATTTATGTTTTGTATGTCGATAGCTTTTTCAGAAAGCCAAGATTCAATTGATGCCTCATCAAGTAAGAAGGGCATTCTTTTTTTAGAATTATGAATTTCAGCCAAAAATGGATTTGCTTCACACGTAATAATAGAAAAGGTTTTCATCTTTTTTAGCGTAACTGGCTGAATCCATTCGCTGTATAGTCCTGCCATTGAGAAAATTTCTCGTGATTTTGGAAATACAAAAAATGGAAGTTTATCTTTTCCCTTGTGTTGCCATTCGAAATAACCAGTAGATGGAATAATGCAACGTTGTTGGTTAATCAATCCTTTGAAGGAAGGAGTTGTATCGATAGTTTCAATTCGTGCATTAGGTGTTTTTGCAGCGATTTCGAAAAAGTTTTCTCCTTTAAACCAATTTGGAACCAATCCCCAATTCATTAATTCCATTTCAGGTTTTTGAGTGATAATTCGCCATTCAGGAAAACTAAAAGCGGAAGCATAGAATAGGGGAGTGTCTGGAAAATCAGTTGGGATATCCTTTTTGTATTTTTTTGCTAGATCGATGTTTTTAGAAGTAGAGGAATTACTGTAACACATTTATAGTCAGATTTTTTAAGACAATCTTTTCGGTTCAATATGAATCAAAACATCAGCGATTTCAGGAAGTTGAATCATCAAAAAATCTTTCAACTGGTGTGAGATTTCATGCCCTTCATAAACGCTTAATTTACCATCCACTTCTACATGTAAATCAACGATGTAAACCATTCCTGTTTTGCGAACTAAGCATTTTTCAGTATCCAAAACACCTTCAACTTTTGTTGCTTCCTTACGAATTTGAACAATTAGTTCATCGTGTAAATGTTCGTCCATAATTTCTCCAAGTGCAGGTCTGAAAATCAAAAATGCATTGTATACGATGAAAACAGAGGCTAGTAAAGCTGCCCAATCGTCTGCTTTTTCATAACCTTTTCCGAAAAATAAAGCGATGCTAATTCCGACAAAAGCCATCACAGATGAAATTGCGTCACTTCGATGATGCCAAGCGTCAGCGTGTAAAGAACTGGATTTGGTTTCGATGCTTTTTTGTTTCACATAACGGTAGGAGAATTCTTTTATTAGAATAATCACACCAAGAACATACAAAGTGAAAACTTCAGGTTTTTCTTGAGGTTGCTGTAAATTCCGGATACTTTCAACTGCAATAATTGTAGCAGAAATCAATAAAAAACCAACAACAGCAAAAGTCACTAATGCTTCTGCTTTCCCATGCCCGTAAGGATGATTTTCATCAGCAGGTTTGGAAGAATAATTTAATCCAAAAAGTACAAGTAAGCTTGCAAAAACATCAGTTGTTGATTCAATTGCATCCGCAATCATTGCATCTGAATGACCAAAAACACCAGTAATTCCTTTGGATATTGCTAATCCTGCATTAGAGATTAAACTTAAGAAAGCTGTTTTTTGAGCTGTTTTTTTATTTGAATCCATTTTTGGTCAAAGAGAAATTGTTCTTTGTCGGTTTATTTTTTAAGTCAAACTTTATTTTTGGTTTAGATACTATTCTCGTTAATGATTATTTCTTCGTAAATCAAATAGGGTATTTCTAAGTAATTCAAACCTTTTTTCCATTCTTGCGAATTTGGATTTTCAGTGATAAATAAATTTATTCCGATTAACTTGATTTGTTTTTCTTTAAAAAGTTGTTCGCGTTCAGCTCTCTTTGAAGAAATGCCACCTTTAATTTTTGCTATTTTTTCAATCGAATTTAAGCTTTTAAAGGTATCCAATTCAAGAAAATAATTCCACGCTTTTTTAGAAATTAGTTGGGTTAAGTTTTCAATGATTCGGCTTCCTTTCAGTGGGTCTTCAACTTTGTCAAAATAACTTTCTTCTTTTAATAAATTGGAAATATTTGCAGCCATACGATACGCAAATTCCGAACTTCCTTCTATTGCATATTGATCATATGGATGTACTACAATACTATCAGCGCCACCAGCTGCAGCTGACATTGTTTCTGTTGTTTGACGCAATAAATTTGTATGTTGATCCTTTAAAGATTTATTTGTCCAACCAACGTGAGCAACAATTTCTACCGAATTATCTGTATCGTAAGCAGTTGTGATTTGGTTCCATAAATAACGTAAAGCTCTAATCTTAGCGATTTCTAAGAAATAGTTACTTCCGATTCCAATCGACAAAGATAGTTGATTCGGATTAAAACCGCGATTAAGTAACTCATGTGCGGTTGACAAAATTATACCTATTTCTTGCCATGTAGTTGCTCCAGTTTGTTGAATTTCAAAACCATTAATACTTACAACTCGGTTTGATGTTAAGGTTTTAATTTCATTTTCTAAGGTTTCAAAACTGCTTGCTAATGGATCAATTTCAAAAGAAAAATACTGAATTTTTGAAGCGAAACTAGTAGCCAAAAATGATTTCAATTGTTCAAGTTTGTTAAAAACCAAACGTGTATGAATATACTCAACTAAAACATCTTTGATTAAAAGTTCCCAATCGATATTATTTGAATTAAACTTGAAAATCAATTCGTTATAACCTTGATTTAAGCAATTTAATGCAAGTTTATTAGCTGTTTTTTCATCGTTGACTTCAATAAATGCACTCGCTTTCCAATCATTAGTAGAATTACTTCTCGCTGAATTAAAATCCTCGGTAGCAGGAAGAGTAATATCCAACGAAATCTCTTCGATTTTATCAGTAAATTCAATTTTTGAAGTTTCGTCCTTTAATTCCTTTAGAATTTGGTTTTTCCAAGCTTCGGTGCTTGTTTCAGAAAAATCGAGTTGAAAATCGTTCATTGCATTTGATTTGATTTTCCAAAGATACAATAGTTGTTTTTAAACAAATCAATATTATAACTTAATGTAGAATATATTCAAATTTATGCGCTTAAAATCAAACAAGATGGAAGTTCTGCTGTCCAACTATTTTTTGAATCGATTAAGGATTTCCAATTTTCTACACTTGAAAGCATTAAATCATAATTGTTAAAGTTTTCACTTTCGATTGATTTATAATTTACTAATTGAATGTGATTAGGTGCATTTTGTTCAATTGCACGAATTACTTCTTTCATTTTGAGACTATCTTTGATAACGCCATTCAAATCAACAATAGTAATTTGTGATTCAGAATTATTGATTAATTTTTGGGCATAATTAAGTAAAAATTCATCTTGATCGGATTGAATTGGAATGAAAATTCGATCTAATTTTTCCAATCCTTTATCAATAAAAACTCCTACTGGCACTTTACTTTTTGAAAGAATCATTTTTGTGCGTTCATCGAATGGAGAATTTTCAAAAATACTTTCCTTCCCAGTAACTTGATTTATAATTCTATCTGGATTAATAATTCGAGTTGTGAAACCTAAAAAGCGCCCCAAAATAGTTCCTTCATAGATTGATTTGCCGACGCCAATTATCAATAAATCGTAATCACCAGCATTTGCTACTTCAGCTATTTCCGTGTCAATGTCAACAGAAGCTTTAAACATTGTTGTAATTTTTTGATTTATTAATTTTGCCTCATTAACTAAAGGTGCGAAACTTTCACGCTCATATGTTTCCACATTAAAATGATTCAATTCATTGCTTGGTGTCATATGAACAGCAGTCAAAGAAGCATTTCCATTCAATTTTTTGATTAGTCCATTTGCAAGTCTGAGTAGTAATTTGCCGCGCTCTGGATTTCCAAATGAAATTAGAATTTTGAATTTCCTGATTTCACTTATTTCTTTTGGAACCTCTTCTTGTTTAGTTTTAAAAACCCAATTGATTAAATCTAGAGTTGGCCCAGTCATGAAGGTTGTTACTAAGGCCATAATTACCATCATTGCAAAGATTTTTGGTGATAAAACTCCTAAGTCTAAACCGATATTTAAAACGATAAGTTCCATTAAACCACGCGTATTCATTAAAGCGCCAATAGTTAAACTATCCTTCCAATTTTGACCAACAAATTTAGCTGCAAGCGCACTTCCAAAAAATTTTCCAATAACTGCAACAGCAATAATCAATCCTGTAATTTTCCACAAATGAGGGTCGTTCAATAAACCAATTTGGGTGCGCAAGCCAGTAAAAACAAAGAATAGAGGAAGTAGCAAAACCATTGATACATCTTCTACTTTTTCAATAAATATATTTCTAAACTTAACATTTTCAGGCATAATTGCTCCAGCCATAAACGCACCAAAAAGCGCATGAATTCCTATAATTTCTGTAGCATAGGAAGAAATAATTAAGGTTAAAAAGAAAATAGCAACAATTGGTTTACTTAAATTCTCAACTGAATTGTGAAGGTCACCAACTCGTTTTAAAAATGGTCTAACAACATTTATCATTGCAAGAACATAAAGTGCTGCCATCCCAATAATGTAAAGTGAACTGATAAAAGATCCCGCTTTAACGATTGCAATTACAGCTGCTAAAATGCACCAAACCGTAATGTCATCGGCAGCGGCACAAGTAATCACTACTGTTCCTAATTTTGTTTTATGAATTCCTCGTTCTTGAACTATTCTTGCCAAAACGGGAAAAGCTGTTATGCTCATTGCTATTCCTAGAAACAAAGCGAAAGATAAAAATTGTATTCCTTCTGGGGCAAAAGATTGATAAATGAAATAAGCAAGCCCCATCCCAAGTGCAAACGGAATAATTATACTCGCATGACTAATGACAACTGCATCGTGGGCTTTATTTTTCAAAACCTTGAGGTCGAGTTCCATACCAATTACAAACATGAAAAGAATCAAACCTATCTGGCTTAAAAACTGCAAGTTACCAATAGACTCAACTGGAAAAAGTGCGCCTGAAAATGAAGGAAAATAGTAACCAACCAAAGAAGGACCAAGCACGATACCAGCAATTATTTCACCGATTACAGAAGGTTGACCAATTTTCATAAATAGCCAACCAAACAAACGAGCAGTTAAAATTATGGTAATTATTTGTGCCAATAAAATCGCAAGCGGGTGTTTAATATTATGCATCATCGCATGAACAAATTCAAGCCAGTGACTTTTTAAGTTTTCGGGCATAATTATTTCCCTTCCTTTTTCTAAATCAATACCATGCAGTGTAATCCAATACATTAAAGCAGAGAATCCACCAATAATTGCAATGTAAAAGAAACCATTTTTGAAAGCTTTCATCCTTTTTTCTTTTTAATGATATTAATCACAAAACCTAGATTGTTTCAATTATCAATCCTAATTTTTCTGCAAAGATGAAAATGAATTACTAGTTCTAATTAACTCAAAAACGAATTATGAAATGAAGCTGTTAAAAATTGTAATGAAACACTTTTTTACCAATTTCTTGTTTTTTGAAATGATTTTTTTCACTAACTTAAATAAGAAAAAGCTATGATTTATAAAGATGAATGTTACAAATTGGTAGGAATTGCAATGGATGTACATCGTGAATTGGGTTCCGGTTTTTCAGAAGTAATCTATAAGGATGCTCTGGAATTTGAGTTTAATCAGCGTTTTATTTCGTTTGAACGTGAGAAGATGTATGATGTTTGCTACAAAGGAGTCATTTTACCACATAAGTTTTTTGCTGACATGGTAGTTTATGATTCGATTATTCTTGAAATTAAAGGAGTTAAAAAAATTGACGACAAGCATATCGGACAAACACTTAATTATTTAAAAGCTTCTGGTTTAAGTTTAGGATTGGTCATTAACTTCGGCGCACCAAGTCTTGAATACAGGAGGGTTGTTTTGTAATTTAGTCACTAATTGCACGAATTAACACGAATTTTTATTCAAACTATTTAATTCGTGAAAATCTGTGTAATTCGTGACAAAAAAATATTAATGTGTCATATTCTAACTTTTAAAATAAAGTCTGTTCGATATACTTCGCTTAAAACATATTTCTTTTGACTTTCAGATTCAAATGGTATTTTCACTAAAATTTGGTCGTAAGTAAAAGATAAAATCGAGTTGGTTGATAGCATTTCCTTTTTATTTATTTGAACAAATTCAAAAGGAGGGAGCAGTTGCTTTAGTTTTTCAAATGAAATATTTTTTAGAATCAATTTACTACCATCAGTCAATTGAGCAACTTTATCACGACTATCTATTTCAGAAGTAGAAATGGAAAAAAGTTGGTCGAATAAAATTATTGATTTTCCTTTGTTCGTGTTGATTTGAAAAGATTTAGGTTTTGTTTTTTGAGTTGTAAATAACATCCGGAGTTTTGAAATTGCTAGTTGTAAACGTTCAACTTTTACTGGTTTTCTAACGTAGTCAATCGCATTCAAGTCATACGCATCAGCTGCAAATTCAGTATATGCAGTTGTGAAAATTACCGGTTTATTGCCAATCAATTTTGCCACTTGCAATCCATTAAATTCAGGCATTTCAATGTCGAGGATACAAAAGTCAAAGTCGTAATTCTGAAATTCAGAAATAAAGTTAGTTGGATTATTAAACGCTTTAACCACCTCAATGTCTGGTATTTGCTCACAAATAAGTTTTAGAAAAGATAAACCCAAAAGTTCATCATCTAATAGCAAGCATTTTAGCTTTGTGTTCAAGTAAGTTTATTTTTAAATGTGCAATATAAACGTCGCCTTCTGTAAATCGTTCCAACTTAAAATTATCCTTATAAATGATTCTTAGTCTTTGTTCTAAGGTTTCAGAACCGATACCACTATTGACTTTTTTCAAAGGAACTTTAGGTGAGATTTTATTTGAAACCGTCATGTAAAATACATTGTCATTAAACTCAAAAACGATCGAAATAAATGCGTCTGGATTTTGTAAATCAGCATGTTTAAATGCGTTTTCAATTAAATCAATAGAAATTAATGGAGCCAATAATCTTTGTTCATACAATAATTCAGAAGGACTAATCTTCGTCTTTACTTTTAGCTCAAACAATGGACTTACTTTAATTTTATTTATTTCTATTAAGTTTAACGCAAATTCAATTTCTTCTTTTGGTGTTACGAATTTGTTTCGACTTTCATATAAAATGTAATCTAAAACATTTGCCAACTTATCTAAAGCAAAATATGTTTGATAAGCATGAGACTGAATTGAATTAAGTATATTTTTAAATAAATGAGGATTTAATTTAGATTGTAAAGTTTCTAGTTCAAGTGTATTTATTTTATTTTCAAGTAGTTGAAATTGAGTTTCTGATTCTTTATTGGATTTAATTGATTTTTGTAATTTCAAAATCACATAAATCGAAAGTACTATTAATAATAAGATTGTTAAAATTAATCCGAACAATAATTGATTAGAAATTTGACTCAAAACAATAATATTTAGATACAAATGTACTTTATTACTTTTAAATTTAATTCAAATTTTGCTAGTCTGTTTTCAATTTCAAGTGGTACGAGGAAAATGGGATAACTATTCTATTTCGAAGCGACATCTAGAATGTTTTAACAAAAAAAAAACTTTAATAAAATGGTTAAAACTGCTATTCAAATAAATTCTTGTAATTTTGAGCATGTTTATTTTACCATTGTTTTTAAATGACATCGGAGGCTCAGAAATTGTTTTAATTATGTTGGTCGTTTTGATGTTTTTCGGCTCAAAAAGTATTCCTGGAATTGCCAAAACCTTGGGTAGAACTTTATATGAGTTTCGAAACGCGACCTCTGAGTTACAAAATGAAATCAAAAAGTCTGGCTTTGATATTAAAAATGACCTAAAAATCGACAATATTTTAAAAGATACAACCGAACCAATTATGCAACCAATGGATCAAGTATTTTCTGATATTGAAAACACTGTTCATTATGAATCTACAGCTCAAAATCCAACCATCGAAACTAAAGAAACTGTTATAGAAAATTCTGAAAATCAATTAGAACAAGTTATAGAGTCGTCGGAAATTCAACCATCACAAGAGCCAGTAAAAAGAGCTACGTCGACTAGTGTCGAAGAACCAATCACCACAAAAACAAGCGAACAATGATCCAAGTAGGAATAATTATGGGGAGTGCATCCGATTTACCAGTTATGGGGGCCGCAAAAGAATTTTTAGACGAAATAGGAATAAGTTCAGAAGTAAAAATTGTTTCTGCTCATCGTACACCTGAGTTAATGGTCGAATATGCAAAATCTGCTGCAAGTCGCGGTTTGAAAGTGATTATCGCTGGTGCTGGTGGCGCTGCTCATCTTCCTGGAATGACAGCCTCTATGACTTCCTTACCTGTTATTGGTGTTCCTGTTAAATCTTCCAATTCAATTGACGGTTGGGATTCAATACTTAGTATTTTACAAATGCCAAACGGAATTCCAGTAGCAACAGTAGCTTTAAATGGTGCAAAAAATGCAGGGATTTTAGCTGCTAGAATAATTGGTAGTTTTGATAATCAAGTACAGTTAAAGCTTGATGCTTACGCAATTTCAATGAAAGAAGCGGTTTTGGAAAGTCAGAGTAAAGTTGAAGAATGAATTAATGAGGAATGACTTTAGGATATTAAGATTTTAGGACATTAAGACATTAAGATTTTAGGACATTAAGACATTAAGACATTAAGATTTTAGGACATTAAGACATTAAGATTTTAGGATTTAAAGACTTTAGGATTTTAGACATTAAGATTTTAGGATATTAAGACTCCGTCGCGGCAGAAGGATTTTAAGAGATAAAGACTATAAGTCATTCTATGGTTACAAAAATGAATCGCAAAATTTTGAGCTAATTGAAAATTAAAAGTTGACTGAGTCTCTTGGTAAAAAGTTGACTGAGGCTCTCGAAGGCAACTTTTTACTTCAAAGTATATTGACCTCACGTTCCAAAGTAACACCAAACTTTTCTTCAATTGATTCAATAATCTGAGTTGATAAGTCATATACTTGTTTTCCAGTACTTCCACCGTAGTTTACTAGAACCAAAGCTTGCAATTTATGAACACCATAAGTATCAATCGTTTTTCCTTTCCAACCTGCTTGTTCGATTAACCAACCTGCAGCTAGTTTTCGTTTTCCTTCTGAAGCTGGGTAATTTGGAACATCTGGGTAGTTTTCTTGTATTTTTTGAACAATCACTTCATCCACAACAGGATTCTTGAAAAAACTTCCGGCATTTCCTAATACTTTTGGATCAGGTAATTTTGATTGACGAATAGAAATCACAGCATTACTCACATCACGAATCGTTGGTTCAGTAATGTTTTGAGCTGCTAATTCTGTTTCTATTGCGCCATAAGTTGTATTAATTTTCGGCGATTTTGACAATTTAAAAGCAACGGATAGAATAATATATTGACCTTTGTGTATGTTTTTAAAAACACTTTCACGATAACCAAATTGACAAGCTTCTTTGTCAAAAGTATGAACTTCACCAGTTGCGATGTGGTAAGCTTTCAAATGATGAAAAATATCTTTTATTTCAACACCATAAGCTCCAATATTTTGCATTGGACTCGCACCAACACTTCCAGGAATAAGGCTTAAATTTTCAACACCAGCGTAACCATTTTCTATACAGTTCATTACAAATTGATGCCAAATTTCACCTGCTCCAGCCTCAATAATTACATTTTCAGTGGTTTCTTTAATAATTGTAAACCCTTGAATTTCATTCTTTAGTACTAGCCCATCGTAATCTTTAGTTAAAAGTAGATTGCTTCCTCCACCAAGTATTAAAAGTTGCGAAAAAGGATTGCTTTCTAAAATCGTTTTTAATTCCGTAATTGTTGAAAATCGAGCGAAACCTGCCGAATAAACTTCTATTCCAAAAGTATTATAAGGTTTTAAATTGACGTTTTGTTGAATCATTGTTTCAAAAGTAAGAATTTGAAAATTACTAGCGTTTAAAATAACCTCGATCTGTTGGTTTAATTAAGAAAAACCATTGAAAAAAACTCAAATGATGAGATCTCACAAATCCTTTTTTTATTTTCCCCCATTCATTAGGAATAAAAACACGACCACCTTTTAATGCTTCCAAATTTTCAATACCTTTAATAGGAGTTTGTGGTGCAATCCCATCATGGTAGTAAATCACATCGCTAGTTGATGAATTCATATTGCTACCGTATTGCCAAACTTCTTCAAATTGATTCCAATCAGCACCTTGCAAACCACCACTTTCGGGAGCAATTGCTAGAAATTTACCCAATTTGATATAGGGTTGTATGACTTCTAAAATCCCCAAAGTGTAAGCGTACCCCATGCTGTGATTGACAAAATCTATTGTAACTTGCTTTTCTAGAAGTTGATTCTCTCGCAAATAATTAAGTAGATTTTGACCAGCAATTTTTCCATTTTCAACACGTACTTTAAAGCCAATTTCGTTGAATTTTGTATTCAATACCCAACGACTTTTTCTTGAAAACCAACAAAAACGGGAGAAAAGAAAAGCCTTTGAAAAACGTGCAATATTACGGTGCATGGAAGTTGAAATGGGATGATGGCCATCAAAATAAATTGCCTGAACTGGTTGAAATCTACTGATTATTGTGTCGTCATAATTATACCAATATCCTGTTTTATCTTTCAACTCTAGCTTATTGTCAGTCGTTATCTTATTGAACTTATATCCACGATTACCATTTACAAAAATCATTAATCGCTTTTGATTCTGTAAATTGGAAGTAGAATCTGTTGTTTGGCTCATGGCTTGAACTGAAAATAATAACACTAAAAAAAGGAATAGTTTATTTTCCATATTGATAAAAAATTCCACCTGCAAATGGCGTCCATAAACAAGCTCTCTTATCGGCAGCTTTTAAACCATTGTTAATCCAAGAATTGCATGTTGTGAAAATACTGTAATTGTTGCGTGCTTCGTAGTAGGCGTCGTTTTTACCCATAACTGATTTCCATCGTGGCTGAATGAATATTGCTTGATTTTTTTTGTTGCGATATAAACTTTTCTCGATGTATTTCACCAATTTACGGTATTGATTTTCCGAGAGTTTTAAAGAAATTACAGGTCTGTCTGAAAGAAGAGTATAATAATAAGTTGCGTGAATAGAGGAGGAGCCAAGACCTGCCATTGCTGAAAATGCTGTTTTGAAGGTTAAATCTGCCCAAGTTGGCGTATTCATGTAGAAGTTTTTATCTCCCCAACCGATGGCAATTAAAGTTGTTGTAGTGTCTTTTGCGTTCGTATTTTCATAAGGAAATTCAGTACTCCAATCTTTATTTTTTGTTTTCACTGGAACTACAAAGTCGGTATGAACACCTGATTTCATCAACCAAATTTCTATCGTTGCATTTTTTTCATTTTTCCCTTCAACGGTAATTCTGGATAGGATGTAGGCTGAAAAGAAATAAACCAATACAAGGATTCCAAAAACCAAGAAAAATCGTTTGGTGAATTTCCATAGTCTTTTGCCAATTTTCTTGATTTTACTCTCAGGAATGGTTACTTCAATTTTTTCTTGTTCTTCCATCGTTCTTTTCGGAAAACAAAGTTAAAATTTCAGCCAATAAAATGAGGTGCAATTGAAATAAATGATTAAAAATCTTCTTAAGTCTCATTTAAAATGATACTTTACTTCAAACTTTTAGTTTTACTTTCTTCCCAACGTTATCTCCGTAATTTCAGGATAAATCCCAACGCGACCAGGGAAACCAAGGTATCCAAATCCACGATTTACATATAAGTATTGCTTGCCAACTTGGTATAATCCTGCCCATTTTTTGTAGCGCAACGAAACGGGACTGAATTTAATTCCGAAGCGTTCGATGCCAAATTGCATTCCGTGGGTGTGACCAGAAAGTGTTAAGTCAATATCTGTTTCTAAAACTTGTAAGTCAAAGTGACTTGGGTCGTGTGATAGCAATAGTTTAAAAGCTTCTGTTGGTACATTTGATAGGGTTTTACCAAGTTCGCCACTTTGTCTGAAGGGTGCTTTCCCCCAATTTTCAACGCCTAAAAGCCAAAAATTTGGACCTAATTCGACTGATTCATTCAATAAAGGTATGAATCCAATTTCTTGATGGATTGCGATTAAATCACGTAAATTTTGGTGTTTTTGATTCTCCGATTCCCATTTCACGTAATCGCCATAATCGTGATTTCCAAGGATGCTGTATTTTCCTTTTTTTGCTTGAATTTTTGAGAAAACCGATTCCCAACCTTTCATTTCTGCCGCTGAATTGTTTACTAAATCACCGGTAAAAAACACATAATCAGCGTTTAAAGCATTTATTTTTTCTATCGCTTTTTCTACTTTTTTGTAATTGTTAAAAAAACTCCCAACGTGTACATCGCTGATTTGTACAATTTTAACCGAGTTTAAATCTTCAGGGAAATGTGGGAAATCAAGTTGTACTTTGTGTACTTTCCAATTCCAACGTCCCCACAAAATTCCAACTAAAATCGCAATAAATAGTAAAAACGAAAGTGTCCAACCAATTTGAAAGAATAAAATATTTCCTGTAATAAGTTTTAAGATTCCGGGAAAAATAAATGCAATCGCTGGGACTCCAGATGCTATCATTGCGCCAAAAGAATAAAATCCTGCTTTGTAATTAGTTGAATTTCTCCTTCTGAAAAAGATAAACATCAAAGCAATTGTTCCCACAAAAGCTACTAATTGCACAGCTCCGAAAACGTTGTAAATCAGTGCTTCTTGCGAAAAAAACGAGTAGGAGAAAAACGCTTGTGTCGCAATTATAAACAGAAAAATAAATAAGAATGGCATCTATTGGTTTTAAGGCTACAAAATTAGAATACTACAAAGAGTAGCAGCCCTCGAAATATTAATCTTCGTTAAATAGTATAGTTTCCCAACCTCACTTCCTTAGCATTATGTACTTCCGTTTGCAATTCGCAATTATATAGTTCGCAATTAATAAGCATCACGTACCTCTCAAAAACTCCCAACTCTCCCAATCGCTTTATCGCCAAAACGTTTACGAATCGTATCCAACGCATTATACAAAGCAGCGTAGTTCACGCGTTCGTCGAATAGACTAAGTTGGTGACTTCCCGAAACCAGCGAACTGTAACGAATGCCCACCAAACGCACTAAAACTCTTCGGTTGTACAAGCGCTTAAACAATTCCAACACAACGGGAATCAGTTCGTGGTCGGCGCAAGTGTAGGCAATTTGTTTTTGTAAAGTTTGCGTTTGAAAGTCGGAATAGCGGATTTTAACCGTCACACAACCCGTTACTTTGTCGTTTTTTCGCAACTGAAACGCAAGATTTTCTGCCATTGTGAGTAGCACAGCTCTTAGTTTGTAAACATCAATCGTATCAGTTTCAAACGTTCGTTCTTTGGAAAGTGATTTTTGCTCGCTGTATTGTTCGACAGGTGAATTATCAATTCCTTGTGCCTTTTTCCAGATAGAAACGCCGTTTTCACCCAAGGCACTTTCCATCAAAACGAGTGGCATTTCTTGCAGCGTATGGATTTTTTTTACACCGAGATTACAAAGCGTTTGATAGGTTTTTACGCCGACCATTGGAATTTTTCGCACAGATAAAGGCGATAAAAATTGCTTTTCTTCTCCGTAATTAATCTGCATCTGATTGTTTGGTTTTGCTTCTCCAGTTGCGATTTTTGACACGGTTTTGTTCTGAGAAAGTCCAAAAGAAATAGGTAATCCCGTTTCTCTGAGGATTTTTTGGCGCAACTCACTTGCATATTTCATCGTTCCGAAAAAGCGATCCATTCCTGTCAAATCCATGTAGAATTCGTCGATGGATGTTTTTTCGTACACGGGCACCGCTTCTTTCACGATGTCCGTAACCATTCGCGAGTATTTGGAATAGGTTTCGTGGTCGCCTTTGATAATGATTGCTTCGGGACAGCGTTCGATTGCCATACGCATTGGCATAGCAGAATGTACACCAAAACGCCGGGCTTCGTAGCTGCAAGAAGTAACAACACCACGATCACTCGTTCCTCCGATTAATATAGGTTTTCCGTTGAGACGACTATCTGAAAGTCGCTCACAGGAGACGAAAAAAGTGTCCAAATCCATGTGGACAATTGAGCGCAATACAGCCATTTTTTTTTATAATTTCGTTCATTAATTTGCGCTGCATATCGTTGGTTGGACAAAGTTATGAAATAATTAATAAATATGATTAAATTTTAACCTTAAATTATGATTTAAAATTAATCTTTATTTGATTCTAAAAATAGTTTAGAATCGTTAGATTAGAATAAACTTTCTTTTATTTCGTAAAGAGTTTTTGTTTTGATGAATTGATTTTAATTCCTAAATTTTCTAACAAGTGTTGGAGATTATTGTCTCTATTTTCTGTTAACTACAATAAAACAATAGAATTTTGTAATTTAGTAATCTAAAACTATTTATTATTCCATGGATATAATTCGTTCGTTTTCTGTTAATAATATTTTCATTAGTTTTTATCTATTAATAAATCAGCATAGTATGTTTGCTCAGTCTGATTTTGAAACCAATTTTACTGATACAACAATAAACATCTCTACTAAAAAACCAATTACTATCCCTGAATTTAAATTGATTGACACAGATACAATACATCTCGACGAAAATGATGAATTGATATCTGATTCTTATTGTGCCATAGGGATGCCTTCTGT
>JBILOX010000045.1:0-23760 GCA_044374225.1 Crocinitomicaceae bacterium | reverse complement strand
GTGCGACAGCGTTGTGAATATTTACCAAGACGGTGGGATTTATGATGTAACCTTGACAGCGACAGACATCAACGGTTGTACGAACTTTGCGACGTATGACGATTTTATCACCGTTTATCAATCTCCGACAGCAGGGATTTTAGCAGATCCGACGTATTTATTTGCTGGAAACGACCAAACGAACATCACCAATCAAAGTACTGCCGCCGAGTTTTATATCTGGAATATGGGTGATACACCCATCAATCATTTTTACTTTGAGCCTGGGAATTACACGTACACAGCGAATCTTTCGGATACGTTTATGATTACTTTGATTGCGATTTCAAGCGATAATTGTCCAGATACGTCTTACCAGCAAATCATTTTCGACAACGATCCGTTTTACTACGTACCAAATACGTTTATCCCTGATGGTGATGGTGTAAATGATGTTTGGAATGTGGTGTTTTCTAATCCTGAAGACGTTAAAAAATATAGTATGCAGATTTTTGATCGCTGGGGAGAATTGATTTTTGAAACGACAAATATCTACCAAGGTTGGGACGGAACGTATAGAAACAGCCAATGTCAAGATGGAACTTACGTGTGGAAATTAACTTTCTCTTGGGATGATTATCGCAAGTTCCAAAAGTTGGGACACGTGAATTTGTTGAGATAGAGGAGAAGGGATTACAGATTGGAAGATAACAAATTGCAGATTTAATTTGCAGTCTGAATCTGCAATTTGCAATCTGTAATCTTCAATCTTAATTACTTTCTAATCCAAAATCGCTTTAATTCCTGGAAGTTCTTTTCCTTCGAAATATTCCAAAAGAGCACCACCACCAGTACTAACGTGACTTACAGCATCGGCGAAACCAAATTTTTGGACTGCCGCAGCGCTATCACCACCACCAATTAAACTATACGCTCCTGCTTTTGTCGCTTCGGCAACTGCTTCAGCAATAGTACGTGTTCCATTTGCGAATGCATCCATTTCAAAAACGCCCATTGGACCATTCCAAAGAATTGTTTTGCTATTCATTACCACTTCTTTAAAGATTGAAGCCGCTTCCGTTCCAATATCTAAGCCCATCCAACCGGTAGGAATTACATTACTTACTGCATTTTCTGTGGCTGCATCAGGTGCAAATTTATCGGCAATAGTAGAATCAACAGGAAGATAGATGTTTACACCTTTTACTTTTGCTTTATCTAAAATTTCAAGACACGTTTCAAATCTTTCTTCTTCACACAAAGAATTTCCGATTTCTCCACCTTGAGCTTTGAAAAAAGTATAAGCCATTCCACCACCAATGATGATATTATCGGCAACATTTAATAAATTTTCAACAATTAAAACTTTATCTGAAACTTTTGCTCCACCAACGATTGCTGTAAAAGGTCGCTCTGTTTTTTCCATTACCTTACGGGCACTTTCAATTTCAGCATCCATTAAGAATCCTGCCATTTTATCATTTGGAAAAAAACTTGCAATTTGTGTTGTACTTGCGTGTGCACGGTGAGCTGTTCCGAACGCATCGTTTACGTAACAATCTCCAAGAGCAGCTAATTTACTAGCAAAATCCATATCGCCTTTCGTTTCTTCTTTATAGAATCTAACGTTTTCTAATACTAGAATTTCACCCGCTTTCAATGCTTTACTTTTTTCAATTGCTTCTGTACCAATACAGTCATTTGCAAATAAAACATTTGTTCTAACCAATTCTGCAATGCGTGCTGTGATATGACGTAAAGAGTATTTATCCTCAGGAACTTCTTTTGGTCTGCCTAAATGCGACATCACAATTAAACTTCCACCGCCTTTTAAGATATGAAGCATTGTTGGAAGTGCCGCACGAATTCTTTTATCATCTGTGATTTCAAGCGTTTCTTTATCTAAGGGAACATTAAAGTCCACACGGATTAATACTTTTTTACCGTTAAAGTTGTATGATTTGAAGTCTGTCATTGGATTTATTTTCAGCAAAACTAACGAAACCTTTCTAATTATCAATTCTACTTTTTAATCAGATAAACTTGCTAAATGAAATAATTTCAGCAGTTTTGTAAAAAATACGATAAAATGAAAAAATCCTTATTTGCACTATTTTTTGTGCTTGTCTTGTTAAGCTGTAAATCTGATAAAACAGTGGCTGAAGAGTTTCCTATCGAAGTTGAATATTCTGATGAAGTAAATTATGAAGGTGAAGAATACTTAGGAGATTTAGAGGAGTATTACGGTGAAGAAGGCGATTATTATGGAGAAGAACCGAAAGTCAGAGGTATTTACAACCCGTCAAGAACACTTTTAACAGATTTGATTCACACGAAATTGGAAGTGAATTTTGATTGGAAAAAATCAAGAATGAATGGTAAAGCGACAATTAGTGCTAAACAACATTTTTATGCTTCTGATAGCTTGATTTTGGACGCTAAAGGAATGGATATCAATAAAGTAGTGTTGAATGGTAAAGCTCTAACATATACTTATATGGATTCTTTGAAATTGAGAATTAAATTAGATAAAGTTTATACGCGTGACGAGAAATTCACAGTTGTAATTGATTACGTTTCTAAACCTGACGAGCGTACAACAGGCGGAAGTGCTGCGATAACTTCAGATAAAGGGTTGTATTTCATCAATCCTAAAGGAGAAGTAAAAGGTAAAATGCCTCAAATTTGGACACAAGGAGAAACGGAAGCAAATTCAGTTTGGTTTCCAACGGTTGATGCTCCAAATGCAAAAACAACACAAGAAATGTTTATCACAGTTGAAGATAAATATTTGACGCTTTCAAACGGTAAAATGATTGCATCAGTTAAAAATGCAAACGGAACACGCACAGATCATTGGAAACAAGATTTACCGCACGCACCTTATTTATTTATGATGGCAGTTGGTGAGTTTAAAGTTGTAAAAGATGTTTATACTCGTCCTGATGGAACAAAAATGGATGTAAATTACTATGTTGAACCAGAATTTGAAGCAAATGCAAAAGCAATTTTTGGAGAAACTCCAGCAATGATTAAGTTTTTCTCACAAAAATTAGGGGTTGAATTTCCTTGGGATAAATACAGTCAAATCGTAGTTAGAGATTACGTTTCAGGTGCTATGGAAAACACTGGAGCTGTAATTTTTGGTGATTATGTCTATAAAACAGATCGCGATTTGATGGATGCAAACGACCAGTCAACTATTGCTCACGAGTTGTTCCACCATTGGTTTGGAGATTTAGTTACCTGTGAGTCTTGGGCTAATTTACCATTGAATGAATCATTTGCAAATTACTCTCAATATTTATGGGATGAGCAAAGATATGGAATTGACGAAGCTGACTATCAAGCTGAACAAGAAGCAAATGGTTATTTCAACAGCGGAATGCAACAAGGATATCACGATTTAATTTGGTTTGCGCATTACGACAAAGAAGATATGTTTGATGGTCACTCTTACAATAAAGGTGGTCGTATTTTACATATGTTGAGAAACTATCTTGGTGATGAAGCTTTTTTCAAAAGTTTAAATAACTATTTGACAACAAATAAATACAAAGCAGCTGAAGTTCACAACTTAAGAATGGCTTTTGAAGAAGTAACAGGTGAAGATTTAAACTGGTTTTTTAACCAATGGTTTTTAAGTAAAGGACATCCAATTGTTTTTACAAAACAATCAGTTAATACTGAAAATAAAACAGTTACAATTACAGCTAAGCAAAAACAAGCTACAGATGATTTCCCGATTTATAAGTTACCTGTGACATTTGCTATTTGGGATGGAAACGGTAAAAGATCTGAGAAAGTAATGATTGATAGCATTGACCAATCGTTTACTTTTAGTTACACTGGTGAATTGAAGAACGTTTTGTTTGACGAGAACCAAGTGCTTTTAGGTAAATTTTACGAAGAAAAACCAGCAAGTCAATTTGTTCATCAATATTATAATTCTCCAAGATATTTGGCAAGAATGACTGCTTTGAAAAGAACAATGCGTGTAAAAAGCACAGAAGTTAGTAAATTAATGTATGATGCAATGAACGATCCTTTCTGGGCAATTCGTCAGACAGCAGTTGAAAATTATGCTAAAATAAATGAGAAATTGGAAGAGAAATATTTGTTGAAAATTAAAGAAATTGCTCAAAACGACGTGAAATCCCAAACACGTTCAACAGCAGTTAATAGTTTAGGTTCCCTAAGTAAAGAAGATGCAACTGTTTTCTTAAAAGGAGTTTTAGCTAAAGAAAAATCTACCCTTGTGATATCTTCTGCTTTGCAAGCACTTATGGCAGCAAATCCAGATGAGGCTTTAACTTTCGCTAGAAATATGGAGAAAGAAAATATTAAAAGTACAAACGTTACAATTGCTGAAATCTACAGCCAAAAAGGGGAAACTCAGGATTACCAATTCTTTGAAAGAGTATTGAAAAGTGGTACTTTGAAAGGATATGATGAATTGCGTGTAATGTTTGCTTATGTTGTATACGTGCCTAGAATGGATATCGACTTACAAGAGAAATCACATAATATGTTTGTTTATTTAAATGAAAATGGAAATAACTATGCTAAAATGTATTTATCTCGCGCAGTTGAATATGCGACGTCTGCGTTCTATGAGAAAATAAATGGTTTGGATGCAGAAATTGCAGAGTTAGAAGCGTCAAAAGCTTTTGGTCAAGCCGATGACAAGAAAAAGTTAAAACAACGCTATGAAGATTTAATTGCTAATCTAACTTCACTCATTCCAACCGAATAGGATGGGCTAATTAGAAATTAAATTAAAGCTAGTATCCGACTTTAAATCTAACTCTTTTCAAAACTTCTTTAGCCACACTTTTTGCTTTTAATGCTCCTACTTCTAGCGCCTCATCAATTTTAGAAGTAGCTGCCATTAATTCATCGAATTTCTTTCGTTCCGCAGTAAATTTTGCTAGAATTAATTCGTAAAGTGCTTGCTTTGCGTGACCGTAACCATAGTTTCCACCTAAGTAATTTGCCCGCATTATTTCAATTTCCGATTCAGAAGCCAATAATTTATATAAAGCAAACGTATTACAAGTATTTGGATTCTTTGGTTCTTCTAATGATGTGCTTTCAGAAATGATTGACATTATTTGTTTACGTAGTTCTTTTTCTGGCAAGAAAATATCTATGTAATTCCCACGTGATTTACTCATCTTTTCTCCATCAGTACCCGGAACAAGCATTGTATCCTCTTGAATTTTTTCTTGAGGAGCAATGAGTGTTTCACCATATTGCAAATTAAAACGACGGGCAACATCTGCTGCCATTTCTAAGTGTTGTTTTTGGTCTTTTCCAACGGGAACTATTTCGGCATCATATAGCAAAATATCAGCTGCCATAAGAATTGGGTAAGTGAATAATCCGCCATTTACATCGTCTAATCGATCTGCTTTGTCTTTAAAACTGTGAGCGAGGATCATTCGATTGTATGGATAAAAACAAAGTAAATACCACATCAGTTCTGTTACCTCTGTTACATCACTTTGGCGATAAAAAACAGTTTTTTCAGTATCTAAACCAAAAGCCAACCAAGCGGCAGCTGTTGCATAGGTATTTGAACGGAGTTGTTCTCCATTTTTTATTTGGGTCAAAGAATGCAAATCAGCAATAAACAAAAATGAATCATTTTCAGCTTCTTTAGCTAAGTTAATTGCAGGAATAATTGCACCAAGAATGTTACCTAAATGCGGGGTTCCAGTGCTTTGAATACCTGTTAAAATACGTGCCATTTAAAACTTTTAATCAAAATTAGTGATTTCAAATGAAAGCAAAGGAGTATTGGTTCTAATGAAATTACTATATTTGAAAATGAAGTGGATTATAGGGGTATTTGGTTTAATTTGGAAATTATATATTGCTCTTATATTTGTAATTTTCGCAATTCTTCTTTATCCATTATTCTTCGCTTTACTTTTTCGCCCTCAATGGAAGAAATTTAGCTTTTACCTTTTTATTTTTTGGAGTTGGATGATGAGGGTTTTTTGTTTTTACCGTGTTAAAACGTTTGAAAACAATGAACTACCAGATGGGCCGTATGTCATTATTGCAAATCATACTTCATACCTAGACATTTTTTTTATGTATTCTATTTTACCAAAACATCCATTTGTTTTTCTTGGTAAAAGTGAAATTTTAAACTATCCAATCATCAGTACCTATTTTAAAAATTTAAATATTCCTGTTTATCGTGGAGATAAAAGTAAAGCTGGAAGAAGTTATATGCTTGCTTCTAAGGCAATTGCAGAAGGATGGTCATTAGTAATATTTCCAGAAGGTGGAATTCCTAGTCATCAATGTCCGAAAATGGTACCTTTCAAAGATGGTGCTTTCAAACTCGCTAAAGCTTTAAATGTTCCGATTGTTCCATTGACATTTACAAACAACTATATACTTTTTTCCGATCCTACTGAAATTCTTGGTCCCGCTAGGCCAGGAGTTGCCCGCTTGTATATCAACAAACCGATTTCAATTATGCAAATTCAAGAAATGGAAGTGAATGAATTGAGGGATTTAAGTTTCAAATTAGTAAATGCACCGATTTTAAAGGAACATCCTCACTTGAAAGATTAAATCAATATTTCTATAATTGAAGTTACTTTTGTACCTCAAATAGTTCGAATGAAATTGAATTTTCCGAAGCTGAGTTTATATTTGATTTTTATACTAAGTTTTCAAATTACAAACGCTCAAAATTTACAAACCATAAAGGGTGCAATTTCTGATAAGCAGTCTCAACAAACGATTCCTGGGGCAACGATTCAGATTGTAGAATCAAACCCTATAAAAATTACACGAACGGATGTCAATGGAATATACAAATTAACAGATGTTGCGCCAGGGAGATATTCATTAAAAATTTCTTACGCTGGTTATCGGGAAGTTATTTTTTCAAACATCATAGTGACATCTGGCAAGGAAACTATTTTAGATATTCAATTAGAGGAATCTATTGCTGAAATTGGAGAAGTGAAGGTTGTGGGTAAAAAGAATGGACTAAATAATGAATTTACGAGTGTCAGTGGACGTTCTTTTTCAATGGAAGAAGTGAATCGTTATGCTGGTGGACGTTCTGATCCAGCTCGTTTAGCAGCGAATTTTGCAGGTGTAAGTTCTCCAGATGACACACGCAATGATTTGGTTATCAGAGGGAATTCTCCAGTTGGGGTTTTGTGGCGTATTGAAGGTTTAAATATTTCAAATCCCAATCATTTTTCAACAATTGGAACAACAGGTGGACCAGTTTCAGCGATAAATACCAATTTACTTCGGAATTCAGACTTTATGACCTCGGCTTTTCCCGCAGAATACGGTAATGCAAACGCTGGTGTTTTTGATTTAGGTTTAAGAAATGGGAATAGCGAAAAAAGAGAAAATACCTTCCAATTTGGGGTGCTTACTGGCTTAGAATTAGTTACAGAAGGCCCGATAAAAAAAGACAACGGTTCTTCGTATTTGGTAGCCTATCGCTATGGTTTTTCGAGTGTTGCTCAGTCGATTGGTTTACCGATTGGAACAGCTGCAACACCTTATTACCAGGATTTATCATTTAAAATAAATACTGGAAACACGAAAATCGGAAAATTTACTTTTTTTGGTATTGGTGCATTAAGTAGAATTGATTTTACGCATGATAATGTTGATAGTACTGATCTTTTTGCAATCCCAAACCGCGATAGTTATTTTACAAGTGAAATTGGATTATTGGGTATGAAACACGTGATTCGCATCAATGAAAAGTCATATTTCAATACAGTTATTGGCGTAAATTATGCAGGTTCTAATTACCTACAAGATAGTTTGAATCCAGTAGAGAAACCTATTCGTACGATTGAAAACTTAACGAAACGCGCTAATTTCACGTTGAATACTTCATTTAATTCGAAGATTAGCGCAAAACTGTTCTTTAAAACGGGAATTATCGCTGAGCTATTGTCGATTAAATTGAACTATCGCAATCGAGAAAATTCAGTGGAATGGCAAGAATTATGGAACTCAGATGAAAAATCGGGATTGATACAAGCGTACGTTCACTCGAAATATAATTTCACCAACGATTTGATATTGAATTTAGGTTTACACACGCAACTTTTAACACTGAATAATTCTTATGCCATTGAGCCGAGGGTAGGAGTGAAGTACCAATTTTCGAAAAATAGCAACTTAAGTTTTGGCTATGGAATGCACAGTCAAATGCAACCTTTGGATTCTTATTTTTTCCAGTCTTTTGATAGTCAAGGTAACGCGCAACAATTGAATCGAGGAATGGATTTTTCTCGAAGTCAGCAACTTGTTTTGGGTTATGAAATACTTCCCTTTAAAAGGTGGCGCTTTAAGACAGAAGTTTACTACCAATACTTGAGTAAGGTGCCAGTTCAGAAAAATGCTACAAGTTATTCAATGTTGAATGCTGGAGCAACATTCTTTCCAAACGATAAAACTGATTTAGTAAATGAAGGAACGGGCGAAAACTATGGAGTTGAACTTACTATCGAACGATTTTTTAGCAAAGGTTTTTATGGTTTAATTACAGGCTCAAGATATGAATCTAAATACATTTCTTCTGATGGAATCATCCGTAACACAGCTTTCAATGGTCGTTATGTTTACAATGTGCTAATCGGAAAAGAGTTCAAAGTTGGTAAGGAAAAGCGAAACGCAATAGCACTTGACGTTAAGTTCACGCATGCAGGAGGAAGATATTACACGCCTATCAATTTGGAGTTATCTCAATTGGTTCAATTTCAAGTTAATAAGGGTGATGCATACGCTTATTCGGAGAAATATTCTGATTTCTTAAGATTGGACGTGAAGCTCGGTTATACGATGAATTCTAAAAAACGTAAAATTTCACAATCTTGGTCTTTTGATGTGAATAATGTAACGAACAGAAAAAACATTTTCGCTGAACGATTTAATCCGAGCACGAATAGTATAAACATAGCCTATCAAATTGGGTTTTTTCCGAATTTCGTATATAGGTTGCAGTTTTAGAATTAAGCCAATAACAAAATAATCTTGGAATTATCTCAATTCAATAATCTTCGATCCACTCGAAAGCGATTGTTTCGTTTCCACCCAAGGCATTGCTAAATCATTATTTAAAATTTGATTTTTATTGGAATAATGAATTGTAAATTTCTTTGAATCGATCTCCAAAATTCTACCTTGTTTCGATTTTGAAATTCTAACATTTTGATTGTCAATATTCAAATTAGCATTTTTCTTATGGATAGATACATATTCAACATCGCCAGGATAATTCTTCAAATAGGAAGAAACAGTAAATTTTACTTTTTCCAATTTTTCAACGGGCGTGTCGTAAAAACAAACAATATTGGATTTGTTCTTAACTGTAATTACTAATTGATTATTATTGAAAATACAAATATGTTTTGTTTGTAAGTTTTCATAGCGTTGGTAAACAATAAATCCTAGGATGAGAATAAAAGAAATGGCACTTACTTTCCAAATTTTTGTTCTTGGTAATTGATTGAC
This sequence comes from Crocinitomicaceae bacterium, assembly GCA_044374225.1. Lineage (GTDB taxonomy): Bacteria > Bacteroidota > Bacteroidia > Flavobacteriales_D > Crocinitomicaceae > UBA952. Next base: position 14,262 of record JBILOX010000045.1, on the reverse strand, counting down.
AACGAAAAACAGAACAAAAGTTAAGATGACAGTTGTTAAAAATGAAAAAGTAAAACCGTAGGCAACTGCTCCAGGTAATTGCTCAATCCAAATTAAAAATTGATACATCAGATAAATACTCACGAAGAGAACAAACCCAATAATTGAATTGACAATTGGAACAAAACTAAAGGCAAAAAGCGCAATCCCTCCACCTAGAATAACACCAGAAAAGAGCATGATTCCTAGATTTGCTAGTGCAAAATAATTTGGAAATTGATGGAAATAGTAAAGTGAAAGTGGCACTGTCATAAATTGAGCAGAAAGACCAACAGCTGTTCCTTCCCAGAAAAATTTAAGAATTTTGTTTTTCGTTTGTACCCAATTAGAAACCTTTTTATTGAAGGTAAAAATCCCGAGCATTGCAATGTAAGAAAGCTGAAAACCAATGTCAAATAAGTATAACGGTTGAAAAACTAAAAGTACAAAAGCGGTAAAAAACAAAGTGTTAATTGGATTGTAATTTCGTCCCATTATTTGTGCTAATGCTAAAACGGAAAACATAAAAACAGCTCGAATCACACTTGGTGAAAAGCCTGTCATTAAGGCATAAATCCAAAGAATACCCACAACAATTATAACTGCTTGTTTTCGTTTGATATATTTCCCAAATAATTTGAAAAATCCAAGAAAAATAGGTAGTATTATCCCCACATGTAATCCTGAAACAGCCAAAGCGTGCATTGCACCAGTTGACGTGAATGCATTTCTAATTTCAGAATCAAGCAGTGATTTATCTCCTAAAATTAAGGCGGTGCCGATTGCTAATTCATCACCATTTAAATAGGTTTCTAGAATTGAAATAAAAAGCATATTTAAGTCCGCAATAAAATCATAAAAGGAATTATTGGGGACTTTATCAAGAAATTGAAAATCGTCTTCTTGAAAGAAACACATTTCTTTGATACCCTTACTTTTCCAAAATAATTGTAAATTGAAGTCGCCTGGGTTGTTCTTATTTTCTATAGGAAATAGCGTTGTAGCAACTTGAATTACATCATATTTATTGATTTCTTGTTTTGTTTCTACATAGAAAACAACGCGTTTTTTGCTCGCTTTCAATCTATTATCGTTTAACAAGCAAACGTGAGCTACTCCTTTCGACCAATCTTCTTTTTTCTGAAATTCATCGACTCGAAGTACTAAAACGCCAGTAGATTTTTCATCTTCAAAATGGGTAGAATTGTAATTCACTAAGACCATATAGCCAATGCTAATAAATGAAACGGCGGTAAAAAGAATAAAATAGCGTTGTAGGTGTTTTCTGAAAATTAAGAATAGAACTGTTGTTGTTATTGCCAATATCGGAAACAAAAACGTAAGTACTTTACTAGCGTAAAAGAAATTGAAAATAATCCCTATTATCAAAAAGCTACTTAAATAAGCAAAAGGAAATCTATAAAAGGCGGGGAATTTATTCATTATTCTGCAATATAATTCCCATTTTCGTAGCGCACCCGCTCTTCTTTAACTAATTTTCGTAATATACTATTCAATTCATCATTATCACTTCTAAAGTATCCTTTTACTTCTTGAATATTAGTAGGTTTTTGAAGGAAATCTAGCAGTTCTTTTTCGTTTAAACTTTTGTTTTTTTGCTTTTTCAAGCATGCGTCACATTTCCCACATTCATTTGTTTGTTGCCCAAAATAACTAATCAACAGTTGAGCTCGACATTTTTCTCCTTCACAAAAGAGCAGTATATAATTTGCTTTGTCAACTGCCGTTATTTTACGATTATGATAAATTTCTGGTTTCAATGAAAAATCAGCATCTGCTAAACGTTCTATTAAAAAGGTTATGGAAGGTAAATTACTTCTCCAACTAACATCTAAAATACCAAATTTTTGTATTTCATCAATTTGCTTTTTAAATTCCTGCTCGCTTATTTTCAGTCGTTTACATATCTCAGACTCATGAATAGCTTGATAAGTTTCAAAAACACCAGAGTAGGAACGGGTCAAGATTGAAGTAATCGGATAATATTTTTCATGGCTGATTTGAAAATTGTATAAATCTCGATTTTCAACCGTAAATTTTATTTTAGTTGGGTGATAAAACCCCTCCGAAAGTAAGATGTTCCCATTGGATTCCAACAACTTAAGTGAATTATAAAGAACAGTATATTCTATATTGAATTGTTTACAGACGTACTTTAAATCTATTGGATAACTTTCTTCTTTTCCAGAGCCTATTGCAATTTTTAGGTGGTTACAAATTGCTCGATAACAGTGTATTACAGCTTCTTTTTCGGGATACTTTTTTTCAATTTGTTCGAGTAAATTATTTCCATCATTCGGAGCATAGTAAGCAATAGCAATCGATTCTTTCCCATCTCGTCCACCACGACCTGCTTCTTGAAAATAAGCTTCTGGCGAGGCTGGAATTTCGAAATGTAAAACAAAACGGACATTAGGTTTATCGATTCCCATTCCAAAAGCATTCGTTGCGACAATAATTTTTATTTGTTCACTGAGCCAAAAATTCAACATTTGACTGCGTTCTTCTGCATTCATTCCACCGTGATAAACGCCACAATTTATTCCATTTGCAATTAAAATTTTAGCGACATCTTTTACGCTTTTTCGTGTTTGACAATAGATAATTCCAACTTCATCAGTTTTTTTACAATAATCAATAATGTTTTGAATTTTATTTTCAGTCTTATAAACTGTATAGGTTAGATTTTTGCGTTCAAATGATGCTTCGTGAATTTGGGGTTTGTGAAGTTTGAGTTTGTCGATGATGTCTGCTCGAACTTTATCATTAGCAGTTGCAGTTAAAGCTAGAAATGGAACCTCTGGATGAATTTTTCGCAAGTCTGAAATACTTATAAAAGCTGGGCGAAAATCATGACCCCATTCAGAAATGCAATGCGCTTCATCCACTACAATTAGGCCAACTTGCATGCGTTTGAAGCGTTCGATAAATAAAGGCGTTTGCAAGCGTTCAGGAGATGTGTAGAGAAAATCCAAACCTCCAAATCGTGCATTATCTAAAGTGATATCAATATCTCGATAAGACATTCCACTTGTAATAGCTTTCGCGCGAATACCTACTTTTTCTAAATTTAAAACCTGATCTTGCATCAAAGCAATTAGAGGAGAAATAACGATTGTAAGTCCTTCACGTGCTAATCCTGGAACTTGAAAACAGATTGATTTCCCACCACCAGTTGGCAATAAAGCAAGGACATCGTAGCCATTTATAGCATCATCAACAATTTCTTCTTGCATTGGTCGAAAGGAATCGAAACCCCAATATTTCGATAATATTTCAATGCTTTTTTTCACGTTAATGCCTTTTTAAACAGAACTGATTCTTTAGATAAAGATAGAAAAATTAGTTATTGTTTCACAAATCGAATTGTTTCAACAAGTTCTTTATTTCTTAATATTCTAACAAAATACATTGAACTTCGGAATGAATTTACATTCACGGAAGTCGTTAAACTCTCAGCTGAGAAATTCGCTGTATAAAGTATTCTTCCACTTAAATCAAAAATCTCAAAACGGCATTCTTTTGCAACTGTTTCATTATCGTGTTGAATTTGTAAATCTCCGGATGTTGGATTTGGAAAAAGTGAGAAATGAATGTTTGGTCCATCTGGAATTTCAGTGAAAATAGCTTTGAAGTTTGTATTTGTTGTAGAAACATTGCCTTGAAAAATAGGATTTATAGTGTCAGTAATAAAAGCATTTGGTTCCCAATGTGAGAATTGAAATCCAGGTTTAGCAATTGCTGTCATTTTTATCGGAACTCCATCAAAATAAAATCCATTCCAAGGGTAAATGGTTGGTTGAATGGTGTTTAATTGAATCTCGCCTTTGCTTTCTGGAAATACATTTAATGAAATCGCTACCTTTTTTTCAAGATTAAATTCAGTTACAATTTGATTTTGAACGACTAAATTTCGACAAGCAAGTTGGCTTCTAAAAGTTATATGATTGTCTTTAAATTTCTGCATTTGTTGTTCAATTTCATTTGGATCTCCCCAACGCTCAAATTGTTTTGGCATTTCAGGTTTTATTCCGTTGAAAAAAGCTAGTTCAATAGCTAATAAATTTTCTGTTTGATAACTTGTGTTTATTTGGTCTGCAAACCGATTGATGAAATAGTTTCTATAAGCCGGGTTTTGAATAGAGCGCAGCCAAATATTGATATACGCATTTGAAGTCGATTGATTCAACATATAATTTAAATGATTGTCTGTACAACTTGACCAACCATTTGGTTGCAAGGAAAGTTCTAAATCAATCAAGGCAAAACGCCATCTATAATCGGTTTTATTTGATCGATAAATCTTGATGTTATTTTGTGGCCAATCGACATTTCCCATCCAAGATTCTGAAATAATATAATCGGTGTAATGTTTAAAATCAAAGTATTGTTCAGCGTTTTCCATATAGTTTAAACTTGTTGGACTTAAGTTTAAGAAGTCATCATACGAATCCAAGAAATTTTCAACATCTCCTTCAACTGCTCGCAAAACACTGCCATAAAAATAGCTCATTGAAAGAATCTCAATTGAGTCTTTTTGTGGTGCATCATTGTAAATCTCAAAATATTCAGGATTAAATTTTTCACGTAATTCATAGAGTCCGAAGTATTCACCATTGATATAAACACTAACTGGACGATAGCCAGAATAATAATTATCAGTTCCTTGGCTCATCATAAAGACTTGAGAAGCATCTTTATAGGGTAATTCTAACCATTGATTACTTCCGTTTCGCAGATACAAATCACTGAATTTATTTCGATTTGGACGGTTAGGAATCAACTGTTGATATACTGGTCCACCACCTAATGCACCGTGGTCAAATGAAAGTCGAAATGAACGTTGAGGATTTCCTCGACTGCCTCCAGCACCTCCATCCATTCTGATAGCTGTTTTTCGATTAAAAAGTAAGGTGTGATTTTCATCTTCGTTTAAATAAGAAACAAAAGCTTGTTTGATGTCATCTGAATTCGGATTGTCAAAGATTCCAGAAGGGCCATAGAGGTTGGAATTATTGGTTGTTAATAGAAGTATTGGGGTTGTGTGTTCTACATCAAATAAATAGGTTGCGGCTGTATTTTCACTCGGTATATAATCACTTGGATTTAAAGGAAATATACGTGCATTTATAACTCGATTTATATTTATCGGAATAGCTTGGGTGTAGGTTGGTGAGTTAAATGTGGGAAATGTACCATCAATGGTGTAAACTATTTTACTTGGAATTGAATTTGGGTTCTGAATTTCAAGCAGAAAGTTACTTGTATTTATACTTGAATATTTCGAGAAAATTGGTGATTTCAATGTGTCATTATAGATTTCGGTTCCATTATTACTTTGGTTGGGAGTACCATCCATCCACTTAATTTCCCCTGAACCATTTGGAATGTGTCCAACCGAAACATCTGTAGTCGGGCTTTTTACTAATAAACTACTGATTACTTGATTATTAGAATTAATTAAATATACATTTTCACCTTGATTGTCAATTTTAAAATTAGTGTGAAGTTTCGTCCCTGTTTCTGGTAAAAATTCATTTGTTAGTTCCGTTAAATCAGTAGCTAAGAACGAGAAATCGATATAGTTATAGAATTCATTTGCCGAAGTTACTACATCAAAGGAAAGATTGTTAAAAGGTCCTGCTGTTAAACCCGCGTCAATTAATTCATTGGCTCTGAAAAGAATTTGATGTCTTGCCCCCCAATAATAATTACCATAAGGCGCAGGATAATCTGTGTTTGCATTCTGAATTTGGTCAGTTCCAATTGTAAAGCCATTGATTTTGACATTTGGTCGTTGGTTGTAAAGTTGTCCAATATTTGAATTACAAGCAGCAGGACTTCCATCGATAAATGCTCCTAAGGTTGAAGGAAATGATGTGGATGATTGGTTGAAAATTGAGTTTAAGGTGTACTGTGTATTATTATAGGAGCAAATGTTCAAAATAACATTAGAGATACCATCCCAAACGAAAACAGAGTTGAAGGTATGCGTATTCCAACCATTAATCGGCGTGTAATTTTGTTGTGAAAGAGCAAATTGAAATGCATTACTTTCGTATCTATTTTTTCCGCTACAATGAATAATTTTATACGCTCCTGGTTCTAGAACAATTGGAGGTAGTGGCCATTTTTGTGTATCGCCAAGATTGTCTGTCAAGAAATGATTAGCAAGATTGTAAGCAGAATTAGAGGAATTATATAACTCAATCCAATCTGGTTTATCGTTGTTTTCGTCAACGAGTTGGGTGTAGTTTTTGTTGCTTCCCTCATTTATAACAACTTGAGATAGAACGTTATTCTCAATTATAAAGAAGAAAAGAATCCAAAAGCTAATTTTCATTTAATACTATTTTAGTATAAATATAACAATAAAAAAAAGCTACCCAAACGGATAGCTTTTGAAGAATGTAAATATTTTTAATTATTTCACGTACACTTTTTTGTTTACGGAACCTGATTCAAATTTTGCGTTAACTGAATAAATCCCAGTATCAATACCTTCGTAAGAGATAATTGTTTCAATATCAGTTATTTTTTGGGTTTTTACAACTTGACCAGACATACTTACTAAATTAATTTCACCACCGATTAAATCTGGAGTTACGTTAATTTTAGCATTGTTTAAAGTTGTGAAGAAAGTAACCTTATCTTCCACAGAAACATTTTCTAATCCTGCTGGATTTCCACCTTCTCCTGCATTTATTGTAGCGCCTGCAGTTTGGTTGTAACCATAACCGTGTATCGTTAAGCTCTCTACTCCAGGACTAACAGATAATTGAACCCAACCATAATGAGTGTTTGTTCCAACTTGGAATTTAGCGCCTAAAAACTTAAAAGATGACTCTATAAAAGGGCCGAAGGTGTAAGGGAATTCACCTAACAAGCCTGCGTCAACAACTATATCTGCAGCAAGTGCATTTTGAGAAGAGGATCCAAAAACATCACTTGAGGAAATCGGAGTTCCATTTTCTAATGAAATTATTGCAAATGAGCTAGGAGCAGTTGTCCCTGTTCCTGTCCCTGTTCCTGTCCCTGCTATCAGCTCTCCCATTGCTCCGCTTCCAACTGGAAAAGTAATACCAGCAATTATTCCTTCATAAGTTATGGGAATTCCCATGTATGTGTTACTACCTGAAATAGGTTGCAAAGCAAAATTCAAATCAGGAGTCATGTCGTTATTGAAATCAAGACTGTAAGGAGCAGAATTTGGCGTTAAAACCACATCAGGATTTAAATCAACCCCAACTGCTTGCGCATTTACAGATGCAGAAGCAAGAACTGTACTTGCTAAACTTGTATAATTTAAAAGTTTTTTATTTTTCATTTTTTTTTATTTTTTGTTAAAATTAGTTGATTTCTTTGAATTTCAAAAATATATCCAAAAATTCTTTCAGTCTTGGTAGTTCTTCTAGGTGATTTAAAATCAGTTCATCACAGTTTAAAGAATAATATTTTACTGTCGGATTACTTTCCAGCCAAGTATTTTTGAGTTCATAAATTCTATTTAACTCGTTAATTTGATTCAGATTTATTGAACGTTTTTTATTATTTACTTGGTTCAATTTTTCTAATATAATCTTTTCAGGAAGTAATAATTCTACAAATTGATATTGGTAAAAAGTAGGTAAAAAATGTAATAAATGACTTGGTACAAAAACAGCAGTTATTAGATCATCAACTTGATTTAATGCCTTTTTGACTCTAACGTCTAGTTCAGCTTTATCAATAATTTTAATTTTATAATCATTAAGAATCTTTAAATAAGGTGAATAATCAATTCCTTCAAGGCCATTAAATACTATGATTTTCCCTTTTTTATTTTTACTTAAGAAATTTCTACTTCTTTCTGCGAGTTCTCGATTAATTATTTTTTCAGAGTAAATAGTAAAAAGCCATTCATGTGGTTTAATCATATTTGGAGCAATTTTAATTGCAACTTCAAATGCTTTTGTTGCATCTTCAAAGTCATTCATTTTAAACAACGTTTCGCCTAGATGATAGTGTGCTTTTGGGAAATAGAAATTTGTTTCAATGGTAAGTAAAAACTCATCAATTGCCTCCTCATATTTGTTTTGTCTTAAAAATGAAATCCCTAAACCATGGTGCGCAACTGTGTTTTGGTCGTCAATTGCTAAACATTTAATAAAAAATTTTTCAGATTGGATGTATTTTTTTCGCTCCAAATAAATTAGAGCAATATTTAGTAGAATATGAAAATTGTTTGGATTTTGCGCTAAAATTTCTTCTAAAATTGGTAAGGCTTTTTGTAACTTGTTTACCGCTAAGTAATATAAACCATATAAATATTCAAGGTACATTGGCTCCTCAATATTTACAGGATACTCCTCTTGTTTTTTTTGTTTTGAATTTTTAATGTCTTCAATTAAATCTATACACTGTTTATATCTTCTCTTACTCAAATAACACATGGCTAATCTTTGACCGTAGCGATGTGTTTTAGATTCAGCATAGATTTTTTCTAGTATTTCTATTGCCTCTAATACTTTTCCTCCGTTGATTAAATTTCTTGCGATGTAATATTGACTTTCTCTTTTTGATGCGATTATTTGATTAGAAATATCTTCATTTGGTGCATCAATGTATCCTAATTGGACTAGTTGATTCATAGCTTCTTGCGCTGCCCATGGGTCTTCGCGAATCTCTTCATTATGCTGCCCTGAATTTCCTATTTTTTCTTCCCATGAAGGGATGAATTTTGCTTCATTGGGATTGTCAAAACATTGATACAGGATTTTTCCTTCCATATCTTTTCCAACGGGTAGTCCAGAATGATACAAAAGAGTAGGAGTAATGTCTAATATGGAAGCTCCAGAAATTTTTTGATTTTGTTTTATTCCCGGTCCAACCATTAAAAATATACCATAAGGACTGTGTTCTACAGCTGGGCCAGAGGGTTCATGTGGGATATGGAGTGGTCGTTGATGGTCGGAATAAAAACCATGGTCAGAGATTAATAATAAAGTGGTGTTTTCATCAATGATATCGAGAATTCGGTGAAGCATAAGGTCGTGATACCTATAGCCAGCCTCAACTATTCCATTGAAGTTGTCAAAATCCTCTTGCTTTATTTGTTCTCTTTTTGGAGCGTTAAACTTCATTCCAATATGACAAAAGTGATCAATTGCATCGTGGTAAATTGCCATGAAATCCCATTCTGTTTCCTGGATCAAATAAGTGGATGCAGCATGAATTGACGCAGAATTTGCAATTGTTTTAATAACGCCAATTGTTTTTTTGTTGCTTCTTAATTCAACATCACTCATGATATTTGGAATAAATGGGGCAACCATTGGAACAGTTATTTCGTGTGGATGTACCCTAAATTCCTTTAAGGTTTCTTCTAAATTTTCGGGGTGAATTGTACCCTTCTGCATTATCCAAGGTTCAGAAATTGGTTTATTGGCAACTTGGAAAAAATTAGAAACCATTACTCCATTAATTGGTTCAACTGGGTTGCTTGGCCACCAGCCAACAACATTGCTTTTCCAACCTTCTTGATTGTAGATATTCCAAATAGCCTTCACTTTTCGAGAAGTTGAAGTTACTGGACGCAATCCATCGCCAGTTGTTGTTGGTTCAATAAATCCAGAGATTCCATGTTTGTCTGCTCTAAAACCAGTTGCAATACTTGTCCAAAGCATTGGTGAAAGCGGTGGGTCAATTGTTTTAAGATTTCCTCTCACACCTTTCTGAATTAATCGTTGAAGTGCAGGCATTTTACTTTCAGCAATTAATTTATCAATGATTTTCCAGTCAGCGGCGTCCCAACCTAATAAGAGAATTTTATTTTTTTTCATCCTCCCTTGTTCTTTCGTTTGTTGCTTTTGAATCTTGATTTTTTTTATTTGCATTAATTGCTTCTCGCCATTTTTTAATTCCAATATGACCAAGCGCTAAAAGACCTAGTGAGCCTTGAGGTGTTACGATATATTCTTTATTTTCCATAAATTAAAAATACAAAAAAAAGCTGCCTAAAAGACAGCTTTTAAAAAATTATCCGCCGTGGCGGAATGAAAATTAGTTTTTCACGAAGTTTCCTTTAGCAACTTTTCCATCTACATTTACATTATAGATGTACATACCTGGTGATAAAGTTGAAACATCAATAGTTGACAAAGTTGAGTTTTTAACAACTCTACCGTCTAGTGTGTTGATTGTAATACTAGAAATTTTACCATTCACTTTGAAATTTAACTCATCGCTAGCTGGGTTAGGATAAACGATTGAAATGATAGCATTTTCATCTAAAGAACTTGATTGAACTTTAGTAATATTGATCGCATCAATTCTTACGTTAACTCCTTCAGTCGCAGAAACTGTACCTTTAGCTGCAATCGCGAAGTACATTGTTCCCGTTGCAGTTGCAACATAGTCTACAGAATCTTTTGACCAAGGACCTCCAGGATTAGTAATGTTTCCTTGCGCATCAAATGTTGGTCCTGCATTTGGAGTAATTGCAGAGTAATCTTTCACCAAAGTCGTTAGAGAGGCAATGTCTTCACCCATTCCAGCGTAAATAGCAGTGCTTCCGTTAATGTTTGCTGGTGAAGTGCTAGTATTAGATTTTCTCCAATAAGAAATTCGGTAATTATCACCTTGAACCACATCCGTACATGGTAAGACTAAATACGTCTCATAGTTTCCTGCAGGAGCTCCTATTTGAGTATTTACAGTGTAAAAAAGAGCTTGTGAACCTGAATGAACTGTTGCTGTTGAGGCACCAAAACCGATTCCAATACCATTCCAAGTTGATAATAAACTTTCAAAATCGTAGTCCGTTTCAATTCCATTTGTGTAATCTGAAGTTGAAAGAGCAGTAGACGCCGAATTAACAAAACTTTCTGTGATTGTATCGTTTACTGTAGAAACATCACCTGGAAGTGCTACCCAAGCTTTCATATCTTTAATTCCTGATCCTGTAAAATCGTAGGCAGGAATAAAAAACGCATAAGCAGTATCTCCTGGTGCAATTGATGGGTTTGGAGTTGCCCCAAGAACAATTGCAACTGCTTGAGCAGCAGTACCTCCATTAATACTATAATTTACAGTAACATTGCTTTCAGTCGTGTTACCAATATTTTTAATAACAGCAAAAACAGTATCTTGTGCGTAACTACAAGCTCTATCCAAAGGTATATTATTCAGGACTCTAACTGCTAAAAGCTGTAGATCAGGTAAGACAGCTCCTGCTGGAAAAATTGTGATTGAACCATTTAAATCAGCTGGACTTGGACCATATCCATCCCCTGACATATGAAATGTTGCTGTTTGGTTTCCTGTTACAGAAGGATCGATGGTAACATCAACAGAAAAATTGTAACTAATAGGGCTTCCTGTTGGAACTGGTGTTGCTATTCCTCCGAAGTTATCGTCATTATCACCCCAAGAAATTGTTTGGCCAGAAACACCATTTAATGCTTCAGCAGGTTGACCTGCGGTTGCTGGTGCAAAAGGATTGTTGGTAGAAGTTACAGGCACAATTCCAGCTGGAAAGGTAATTGCCAAAGAATCTACATACTCTTCATCTAGATTAGAAAGAGTTAATGTGAAATTCAACACTTGAGATCCAGATGCATAAGTTGAATTACAAGTAATTCCTCCTGCAACCGCCTTATTTGAAGAACTCGGTTTGATTTTTTTCTCCAAACCAGAAAATCGCGAATTCAGACTAATTTTCGTTCCCTGAGCAAAAGTCAAAGAAGCCATTGAAAATAGCCCAACCGAAAGTAAAAGTTTTTTCATGTTTTTATTTATTTAATTAAAATTTAATGCAAATGTAAGGTAAAAATTCGAAAACTTTCAAAAAAAAATGTTTTTTAATTGTATACATTAAGGATTTAGTTATCGAACGTATCCAAAAGATAAACGACCACCGAAGGCAGCAGCGAAGCTAACTACATCGAGGGTGGTTAAACTACTTCCATGGTATGAGTTTCCAATTAAAAATTCGAGATTTAGATAGCTGGTTACGCAATCGTTTACGTTTACGCTTCGCACGGCAGCAATGCTTTACAACTCTTTTGAGGATTTGTTCTTCTTTTCGTTTAATAGCCTTCCAATTTGAGTCAAAAACGGTCGATTTCACTTATTTAATTTATCAGTCCCCAATCAATATTCAGCTTGAAATTATAAACTTCACTCTCCATTTGATACGTTAAGATACGATTATGATTTGAAACTGTAAGTACAAAATGATACGATTTGATACGTTTATATTTGATTGTGACACGAAAAATATCATTGTTTTCAGTTGTGATTTTTTTTGCTGCGAGTAGGTCAAGCATTGCTACTACGGTTTGCGTGCAGGCGATGTTGCCTTGTGTTGCGCCTGCGGCAATGCAATATTGCTTACACGCTGTTAGCATCAGTTTGTTTTTATCACGTGAAAAAATTCTCTATCAAATATGTTAAAATACTCTTCGGCTGAATATTCAATAAATGCAGGAATATAGAATCCTATTGTTTTTTGTTCTCGCTCGTTATAGGATTTTAAGTAATCCATTTTGCTATCCGCTTCAGTTGAAATATTAATTTGAGTAGTAGGTAGCGGCATACCAGCAACTTTATAAGTTTCCTTTGCATTTTCCCAACCGTCTCCTGCAAAGCCCCATTCTAACATTCTTTTTGAGTGACGCTCCATAATACTTGTCATCATGTGAGGAGTATAGACGCTTTGATAAATGTAATCAATAGAGATCTTTTGTGATTGAGCTAAGTCCAATACTAATTGACTAATGAATACATGTTCAGGATGGCCATACCCGCCGATTTCATTATCAAGAGTAAAAATAACAGACGGCTTAAAGTTGTTAACTCGTTTTATTAACTCATCTTCAACAACTTTTTGATTAAAGGTTTCTTCAAATTTTTCTCTCACTACAGGCAAGTATAATTCATCTTGTTTTCGTGTATTTAGGTCTATTCTCCATAACGAGTAATCCAAATCAAAGAAGGTCACTCTGTCCAAAATATTTCTACACGCCCTTATTTGTGCTTTATCTCGTTCTTCTCCTTTATGGAAACTTAATACTTCAATTTCCCAACCTTCTCTGTTGAGTTTAGAAATTGTACCAGCCATAGCACACATATCGTCATCGTGAGCAATTGCAATCATTGCTTTTTTATCGATTATCGCATTTAATATTGTGTCGGTTGGATAAACTTCATTTGACGTAGGTGCATAAGAAGTTACAACTTCCTTTACATTTTTGCAGGAAAAAGAAATTAGTACTAAAAGTAAAATCCAATATTTTTTGTTCGGTGTCATAGTTGTCTGTATAAATTGGTGCTAACGTTTTGGGGCTTGGCGAAGTGGGGGATTAGAAGTACAAATGTTCAAATTAGCACTAATTTTGATAGAAGTACAAATGCTAAATTTAGCACTAATGCCCCCATTTTGCCAAACCCCTGTTAGCAGCTGGGCTTTGTTTAGGCTTTCCATATTTCTTTTGCTTTTTCGTATAAAAATTCTGCCCGTTGTTCAATTGTTTGTTCGTTCCATTCGTCAAGTGTCAAATAACTGCTAATTGTTTCAAGACCTGCTGAATATGTGTTTAATCCTTTTTTGTCGGCTTTTCCTTTTCGTTTAATTGTCCAATTTGCATCTCTAATTGTTGAGTTTAATGCTTGTGTTATAATCGTCAGATTTCCCAATGTCAGAAGTTTTCTGTTTCGTTTGATTTTGTATTCTTGATTTGAAAGTTTACCCCAATTATTTTCCCATTTTTTTGGCATTAAATGTTCCAAACTATATTTATTAATTCCTAAAAGTTGAGTTGATTGTAATTGTCTGTTACGAATTTTTGACTCAATAAAATATAATATTCCTGCTGATTGTTTGTTGATTAAATAAGAACTTTCAAAGCCGATTTTTAATTCATCGTCAGAAGGCAAGAAATTTACTTTGTCTGATTGTCCTTCTAAAAATTCTAAAAATTTAGATTTAGAAAGTATCTCATTATTTATAAGTCTGTCAGTGAAAAGTTGATTATAATTTTTAGTGTTGGCGTGTGCAACCATTCTTCTCATTATGTAAGTCTCTAAAAAGTCAAATAACTCATTTCTATCTGTGTCATTTGATACGTTTTTCAAAACATAAAGTACATAAGGAATAAGTGTTGAAGTGTCAAGCCCAAAAATTATGGCATTAATTCTTTCGATACCTGAATTGTTTGTTAGGTCACTTTCTATAATATCGTA
>JBILOX010000064.1:0-8667 GCA_044374225.1 Crocinitomicaceae bacterium | reverse complement strand
GTTGGACCAAATTCGGTAAAATTAGTTTTCACTCCACCAGTTTTATATCACAAAGAACGATACCAAAAAGAAGCGTTTCATTACCCTGCTCCAAATGATGTTAATGAAATTAAAATTGCACCATTGTCGCGTAAACCACAATATCAATTTGGTTGGGATTGGGCCTTGCGAATGAATACAATTGGATTTAGTAAACCAGCTCAAATTCGAATTGGAAAAAAGGCTGAATTTCAGAATTTCGTTGCAAACACCCTGAAGATTAAAGGAAATTCAGCAACTATTATATACAGTTTTCAGATAAAAGATTCATCAAGAGATTATACCTTGAAATCTAAATTATTTGGAAATCAAAAATTAAACGAAACACTTGTTGAAGGCGATGGAAACATAATTCAATTACCATTCACTTTACCCGATGCACAGTTATGGTGGCCAATTGGATTCGGAAATCAATACTTATATACAGATAGTTTGACTTTATTAAACAGTAAAAATGAAGTCATTGATACGAAGGTGGTTCGATTCGGAGTGCGAACTTCAAAATTAGTTCAAAACTCCGATAAATGGGGGACATCTTATGAAATTCATGTGAATGGAGTTCCCGTTTTTTGTAAAGGAGCAAATTATATTCCCCAAGAAATTTTCCCTGCGAAAGTAGAAAGCCAGGACATTGTGAAAATGATAGATCAAATGGTTGAGGCTAATTTTAATATGGTACGAGTTTGGGGCGGAGGTTATTATCCGGATGATATTTTCTTTAAAACGTGCGATGAAAAAGGAATTATGGTTTGGCAAGATCTAATGTTTGCTTGCGCGATGTATCCTGGTGATGATGCATTTTTAGCTAGTGTAAAAACAGAATTAAATTATCAAATTCCAAGAATTTCTGCTCATCCAAGTGTTGTTTTATTTAATGGAAATAATGAAGTCGATGTTGCTTGGAAAAATTGGGGCTTTCAAAAACAATATAACTTGAAGGCTAAAGACGAAGAAATAATCGAAAAAGCCTACTACGATTTATTTAAAAGTCTTGCGGATGTTACGATTGAAAATTGGTCGAACACTTCTTATATTCACACTTCACCTTTGAGCAATTGGGGAAATGACGACTTTTACAACCACGGCTCGCAACATTATTGGGGTGTTTGGCACGGCAAAGACCCAATGTCAAATTTCGCTACAAAAATTGGACGTTTCAACGCAGAATATGGATTTCAAAGTTTTCCAGAATTCTCAACCTTAGCAACTTTCGCCGAGAATAAAGATTGGAATTTATATTCGGACGTTATGAAACATCACCAAAAAAGCTATGTTGGAAATGGAATGATTGAAAAGCAATCAGATTTGTTATTCGGAAAAGCAAAAGACTTTGAACAGTTCGTTTATTTTTCTCAATTGACGCAAGCTTATGCTATTTCAACGGCTGTGGCTGGACATCGTTTGGATGCACCTCGTTGTATGGGAACTCTTTTTTGGCAATTAAACGATTGTTGGCCAGCTCCGACGTGGTCAAGTATCGATTATTATGGAAATTGGAAAGCGTTACAATATACCATAAAGGAAGATTATCGGCAATTGGCAGTTTTGAAAAAAGTTAATGAAAAAGGTCAAACAAGTTTGTGGTTAAAATCTGATTTGAAAGATACAACAATCACTTCTGTTAAAATTGAAACTTTTACATTGGACGGAAAATTAGTTAATTCAAAATCTACTTCAATTAAACTTACGTATCAGACGAACAAAGAGATTTATAATCAAATAATTACGAAAGCGAATGACGTGCTTGTTCGGGTAACATTAAACAATAACTATTCACGTGATTTTCTGATTTCCAAAAAGAAATCTTTTCCAGTTAATCTCGTGTTCTTGACACTTGAAAAAGTTGATTTAATCAATAAAACAGCTGAAATAAAAATAACAAATAAAACTTTTCTAGCAGATTTTTGGTTATATTCAAGTAAACTAGGTGTAAAGTTTGAGCGCAATTTTTTGAACTTATTACCAGGAACTCATTCAATTAAAATTCATTTTGAAAATGAGCCAATACTATCTGATTTCAACTACAAATCTCGTTGATTTTCAAGTGTTAAAAACCATCAAAATATTATTAATTTTGTAAAAAATATAGTTAAATGAAATTCGATATTGCTGTCATTGGAGGAGGAATAGTTGGTGCTGCCACTTTTTATAAACTTCAAAAGAAGAATCCTAACTTAAAAATAGCACTTTTTGAAAAAGAAGATTTATTGGCAGATCATCAAACAGGTCATAATTCAGGAGTAATTCACTCAGGCTTATATTATAAACCAGGTTCTTTAAAAGCAAAGAACTGCATCGAAGGTCGACATGAATTGGTTGCTTTTGCTAAAGAATATGGGATTCCTCATGATATTTGCGGTAAAGTGGTTGTAGCTACCCATGAAAGTGAACTGGCAAACTTGGAAAAAGTATTTAACATTGGTTTAGAAAATAAAATTGAAGGAATTCGTAAAATCACAGCTGAAGAAGTAAAGGAAATTGAACCTTTCGTTGAATCTATCGGTGGAATTCATGTTCCATGCACTGGAATAATTGACTTTCGTGCAGCAACTGCAAAAATGGTTGAACTCGCATTAGCAATTCAGCCTGAAAGTAAATTGTATCTTCAAACCGAAGTTCAAGATATTGAAAAAGGTGAAGATACATCTCAAATTATCACTAGTAAAGGAAAATTTGAAGCTGAATATTTAGTTTTTTGTGCAGGTTTACAAGCAGACAGATTAGCTAAAAAAGACGGCGTTAACCTAAAAGAAAAAGTAGTTGGTTTTAGAGGCGATTATTACGAACTAACGGATCAAGCTAAAGAAAAAGTTAAGCACTTAATTTACCCGGTTCCCAATCCTGATTTTCCATTTCTTGGAGTACATTTTACTCGAATGACGAATGGAGATACTGAATGTGGACCAAATGCGGTATTTACTTTTAAACGAGAAGGTTATGGTAAAACTGATTTTTCATTTAGAGATACTTTTGATGCATTGAGTTATGGTGGAACATGGAAATTGTTTTTTAATAATATGTCCTTTGGAATTAATGAATATCGAAGAGCATTTTCTAAAAAGTTATTCTTAAAAACCTTGCAACGAATGATTCCATCTTTGACAATGGATGACATCAAACCAGGTAGAGCAGGAGTTAGAGCTTTGCTTTTAGCTCAAGACGGAGACACGCGAGACGATTTCAGAATAGAATATCATGGTAAATCTATTCATGTACTTAATGCACCATCACCAGCTGCAACAGCTTCTTTGGCTATTGGTAACTACATTGCTCTGGAAGCTGAAAAACAATTTGGATTGAAGTAAAAAACTTAAAACTACTCTTCTTTTTTTTCTTTTTACAAAGCTAAATAATTTTAACTTTAATATCTTTTAAATACATTTTGATAAGGTTTTATACATTCATTTTCTCTCTAATAGTACTACAAACATTAGCTCAAAAGGATTTGGTTGAAGTAAAAAATTTTGGAACAAATCCTGGTAAAATAAAAATGTTCCTTCATGAACCTAAAATTGCAAAATTAAGTTCACTGCCTAAGCCATTAGTTCTTGTTTTACACGGATGTAGTCAAAGTGCTGAAGGTATTACCAAACAAACACAGTGGAATATTTTAGCTGATAAATATGGATTTTATGTTGTTTATCCGCAACAAAATCTCTATAATAATCCAAGCTTATGCTTCAATTGGTTTAGCTCGAAAGATGTAACTAAAAGTCAAGGAGAATCTTTGTCAATAAAAGAAATGTTAAACCACATGACTAGCAACTATCTTATTGATGAAAATAAAATTTTTGTTTATGGTGTGTCCGCAGGTGCAGCAATGAGTGTTGTTTTAATGGCAAACTTTCCTGAGGTGATTGATGGTGGAGCGATTCTAGCAGGTGGACCATTTATGCCAGAATTGACCGATTTACAGCGAATAGATTTAATGTTCAATCCAAAAGAAAATACAAGTGAAAAACTAGGGACGCCAATTAAAAAAATGAATATTGGTTATTCAGGTAATTATCCAAAAATAATCATCATCCAAGGGAAAAATGACTTAGTTGTTAATCCAAAAAATGCAGACTTATTGGTAAAACAGTGGTCATTTTTACACAATGTAGAAACAACATTGACTGATACAATCCCTTTGTTTAATCAAAGTAGTGATGTTACAAAGTTCTCTTTTAAAAATAGTGAAGAAGAAACAAAAGTGATTTTTTATGATATCGATAGAATGGGGCATTCTATCCCAATTGACCCTGGAGCTTTGCAGAATCAAGGAGGAGAAAAAACAATGTATACTACTGATAAAGATTTTTTTAGCACTTACTTTATCGCTCGCGATTTTGGGTTAATTCCTGAAGATGAAATAATTGATAAGAAATAGAGATGTAATACCAATTTACTTGTTAAATGATGCAATTGAAAATCTATCTGGTATAATTTCGAGTTGTTTTTCAACAAGTATTTTATACGACAATTGAAAACAACTTCAGTATAATTCCATCAATTCTCGAAATCAACAGCTCTTTCAATTTAAATTTTGAGGCATAAAAAAAAGAGTCCAAAATTGAACTCTTTCATTTGTAATCGATTAATTTTAGTTTTTTGCGGGAGCAGGAGTAGTTTCAACCTTATTTAATTTTGCTTTTTTTAAGTCAATTTTTGCAGCTTTCATTTGTGTTTTTTCTGCTTTTAAAACTTGGTATTTTTGATATTGCTCATCAGTTAAAGATCCTTTCAACATAGCATCTCGTGCTTCTTCGTTTGACTTATGAGCTGCTTTTTTCTCTTCACCATTCATCTTTGAAGTTTTAATCCCTTCATTTTTTTGGACAATACCATAATTTATCGTCTTTACTTTTTCTATCTGATCTGCTGTTAATGACAATTCTTTCGTCATTTTTTCAGTTTGAGTAGCTGCTCTTTCTTCAGCTGTTTTTTGTGTTTGACTGAATACGCTTGTACTTATCAAAAGTGATGCAAGCAAAATTTTAAATGATTTCATAGTTTCTCTTATTTTAGTTTATATCCATCAACTTTTCAATAATTGTACCAAAGAAAAGCGAAGTTAATATTTTTTTTGAAATTTATAAAGTCTCACAATTACAAATTTGTTAACTTAGCTTAAAGTTTAATTATGATTAGAGTTATTGCTTTTTTTGTTCTTGTTTTAGTTTTCAATTTATCCACATCTTTTGTTACTGTTAAAAAATTGGATAAGCAAGAAAAATTATGTGGACTTGAAGTTGCCGATGCATACACCCAAGAAGTATTGGGCAAAAACATTGGTTTTTATGTCAAGTTTTATAATAATTCGGATAAAATCATTGACGCAATTAAATATAAAGTGATTTTCAAAAATGGTTTTAATGAAATCAAAGGTTCCAAGGTTTTCATTTGGCAAGCAGGAAATCTTATCGGTCCAATGAAGTCGAAAAGTTATTTAAGAGACGGTTCTACCAATTGGATTGATGGCGCAAACAAGTTAGAAGTTAAAATTATTAGAGTTCATTTTGAGGATGATTCTATTTGCGATTAGAGATCTTAAATAAAAATGATTTAAAAACGTTTAGACGCTATGTCCGATTTCCGTTCCATTGTGAAAGCTATATTTCCTTCATCTCTATTTGAATTTTATCGAACTCAAAAAAAGAAAAAAAGAAATGCAGTATTACTTTCACAAAAAGAAAAAGGTCAAGTTTTCACAAAAGAATTTTTAGTTAAAAATTTGCAAACAATTGGAATCGAAAAAGGTGACTCATTACTCGTTCATTCCAGCTTGAGTAAAATGGGTTATCTTGAAAATGGTCCAGATACATTAATTGATGCCTTGTTGGAAGTGATTGGAGCAGAAGGCAATCTTCTTATGCCAAGTTCACCAAATGCACTACTTCAATTAGATTATGTAAAAAGTTACACCTTATTTGATGTTCAAAATTCGCCTTCAAAGTTAGGCGCAATAACAGAAGTTTTTAGAAAAAGAAATGGAGTTATTCGTAGTTTAAATGCAACAGAACCAGTTTGTGCGCTTGGACCTGATGCCCTTTACTTTACAGAAGGACATTTTAACGAATTAACTCCATACACAAAAAAATCCCCCTTTTATCGCTTGACTGAGAAAAATGGAAAAATTCTATATATCGGTGTCACTTTAGCCAATGCAGGAACAAGTTTACATTTGTTAGAAGATGCAGTAGATTTCAAATATTCAGTTTACTTTCCTGAAGTTTTTGATGTTAAAATTAAAGACGCAACAGGAACTATTCACGAAGTGAAAACTAAAGTTCATAATCCGGAATATTCTAAAAAACGAAAGTGTGATGATTTATTACCACTATTTTTGGAAGAGCAAGTTTGTTCAAAAGTAAAAATTGGTAATGCAGATTCTTATTTATTCGATTCCAAAAAAATGTTCGATTCAATGCTCAAAAATTACCAAGAAAAAGGAATCACAATGTACACTCCAAATCCAAACAATTGAAAATAGCAATTACTTGGGATTACGAACTTTTTTTCGGTGAACAAAGCGGTTCAGTTCAAAAATGTATGCTTGAACCTGGAAATAGATTACTTGAAATTGCACAAAAAAATGGAGCGAAATTCACTTTTTTTGTAGATGCAGGAATGCTAGTTTTAGGAGAAAAAGAACCTTCCTTCAAACAAGAATTATCTGAAATACAAAATCAAATTTCAAGTTGGGACCAACAAGGACACGAAACAGGATTGCACATACATCCACATTGGGAAGATGCAATTTGGGAAAATGGTTGGAAATTCGATTTAAAACGTTACAAATTGGCTGATTTTAGCGAAATAGAAGTGGATCAAATCTTCAATAACTACTTGTCGTCATTACAAAATTGGAACAAAGAAAAAATTGTTTCTTACCGTGCAGGAGGCTGGTGCATTCAACCTTTTAATAAATTAAAATCCTCTTTTTTGAAACATCAATTAAGAATTGAAAGTTCCATTTTTCAAGGGGGAAAGAACACAACTTTACCCTATAATTATGATTTTACTAAAGCTCCCCATAAAGAAAAGTGGTACTTTGAAAATCATGAATGCGAGGAAGTTGAAAAAGGAACTTTTTTAGAAATCCCAATAGCCTCAAAAACCTATTCACCTTTATTTTTCTGGAAGTTATTTGTTTTAGGAAGGCTTTTTCCGAAACACCATAAATCAATCGGAAATGGAAGTCCAGCAAAAGGAGGAGGATCTAAAAAAGATTTTTTAACCAAATTTAATCATTTGTGTGTGAGTGCTGATGGCTATTTTGTAACGGAAATAGAACGTGCAGTTCAAGAGGCAGAAAAAAAAGGATTGAATTCAATTGTAATTATTGGACATCCTAAAGCTTGTACTTTATTTTCACTCAATTATTTAGATAAATTAATCGCTAAACTTTCAAAAAAACACCAATTTGTATGTCTAAAGGATTTGGCGAAATAAGACTAATTAGTCGGGAAGAAATTCAAATAGATAAGTGGGAGGAAGTCATTGCTGATTCTGATAATTCATTTTTTTTATCCTATTGGTATTTAGATGCAGTAATGCAAAATTGGAAAGCATATGTATTAAATGATTACGAGTTAGTTTTTCCGATTTTACCCGCACAAAAAATGGGTTTTAGTTATGTTTTGCAGCCTCTTTTTTTAAGAGCTTTTTCTGTTGAAGGTAAAGCCAATGAAAAGAAGTTGGAGTTTCTAACTCAAATTCTTAAAAACTATCATTTTTTCGAATTGAATTGTGTTCAAGAAACAGTTATTCCAATTGGAATAGATAGTAATGAATCTGTTTATCAATTCTTAGAATTTGAGAAAGACTATTTACAAACTTTTAAAAAGTATTCTGAAAATACACGTCGAAAATTAAAGGATTTTCATAAATCAACTGCTGAGTTTATAGAAATTTCGGATGTTAATTTGTTGATAGATCTGTTTAAGAAAGAGAAGGGTAATCAATTTGCACATTTGACAACTGAATCATACCAAAGTTTGATGAACTTGATGACGAATGCCCTAGCAAACAATTGTGGAATCATCAAGGCAATTTTGTTTGAAAATGAATTGGTTGCAATTGGATTTTTTATAAAAAAGAGAAATCAACTACTTTATTTAAAAGGAATCGTGACTTCATCAGGGAAGAAAATCGGTGCGATGCAAGCACTTTTTGATAAAGTAATTCAAGAAAATCACGAATCTTGTATTGGGTTAGATTTTGGAGGTTCTTCCGATGAAGGATTGGCTAGTTTCAACAAAAAGTTCGGTGCTTGTGATCGAAATTACCTAATTTTGAAACAGAATAAATTGCCTTGGCCTTTAAATAATGTGGTCAAAAGAAAACTTGGAATATGAGAAAAATTGTGTTGACTGGCGCTTCTGGAGGTTTAGGTTTAGTTATTGCTGAAAGTTTATTGAATGAAGGCTATTTTGTTTATCTGATTGGAAATAAGAACACTTCCAAATTGCAAATGCTTCATTCTGTATTCCCTTCAACGTCTAAAGTTTATTCAGTTGATTTTTCAAAAACGAGTGATTTTACAGAACTAGTAAATGAAATTGGTCAAATTGATAGTTTAATAAATTGTTTAGGTGTTTCAAGTGCTGGAATGAGTTGGAAAATTACTCCTGAAGAATGGAA
>JBILOX010000071.1:0-5828 GCA_044374225.1 Crocinitomicaceae bacterium | reverse complement strand
CTCAGCTACGAGCAAATAAATTTGGTAGAATTATTTTCTTTTCATCTATCGTGGCTCAAAAAGGGTTTATTGGCACATCGGCTTATGCATCAAGTAAGAGTGCGCTTATTGGATTAACTAGAACATTGGCTGTAGAGTTAATTAACAGCGGAATAACTGTCAATTGTATTGCTCCCGGCTATATGGATAAAGGAATGATTGAAGAAGTAACAGATGAATATTTGAAAGAAATCCTTGGATTAATTCCTTCAAAAAAGTTAGGAGATTCAACAAATATAGCTCATACTGTTTCTTACTTGTTAAATGAAAAAGCAAATTACATTACCGGACAAGTTATCAATGTGAACGGAGGAATAAGCTAATAAATTTACTCATCACACTTGCAATCTTCACATTCTTCTTTTGTTGGAAAACCTTTTGGTGAACAACCACTATAACCTATTTGCTCACAAGAATTAGTGTTTTTATTATAAAACCATGTTTGAAAATACGCTTGACAGGCTTCGTCGGTAGGAGGTGTTTCTAAACATTTTACTTGTTTACTATTACTACAATCTTTATCGCATGAAGCAAAACTAAAAGCAATTACAAGTAATAAGTATATTTTTTTCATGGTTTTTTTTTTTTTATCTAACGACTAAAAGTAAGTTGAGTAGGTGCAAACATAGTAGATTTTAACTTTAGATTCAATAATAAAAAGCAGTTTTTTGATTGAAAATTCTTGATTCTTCAATAGTTAACTTTTTGTTGAAATTATTTCGATAAAATCAAAAATATTTCCTTTCCATTCAACGAAAAATAGATACATTTACCGCACAAATTTTCAACTATGAATTTACACGAATATCAAGGAAAATCTATTTTAAAAAGCTACGGCGTTGCAATTCAAGAAGGAATTGTGGTTGACAGAGTAGAAGATGCTGTGGAAGCAGCTAAAAAATTAACTGAACAAACTGGTACAAGCTGGTATGTGGTAAAAGCTCAAATTCATGCAGGTGGACGTGGAAAAGGAACAGTTGAAGAAACTGGTTCTCATGGAGTTGTTCTTGCAAAAGGAATTGACCAAGTTGAAGAAAAAGTAAAAGGAATTTTGGGTGGTCATTTGACAACGCTTCAAACAAATGGTAAAGGTAAATTAGTAAGCAAAGTGTTAATTGCACAAGACGTTTACTATCCTGGACCAACTGAAGTGAAAGAATTCTACATGTCTGTATTATTAGACCGTGAGAAAGGTAGAAACGTAATCGTTTATTCTACTGAAGGAGGAATGGACATTGAACATGTTGCGGAGCATACACCAGAAAGAATACATAGAGAATTTGTAGACCCACGTGTTGGTTTGCAAGGATTCCAAACGCGTAAAATTGCCTTTAATTTAGGTTTATCAGGTGAAGCTTTTAAAGGAATGACAAAATTTGTTGCTAACCTTTATAAAGCTTACGAAGGAATTGATGCTTCTATGTTTGAAATCAATCCTTTGTTCAAAACTTCTGATGATAAAATAATCGCAGTTGATGCGAAAGTAACAATGGATGGAAACGGTTTATTCCGTCACCCAGATATTGCTGCTATGCGCGATAAAACAGAAGAAGATCCAACTGAGGTAGAAGCTGACGAAGCTGGATTGAACTTTGTGAAATTAGACGGAAACGTTGGTTGTATGGTAAATGGTGCTGGTTTAGCTATGGCGACAATGGACATCATCAAATTATCAGGTGGAAATCCAGCTAACTTCTTAGACGTAGGAGGAACAGCAAATGCTGAGCGTGTTGAAAAAGCCTTTGGAATCATCTTGAAAGATCCAAATGTGAAAGCAATCTTAATCAATATCTTTGGTGGTATCGTTCGTTGTGACCGAGTTGCTCAAGGTGTTGTAGATGCATACAAAAACATGGGTTCAATTCCAGTTCCAATTATTGTTCGTTTACAAGGAACAAACGCAGTTGAAGCGAAAAAATTAATCGACGATTCAGGATTGAATGTTCATTCAGCAGTACTTTTACAAGAAGCAGCTGATTTAGTAAAACAAGTTCTAGCTTAAATTTAAAAGCTAACATATTTAAAAGCCATCGTTCATTGAGCGGTGGTTTTTTTTTGACTTTTTTTAAGGTTGAATATCAAGAAAATCATGGAGTTCGTTAATTTTTTTAATTTTTTTTTAACTTTTTTTGTTAGTACTATTTTTATTTATACTTTTAACTTGTCAAAATGACACTAAGTATTTATTAATTAATCATTAATTTAATTTTTTATGAAAAAAATTTTTACAATTTTAAGTTTAGCGCTTTCAACAGCAGCGTTTTCTCAAGTAACTGTTACTTATCAAGTTGACATCACAGAATATATTGCTGGTGGAGCAACTTTAAATGCAAATGGAATTCGTGTTGGAGGTAATTTTACTACCGCAGGTGCTTCAATTCCTGATTGGACTCCTTCTGACGCTGCCTGTGCAATGACAGATTTAGGAAATGGATTGTGGTCTATCGCTGTTACTTATCCTGCTACATCTGTTGGTACAACTCAGTTATACAAATTCGTTAATGGAGATTGGGGAACAAACGAAGGGGTTGCTACTTCTTTAATCGCTGAAGATCAATGTGGAACTGACGATGGAGGTGGTAATATTAACCGTACGTTGGTAATTCCCGCAACTAATACAACTGTAACTTTCTGTTGGGATAAATGTGCTGCATGTATTTCTTCTATCGACGAAGTAAATAAAGTAAACGTTGTTGCGTTTCCTAATCCAGCAACTGATGTAGTTAATTTCCAAGTTGATGCTGCTGATTACGTTATCACATTAACTGACTTAGCTGGTAAAACTGTTGCTACTTCAACTACTTCAACAATTGAAATGTCTGGATTATCTTCAGGAGCTTACTTGTACAAAGTTGTTACTAACAACGGAACAGCTACAGGAAAAGTAACTAAAAATTAAAAAGTATTATCCTGCTATTAAAAGCCTAAGTTTACAAGACTTAGGCTTTTTTTTCAAACTTAAAAAAACAACTGCTATGAAAAAATTATTAGTATTGCTCATAACGGGATTGACTTCGTTGGTACATTCCCAAATTTTGGAAGTCACACCTGCTTTTCCAACGATAAATGACCAAGTAACTATAATTTACGATGCCACGCAAGGTAACGGAGCATTAGCAGGACAAACCCAAATTTATGCTCACACAGGTGTAATTACATCGACTAGTACCTCGCCAACTAATTGGCAATTTACTCAAGGAACATGGGGTACTGCAGATGCAGATGTTGCAATGACCTCACTTGGTAATAACAAATTTTCCATAACAATTGATATCGATCAATTTTATGGTTTTCCAATTGGAACAACTGTTTTAAAATTAGCATTTGTCTTCAGAAACACATCAGGTTCAATTGTCGGTAGAAGTGCTGACGCAACAGATATTTACTACGATGTTTATGCAACAACAGCAGGACTTGTAGCACAAATTTTTCATCCATCTGCTGGCTCAATTGTCGATTTGAATCAACAATTTACAATCAATGCGCAAAGCAATTTGCCAGCAACATTAACAATCAAAGAAAACGGAAATACTTTAAATTCAATTACTAATACAACGGAATTGAATTATCAACATACAGCAATTACAGAAGGAACAAACTTATTGGAATTTATTGCGAACGATGGAACTACAGAACTTATTGACTCTGTTTATTATACTGTTAACCCAATTGTTGTTCCTGAAAATGCACCTTATTCGAATTTAAAACAAGGAATTAATTACATAAACGATACAACAGTTGTTCTTCAATTATTTGCACCAGAGAAAGAACATATTTATGTAATTGGCGATTTCAATAATTGGATTCCTACAATTCAATACCACATGAACCTTTCTACCGATTTGAAAACTTGGTGGTTAGAAATATCTGATTTGACTGCTGGTCAACGATATGGTTATCAGTATTTTATTGATGGCGCTTTAAAATTAGCTGACCCTTTGAGTCCTTTAGTTTTAGATCCAAATAATGATGGTGCAATTGGTGCAACCACGTATCCAAATCCCCATCCTTATCCAGTTGGTAAAACAACAGGTTTTGTTACAATCATGCATCCAGGAGCGCCAGAATATGTTTGGCAAGTAATTGATTTTGTGGCTCCTGCAAATAAAGATTTAATTATTTATGAAGTTCTTGTTCGTGATTTCGTTGCAAAAAGAAATTACCAAACACTTATTGACACATTGGATTACATTCAAAAATTAGGAATAAATGCAATCGAGTTAATGCCTCCTGGAGAATTTGAAAACAATGAAAGTTGGGGTTACAATCCATCATTTCACATGGCTTTAGATAAGTATTATGGTACACCAGAAAAATTTAAAGAACTTATCGATTCATGTCATGCTAAAGGAATTGCGGTAATTGTTGATATGGTGTTAAACCATGCTTTTGGACAAAGTCCAATGGTAAATATGTACTGGGATGCTGCCAATAACAGACCGGCAGCTAATAGTCCTTGGTTCAATGCAATATGTCCACATGAACCATATTGTTGGGGATATGATTATGATCACACACGTCAAGCAACTAAAGATTATATAGATAGAGTAAATCGTTTTTGGATTGAGGAATACAATATAGATGGTTTCCGTTTTGATTATACAAAAGGATTTATCAATAATTCAAATGGATTCAGTCAGGATAGAATCAATATCATTAAAAGAATGGCGGATTCTATTTGGGTAACTAAACCAGGTGCATATATTATTTTAGAACACTGGTGCGATAATTCAGAAGAGAAACAATTAGCTGAATATGGAATGATGTTATGGGGTAATTTGACTTACAATTACCATCAAGCAGGAATGGGCTTTGTTGGAAATTCTAATTTAACAAATGGACTTTATACTGCAAGAAATTGGAATGTTCCTCATTTAGTTACTTATATTGAAAGTCATGACGAAGAAAGAGCAATGTACGAAGCAAAAACCTATGGAGCAACAACAAATCCTGAGCATAACGTAAGAGATCAATTTGTTGGTTTAGGTAGAATGCAAGCATTAGCTGTAATTGGTTTGACACAACCAGGTCCGAAAATGATTTGGCAATTTGGCGAACTAGGTTACGATATTTCAATTGATAATCCTTGTAGAGTTTGTAATAAACCAATTCTTTGGAATTACCTTTCGGTTTCAAGAAGAAAACAAACATATGATGTTTATGCAGCTGTTTTAAACTTGAGAAAGAATTACGAAACTTTTAAAACATTGGATTTCACTCATTCATTATCAGGTTCTGTTAAACGACTTATTTTAAACAACCCTGATATGAATGCGGTTGTTATGGCCAATTTTGCTGTAACTGCATCAACTGGAATTCCTTCTTTTCAACATACAGGATGGTGGTATGAATATTTCACTGGTGATAGCATGAACGTTACAAGTGTTACAGCTTCTCTTTCTTTCGAACCAGGAGAATACAGAATATATACAGATGTACGTTTAGATAAACCTACTATTACGGAATCAACAGCTTCTTTGGAAGAATTAGAAGCAGAAGCTTTTCCTATTAATTTATATCCTAATCCAGCAACTGATTTAGTGAATTTAGCTTTTGAATCTAAGTCCTCAGAACCTTATGAACTATTAATTATAAATGAAGCAGGACAAGTTGTATTAACGAAAAAAGGAACTACAGCTAAAGGAACAAATAATTTAGAAGTGACCGTAGGAAGCATTAAAAATGGGGCTTATCACGCTTTATTAAAAGTTGGTAAAAGCTATACTAACAAGGCATTCATAATAGTGAATTAAAATGCGTTTACTGCTCAGTTTTGTACTAGTTTCATT
>JBILOX010000010.1:0-75572 GCA_044374225.1 Crocinitomicaceae bacterium | reverse complement strand
GCTTTTGGGCAACTTGTTCACCCACCGAATAATGATGCCTTTCTTCAAGAGGAAGTAGCTTTTGTTTATATTCAAATAGCACCAGCTGACCTGAATCTTATTTTAATAGACAGTTTGTATGCTGATCATGAATTTCCTGCAACTTTCCGTTATTTGAGTTCAACTATTGATGAAACAGTTACAAATGTAGGCTTTCGATTGCGCGGAAATACTTCCAGAAATTCTGCTAAAAAATCGTTCAAAGTTTCTTTTAATGAATTTGTGCAAGGTAGAAAATGGAAAGGCGTTGAGAAATTAAACTTAAACGGAGAACATAACGATGTTTCAATTATGCGTTCAAGAATGAGTAATCAATTGTTGAAATACGCTGAACTTCCCACTGCACGTACAAGTTATGTTCGCCTATATATAAACAATGAGTACAAAGGCTTATACCTAAATGTAGAGCACATTGATGAAGAATTTATTCAAAGAAGATTTACAAATGATCACACTGGAAATTTATTTAAATGTAATTATGGTGCTGATCTAAAGCAAATAGGAAGTTCACCAGCGCCTTACATGGGTACTTATGAATTGAAGACCAACACACAAGCAAATAATTATTCAGGACTAATCAATTTTATTGATATTCTTAATAATACCAATGAATCACAATTTACTTGTGCAATACAACAAGTTTTTGATGTTGAATTATACTTGCGAACATTAGCAATGGAGATTTTAATTGGGCATTGGGATGGATACGCAGGAAATAAAAATAATTATTACCTCTATCAAAGACCTTCAGACGGAAAATTTGTTTTCATAGAATACGATATGGACAACACACTCGGTGTCGATTGGGGAATTATTCCTTTTGAAAACTGGTCAACAAGAAACATTTATTCTTGGGCAAAAGACGATAAACCTTTATATGACAAATTGTTAGCAGTACCTTATTTTAAAGATAGATTTAACTTTCACATGAATGATTTGTTGAATAACGTTTTTGTTCCACAAAATTTAATTACAGAATTAGGATTAACTCAAGATTTAATTACCCAAGCGGCTCTTGAAGATGAGTATAAAGGTTACGATTATGGTTACACAGATTCTGATTTTTTAGCTGCAATCAACACTACAATTGGTGGACACATCAAACAATCACTGCAATTATACATTCAGCAAAGACATACGTCAGCAACAAATCAATTACAAAATATTCAGAATTTAGAAAACCCTTGTCAGCTCTCTTTAGTTGAACTGATTAAAGATGTTTTTGTTCCATTAAAGGCTTTTGACTTGATGGGTAATGAAATTGAATTGGACACTACAAACAAAGTGAAATTATTAGTTGATAAAAACGGAAACACAAAAATAGTTTGGAATCATGAATAAAATTATTTTAACATTAAGCATTGGATTATTATCCCTTAATTCCTGTATTGCTCAAAAAAATGTTACTTCTAATCCTAAAAAAGGGGCAGTTTTAATTTTACAACACGTAGAACCTGCAAATTGGTGGGCAGGAATGAATTATTCCGAAGTGGAAGTATTATTGCACGGAAAAGACATTTCAAAATATTCAGTGATTGTTAAAGGTCTAGATGTAATTGAAGTTAAAAAAACAGAAAATCCAAACTACCTTTTTGTAAAAGTAAATACCAAAAACAAAGCAGTTGGTGCTTACCCCATTCAATTATCAGATGGTAAAAAAGTAGTTGCTGAACATATTTTTGAATTAAAAGCCAGAAGAGAGAATTCTGCAGCAAGGGTAGGTTGTACTCCGAAAGATGTAATCTATTTAATAATGCCTGATCGATTTGCAAATGGTGATCCTACAAACGATTCACATCCATCTACAATCGAAAAAGTAAACCGAACTTTACCTGGCGGAAGACATGGTGGCGATATTCAAGGAATGATAAATCACTTAGATTACATTCAAGAATTGGGAGCCACAGCTATTTGGACAACCCCACTTTTGGAAGATAACGACACCACTTATTCCTATCATACTTATGGTCAAAGTGATTTGTACAAAGTAGATCCAAGATATGGGACAAATGCAGATTTTGTTCGACTAGTGGAAGAAGCACATAAAAGAGGAATAAAAATATTGAAAGATGAAGTGCCAAATCATTGGGGTTACACACATTGGATGATGAAAGATTTACCCACTTATGATTGGATTCATCAGTTTCCTGGTTACGCACAATCAAATTACCGTACATCCACTCAAATGGACCCAAATGCTTCCAAAAGAGATCAAAAATACTGTGAAGAAGGTTGGTTCGTTCGCTCAATGCCTGATCTAAACCAAGGTAATCCATTGGTTTTAAATTATTTAATTCAAAATACAATTTGGTGGATGGAATTTGCAAACTTGGATGCTTTGCGAGTTGACACCTATTCTTACAACCAAAAAGAAGGAATTGCAAAATGGACAAAAGCAATCATGGATGAATACCCAAATACATCAATGGTGGGTGAAATTTGGATGCACGACCAAGCACAAATTTCTTATTGGCAAAAAGATAGTCCAATTTCAGCTATTCAAAATTACAATACCTACTTACCTCAAGTAATGGATTTCACTTTACACGATGCGTTACAAGAAGCGTTTAAAGAAAACAACCAAGGTTGGGACAAAGGAATGGTACGAATTTATGAGAATTTTGTAAACGATTTTCTCTATAAAAATCCAAGTGAAAATTTAATCTTTTTAGAAAATCACGACACACAGCGTTTCAATGAAACTTACCCTAAAATGGCTGATTATAAATTGGCTATGGCGCTTTTAGCAACTACGAGAGGAATTCCTCAAATTTATTATGGTAGTGAAATTGGAATGAAAGGTGACAAAAATAATGGAGGTGACGCTTCAATTCGCCAAGATTTCCCTGGTGGTTGGAAAGAAGATACTAAAAATGCATTTACGAAAGAAGGTAGATCTGATTTTCAAGAAAACTACTTTCAGTTTACTAAAAAATTATTGAACTGGAGAAAGAATAATACAGTTATTCACGAAGGGAAATTAGTTCAATTTTTACCTGAAAACAATGTTTACGTTTATTTTAGAGTAAAAGGAAAAGAAAAAGTGATGGTGGTAATTAATAATTCTGACAAAGAAGAAAAAATTAAGAAAGTTAGATTTTCGGAGCAATTGGAAGGATTTACAGAAGCGAAAGAAGTAATAACAAATTTGAAGGTAAATCTTATGAAAGAAGAGTGGGACATTCCAGCAAAAACTGCTTATATCTTTGAGTTGAAATAATTGATTATGAAGTTTCTAGTTCCATTTTTCCTCATTTTTCCATTTGTTCTTTTTAGCCAAAATACAAATCGTCAATTTGTAGCAAGTACAGAATTAAATGATGGAATTCAAATCACTGTTTCGGATGGAAATTATTATTTCTATTCTTATAATCAGAAAGTTATTGAAACAACTTTTATTCCATTGAATGAAAAAAGCCAGGAAGAATCACACGCAGTATCTATAGCGCACGAATCAACTAGTTTTAAGTTGACAAGTTCAGAAACAAGTTTATCTTTTTCTAAACCTAATGGCATCGAAGTAAGTGTTCAAAAGTCTCCATTTAAAATCAGTTATTGGTACAAAGGAAAAGAACTTATTTCTGAAAAAATGGGTTATGAGAAATCTCCAGAATTTGAGAAAATCGAGTTTAATTTAACAACGGATGAAGTACTTTACGGAGGTGGTGCGAGAGCTCTAGGAATGAATCGAAGAGGAAATCGTTTGCAGCTTTATAACCGTGCGCATTATGGTTATGAAGAAAAAGCAGAATTGATGAATTACTGTTTACCAATGGTGCTTTCGAATAAAGTGTATGCAGTTCATTTTGATAACGGAGCGATAGGTTACTTGGATTTAGATTCTAAAAAAAATAATACGCTTTCGTATGAAACAATCAGTGGCAGAAAAACATATCAAGTCATTGCAGGTGATGATTGGAAAGATTTAGTTGAACAATATACGTTTTTAACAGGTCGTCAACCAATGCCACCACGTTGGGCTTTTGGAAATTTTGCTAGTCGTTTTGGATATCATTCAGAGGCAGAAGCACGAAAAGTAGTGAACCAATTCCGTAAAGATTCAATTCCGCTTGATGCTATCATTTTTGACTTATATTGGTTTGGAAAAGAAATTCAAGGAACACTTGGAAATTTAGAGTTTTACAAAGACTCATTTCCAAACCCAACGAAAATGATTTCAGATTTTAGAGCACAACAAGTAAAGACTGTTTTAATCACTGAACCATTTATTCTAACTACTTCTAAAAAATGGAATGAAGCAGTTTCTAAAAAGTTGCTTGGCACTGATTCACTTGGCAAACCTTTTACTTACGATTTCTATTTTGGAAATACAGGTTTATTAGATATTTACCAACCGCACGTTCGTACTTGGTTCTGGGATGTTTACAAAGA
Organism: Crocinitomicaceae bacterium; assembly: GCA_044374225.1. Classification (GTDB taxonomy): domain Bacteria; phylum Bacteroidota; class Bacteroidia; order Flavobacteriales_D; family Crocinitomicaceae; genus UBA952. Next base: position 71,141 of record JBILOX010000010.1, on the reverse strand, counting down.
TTTAGCAAACAAAGGTGTTAAAGGTTTTTGGGGAGATTTAGGTGAACCAGAAGTTCATCCATCGAAATTATTGCACGGAAAATATACTGCAGATCAAGTACATAACATTTATGGTCACGATTGGGCGCGTTTAATAAGTGAAGGATTCAAAAAAGATTTTCCGTTGGAACGACCTTTTATTTTAATGCGAGCAGGTTATTCTGGAACTCAAAAATATGGGATTATTCCTTGGTCGGGTGATGTAAACAGAACGTGGGGAGGACTAAAACCGCAAGTAGAGATTTCTTTACAAATGGGATTGCAAGGAATCGCCTATATGCACTCAGATTTAGGAGGTTTTGCAGGAAACAATGACGAACCTGAATTGTACACACGATGGTTGCAATATGGTGTTTTTCAACCAATATTTAGACCACACGCACAAGAGGAAGTGGCTAGTGAACCGATTTTTAAAGATGAAAAAACAAAAGCATTGGCAAAGAAAGCAGTTGAATTACGATACCAACTTTTACCTTATAATTACACACTTGCATTTGAAAATCATTTAAATGGAACACCTTTGATGCGACCAGTTTTTATGCAAGAAAATAATACAAGTTATTCTGAGACAAAAACCAATCTATATTTTTGGGGAGATGTTTTTTTAGTATCTCCTATCACTGAAAAAGAATCCTCGGGTAAAAAGTTAGCAGTTGATTTTCCTTTAAATACTTATTGGTATGACTTTTCAAACGGAAAATTGATTACCGAATTTGTACAAACTAAGAATTCAAAAGCTACTTTTATAACTGTTCAAGCTGAAAATATTCCCGTATTTGTTAAAGCAGGTTCTTTTATTCCAATGTCAGCTGCGATCCAATCTACTGAAGAATATAAATCTCAAAATGTTACGCTTCATTTTTATGATCATCCTTCTGTTTCAAATAGTGAAGGTAAGTGGTATGAAGATGATGGTTTTACAGCTGATGCTTATGAGAAAGGTTTGTATAATCTTTTAAAATTGGATAATAAAAGAAGCAAAAAATCTTCTGAAATCACATTTATTTTAGAAAAAGGTAATGAACAAATGCAACTGATTAGCAGTTTTAAGTTTGAAGTTCATTTCTCCGAGAATCCTCCAAAAAAAGTGAAGATTAACGGTAAAAAAACTAAACTTGAAGTGAATGTTAATAAAAATTATTTTTCAGTTCCTTTATCAATACAAGGAAATATAACTAATGTTAAAATTAAGTGGTGAAATTTTCTTTGTGTCATATTGACATTAAGAAAAATTGAGATATATTTGACAGAATAAAAACTTTATTAATCAATCAAAACGTAGAATATGGATGTAATTAGATGTAAATCCTTTGCTCTTTCCTTTCTCTTTTTAGCAGTAAGTTTTGTTGCTTTCAACCAAAGCGCTACTATTAAAGGAAAAGTGACAGATGTCGATGGAGCACCTTTGTTTAATGCTACTATTATATTGGAAGGTCAAGGTAAGGGTGCAACAACAGACGACAAAGGTATGTACGAAATTAAAAATGTTAATCCCGGCACATACAATCTTATTTTTAGGTTTACTGGACTGATGTCTAAATCTGAGAGTATCACTTTAACTGCAAGTCAAATTTTAGTTAAAGACGCAACATTATTGAAAGACATAAAAGACTTAGACGAAGTTGTTGTAATTGGTTACGGAACTACACGTACCAAAGACTTAACTGGTTCTGCCACTATCATCAATGAGAAAAATTTTGCTCAAGGTTCACTTTCAACACCAGAGCAGCTTATAATGGGTAAAGTTTCAGGTTTGAAAATTACTACGAATGATGGTGCTCCTGGTTCGGGGAGTACTTTAAGATTACGAGGTGGAACTTCTTTGAACGCAAGTAATGACCCATTAATCGTAGTTGATGGTGTTCCTTTGGATAACGGTGGTATTGCAGGTGTTGCCAACCCACTTTCTTTAATTAACCCAAATGATATCGCTTCTTTTGTTGTTTTAAAAGATGCTTCTGCAACAGCGATTTATGGTTCACGTGCTGCAAATGGTGTAATCTTAATTACAACTAAAAAAGGTGACGGTTTAAATATGGATAAATTAAAAGTTGTATTTGATACAAAACACTCCATGTCAACAATTGCAAAATACGCTGATGTTCTTGATGGTGAACAATTGAGAAGATTAGTTTCAGAAAATGGAACTCCAGCACAAACAGCTTTATTAGGAACAGCAAACACGGATTGGCAAAAAGAGGTTTTTCGTACAGCGTACGTTACGGATAATAACGTTTCTTTAACTGGAGGATTGAAAAAATTGCCATATCGTCTTTCAGTTGGAAATAGATTTGAAAATGGATTATTGAAAGATGATAGATTTATGAGAACATCAGCTTCTTTAAATATGAATCCTTCTTTTTTTAAAAATACTTTACAATTTGAATTTAATCAAAAATTAGTTCAAACAAATTCTGTGTTTGCAAATCGTGGTGCTTTAGGAGCTGCTTATTTTGACCCAACTCAACCAGTAATTTCAGGAACAGATGCACTTGGAGGTTATTACGAATGGGTTGAATCAAATGGAAATCCAAATACATTAGCCCCAAAAAATCCGCTTGGTTTAATTAAACAAAGAGATGATAGAAGTAATGTTGCACGTTATATTGGTAACTTAAAAGTATCATATAAATCACCATTTTTACCAATGTTAAAAGCAGTAGTGAATGTGGGAACAGACCAATCAGAAGGTTCTGGTGATGTATCAACGCAAGCAACCTCGGCATCAGGTTATTTTACAGAAGGAAGTTTTAATCCTTACAAATCCCGAAAGGGTAATAAATTGATTGAAGCTTATGCAAATTTTAATACAGCTGAGAAAAAAAGTAAACACATAATCGACTTAACAGCTGGATATTCTTACCAAGATTGGTACTCTGAAAGTCCAAATTACCCCGTTTTTAATCAATCAGGAGATTCAATTATAAGTCCAGCAGCTGCAAATCCTTTCTACACTAAAAATGCTTTGCTTTCTTTTTATGCGAGAGGTATTTATACTTTCAACGATAGATATGTTATCAATGCATCTTTAAGAAGAGATGGTTCTTCACGTTTTAGTCCTGAGGCACGTTGGGGACTTTTTCCAGCAGTTTCAGCAGCTTGGATTGTAACAGGCGAAAAATTCATGCAAAAAGCAGCTTGGTTAACATTATTAAAGGTTAGAGCTGGTTTCGGGATTACTGGTCAACAAGATGGAATTGGTGATTACGCCTACATCTCAAATTACTATGAAGGAGCAACAACGGCTCAGTATGCTTTTGGCGGACAATATTATACGCAATTACGTCCGGGTGGATTTGACGCTAACTTGAAATGGGAAACTACAAAAAGTTATAACATCGGTTTAGATTTTGGTTTATTAAAAGATCGTTTTTCAGGTAGCATCGACATTTACCGTAAAGAAACGTCTGATTTGTTAGCAACTACAACAGTTCCTGCTGGTTCTAACTTTACAAATGAAATTCTTACAAACGTTGGAAGTATGTTAAATCAAGGAATTGAAATGAGTGTGAATGCTGGTTTATACGCTTCTAAAACAATGCGTTTAGACTTGACAGCAAATGCTTCTCACAACGTTAACCAAGTGACAAAATTAACACAAGTAGAAGATCCAAATTCAGTTGGTATTTTAGTTGGTGGAATCTCTGGAGGTATTGGAAATACAATCCAAGTGCAACGAGTTGGATATGCAACCTATTCATTCTTAGTTTATGAACAGCAGTACGATACAGACGGTTCTGTAATTCAAGTCGGTCAGGAAGCATCAATCGATGTTAATGGTGACGGAAGTGTTACAGCTGCAGACAAATGGAAAGACATTCATGCTTACGCTGATAGAAATGGAGATGGCGTTATTAATATTGAAGACCGTTATATCTTCGATAAAGTAGCACCAAATTGGTTCGCAGGTTTAGCGTTGAATTTTTCCTATAAAAAATGGTTTGCTGGTGTATCTATGAGAACAGAATTAGGTGGACATATCTACAATAATATTCACTCAAACTCTGCGACTTTCCAATCAATCAATGGAACACAAGGGTTTATTAGCAACATCAGTTCTCTTTACTATGAAGATCAAATCATAAATGTATCAACAAATCAATTATTAAGTGACCATTATATGGAGAAAGCAAATTTCTTGAGAATGGATTATTTTAATGTTGGATATAATTTTGGTAAATTAAAAGCGCTTGGAAACAAAGTTGGATTAAACGCAACTTTAGTAGTTAACAACGTTTTTGTTCTTTCAAAATATAAAGGATTAGATCCTGAAGTTGGTGGAGGTATCGATAACAACATTTACCCACGTCCACGTGTTTACTCATTGAATTTAACATTTGATTTCTAAAAAATAAAGCGATGAAAAAAATAACCATAAGTTTATTAGGAATTGGGATGGCGCTATTAGTTTTAGTTCCATCTTGTTCAAAACAACTTAATCAAACACCAAAATACGGTTTGAACTCAGAAGTTGTTTACAGTGACCCAAATAATTACATTAACGTTCTTGCAAAATTGTATGCTGGTCTATCAATGACAGGTTTACAAGGTCCTGCAGGCGCTGGTGACATTGCAGGAATTGATGAAGGATTCTCTTCTTATGTTCGTGTAATGTGGAATCTTCAAGAATTACCAACAGATGAAGCTGTATGTGGTTGGAACGACCCAGGAATTCCTGCGATGAATAAACTACAGTGGAATGCAGATGATGGTTGGGTAAAAGGAATGTATTACAGAATTTATTATCAAATAACTTTATGTAACGAATTTATTTACCAAGCAAGAGATGAAAAATTAGATGAAAGAGGCTTTTCTGATGCAGATAAAGAAAGAATCAGAACTTACAGACAAGAAGCACGATTCTTAAGAGCATTAAGTTATTCCCACGCAATGGATTTATTTGGAAATGTTCCTTTTGTAGATGAAAACGATAGAGTAGGAGCTTTCCTTCCTGAACGTATAACTAGAGGAGAAGTATTCAATTATATCGAATCTGAATTAATAGCTATCGAAGATTTAATGTTACCAGCTTCAGGAGCACCTTATGGGCGTGCGACTCAAGCTGCAGCTCAAACTTTGTTAGCTAAAATATATTTGAATGCGTCTGTTTATACCGGAACTCAAAGAAATTCAGATTGTATTACTTACTGTCAAAAAGTAATTAATTCAGGAGCTTTCCAATTAGACGACACTTACCAAGATATGTTCTTAGCGGATAATCATACTTCACCAGAAATCATTTTTCCAGTTATATATGATGGTTTAAATGCCCAAACTTACGGTGGAACAACTTATTTAGTTTGTGGCGCATTAGGTGGATCAATTGTTGCAGCAGATTACGGTGTGAATGGAAAATGGGGTGGACTTAGAGCTACGCCACAATTTGTAGATAAGTTCCCTGATACAACCCAAGATTCTCGTTATTTATTTTACAGAACAGGTCAAACAAAAGAAATCACAGCTTTAGGAACTTTCACACAAGGATATGCTTTCCCTAAATTTAAAAATAAAACGAAAGCTGGTGCTAATGGCTCAAACAATGGTACTTCACCTCACGTAGATATTGATTTCCCAATGTTCCGATTAGCAGACGTTTATTTAATGTTAGCTGAGGCTTCTTACAGAAATGGAGATCAAGGTACAGCTTTACAATATATGAATCTTATTCGTGAAAGAGCTTTCGGAAATAGTAACTTTAATTTCGCTTCGTTAACATTGAATGACTTCTTAGATGAAAGAGCAAGAGAATTAAGCTGGGAAGGACATAGAAGAACTGATTTGATTCGTTTTGGATTGTTTACAAGTGCAGATTACGTTTGGTCTTTCAAAGGCGGAGTTGTATTAGGAATTGGTGTTTCAAGTCATTTAAACTTATACCCCATCCCAACTGCGGATTTAGTGCTTAACCCGAATTTGCAACAAAATCCTGGATATTAATCTATTTCAAATAATTACAATTTGAAAAATAATGACTTATATTGATTAGTGATGAAATAGAGGAATTTCGCAAGTAGTTCCTCTATTTTGTGGGTAATTAGATAGATTTTGTAAATACTTACAACTTTAACTATAAATTTATTTATAATTTAGCACTGAAAAATAGCCCAAAATGAAAATTTTAATTTCCTTCCTTTTACTTATAACAATCGTTTTCATTTCTTCTTGCAAGAAAAAAACAAATGAACCAGATGAACCTACATTAATTATCAAGATTGTAGTAGATTCCACGCAAGTTAGACTAGGAAATTTAGGCACACCAAGTACTATCCCATCTGGAAATGCAGGACAACATCCGAATTTTAATTCAATTGCCGTACATTATTTAGAATTGGCTTCAAATGCATCGACTGCTTTAGGAAGTGGGGCTATTTTATATCACGCCTCAGAGACAACTTTGGGTGGAAATTTAGCAATTGATTTTTCGAAAGCTATCGTTAAGAAATCAGGTGAAGTCTATCTAGAAATACCTCTAAAAAATGTACCAATTGGAAATTATGATTGGGTGCGATTATCTGTTTCTTATCAGAATTACGATGTCAAGTTTTATTATGCAGGACAACCATACACGGGAACTATCGCAAGTTTTGTTGGATTTAAAAATTACATTACTTCTTTCTTAGTTAAAAATCAATCAGTTGCTGTAAACGCTAATAAATCCCAAGGATATTGGGCTTTTGAATCCATTGCTGGTATTCAATCGGGGCAAAGCGCTGGTTCAACGACTGTGCCAAATCCGTTAGCTTCGACCTCACCAATTCCAATCGGTTCTTGTGTAGTAACTGGTCAGTTTGCAAATTCCTTTTCAATTTCAGGAAATGAAAAAAATGATATCACTGTAACCATGTCTTTGTCAATAAATAAAAGTTTTGAATGGAAAGATTTGAATGGAAATGGAAAATGGGATGTTGATTTAGGTTCTGGTGAAGATGTCGTAGATATGGGATTAAGAGGTTTGATACCGATTGTTCAATAAAAGTTAAATAATCACAGTTCTTGCTAGTTGTTTGATTCCAATGTTCTATTTTTACCCAGTTATCAAAAGCTAAAAAATGAAAATAGAACAAATATACACAGGTTGTTTAGCTCAAGGGGCATACTTTATTTCATCAAACGGTGAAGCTGTGGTGATTGATCCTTTGCGTGAAATTCAACCATACATTGATAGAGCAAGTGCCGATAACGTAAAAATCAAATATATTTTAGAAACGCATTTCCATGCAGATTTTGTCTCCGGACACTTAGATTTAGCAAAAGCAACTGGTGCAACAATTGTTTATGGTCCGAATGCGAATCCAAGTTTTGATTTTCATAGTGCCAATGACGGTGAACTATTACATGTGGGAGCTTTCGCTTTAAAAGTTCTTCACACCCCAGGTCATACGATGGAGTCAACCTGTTACTTATTGATAGACGAAGGAGGAAAAGAATTAGCTTTGTTTTCAGGTGACACTTTATTTATCGGTGATGTTGGTCGGCCAGATTTGGCTCAAAAGGCAGCATCAATGACGCAGGAAGATTTAGCAGGAATGCTATTTGATTCTTTGCGTAAAAAAATAATTCCTTTACCAGATTCAGTGATTGTTTATCCAGCGCACGGTGCAGGAAGTGCCTGTGGAAAAAATATGTCAAAGGAGACAAATGACCTATTGGGTAATCAGAAGATAAGTAATTACGCCTTACGAGCTGACATGACTAAGGCAGATTTTATTAGCGAAGTTACAGACGGATTATTACCACCACCGGGATATTTTGGGATGAATGTTGCTATGAATAAAAATGGTTATGACGCTATTGATGATGTTATGAAACGAGGGTTAAAACCTATGTCTGTTCAATTTTTCGAAGTGGCTGCAAATGAAACGGATGCATTAATTTTAGATACACGTACTGCCGTGGAATTCGCCAAAGAATTCATTCCAAATAGTATTTCAATTGGTTTAGAAGGTCAATTTGCACCTTGGGTTGGTGCTTTAATTCCAGATGTTAAACAAGAAATTTTGTTAATCACAGAACCAGGTAAAGAAGAGGAAACGGTTAAACGTTTGGCTAGAGTTGGTTATGATTATGTTATTGGTTATCTAGACGGTGGAATTGAAGCGTGGAAAAATGCAGGTAAAGAAGTTGATAGTATTGGTAGAATTACAGCTGAAGAATTTGCAACTAAGTTTTCAGAAAAGCCAATTGTAATCGATGTGCGTAAACCAGGAGAATTCAGTGGTGAACATATTGAAGATGCAATTTCTATTCCTCTGGATTTTATCAATGAACACATGGCTGAATTTCCGAAAGAACAACCTTTTATTCTTCACTGTGCTGGCGGTTACCGAAGTGTCATTGCAGGTTCTATTTTAAAATCAAGAGGTTACAATAATTTCGTTGATGTCATTGGAGGGTATGGAGCAATTGCTCAAACAAGTGTTACAAGAACAGATTTTATTTGTCCTTCAACAAAAAGATAAACCCATAAATTCGAGAGACTCGCTCATTTGTTTTTTTTGAAAAAAATCCAATCTTTATTTATTTTTTCACCTAGTTGAAAAGTAAGTTGAATTCATACTCAGCATTTACTAGTTTCATTGTCACTGAAAAACTAAACGGCTTTCTGAACGCCAAGACTTAAAATTCCTCTTTCGTTGTTTTTAATCCTTAAAGGTTGTGTAAAAGAAAGAAATGTAACAATTGAAAAACAAGCAATAATAATCTTTTTCAAACTTATATTTTTAATCAACCATAAAACGTTTCACAATGGATTGTCCATTCTCGAACTGAATTTCAAGTAAGTATATACTTGGAGTAAGTTCCGTTACGTCAAAGGTAAAAAAATCATTCTTTGTTGCTTCCATTATTAACTTACCATCTAAAGAAACAATTTTTCCATAAATCATTCCTTTTGCTTCAACATTTAATAGCTGATTACTTGGGTTTGGATAAATTTTTATGTTTGATGTCAACTCTTCAGAAAGTGAAGCACTTGTAAATACCGTAATTGAAGAAGTGGCAGTTTGATAACAACCAAAATTATTGGATATTGAATAAGTTATAACATGTGTTCCAACACCTGCCAATCCAGGATGAAAACTTGTTCCAATAACTCCAGGCCCAGCGTATGTTCCACCTGCAGGAATTCCTTCCGTTAAATTTACAGGTTGCGATCCTTGACTTATTTGGGTTACAGCTTCGTTGTAGGTAATAGGTTCAACTGCATATAAATCAATGAATAATGAATCAATTGCGGTGCATCCGTTATTATTTGAACCTGTAACATAATACATTCCCGGAGTTGGAATAAAAGGAACGCCATTTTGAACTCCTCCCAACCAATTGTATGTTGTAGCTGTTCCTGTACCAGTTAACGAAATTTCTGTATTTGGACAAATTAATTGGTTTGATCCAGCATCAACAAAAGGGTTTGAAAAAGAAATCAGATTGACTGTATTTGTTCTTGATATACAACCCATAATATCTGTAACAACTGTTCGATATGATCCTGGAGTTGCAGTTGTAGTTGAGAGCGATTGTGCGCCATTTGACCAAAGAATTGAAGTTGGAATCATGCTCGTTGAAAGCGAAAGTGTTGCACTTGAACCTGGACAGATTCCACCTGGCCCAATAATCACAGCAGGTCTATGTTTTTGAAGGATTGTTTCATGACCATTAACAATTCCATTTCCGTAAGCGAAGTTGGGAGTAATTCCAGTTGAAGAAGATGTACTTGAAGTGTTTAATAAATCATTTTTAAAGTCTTGAAACGTTGCTTTAGAACATTTTTGTAGATACAAAGCTGCAATCCCAGCAACGACAGGCGAGGCCATTGACGTTCCACCGTTTCTGACGTGAAATCCACCTTGATCAATTGAAGGATTGTTGGCTGGATTAGATAGAAACCACATTGGACCTGCAGTTAAGGAAATTCCACCACTTGCAACAACGTCAGGTTTTGTGATTCCTACACGATTCGGACCTTTACTACTTGATGGCTCAAGCGTTCCAACTGGAATAATTGTTGAAGGAACGTACGCACTCCCATTTTTGTTAATATGTCCCGAACGATTTCGAATGTTTCCAACAGAAATTACTTTATCAGAACAATTCCAAGAGGAAACGATTGTTTGAAGCGTATCTGGTGTATTGTAAAATGCAATTTCAGGCATTACAGAAGTATCTGGAATTTGTGTTTGAAAATCACTGAAACCTAACCAAGCACCTCCCCAAATATCATAAGTTCCTGTCCCGAATGTCTCAAAGCGAAATAAATAATTCAGTGAATCGATAGTTCTGAAGACAGCTTGCATGTGAAAATTTGAACCCACAATTTCCCGATAAGTTTCAATTGTTGCAATTCTTTCTCCATTTGAGTTGTAAATGGTGTCGTATACAGGAACACTCGCCGGATCGATATAAATATTTCTAAATTCAGTTCTGCCCCGTAAACCGTAAGTTGGAGCTGGCAAATCAGCACCATAAGCATAAGAAAAATTGCTCGAAGTGTCCGCCCATAAATCAAAAATTATTTTATTTGGACCTAATACAGAATTTCCTGGGTTGTTTTTGCACCAGACGAAAGAAGTATCCTGAGATAAATTTCCACGAACATGATATTTGCCTCGATCCCCCGAATTTCCGGCCGCACAAACCACAATTCGACCTTCTTTTTCGCTTAACAATTGGTCGATATATTCCGCTGCTGGATCTTTTCCGTCATGACTTCCTAAATAACTTCCAAGTGAAAGATTAACAACCGCCGGTTTTCCTAAAGAATCAGCAACCTTAAAAATGTAATCACAAGCGTCTGCTATAGTTAAAGTCCAATTAGGAAGTCCAAAGTCGGTTTCAACAACGATTATATCAGCATCTGGAGCAACACCTTTATTTGTATTATTTGCTCTTCCATTTCCAACTGCCATTCCTGAAACTGTTGTCCCGTGAGCTGTTCCAGTTTCTAAACTCGTACATTGACCATTGTCAATTTGTGTGTTATTCCAAACTATTCCATAACCATAAGTTTCTGGTGTAGTTCCATTATTCGTTGTGTGATCCCAATAACGTAAGACTCTCGTTTTACCATTTGATAACTTAAAATCAGGATGATTAAAATCTATACCTTCGTCAACAATACCAACAATAACGCCTTTTCCTGTATAGCTTGTGTCTAAACTAACTCCTTGATGAATTAAATTTACTTTATGACGAAATATGGCCGAATCACCTAAAGAAGCTGGTGGGGCAAATTCAAAATAGAATTTATCTATTGTTCCTTTCGCGCGCTGATCGTTCATCCAGGTGGCAGAAGCCTGAATAAACAGCCAGTTTGAAGTCTCAAATTTCACCTTCACTTTTTCTTTTTCTAAGAAATTTTTATTGGAATTAGAATTTGGAACCGTAAAAGAAGTTAAAACAGTAGGGTTTTCTTTTAAATAATCTTCGAAGCGCAAATAAGATTTTTGGCTAAAGGCTATGTTGGTAAAGAAAACCGTGAGAAATAAAAGTAGATTTTTTTTCATAAAAGTAATATTATGCAAATTACGAAAAGAATTAATTAAATCGCAATCAAAATTCAATACAATTTTATTTTTGATTAATTGTTCGCATTTAAAATGTTATTTTTGAAAAAAAACAAATTTCATGAAAAAGACAATCTTTCAAATTTACCTACTTTTAATTGTATTTTCTGTAAATACAATAATTATTGCTCAGGCGATTCCAGGAACTTTAAATTGGTATAATGGTGAAGGAGCAGGAATGCAAACCGACAAAGCCTATGGTTTGCTGAAAAAGAAAACTTCCACGCCGGTGATTGTTGCCGTAATTGATTCAGGTGTTGATATTGAACATGAAGATTTACAGGGGAAAATTTGGGTTAATACGAAAGAAATCCCCAAAAATGGTATCGATGATGATAACAATGGTTACATAGATGATGTTTATGGTTGGAACTTTTTAGGAAATGAAAAAGGTGAAAATCTAGACGCAACACGCTTGGAAAAGACACGAATTTTGGCAAAATTAATGGATAAGTATCAAGGTATAGACCCTGCAACGATTGCTTTTGATGACGAGTTTAAGCTTTATGAAACTGTTAAAAATGAAGTTGACGAAGAACTAGCGAATTTTGAGCAATATATGCCAATGATTGAAAGCGGTCAATTTGATAAAGAAACTATTAAATATATTATGGATCAAGTTAAGTTCAATTTGAATGTAAACTATGATGATAGAAGTTTAATTGGTGATAACGTAGATGATTTTAATGATAAAATCTATGGTAACGGAGATGTGGAAGGACCTGATGCCTTACATGGAACGCACGTTTCAGGAATTATTTGTGCAGTAAGAGGAAATGGAAAAGGTGGGGATGGTGTAGCTGACAATGTGAAAATAATGTCTTTACGCGCTGTCCCTAACGGTGATGAGCAAGATAAGGATATCGCTTTGGCAATTCGTTATGCTGTTGATAATGGAGCACAAGTTATTAATATGTCTTTTGGTAAATCGTATTCTCCACATCAAGAAGAAGTTTTTAAAGCATTTGAATATGCTGATTCTAAAGGGGTTTTGTGTGTTCACGCTGCTGGAAATGACGCTAAAGATGTTGACTTTGAACCGAATTTCCCGACTTCATTGTATAGCTTTCAAACGGAGCCTTTAGCCCATTTTATTACAATTGGTGCATCAACAAAAGATAAAAATGAACTAGTTGCATCTTTCTCAAATTTTGGTCAAGAGCGTGTAGATGTTTTTGCTCCAGGATTTGAAATTTATAACACTGTTCCACAAAGTGAATACAAAAATTTGCAAGGAACTTCAATGGCCGCACCAATGGTTGCCGGAGTTGCAGCTATGCTTAAATCTTATTTTCCAAGTTTGTCCATGTTGGAAATTAAAAAAGCAATGTTCACTAGTTCAGTTAAATATACGGTGTTGACTCCTTTGTGTACAACTGGCGGTGTTGTGAATGTTTATAATGCTGTGAAAGCTTGTATGGCGTTGGAGAAAAGTAAAAAATAGTTGAAAACTGAAAACTGATAGTTGAAAGTTTGGTTTCACTTTCAGTTTTCAGTTATCATCTTTCAGTTTTATGAAAAAAATATTATTTCTTTTTCTTGTATTTATTTGTTTCCCCTCCCTTGCTCAAAAAGGAACCGAATCATTAAATAAACTAATAGATGCATGGCATTTGGCAGCAACGAATGCAGATTTTAAAGCTTATTTTGCGCCAACAACTGATGATTTTATTTTTTTAGGAACTGCTCCCGGTGAACGTTGGACGAAAAAGGAATTTCAAACATTTTCAAAACCTTATTTCGATAAAGGAAAAGCATGGGATTTCAAAGCGAGTAATCGCAAATGGAATTTTTCTAAAGACGGCAAAACAGCTTGGTTGGATGAAGATTTGAAAACGTGGATGGAAGACTGTCGTGGAAGTGGTGTATGTATCAAAGAAAAAGGGGAGTGGAAGCTTGCTTATTACAATCTCACCGTATTGATTGAAAACGAAAAAATAAAAGAGTTTATTCAATTGAGAAAACAATAATAATTTTTTGAATTAATTAGTGAAATACTATTTCAATTTGTTCATTTCATTTTCAATATCAATTCATGTTTGTAAAAGACAACACCCTCAATTCTGCTAAAGCCTATTTCTACGAGCGATTGGAAGGATTTTCAGAATCCGAATTGAAACTCATGTGGACAGAAATCATCTGTAAACGATTCAGTTGGTCGCGCGCTGATTTGTTGATTAATGCTGACTTTCGATTGTCAGAGTCCGATTTGTTATTTATTCGTTCTTACGTGAAACGCTTGCAGGAAAACGAACCATTTCAATACATTTTGGGTGAAATAGAATTTTATGGTCTTACCATCAAATGTGACAAACGTGCCTTGATTCCGCGACCAGAAACCGAAGAATTGGTGGATTGGATTTCAGGAAATTCAAACATCGAAAAAGTGGTAGATATCTGTTCTGGTTCGGGATGCATTGCTTTGGCGTTAAAAACGGTGTATAAAAACGCTTCCATTTTAGGAGTTGATATTTCGGAAGATGCAAACGATTTAGCACGTCAAAATGCACAATTGAATCAACTAGATGTAACTTTTGAAACAGCTGATGCTTTGGAAATTCAAGCTGACTTTTGGAACACCCTTTCCGACTTGGATTTAATTGTTTCGAATCCGCCATATATTCCGGAAAATGAAAAAGGTGAAATGGCAGTCAACGTTTTAGATTTTGAACCACACCTTGCACTTTTCGTCGAGAACAATTCGCCAATCATTTTTTATGAACGCATTGCAGACTTGGCCCAGCAAAAATTAAAAAGTGGAGGTTTACTTTATTTTGAATTACACTATTTATTCAGCGCTGAAGTCATTACGCACCTTGAAAAAATTGGCTTCCAACATATTGAAGTCAGAAAAGATTTACAAGGAAAAAATCGCATGTTAAAAGCAGTAAAATAGTTTTTTTCATTTTTTTGGATTTGCGAACATTTATATTTACGTAAATCGAAATTATTAGAAAAAATAAATTTGAATGTGCGCTTTCTTACCACCAATATTTAAAATTATTGAATTTCCCATTTACTTCCCTAAGTGTTGAAAACACTTAAGAATGTAAGTGAATTTGAAATAAAATCAAAAAAAAACACCACGGAGACACAGAGAATACAGAGCTTAATTAATATCTAACTCTGAGTTCTCTGCGCCTCTTTGGTGAAAATATTCAGCAAGTTGAAATTTCTATTTTAGTTTGTTCTATTGTGAAACAATCTTTGGAAAACATCTAGGTAATTTAATAAAATTATAATCCTAATGAAAATCCCAAATTGTGCTAATATTTTCATTTTGCCATTCTTTTTCCTTAATACTTCGACACACTTCGACAAGTTCAGTGTAAAAGTTCAGTGTACAGGCTCAGTACAGGCTCAAGAAACAAAAAAGTCAAGGCCGAAGATTGTTCGGTAATATTCACAAAATAGATCTCGCTTCGATTAAATTTTTGATTTTCAAAATTTAAGTATTTTACTGGTACGATTGCGAACACTCAATAAAATAAATTATAAACTTTTGTTTTTTGGCCACATCTTAAAATTTCTCACGAATAAATTTTAATTTTAGTTCAAAAAATATAATTATGTTATTTTACATCTATACTTAAATCTGCTGGACAATTCAAAAAGATAAATTCGGTTCTTTTGCGTTTTATTCATAGTGTGAATGTATTTTATTTTAAGTAATTTACTTGAAGTTTTCTTTGAATTAAAATGATTTTTATAATAATTTAAATTAATTTTAAGTCAGATTTGATTTATTAAAATTTTAATTCTTTAAATTATGAAAATTTCACAATCCTTTTTATTAGCTGGTTTTTTTCTTTTTTTTGCTTTATCAATTTCTTTTTCTCAAACCAATGTATTCTGGTTCAAGGCTGAAAATAGTACTATTTTTCAATCTCCAAAGTGGTCTATTATAAGTAATGATTTATCATTAAAAAACTTAAAAAAGGCTCTCCCTTCAAGTACTAATGCTGAACTTTCTAAGATTTATGAAATGCAATGCAATTGTACTTTAGAAGAGTTTAAAAAAGCAACAAAAAGTATAGGTAAAGACGTTTACAGTATTGAAAGAGGGCCATCATACCAACCACTTTATATCCCAAACGATTTGAATAATCCTGCAATCTCAGATTATGCACTTTATCTTATAAACGCCCCTCAAGCTTGGGATCTTACACATGGAGATACAAGCGTCGTAATTGCCATAAGTGATCAAGATTATTACGAACAAAATATTGAATTGACTGGCAATGTTACTTTTCATTATGATACTACAATAAATACAACCGCTACTCACGGGACTGCAGTGGCAATTGCAGCATCAGGAAATACGGATAACGGTCAAGGGATAAGCTCTATTGGGTTTAATACAAGTTTAGCCTTGTACAAAATGACATTTAACGATATACTATTGGCATCACAAGCAGGATCTGATGTGATAAATGTGAGTTGGACGAGTAGTTGTTTTTATAGTCAACTTGAGCAAGATGTTATAAACCAAGCTGTGGCAAACGGGTCAATTATTGTTTCAGCTGCAGGTAACGGAACTACTTGTTCGGGTTCTTACGTGTATCCAGCTTCTTATGCTAATGTTATTTCTGTAACATCTGTCGGCCCGACAAATAATCACGAAGATGTTTTCAATTTTGGCAATCCTGCTTCAACCCATCAGCATAACGACTCTGTTGATTTGGCAGCGCCTGGTTATAGTGTTGCTGTTAATCCTGCTGCAAATTGGTTTCTAAATTCTACCGGAACATCGTGGGCTGCACCTTATGTGAGTGGAACTATTGGATTGATGCTCTCCGTCAACAAATGTCTATCCAATGCTGACATAGAAAATATTCTTAAAAATACATCTTTCCCCCTTGACTCGTTAAATTTGCCTTATGCTGGACTCATTGGTGCTGGGAGATTGGATTCTTACCAAGCCGTATTGGCCGCAATGAATATGTCAAATCCAATAGTTCCCTCGTTTATAATTTCGAATGGTTGCTTATCTAATGATGCATCAGTTCAATTAAATGTTCAAGGAGGTCAATCACCATACACTGCAAGTTGGAGTAATAATTATATTGGTTTTCTAGATACAATGCTTTCAACAAATACGTACAGCGTTCAAATTATTGACGCTCACGGATGCATTCTAGACACTTCTGTTTATGTAGACGATGTTATTGAAGCTCCTACAAATCTTGCGTGTTACGAAAATGCAGTGTATGTTGAAGATTCATGTGCTTGGGTAGTTGGTGGTACGCAGCCTCAGGAACCAGCAGGTCTTTTATGTTTTGAGGTTGCCACATTTGACCAAGATTCATGTAACTGGATAATTTCAGGACAACCAACAACCAACATTACTATAATTGATACGATTGCATCCTATTTTTGGTCGGTAAATAGCGTTACGTACACTGAATCAGGTCAATATGAGTATTTATCTACAGACTGTTTTCTAGAAGTTTTAGACTTGACAATTCAAACAACAACTACTTTAGAGCTAGATGCTTTTAATTATTCAATTTATCCCAATCCAAATAATGGTTGTTTTAATATTTTAATTTCTGATGAAGAGTCAAACGAAGTTCGTATTCATGACATATACGGAAGAATCATCCAAAGTTTTAGTATCAACAAAAGCGAGGTAATTAAAATGAATCTGTCCCCTGGCAAGTATTTTGCATCTTTTGTAGCTGCTAATAACAAACCATACAGAATATCATTTCATGTTTTGTAGTGTAATTAAAAGATAAGGTTCCATTTTACACTTAGTTTGTGGACTCTTGAAAATGTATTGAGTATTTTTTAATATTCGTCAAAAAAAATAATTACTAATTTACTTTTTTCAGCTTAATCACTTTTCCATTTGTGGAACTCGCGTAAATATATTGGCTATCAAAAGCCATTGAAAAAGTATTTAAGTCGTTCAGTTTTTGCCACGTTTGCCCACCGTCTTGCGAATAATCCATTCCATTGGTGCCACAAGCGTAATAAATTCCATCTGTGTAAATCACACACGAGCGATAACCAGTTGGTGGAGTTTTGCTAGTTTGCCAGGTTTTACCTCCATCTTTAGTGAAAAAGCAATTTTTTTCTATTCCCGTTGCTTTTGTGTAATCACCACCAACCACAAGCATATTTAGTTTGTCTTTGATTGCTAATGAAAAAGGTCCAGCCGATTCCTTTGATTCAAATGGAATTTCAATGCTTTCCCACGTTTTCCCTTTGTTTCTACTGAAATGAATGCGTGATTTTAAGCCACCAGAAACAAAATAGAAAACACCATCGTGGATTTGAACAGTACTTCCGCTTGCCGCAAAACCAGCTTCTCCTTCAAACGCTTTAATTCTCCCAGAACAAGGTTTCCAATCTATACCTGCATTGCTTGAATAATATAAAGTGAAATAACCGTCGATTGGATCTCCCATCAAAAAACCAAGCTTGTTTTCAATTGCAATTCCATCTAGAAATACATTTTTAAGTTCTTTATTAGCAGTCGTTTTTAGGTAAAAAGAAGTGTTTGACTTTCCTTCCCAATCCGTTTGAATTACTAGCCCTTCATCACCACTTTGCATTGTAATTAGCTGATTGGTAGTGTGAGCAACATCACGTAATTCTGGTGCGTTTTCCAACGGATTTAGTACAATTGCTTGTTTTTTAGTTAAATCATAGGCATATAAATAGCCATTATTACAAGCTAACAGTAATTTGTTTTTTAAACATTCTATTCCCCTTGCATGAATTTTTTCATTGCTGTAACTTATGATTTCAACGACTTGAGAAAAGCTAAATACAGTTTTGAAACCAATAAAAGCAAGTAGTAAAAATCGCATTATTTATTATTATCAATAACGTAATTTAAAACTTTCTCAATTAAATGTACACGGTCTTTTCCAGTCACATTGTGTTTATGCATCGGGTAGGGGAAGAAGTCCATTTGAATTCCTAAATCGACAAATTTTTTCACAAGTGCATAATTGTGTTGCATCACAACTACGTCGTCAAACGTTCCATGAATTAACAATAAATCACCTTTTAAATTTCCTGCATGGTTTAAAAGTGAAGCTTGCTCATAACCTGTTGGATTTTCTTCAGGTTGATCCATGTAGCGTTCTCCATACATTACTTCGTAGTATTTCCAATCTGTTACCGGTCCGCCAGCAACACCAACTTTAAACACATCAGGTTGACGCAATAATAGGGATGTTGTCATAAATCCACCAAACGACCAGCCGTGAACAGCTAAACGGTTTGCATCAACATAAGGCAAAGACTTAAGATAATCAACACCTGTTAACTGATCTTCCATTTCTACCGTTCCAAGTTGGCGGTGAATTTGAGACTCGAAGGCAAAACCTCTTTCACCCGAACCGCGATTATCAAGTGTGTAAACTAAATAACCTTGTTCTGCCATCCAATACATCCAAAGATTGGCACCATTCAACCAAGAATTAGTAACCATTTGAGCGTGAGGTCCGCCATAAACATAAACAAGAACTGGATATTTTTTAGAGGCATCAAAATTGCTTGGTTTAATCATTCTGTAATACAAATCCGAACCATTTTTTCCTTTGATTTTGCCAATTTCTGAAGTCCCAAGTTTATATTCAGCTAGTTTATCTTTGGATTCAATTAACAACTTTTGTTGTTTACCGGCTAATGTTGAAATTTGAGCATAATGCGCAACACTTCCACTGCCAAACGCATCATAAAAGTAGGTTCCAGCTTGGTTTATTACGAAATTGTGAGTTCCCTCTTGAGTAGTCAATAGCGCTGTTTTTGCTTTTTTTCTATCTAAAACATAAACAACTGTATTTGTTGGGTTTTCTCCAGTTGCTTTGTAGTAAATCATATTTCCATCTTTACTCGCTGAAAGAATTTCTTTGATTACAAAATTATGATTGGTCAATTGACTAGCAACATTGGTATTAAAGTCATAGTAAAACAAGTTGTTAAAACCGCTTCTTTCAGAAACCCAAATAAAGTTATTACTTGTTGCTAAAGGAAAAAACGGTGTGTGTTCAGGCTCAATCCATTTGTCATTTTTTTCTTCTAGAATTGTTTTAACAAAAGCACCAGTATTTACATCGTAAACATTCAACCAACAGTGATTTTGTCCTCTGTTAACTTCTGCGATTAAAATGTATTTATTGTCGGGAGTGAAACAAACATTGGTTAAATAATCATCTTTTGCCCCACGTGGAGAAATGTAAATGATGTTATTATTTGAAAGGTTGTAAATGCCAAGTTTAGGTTCCTCCGATTTTTGACCAGCCATTGGATATTTAATTGAAGTCAAAGAACCAGGAGTGGAATTAATATCTAACAAAGGATAATCGTGAACATTTGTTTCGTTCTTTTGATAAAAGGCCAGAAATGCGCCATTTGGTGACCAAAAAATGCCTTGAGAAATTCCAAATTCATTACGAGCAATTGTTTGTCCGCTAACGATATTTTTATCAGTAAAATTTGTAATGGCTGTTGCTTTTTCACCCGCTTTTTGAATCCAAAGATTGTTTTCAACTGTAAACGCAACGTGATTTAAGCTTGGATGAAATTGACCATTTTCTGCATTTTCTGGCAAAGTTTGAAGGATATTTCCTTTCTTGGTCAATAAATTATAGGTTGCTAAAGTACTACCGTCATTTAAAGTGAATTGGTTTTCATCCAACCAATTTAAACCAATAAAACCTTGAAATTCAGATCCCGTTGCAAGATTGACATCAGCAATAGTTGCTATTTCTGTTTCTGTTTTGCTGACAACATCTGATTTATAAAGCGATTGCCAATTTTTACTCAAATAAGAATAATTAGAAGTGTTTGCAATCCATTGAAAGTTGGTAATTCGTTCTGGAGCAAGGCTTCTACCTTGAAGCATAACAGCATCCTTTAGTGTTAAATCTTTAAGTTGAGCAAAAGAAATTAAAGTAGAAATTATAAAAAGTGGTAATAAAATTCGTTTCATGGTTGTTGAATAAATTGGTTTAAAAAGTTTTCCATTGGTCTTCCTGCTTGGTAGCAGTTTAATAAAATTTCATCTAAGTCAGCTTTAACAACGGTTTCTGCAGGAAATTCTGCAAAGAAGTAAAATTGCTTGTTAAAAATAAGCGCTTCTTTTTCAGCTGCATCTCGAAGGTGGGAGGGGAGCACTTTATTCTTTTCACCTCTAAGTTCACCGAATAGATTCTTAAAATTTGGGTCCGAGCAAAGTTTTTGAAAGGTTTCCAAATTATCGGCAATACCTTCTCTAACAGCTTCCAGTCCGTCTTTATCCACTTCGTAAATTCCACCATAAGCGCGCACATGTTCAGGGCCTAACTCAAAATAAATGCCATTTATTGCACGGCTTTTTTTTCCTCCAGGCGCAATGACAGCAGAACACATTAATTTGTAAGGAGTTTTGTCTTTTGAAAAGCGTATGTCGCGATTGATTCTAAACATACAATCCTTAGGTTCCAATTCTTTAAAGGCAGAGTCGTCCTTAGCAATGCAATTAATCAAGTGTTTGGTAAATTGTTGAAATGGGATCTTAACTGATTGTTCGTAGCGTTTACGATTCAAGTCAAACCAATCTTTGTTATTGTTTCCTGCTAGTTCAATAAAAAAATCGAGGTAATCTTGTGTGAAAAAAGCCATTATAAGAAAGTTATAAATAAACAAATTGGAATTGCTCCAGCGTAGGTATAAATTCGATCAGAACTAAAAGTAGATTTTCCTTTGTACAAGTATTTTCCATCATAAGTATAAATGATATCGGAACTAAAGGTAGATTTTCCTTTATAAATGTAGTTTCCATCAATCGTGTAGAGAATATCTGAGCTAAAAGTAGATTTTCCTTTGTAAACATATTTTCCATCAAAAGTGTAAAGAATATCAGTTGAAAAAGAGCTTTTTTCTTTGTAGATATATTTTCCGTCATAGGATTTTAGAATGTCGGAAGAAAACGATGATTTCCCTTTGTATAAGTACTTTCCATCGAAGCTAAAAACAATATCTGAAGAGAAAGTGCTCGAACCTTTGTAAATGTAGGAAGCGTTTTGAGCGTTAAAGTTGAAACAAATTAAAACAAGGCAAAACAGACTTATGTATTTCATGGATATTTAAAACACGAAAATACTAAAATTTAATCGCTAAGTTAAATTTCAAAAGAATATAGAATCTTTCTCTGTTTATGTTTTTTTCGCAATTTAAAATGTGAAATATGTGCAATTAGTTTTCTTTTCCATTTTGTTAATTAGATTGTTGATTATTAAATTAAATTTTATGGTATTTTTGTGCCAAATTTTTTCAAATGAAAATTACTAAAATAGCTTGTATTGGAGCTGGTTACGTTGGTGGTCCAACAATGGCAGTAATCGCACAAAAAAACCCTGGAATTCAAGTAACGGTTGTTGATCTAAACGAGCAAAGAATAGCAAATTGGAATCATGAAGATTTATCCAAATTACCGATTTATGAACCTGGTTTGGCTGAGGTTGTAAAGGAGGCAAGGGGTAGAAATTTATTTTTTAGTACAGACATCAACAAGGCTATTTTTGAGGCTGAATTAATCTTTATTTCCGTTAACACACCCACAAAAACCTACGGGAAAGGTAAAGGAATGGCTGCTGATTTAAAGTATATTGAGCTTTGTGCTAGACAAATTGCTGAGACTGCAACTACCAATAAAATTGTTGTTGAAAAATCAACGCTTCCCGTTAGAACTGCAGAGGCAATTAAAAATATTTTAGAGAATAATTCAAAAAATTTAAAGTTTCAGATTCTATCAAATCCAGAATTTTTAGCTGAAGGAACCGCAGTTTCAGATCTTCACAATCCAGATAGAGTATTAATTGGGGGAGATACATCTGATGAAGGAAAAGCGGCAATAGAGGCTTTAGTTCAAGTTTATAATTCGTGGATTCCAAGAGATAGAATTTTAACAACTAATTTGTGGTCTTCTGAATTATCCAAATTAACGGCTAATGCATTTTTAGCGCAACGCGTTTCTTCTATAAACGCAATGTCTGAATTGTGTGAAGTTACAGGCGCAAATGTTTATGAAGTAGCAAGTGCAATTGGAATGGACTCTAGAATTGGAAATAAATTCCTAAAAGCATCTGTTGGTTTTGGTGGTTCATGTTTTCAAAAAGACATATTAAATCTTGTTTACATTGCAAAATCATACGGTTTAAATGCAGTGGCAGATTACTGGGAACAAGTAATAATTTTAAATGACCACCAAAAGAAAAGATTTGCTGAAAACATAATTAAAACACTTTACAATACCGTTTCTGGAAAGAAGATTGCTGTTTTGGGTTGGGCATTTAAAAAAGACACAAATGATACAAGAGAGTCTGCTTCAATTTATGTTACAAGTGCATTAATGGAGGAAAACGCATTAATCCATGTATATGATCCTAAAGTCGAAAAACATCAAGTAATTGGTGATTTAGCTTATTTGAACACACATACTTCAGAGGAAATAGATTCTTTTTTGACTATCGAAAATGATTCTTACAAAGCTTGTGAAAATGCACATGCAATAGCGATTTTAACAGAATGGGATGAATTTAAAAACTATGATTGGCAGAAAATTTACGATAATATGATGAAGCCAGCGTTTATATTTGACGGTCGAGATGTACTAGACGTTCAGAAAATGAAGAATATAGGATTTACAGTTTATTCAATTGGAAAATCAGTTTAGTGATTATTTTTAGAAACTGAATTAACAAGATTATCCGTTATTTTACACGGTGTACTAGTACGAAATTAATAATCGTTGGTTTTTTTGGTGTTCCCCAGACAAGACATTTTTTTATTTCTTTAAGTCCTATTTGATTGTTACTTTTCACAAATAGATGATGAAATTCCAGGAAAAAAAATCTACATCTACGCTGAAACAAACAACAACGTAAAATGAAGAGTTGGTCGGTTGAAAATATTGAATGAGAAGAATTGTTTTCTTTTTTTTGTTTCGGTTTCTAAGCTTAAACAAAGTTGCAGGAGTTCATTTGCTTATCACTACCTTTGTAAAAACGACAGCAGTCCATCATTTGCGCATAGAATAGTAAGATCACATGAAATTTAAAGATTATAACCTTTCCCAATCGATTGTAAAACAATTAGATATAATGGGCTTCAACCGTCCAACGGATATCCAATTTAGAGCAATAAAACATATTTTAGATGGTGAAGATGTGATGGCGGTTGCGCAAACGGGTACAGGTAAAACAGCAGCTTTTGTCATTCCAATGTTGAATCGTTTATTAGTGAAACCTCGTGGTAAATATTCGGGAATTCGTGCATTAATTTTGGTGCCAACACGTGAATTATGTAAGCAAATCGCACAAGTAGTAGAAGAAATTGGGGCTCAAACGCATTTACGTGCTTTGGGTTTATATGGTGGAGTGGAACAAGATAAACAAATCAAATCCTTGAAAGACGGTTTAGATGTGTTGGTTGCAACGCCAGGTCGTATGTTTGACCTTATTTCTCAAGGGTTTGTGGATATTTCGCAATTGGAAATGTTTGTATTAGATGAAGCTGATTTGATGTTGGATTTAGGTTTTAACAAAGATATTCAAGATGTCATTCGCAAGATTCCGAAGCAACGACAAACCTTGTTTTTTACAGCAACGATTTCTAAGAAAATAAAATCTTTGGCTTACGACGTTGTGCGCGATGCTATTCGTATTCAAATTTCACCGCAAAATCCTGTTTCTAAAAATGTAGATCATGCTGTTTGTCTAGTTGAAATGGACGATAAACGTTTTTTCTTGGAGAATTTATTGAAAGAATACCCAGAGTATAAATTCATTGTTTTTGTGCGCACGAAAGTGAGAGCTGAACGCGTTGTTGCAGCCATGGAACGTGTTGATATTAAGTCAGAAGCATTGCACGGTGGCATTGAACAGCAGGAGCGTTTTGCCATTTTAGATCGCTTTAGAAGTGCTGAAAATAAAGTTTTGATTACAACAGATGTTGCATGTCGTGGAATTGATATTCCAAATATGGATTATGTGGTTAATTATGATTTACCTGAAAATCCAGAGAATTATGTCCACCGTTGTGGTCGTACAGGACGTGGCAACAACAAAGGGCAAGCAATGTCTTTTTGCAGTAAAGAAGAAGTTCCGTTTTTGGAAGCAATTGAAGTTTACACCGGCGAAGAAGTAGAACGATATTCGATTTCTGAAAACGAGTATCAAGCAATTCTAGGCGATTCAGATGTTGATTTGTTTAAAAATGGTGATTACGATTGGCAGAAATTAATTGCAAAAAACGAAAATCCTGAAGCTTGGGATTGATAAAAGAAATCGGAGGTTTTTAAGTTCAAATTTCTATTTTTACAAACATGTTAACCCAAACAGAAGAAAATTATTTAAAAGCGCTGTTGCATCTAACTTCAGATGGAAATGAGCAGGAAGTAACTGGCACCAATCAATTAGCAAAGTATTTAAACGTGCGTCCTGCTACAGCTAACGACATGCTCAAAAAACTCAAAGAAAAATTATTGATTGAACAAGTGCGCTATGGCAAAATTTCTTTGACAGAAGAGGGGAGAAGTCGTGCCTTGTTAATCATTCGAAAACATCGAATTTGGGAAACTTTTCTTCACGACATTCTCCATTTTGAAGACGATGAGGTGCACGAAATTGCTGAACAATTGGAACACATCAAATCCGATAAATTAATTGATCGATTGGATGCCTTTTTAAATTTCCCAAAAGTAGA
Organism: Crocinitomicaceae bacterium; assembly: GCA_044374225.1. Taxonomy (GTDB): domain Bacteria; phylum Bacteroidota; class Bacteroidia; order Flavobacteriales_D; family Crocinitomicaceae; genus UBA952. The sequence continues at coordinate 45,834 of JBILOX010000010.1, read as the reverse complement.
TCCGCATGGAGCTGAAATTCCAAGGTCTTAATTCATTTTTAAACTACAAAAATTATGTTATTTAAAGTTGTTATTGCTTTCATTATTAGTAATTTATCTTTCGTTTGTTTTTCGCAGCTTGATTTAAAAGAAATCATGAAAGGACACGAATTTGTAGGTTATCTTCCCGATTATCAACGTTGGTCTGCAGATGGAAAATCAATTTATTTTGAATGGAACAAAGACAAAGAACCTGGAAATTCAACTTATTGCTATGATTTAGTGTCGGGAAAAGTTCAAAAAGTAGAAGCAAAGAATTACCCAACTTTAGTGAATTACGATGCCAAGCAAATTTCGTTTTTAGAACAATTTTATTCTACTGGAAATGCTTTAATTACCTATTCTAAAAAAACGAATACACAACAAGTAATTTTTCAGCATTCCGATCAATTGTTCAATGTTCAACGCTTGAATGAACCAACAAAAGTAGCTTTCCAAATGGGACAAAATTTATTTATTTGGTCAGGAAAATCGTTAATTCAAATCACTAATTTTAAAAGTGGAGAAGCGCAAGATGAAAAAACGGATTCCACTTTTTTGATGAAACAACAAACTGAAATGTTTCAATACATTAAAGATAAAAACAAGAAAAATGATTGGTATACAGCTAAAGATAAACGCACTAGCTTTCCGTTTCCGAAAGAAAAATTTGTTGGAAATGGTTCCATGAGTGAATTACAAATTGATCCTTTAGGAAAGCACATTTCGTTTACTTCTTATCATTCAAGTAAAGAAAAATCTACAAGTGTTACTCAATTTATTACCGCTGATGGCTACACAAATGAACAAAAAGCACGTGAAAAGGTAGCTCAAAGTGAACCAAATCAAGAGTTGTATTTATTTAGTTTAGAGCGAGATACATTGATTAAAATTGACTTTTCGCATTTAACTGGAATTAGAACAAAGCCTGCTTATCTAGCTGATACCAAAAATCCAAACTATGAGAAAGATCGTTCGCTATTTGTTCATCCTCTAGTTTTCGCTAAAAATAGTTCGCAAGCTTTGTGCGACATCCGAAGTGCAGATAATAAAGACCGTTGGATTGTATTGGTAAACCTTGAAAAAGCGACCATCAAAGAAATCGAACATCAACACGACGAATCTTGGATTGGCGGCCCTGGAATTGGTTCATGGAATTCAGAAATTGGAACTTTAGATTGGTTGGAGGATGGAAAAACGTTCTATTTTCAATCAGAGGAAGATGGCTATTCTCACTTGTATTTATATGATTTGGTTGAGAACAAAAAAACGCAATTTACGAAAGGTAATTTTGAAATTCACTCGGTTCAATTATCAGCTGACAAAAAAACGTTTTACATCACAAGTAATCAATCGCACCCTGGAAATCGAAATTTTTATCACTTTGAAATTGCCACGAAAAAAATGACGCCTATTTTGACAGGTGATGGATACTTTGATGTTGCTGTTTCTCCTGATGAAAAGTCCTTGGCTGTTCGTTATTCGACAAGCAATCAACCTTGGGAAATTTATATAACTAAAAATTCTCCAAAAGCAATAGTAGAGCAGAAACAACTCACTAATTCAACGACTGCTCAGTTCAATGCTTACAAATGGAGAAATCCACCAGTGATAACTTTCAATGGTTCAGATGGAATACCAGTTTATGCTCGTATTTATGAACCTGAGGCATCGAAGAAAAATGGTGCTGCAGTTTTGTTTGTACACGGTGCAGGTTATTTACAAAACGCACATAAGTATTGGAGCCTTTATTTCAGAGAATATATGTTTCACAACTTATTGACGGATTTAGGCTACACTGTTTTTGATGTCGATTATCGTGCGAGTGAAGGCTACGGAAGAGCTTATCGCACTGCCATTTATCGTCACATGGGTGGTCGTGATTTACAAGATTTTGTCGATGCAAAAAAGTTCTTGGTTGAAAATCACAAAATCGACCCAAAACGCGTGGGAATTTATGGAGGGTCGTACGGTGGATTTATCACTTTGATGGGACTTTTTACTGCTCCAGATGAATTTGCGTGTGGTGCGGCTTTACGTTCTGTAACGGATTGGGCACATTACAATCACGAATACACGAGTAATATTTTGAATTATCCAGAGACCGATCCAGAAGCTTTTCGCAAAAGTTCACCAATCAATTTTGCTCAAAACCTAAAGAATCCCTTGTTAATTTTACACGGAATGGTGGATGATAACGTTCAATTTCAAGATGTTGTGCGACTTAATCAACGATTGATAGAATTGGGTAAAACCAATTGGGAAATGGCAGTTTATCCAATCGAGCAACATAGCTTCACCGAAAGTTATTCTTGGTTCGATGAATATAGAAGAATTTTTGGATTGTTTGAAAAGGAGTTGAAATAATAGTACTAGTGTTTAATGTTTAATTGTTAGGGGTTTTCGTTTTTTTTATTTTTTCGAGGTATATTTCTACATGTTTTAAACTATATTTCCAAATTGCGTTAATGAAATGGTTCATTCCAAAAAAAAAGTTGCGTAAAGTCATCGAGAATAGCTAATTGATACAAGAAATTATGAAAAAATAAATATCAAAATGAAACAGAGAAAGCACAGTTGAATTGTTAGCTTTAAATTTAGTTAAAAGCCAATTATTTGAAACAAATTGAAATATGTAAGTATTAAGCGACTAAAATTCCAAAAAAAACTTATTTTTGCAAACTAAAATTTTTAAAATGATAGAAGACTTAAGCTTTGATAGCCTAAAATCAAAATTTAACAACGATAAAAAATTTAAAATAGGAACCTATTTGGTTGGTGGAGTGTTTGCTCTTATTTTGTTATTTTTTCTTTACAGACAGCTTATTTGGATGCCAAGCAATGAGAAATCAAATGACGGTTGGTGGGTTGCTATGAATTATATCGAAAAAGACTCAACAGACCAAGCAATTAAATCTTTAGAGCCTTTTGTTAAATCTTATGACGGAAAAACGGGTGGAGAGATTAGTCAATATTTGTTGGCAACTCAATACATGAAAAAAGGAGAGTTCCAAAAAGCAATTGAAAACCTTGAAGGTGTTGATGTAAATGATACTTATATCAGCATTTTTGCCATCGGATTACAAGGTGATTGTCACTCAGAAATGAAAAATTATGACAAAGCAATAGAGAAATATTTAGCAGCTGCCGATGCAAACGATAACGAAATGACAACTCCAATGTACTTATTTAAAGCAGGTTTACACGCCGAGAAAGTAAAGAAATTTGAGGAAGCAACAACTTATTACACAAGAATTCAAGATGACTATCCATCCTATGCTTCACAAAAAACAATTGAAAAATATATTGCTAGAGCAAGCAGTACAAAAGTGAAGTAAGATGGCAACAGCCCTAAAGAATCTTTCAACTTATAATAAGGAACTTGTTCCTAACGGTGCCGATTTCAAAGTCGGCATTGTTGTTTCTGAATGGAACGACACAATAACGCTAAATTTACTTAAAGGTGCGCAAGAAACGCTTTTGCAAAGTGGTGTGCGTGCAGAAAATATTAATGTTCAGTTCGTTACAGGAGCATTTGAACTTCCTCTTGGTTCACAATATTTCTGCGAGCATGGTGTTGTTGATGGTGTAATTGCCATTGGTGTCGTTATTCAAGGTGAAACAAAACATTTTGATTTTGTTTGTTCAGGAACCACACAAGGAATTATGGACGTCATGTTGAAATATAACAAGCCAGTTGCTTTTTGCTTGCTAACAGATAATCACATTCAACAATCAATCGACCGATCGGGTGGGAAACATGGCAACAAAGGAGTAGAGGCAGCAATCGCTTGTTTGAAAATGATTGCCAATAAAAAAGAACTACTTACAAAAAAACAGTAATGACTTTAATTAAATCAATTTCAGGAATCCGAGGAACAATCGGTGGAAAGGTCGACCAAGCACTTACGCCAATAGACGCAGTTAAATTTGCCGCAGCTTATGGAACTTGGTTAAAAGATAAAAACCCAAGCCAACGATTAAAAGTTGTAATTGGTCGAGATGCTCGAATTTCAGGACAAATGATTTCTGATCTCGTTGTTTCAACTTTGGTTGGGCTTGGAATTGATGTGGTCAACTTAAATCTTTCAACTACACCAACTGTAGAAGTCGCTGTTCCAATGGAAAATGCACAAGGTGGTATCATTCTTACGGCCAGTCATAATCCAAAACAATGGAACGCCTTAAAATTATTAAATGAAAAAGGGGAATTCATTTCCGGAAATGACGGCGAAACAATATTGGCAATTGCCGCTGAAGAACGTTTTGATTTTGCAGATGTTGATGATCTAGGGGTCGTTACGTATGATGAAACATACATGCAAAAACACATTGATGCGATTTTAGCTTTGCCTTTGGTTGATAAAAAAGCAATTGAAGCGGCTAATTTCAATGTTGTAGTAGATGCTGTAAATTCAACAGGGGGTGTTTTTGTCCCAGCTTTATTGAAACAATTGGGTGTGATTCATGTTACTGAAATGTACTGTGAACCAACAGGTCATTTTCCTCATAATCCAGAACCTCTTCCAGAACATTTAACAGATTTATCCCAAAAAATAAAAGAAATTGGTGCACAAGTTGGAATAACAGTTGATCCTGATGTTGATCGTTTGGCTTTAGTTTGTGAGGACGGTTCTATGTTTGGAGAAGAATACACATTGGTTGCATGTGCTGATTATGTATTAAAACATACCCCTGGAGCAACAGTTTCAAATTTATCGTCGACGCGTGCTTTGCGAGACATTACAGAAGAAGCTGGTCAAATTTACGCTGCATCAGCAGTCGGCGAAGTAAACGTTGTCGTAAAAATGAAAGAATTAGGAGCGGTAATTGGTGGCGAAGGAAATGGTGGTATCATCTATCCCGAATTGCATTACGGACGTGACTCTCTAGTTGGAATTGCGTTATTTTTAAGTCATTTGGCGCACGAGAAAAAGACATTAACAGAATTGAGAGATTCGTATCCACGATATGTGATTTCCAAGAATAAAATTGAGTTAACTCCAGAAATAAATGTGGATGATGTCTTAGTAAAAATGGCTGCTAAATATGCTAATGAAGAAGTAGATACAACTGATGGTGTTAAGATTTATATTGATAAAGAGTGGGTTCATTTAAGAAAAAGCAATACAGAACCAATTATCCGAATTTACTCTGAAAGTAAAAATGAAGCAGCAGCAAATGCTTTAGCTCAACGAATTATTGAAGAAATTAAAAATTTGATTTAGATACTTTTATCATTGGTCTGTTAAACTAAAATTTTAAAACAAACATTATTTTTTTGGTGATTTTTTTATGACTCGAAAGTTTCATAATAACTTTCAACTATCCGTTTTCAGTTCAATATTCTAATGCAATTTCGCCTGAATCAAATTTATAAATTCCTTACGTGTTGCATCGTTTTCTAAGAAAAGCCCAGTAAAAGCACTTGTAGTTGTAACAGAATTTTGTTTCTGTACGCCACGCATTTGCATACACATGTGAGAACATTCGATAACAACTGCCACACCTAGTGGATTTAGTGTCCGTTGAATGCAATCTCTGATTTCAATTGTCAAACGCTCTTGTACTTGTAAACGTCTTGAATACGCATCTACCACTCTTGGAATTTTACTCAAACCAACTATTTTTCCATCCGGAATGTAAGCAATATGAGCTTTTCCAAAAAACGGTAACATGTGATGCTCACACAACGAGTAAACTTCAATACTTTTAACCAATACCATTTCAGAATATTCTTCGTGAAAAATCGCTTGATTAATCAAATCATCTGGATTTATGTCGTAGCCATTTGTTAAGAATTGCATTGCTTTAGCAACACGTTCAGGTGTTTTCAATAAACCTTCACGCTGTGGATTTTCACCCAAGGCTGTGATGATTGAAAGGTAATTTTCTTCTAGTATTTTATTTTCCAAAATTTTGTGTTTAGTTGGTGCTTTATCCAAATTTAGAATGGTTCTTTTCCGCCGTAATAGTCAACGAAATTATTTTCTGTTTCAATTATTTTAATTTTTGCTAATTCTCCTCCGCAATTACGAATATCTTCTTCAATTAAATCCCAAATCGCAATTGCAATATTTTCTGTTGAAGCCATAATTCCTTTTAAAAATGGAACATCCAAGTTTAAATTTTTATGGTCGATTTCCTCAATTACTTTTTCCTTCAGTATTTTACTTAATGTTTTTAAGTTAATCACAAACCCCGTTTCTTCATTTGGAATTCCTTTTACAGTCACGAATAATTGAAAGTTGTGTCCGTGCCAATTATGGTTGGAACATTTTCCAAAAACTTCAAAATTCTTTTCTTCTGACCATTCTTCTCTCCATAGTTTATGAGCTGCATTAAAGGTTTCTCTACGTGTAATGTAAATTGGTTTCATTCTTCTAAATTGTAACTAAATTTTCTACTAATTCGCATTTCATAATTCCATCTCTGTCGATTTCTGTTAATCGGATCTTCTGAAATGTATTGGTTAATTCTTGCTGATATGGAAGTTTTACTTTGACATAATTCTCGGTAAAACCATACATAATTCCTTCATCCTCTTCGTGTTCAAAAAGCACTGTTCGTTCCGTTCCAATATTTTCGGTGTAAAATTGACGTTTCTTTCTGTCGGATAATAAATGTAATTGTTTGCTTCTTTCGCGACGAACTTCCATTGGTACTTTTTCGCCTAATTTGGGTGCACCTGTATTTGCACGTTCAGAATAAGTAAACACATGTAAGTAGCTAATATCCAAATCTTTCAAAAAGTTGACACTATCCATAAAATCTTCATCTGTTTCACCGGGAAAACCAACGATTACGTCTACACCAATACACGCATCTGGACGAATTGATTTAATTTTAGCCACACGTTCAGCATACAAAGATCGTTCATATTTTCTACGCATTAACTTCAGTAATCGGTCGCTACCAGATTGCAAAGGAATATGAAAATGAGGAACAAATCGATTGGAATCTTTCAAGCTAAAGTCAATGATTTCGTTGGAGAGTAAGTTGGGCTCAATAGATGAAATTCGGAAGCGATCAATGCCTTCAACTTTGTCTAATTCTTTAACCAAATCAAAGAAATTTTCACCTTCACCTTGACCAAAATCACCAATGTTTACTCCTGTAAGAACAACTTCTTTTACAGCTGTTTGTGCAATTTTTTGAGCTTGTAATACCGTTTCATCTATGGAAGCATTTCTACTTTTTCCTCTCGCTAGAGGTATTGTACAAAAGCTACAAAAATAATCGCAACCATCTTGAACTTTTAAAAACGAGCGCGTTCGATCTCCGAAAGAGTAGGAGGGAATGAAGTCTTTGGTATTCTTGATGTTATCAAAAGAAACTTCTGCTTTTTCAAGTTTTGAATCTTTGTTTTCTAAATGCTCTAAAATATTGAATTTTTCGTTAGCACCCAACACCATATCAACTCCTTGAATTTTTGCAATTTCTTCCGGTTTCAATTGGGCATAGCAACCAACAATAACAATAAATGCTTCAGGATTAACTTTTTGTGCTCTTTTTACAAGCTGTTTACACTTTTTATCTGCATTTTCAGTAACCGAACAAGTATTGATTACATACACATCTGGTGTTTCTTCAAATTCCACTTTCGCAAAACCCACATCCTCAAATAAGCGAGCAATTGTCGAAGTTTCAGAGAAATTCAACTTGCAACCAAGTGTGTAAAACGCTACTTTTTTAAACTGATTCATTCAACTGCAAAAGTAAGTAGAAATTAAGAAATGGTTGTTAAATTTTTGAAGTAACCATAAGAAATGGGTTTTACAACGGTCTTAACTTGTGTTTGAAATATTCGTTATATCATTAATCGTAGCCTATGGTGTCTTGGTAATGTATTGCTTTTCGTTTAATATAATTTCAGCTTGCTATAAATATTTGACCATTACCACAAGTTAAAAAGGTTAAAATTTAATCTAAAATTAAGATTAAATTTTAATCAAAATTAATTATTTATTGTAATTTTGTTTCCAGTTTTTTATTCAAAACAACTTCTCAATCATTCAATGAAAACACATTCTTGTTTCAGCTTAAAATATGGAATTCTTTCTCCTGAAGAGATTGTTAATTGGGCAATTGAGGCGAAATATCCTTTTGTTTTTTTAGCAGATATCAACTCAACAGGTGTAGGTTTGGCATTTTTGAGAGAAGCAAAACGACGTGGAATTCATGGTGTTATTGGTGTTGAGTTAAGAAATGGTATGGAGTTGAAATGCACAATCATCGCACGAAATAATCGCGGATTCCACGAACTCAATGTTTTTCTGTCAAATTACCTGCACAATGACCTCCCGTTTCCTGCTGTTTTTCCACATTTTGGAAGTTGCTATGTTATTTATCCAATTGATGCTGTTCCCAAGAAATTAAAGGAAAATGAGTTTGTTGAGGTGAAAATCAGCGACGTTAATAACTTAGCGTTTAAGTACCAAAAAATAGATAAAAGTAAGTTGATAGCCTTGACTCCGATGACTTTTCGTTCCAAGCGCGATTTTAATACACATCGTTTGCTGCGGGCAATTCATCTGAATATTTTGCTTTCAAAATTGGAACTAAAAGATCAAGCTAATGAAAAAGAACTGTTTTTAAATTTTGAAGATTGGGTAGCTTATTATGCTGAATTTCCAGAATTAGTAGCGAGAACGACCCAGTTATTCAAAAGTTGTCACGTCGATTTTCAATTTGGGGATGAGGCAACACCTCAGAATCCGATTACATTCACAGGCACGAAGCAAGAGGATGAAAAATTATTGCGCGAATTGTGTATGGAAGGTTTGAGTTATCGCTACAAAGAAATGAATCCCGTCATTCAAAGTCGAATCGATAAAGAAATCGAGATTATTGCTCAAAAGGATTATTTATCTTACTTTTTAATTACGTGGGACTTCACTTCTTATGCGCGTTCTAAAGGTTATTTCTACGTTGGAAGAGGAAGTGGTGCGAATAGTTTAGTAGCTTATTTACTGCGAATTACAGATGTTGATCCATTGGAATTGGATTTATATTTTGAGCGTTTTATCAACCTCTATCGCAAGAATCCACCTGATTTTGATATTGATTTTTCTTGGCGTGACCGCGACGATGTGATTAGCTATTTATTTGATCGTTATCCGCATGCAGCTTGGCTTTGTACCTATAATACGTTTCAATTTCGAGCCACTATTCGCGAGTTGGGGAAAGTATTTGGTTTGCCAAAAACGGAAATTAATCTCTTGAGTAAAGGTCGATTTGTGGAAGAAGAACTTGATGAAATGTCGAAATTGGTTGTGAAATACAGCCGCTATATTCAAGGAATGCCGTCTCATTTGAGTGTGCATTCAGGCGGAATTGTGATTGCAGAAAAACCGATGACATGGTATTCAGCGACTTTTTTGCCTCCTAAAGCTTATCCAACAACGCAGTTTTCGATGTTAGAAGCCGAAGATGTTGGTTTGTATAAATTTGATGTGCTCAGTCAACGTGGTCTGGGGAAAATACGCGAATGCATGGATATAATTGCTTACAATCAGCCGGAGAATCCACCACATGACATTCACGATATAGCTCATTTTAAAACGGATGAAAAGGTGCGACAATTATTACTTGAAGCGAAAGCATTGGGGTGTTTTTATGTCGAATCTCCAGCGATGCGTATGTTGATGGTGAAATTGAAGGTGAAAACTTATTTGGAGTTAGTCGCAGCAAGTTCCATTATTCGTCCAGGTGTATCGCAGTCAGGAATGATGCGCGAGTATATCTTAAGGCATAGAAATCCAGAGCGCAGAAAGCAAGCACATCCGATTATGTTGGAGATAATGCCCGAAACGTATGGCGTCATGGTTTATCAGGAAGATGTAATTAAAGTGGCGCATTTTTTCGCTGGACTAAGTTTGGCAGAAGCCGATTCACTGCGGAGAGGAATGTCTGGAAAGTTTCGTTCGCGTGAGGAATTTCAGCGTGTTCGCGATACCTTTTTTGATAATTGCGCCCAAAAAGGACATGATTTCAACCTCACATCTGATATTTGGCGACAAATTGAAAGCTTTGCTGGGTATGCATTTTCAAAAGGGCATTCGGCTTCCTACGCTGTGGAAAGTTACCAGAGTTTATACTTGAAAGCGCATTATCCATTGGAATATATGACGGCGACAATCAATAATTTTGGGGGCTATTACCGAACAGAAATTTATGTACATGAAGCACGACGTTGGGGAGCAATTATCGAAGCTCCTTCGTTGAATGAGGGCGCATTTGAATGCATCTTAATTGGTAAAAGATTAATTCTTGGTTTTATTTTAGTGGCTGGAGCAGAAGTGCAAATGGTGCAACCAATTCTTGAAGAACGGAAGCGAAATGGACGTTTCAAAAGCTTCGAAGATTTAATGCGTCGGTGCCATATTCCTTTGGAACAGTTGGCATTATTTATTCGGATCGGCGCTTTACGTGATTTCGATGACGACCGGAAAACCTTACTTTGGAAAGCTCATTTTCACCACCAACATCAATTGGTTAAGTCAAAAACGGCAGAATTATTTGAAACACCATTTGTGAAACATGAACTACCAATACTAGAGGAAAATAGTGCCGAGTCAACGTTTGAGCAAATAGAATTACTGGGGTTTTCGTTGTGTAACCCCTTTGATTTATTAGACGAAAGCTTGCCTCCATACACTTTTGCTTCGGAGTTAGCTCAGCACTTGGGTACAAGGATCGAAATGTATGGTTACTTGGTCGCTATCAAGCAATCCCGAACATCAAAAGGCGATATTATGAATTTTGGGACGTTTATCGATAAAAATGGTGACACTATCGACACCGTTCATTTTCCAGAAAGCGTGCGAAAATTCCCCTTCTACGGAAAAGGTATCTATCGCTTAGTTGGAGTAATTACGGAAGAATTTGGCTACTTTAGTTTGGAAGTCGGTCAGATGGAAAAGCTACGTTTAATGGATGATGTGCGTTTTGGAGATGTTGAAAAAATTGAAAACCCAAGCACACATAAAGAAGCTTCGTAATAGTTCTATTGTTGAAAAATTACCCAATTAGGGAAGATTATAAATAGAATAAATGTTGAACATCATTAACTTCTTGGTAAATTTGTGACCACTAAAATTTAACAAATGGCAGACGATAAAAAAATAATATTTTCAATGGTTGGGGTTTCCAAAACAACACCACAAGGAAAACAAATCATTAAGAACATTTACCTTTCATTTTTCTACGGAGCGAAAATCGGAATCATCGGTTTGAACGGTTCGGGAAAGTCAACGGTAATGAAAATCATTGCAGGTTTAGATCAAGCTTATCAGGGTGATGTGGTGTTTTCTCAAGGATATTCTGTTGGATATTTGCCACAAGAACCAGAATTAGATCTGAACAAAACAGTGAAAGAGGTAGTGATGGAAGGCGCACAAGAAACAGTTGATGTTTTGCGTGAATACGAAGAAATTAACGCTTCCTTTATGGACGAAGAGATTTTGAACGACCCAGATAAAATGGATAAATTAATTGCTCGACAAGGAGAAATTCAAGATAAAATCGATGCGTTAGACGCTTGGGAATTGGATACAAAACTAGAGCGTGCAATGGATGCATTACGTTGTCCACCAGACGATCAAAAAATAGAAACACTTTCTGGTGGTGAAAAACGCCGAGTGGCATTGTGTAGATTGTTGTTACAAAACCCAGATATTTTATTGCTCGATGAACCTACCAATCACTTGGATGCAGAGTCGATTGATTGGTTGGAGCAGCACTTACAACAATATCAAGGAACGGTGATTGCCGTAACCCACGACCGTTATTTCTTGGATAATGTTGCAGGTTGGATTTTAGAATTGGATAGGGGAGAAGGCATTCCATGGAAAGGAAATTATTCATCTTGGTTGGAGCAAAAAGGAAACCGTTTGAAAGAGGAAGAGAAAACGGAATCGAAACGTCAGAAAATGTTAGCACGCGAGTTGGAATGGGTACGAATGAATCCTAAAGCACGTCAAGCGAAAAGCAAGGCACGTTTACAGAACTACGACAAAATGTTGTCAGAAGACTCGAAAGACAAAGAAGCAAGATTGGAAATTCCAATTCCGAACGGACCACGTTTAGGCATGAATGTAATTGAAGCGGTGAACGTTGCGAAAGGATTTGGAGATAAATTATTGTACGGTGATTTGAATTTCAAATTGCCACCAGCAGGAATCGTTGGTATTATTGGGCCGAATGGGGCAGGGAAGACTACGATTTTCAAAATGATTATGGATGAATTACAACCAGACGGTGGTGAATTCCAAGTGGGTGAAACAGTGAAAATTGGTTACGTCGATCAATCACACAAAGACATTCATCCAGATAAAACGGTATTTGATGTTGTTTCAAATGGTTTAGAATTTGTTGAAGTTGGGAATCAAAAAATCAATTCACGCGCTTATTTGTCTAAGTTTAATTTCAACGGTTCCGATCAAAATAAGAAAGTAGGTATTTTATCAGGAGGTGAGCGTAATCGCTTGCACTTGGCAATGACTTTAAAAACAGAAGCAAACGTGTTGTTATTAGATGAGCCAACGAATGACATCGACGTAAATACGTTGCGTGCTCTGGAAGAAGGAATCGAGAATTTTGCAGGTTGTGCGGTGGTTATTTCCCACGACCGTTGGTTCTTAGACAGAATTTGTACGCACATTTTGGCATTCGAAGGTGACTCTGAAGTTTATTGGTTTGAAGGTTCTTATTCCGAATACGAAGAAAACCGTAAAAAACGCATGGGTGACAGTGCTCCAAAACGCATTCGTTACAGAAAAATCGTATAAGTTCAGGGTAGTTCATTTTTTAATTATTGATTGTTATCTAGTTTTTAATCAAAATTTAGTTTAATAGAGCGAAAAAAATATTCTCTATGGTGTATAACTATTTATTTAACAATTATTTACGTCCGAATCGGCGAAGAAAATAAATTTAGAGCGTCGATTTTTAGTTTCGTAACAATTACACGGTGATTCTTGATTTAAACTGCGTTTTTCAAAGTGAAAAGCAGTAGCACGCATAAAAATAAAATTAAAGGAATGAACTAGTATTTTGATCTTAGATAAATATCCTAGTCTGAAAAGTTAAGTTATATAATGAAAAACACAAACATGTTTTATTTTCACCCTCAAAATTAAAATAAGTCTAGCAGTATAGTATAGAATGTCAATTAATACCTTTCTAACTGACACTTTAACGCAGAATATTTCACTTTTTATGACAGCTTGTCAATATTTTTATTGTGGCAGTATCTTTGTCGTAAAAATAAAATAAATTTGAAAATATGTCAGAAGAGAAAGAAACTCCAATCGAAGATAACGTTAATGATCCAATCGAAACGCAAGAGGAATTGAATGTTGAAACTCCTGTTGTTGAAGAACCAAAAGAAATAACAATCGAAGATAAATACAACGAGCTAAATGATCGATTTTTAAGATTATATGCCGAATTTGAAAATTATAGAAGAAGGTCAAATAAAGAGCGCTTGGATTTAATTGCAACGGCGAATGCTGGTTTATTAAAAGATTTATTGCCAATTATGGATGATTTTGATCGCGCAATTACAAATAATGCAACAGCAACTGAAATTGATAGTGTAAAAGAAGGTTTCAATCTGATTTTCAATAAGTTCAAAAGTACTATTGAAAGTAAAGGTGTAAAGCAAATGGAAGCGAAAGGTCAACCGTTTGATAGTGAACTACATGAAGCAATCGCAAATGTTCCAGTGACTGATGAAGATCAAAAGGGTAAAGTTATTGACGACGTAGAAAAAGGATATATTTTAGGAGAAAAAGTGATACGTTTTGCTAAAGTAGTAGTTGGACAGTAAAAAAAAGAGAGAATACTTTATGAGTCAAAAAAGAGATTATTACGAGGTATTAGGTGTTGCAAAAAATGCCGACGAAGCTGAAATCAAAAAAGCTTATCGTAAAATGGCCATTAAATACCACCCTGATAAAAACCCAGGAGATGCTGAAGCAGAAGAAAAATTTAAAGAAGCAGCTGAAGCATACGAAGTACTAAGTAATACTGATAAAAGAGCGAAATACGATCGTTTTGGGCATGCTGGAGTCGGTGGATCTAGTGGCTTTGGCGGTGGTGGAATGAACATGGACGACATATTTTCCCAATTCGGTGATGTTTTTGGAAGCGCCTTTGGTGGAGGAGGGAGTTTTGGCGGAAGTCGTGGAGGTTCTAGAATGGTTCGTGGAACTAATTTGCGTGTAAAAATGAAACTTACATTGGAAGAAATTGCTTTTGGTGTAAAGAAAAAAATAAAAGTCAACAAACTTGTAAATGCGGAAGGCGTAACTTACAAAACATGTACAACTTGTAATGGTACAGGGCGTTTGACACGTGTTGCACAAACATTTCTTGGAGCGATGCAAACCCAAACAACTTGCCACGTTTGTCAGGGTGCTGGAAAAATGATTGATAAAAAACCAGCTGATGCAGACGGACAAGGTTTAAAGCGGAAAGAAGAAGTTATCGAAATTGAAATCCCAGCTGGAGTTGAAGAGGGAATGCAATTGAGTGTTCAAGGTCGCGGAAACGCTGGCCCATTCAATGGTGTAGCGGGTGATTTAATCGTTGTAATTGAAGAGACAGAGCATCCAGATTTGAGACGTGAAGGTGAAAACTTACATTTTGACGCTGTGGTTAATTTTGCAGCTGTTGTGCTTGGAGAAAGTATTGAAGTGCCAACAATCAGTGGGAAAGTGAAAATTAAAATAGAACCAGGTACGCAAAGTGGAAAAGTACTTCGTCTTAAAGGCAAAGGTTTACCCTCTGTTCAAGGTTATGGAACGGGTGATCAATTCGTACATATTAATGTATTCACACCTTCAAATATTTCAAAAGAAGAACGAGAGTTGTTTGAAAAATTGAAAGCAAGTGAGAATTTTAGTCCAAATGATGAGGAAAGAGGGAAAGGATTTTTTAAACGCATGAGAGATATTTTTTCCTAAATGAAATTCATTGATGCTGCAATAACTGGTAAAAACGATACTTTTCGCTATATTTTTAGCGTTTTCTTAATAATCTTCGCATACATTATTGGTAGCTCCTTTTTATTTGCAGACATCGCTATTAATTTCTCTGCAGAAAAGTTCCCCGAAACAGAAATTGGAATAATCCAACTTATAGGTAAAAATAGGTTTCTTACACTCGTTATGGTTCCTTTTGTGTTGGTTTTCATTTCTTTATATTTCATTATCACAAAAGTTCATATCCGAAAATTCCAACAATTAATCACTGGAAGATTTTCAATTGATTACAAAAGAATCGTGCTAAGTTTTACTGTAATTTTTCTTTTACAATCTATTTTGCTTGGAATTCAAGTTTATTTGAATCCTAGTATTGTTTGGCAATTTGATTTAATTAAATTTCTTCCATTATTTTTAATCGCAGTGCTTTTAATACCAATTCAAACAACGTGTGAGGAATTACTTTTCAGAGGCTACATAATGCAAGGTCTAAAACTGCGAACAAAAAACAACCTTGTAGCAATTTTAGTATCGGGAATTATGTTCGGAATGGTTCATGTTGGAAATCCTGAAATTGAAGTGATTGGCTACCATATCATTGTTTATTATATCGCTGTTGGAATTTTTTTAGGCCTTATTTCCTATTACGATAACGGAATGGAGCTTGCAATCGGTTATCACGCTGCGAATAATTTATTTGCCGCTTTGATGATTACAACAAATTGGCAGGTATTTCAAACGGATGCATTTTTTATCGACAACACTCCTCCTCAAATTGGATGGGAAACTGTAGTTGGAATATTTGTAATCCTTCCTTTTTTATTTATCTTCTTTAAACGCAAGTATAATTGGGGAAGTTTGAGTTTTAAAAATGATTGAATATTAGTTTAAAGTCCATCCAATTAGTTCTTTAGTAGTTTTGATTTTTACTTATTTTTAAGGTATTACTAAATTAATTTTCTGATTTATACAATTTCTTTTTTAGCCAAAAAGCCACATTCACCATGATTATCAGTGCTGGAACTTCTACCAATGGACCTATTACACCAGCAAATGCCTGACCAGAATTGATTCCAAATACACCAATTGAAACTGCAATAGCTAATTCAAAATTATTTCCAGATGCTGTGAACGAGAGTGCGGCATTATCAGAATAATCAGCACCCACCCATTTGCCGAGAAGGAACATTAAAAAAAACATTATTGCGAAGAAAATAACCAAAGGAATTGCAATACGCACGACGTCAAGTGGAATAGAAACAATCATTTCACCTTTTAAACTAAACATAACAACAATCGTGAATAACAAAGCTATTAGTGTAATTGGTGAAACAAATGGAATAAATTTTTGCTTAAACCATTCTTCTCCTTTGATTTTAATGATTGAAAATCTAGTTAAAACGGCGGCTGCAAAAGGAATTCCTAAGTAAATTCCGACAGTTTGTGCAATTTCTTGAATTGAAATATCAATTTTTAAACCATCAATTCCAAAAAGGGGAAGCACAATTTCCAAATAAAAGTAAGCGTAAAAGCTAAAAAAGAAAACTTGCAACAAACTGTTAATTCCAACTAAACCAGCAACTAATTCTCGATTTCCTTCCGCTAATTCGTTCCAAACGATAACCATAGCAATACAGGGTGCTAAACCGATGATTATCAATCCAGTCATATATTCTGGGTAGTCGCTTAAAAAGGTGATTGATAGTAAAAACATCAAAAACGGGCCTATAATCCAAGTTACAAAAAAAGAGGTAATTAAAAGCTTTGGTTTTGCCATAACTTTCGGTATTTTAGTGAATTGAACCTTTGTCAATGGAGGATACATCATAAGAATCAATCCAATGGCCAAAGGAATATTAGTCGTGCCTTTGGAAAATGAATTTATAAAATCGGCGGAATTTGGAATAAAATAGCCAATTGAAATTCCTAATCCCATTGCTAGAAAAATCCAAAGGGTTAGAAACCGATCTAAAAACCCTAATTTTTTTCTTTCTGCAGCTGGTGTGCAATTTGTTGATGACATAAACTTATTTTAATTGATTTGAGAAAAAACATATAAACATTCCAGAGCAATTTGGTTGGATCGTTCCAAATATTTATCAGCTTGTTGAGGCGTTTCGTCGAAGGCTTTAGGGTCTGAATAGGTAGTGCCAATTCGTAAATCAACGCCTAAAATAAAAGGACAATTTTGTTCCGCATCGGAGCAAGTCATTATCGCTATAAAATTGCTTGACGGATTGAGAATATCATCGTAAACTTTTGAAAAACAAGTCGTAAATTCAAATTCGTTAGTACCAAAGGCCACTTTATATTTTGGATTTTCGGTCATTTCTTTGGTGCTAATTTCAAATCCCGATTCTTTCAATGCTTGAATTGCATTCGGATTGAATGCCGTTGCCTCTGTTCCTCCAGAAAAAGTTTGGACGTTTTCGATTCCAAAATAAGTTGCTGCAACAATAGCCCATATTTGTCCAAAATGACTTCGTCGTGAGTTGTGTGTGCAAACATACATCAAGTTTATTGGCAGATTTGCATCTTTCTTTGATTGGATGTAATCGGAAATTTTGGTGAGAAGTTCCTTTCGCTCCTTCGGAATTGTATCAAAATAACTAACAAGTTGATCACAGTGATTTTTCAGTACTTCAAACATATTTCTTATTATTTAACAACAACCACCACCTGGCTTACAAGTTGCATTTTTATTTCCTAATTCAACTAAATTTTTGTTTTGTTTTTCTATAGGAATTCCGCATGCGTCTTCGGCTAAACAGGCAGTTGTTTTTGAAGTTAATTCGAATAATAAACCATTAAAAGTAAGATTGTATTTTCCAATTGTTTCGCTTTGGTATTCCACTTCTATCTCCAATTCCGGATTTATATTCAATACTTTTTTAGAAAGCTCAATCACTTTTATCAACTTACTCGGAGCCAATCGATGGTCATAATCCGCAGCCTCCCACAATTGGAAATTAATTAATTTTTCTTCGCGTACTTTTCCTCCACAATCGATGAAATTTTTGGTAACCATACCAACTTCCGTCACGTGAAAATGCTCAGGAACAAATGATTTATTTGGCAACTGAAAAACTACAGAATCTAAGCTTGTAAGAATTTCCATTATTTCGTTTAAATTCATAATTTTATTTTTAGTTATTAAATTAAAGAGTCAACAACATTTAGAGTTGTTTTTTGTGATTAATTGATTGTTTATTAAGCTTATTCTATTGTTTAACTTGGTGAAGACTTCTTGATTCAAACAGTAACAAATAGCAGTGCCTTCAATTGTTCCTTTGATGAGATCAGCGTTTTTTAATTCTTTTAAATGTTGTGAAATCGTAGCTTGAGCTAACGGTAATTCATCAACTATATCACCACAGATACATTTTTCATTTTTAAGTAAAAATTCGATGATTGCGATTCGAGCAGGATGTGCCAGAGCTTTGAAAATCGTTGCTATTTCATTTTGATTAATAGTAAACGCATCTGTTTTGGTAATTCCCATAGTTTAAATTATTTATATATTGCAATATTACGATTAATTAATTAAGAAACACATAAGCAATAGAAACTTTAATTTTTTTTCAGTTCAATATTTTAATTTTTTATTGGATAGTTTACGACTTGAAAAAGTTCTGAAAATAAATTTTCCTTTTTCAAAAATGACATTTAAAGTGCTTATTAAGATCGATTATTTGCAATGTTGATTTAATATGGAGTCTTCCATTTTTCAATTTACATTATACTACCAGATCCTAGCTACTTTCTTCGTGCTATTTCGCATTTTTGAACCTTCTTTCACATCAAAGCTTTTGAAGAACTCATCGCAATTTTGAAGTGGACCGTTCACGCGATACATTCCAGGTGAGTGTGGGTCGTTTGCGATTCTGTTTTTCATTTCTTCGTCCGTATATTTTATTTTCCAAAGTTGAGCGTAAGCAATAAAGAAACGTTGGCTTGGTGTAAATCCTTCGCGCATTTCATTTTTCTTGAATTCATCAGTTAAAGTGTAAGCATAATAAGCCATTGTCAATCCACCTAAGTCTGCAATGTTTTCACCCATTGTCAAATCAGGATTTACACAATGACCTTCAATTGGACAATAAGCCGAGAACGTTTCACCCAAGATTTTTGTTTTTTCTTCAAATAGTTTACGATCTTCTTCTGTCCACCAATTTTTGAACGAACCATCAGCCGCAAATTTAGAACCCATATCATCGAAACCGTGAGTAAATTCGTGACCAATCACCATTCCAATACGACCATAGTTAACTGCATCTTCCGCTTTTTCGTCAAAGAAAGGTGCTTGCATAATCCCAGCAGGGAAAGCAATTTCATTCAATAATGGATGATAATAAGCATTCACCATGTGCGCTGGCATTCCCCATTTCTTTTTGTCAACTGGTTTTGATAATTCACTGAAATTCTTTTTCACCGAAAAGCGATTGATTTCTTTAATGTTTTCAAGGTAATTAGTTGCAGTAAAGTTCAACGTCGAAAAATCTTCCCATTGCTCTGGATAACCCAATTTTCTTCCGATAGAAGTCAATTTGTTCATCGCTTCTTTTTTCGTTTCGGTTGACATCCAATCCAAGTTTTGAATGCGTTCTTTGAATACAGCTAATAAGTTGTCAACCATCGTGTTAACGCGGTCACGAGCTTCTTTTGAGAAATGTTTATCCACAAATGCTTTACCCAATAATTCTGAAAATTCCATACGTGTAATTTCATCAATCGCACTTTCATTCATTGGTTTGCGTTGTTTTTTACCGCTTAAGGTTTTTCCGTAAAAATCGAAATTCAAGTTCACAAATGAATCGTTCAAATGTCCAGCGTAGTGATTCACTAAGTTCCAAGAAACATAATCTTTCCATTCCTCAAGGCTTAAATTTTCAACCATTGAAGCTACATTTTTAACGAAAGCAATATTTCCAACAACCATTGAATCAGGAGATTGACAGCCCACTTTTGTCATGTAATAGCGGAAGTCAAAATTCCCAAAAAGTGCGGTTGCTTCTTTCGTCGACATTTTATTGTACGTCTTTTCAGGAATACGCATTTCCGCCGGACTCATCATTTGTTCCGCAAGCATCGTTTCAATTTTCAATACATTTTCGGCGGCTTTTTCTGCTTGTGCCGTTTCTTTTCCCGATAATTGAAGGGAAGTTGCAACGTGTTTTTTGTAAGCTGCTAATAGTTCTTTTTTGTTTTCGCTCGTGTAATATTCTTTGTTTGGCAAACCAATTCCACCTTGACTGAGGTACAAAATGTTGTTATCTACGTTTTTTAAATCTTGACCAACGCCAAAACCGAAAAGCGTACCGATTCCATCTTTGTGATGTTCGGCAATGATTTCAACCAATTGATCTTTACTTTTTAACGAATTCACGCGATTAAATTCCGTTTCAAGGCCACGCATTCCTTTCGAATTACGCAATTCCATATTCATATATGCTGCGTAATAATCACCTAAAATCTGATTTTGCGAACCTTTCGTTCCTGAATTTTTCTTTGCCTCTTCCAAGATTGTTGTCAGTTTCGCTTTGTTGTTTTGCTCCAATTCATTGAAACTTCCCCAACGCGATTCAGACGCTGGAATTTGATTGTTTTTAATCCAAGTTCCGTTTGCAAATTGGAAAAAATCTTCCTGTGGTTTCACCGATTTATCGAGGTATTCAACATTGATAGTTGTAAATTCATTCGCCTTTTTAGTTCCGCAAGCAGCAAGAATTAATGCAATTGAAGAAGCGAAAATTACTTTTTTCATATGAGTTTATTTTTTTTAATGTTATATGGACCGCGTTAGCAGCAACGTAGTTAATCGCCATTTTGAATTCATCCTTGATTGAGTCTAATCTCGTTATGGCTTATTTCATAAACTAATTTTTGGGTAAATAAAGCATTTCAACGTGAGGAATTCCATCTTCCAGGTATTCTTTTCCAGTTGAAACAAATTGATGATGTACATAAAATTGTTCGAGGTGTTTTTGAGCTGAAAGTTTAACTGCGACTGAACCATATTGGTTTTTAATAAAATCCATACAAGCCTTCATTAACAAATGACCAGCGCCAGTTCCCCGTTCACTAAGATCGATAACAACTCGACCAATTGCAACCTCGGGATACGATATTCCTGCTGGTAAAATGCGAGCTGTGGACTTGATTTTACCCTCGTTATTGCGTCCGATTAGGTGAAAAGATTGTTGGTCTTTACCATCTAAATCTTGATACGGACAATTCTGTTCTATCACAAAAACTTGGATTCGCAATGCAACTAAATCGTGGAATTCATGGAGGGAAAGGGAATCAAAAGCTTTAATTTCAAAATTCATGATCTAAATTTAAGTAGAATTATCTTTTTGGTTAATCTTTACCAATTGAATTAGTAAATCAGTTGAAAACAAAACTACTAAAAAGGGTTGAAGTTATAGATTTTACTAGAGGTAGAGTCAAAGATGTAGCAGATGAAAATGAAATACAGTTCTAATCACTTTCCGCATGGCGTTCACTATTCAAGAATTATTTAAAAATACTTGAAGTGTAAATCTTCCATTTTGCCAAGCGATATTTTATAGAAACACCAACAACTCCTAATCCATATTGCACGGAGCGTTTAAAATTAATTGAGGATGCTTCATCGAAATATTTTGTTGGACAAGTAACTTCACCAATCTCATAACCTGCAAAGAATATTTGACCCAACATTTGATTATCAAATACGAAATCGTCTGAATTTTTTTCAATTTTTATTTTATTAAAAATCTCTTTAGAAAAAGCGCGGTAGCCTGAGTGATATTCCGAAAGTTTTTGACCCATTAAAATATTTTGACTTAAAGTTAAAATGCGATTAGCGACGTACTTATATAAAGGCATTCCACCTTTCAAAGCACCATTTCCTAGAATTCTAGAAGCTAAAACAACAGGATAAACGTCGTAAGCAATTATACCAGAAATAGAATGAATTAACTTTGGTGTGTATTGATAATCAGGATGTAACATAATTATAATGTCCATATTTAATTCCAAAGCTTTCGCATAGCATGACTTTTGATTTCCGCCATAACCCTTGTTCTTTTCGTGGCGAATGATATGTTTAATTCCTAGTTTTAGTGCAACATCAGAGGTATTATCTTTACTTGCATCATCTACCAAAATCACTTCGTCGATTATGTCGAAAGGAATTTCTAAATATGTTTTTTCTAATGTCGATGCAGCATTATAGGCTGGTAAAACAATTCCAATTTTTTTCCCGTTTAACATAAATTAATTATTTTTTTAATTCCCCACCTTCTTCTCAAAGTCTTAAAAACAAAAAAGTCCAAAACGGATTCCTCTTTCCATTCGGAATGACTATCTAATAGGTAAGTAGTCGAAAAACTGTAAAGAATCATTGTTATTGTTATGTTTTTTTTAGACTTTAGTTAATCACCTTTTATGTAGTTCGGGAAACATCTGTGTAAATAAATTATTTGTCAAAGATACTTGCAAAATATAAAACGCAGATGAATCAAGTATGATTATTTCCTAATTGAAGTCATTTTAAAGATTTTTCCATCTTTTACTTCGTAAATCATTACAATTTCTAAAACATCTTTAGAACCTTTTCTACCAACAATGCTCTCGTGGTCGATGACTTTATTATCAAAAACAATTCGTTTCAAAATCGTTGAGTGTAAATCGGGTGAAGCTTCAAATAATTCTTTGTACAATTTTTCAATGGCTGGTTTTCCACTTGCCACCAATTTCATTTCACTAAAACCAGAGAGTTCAACATCTTCTGAAAACCAAGACATGAATTTTTCTAAATCTCGGTTATTATAAGCTTCCAAATTACTTTGAACAACTTGTTCGGTAGATAGATTTTGTGCGAAGTTCATGGATATTAAATTTAAGAATAAAAAGAAGAGAATGTATTTCATATTTGGAAATTTTAAATCAAGAATGTTTAGTTTACACACTTTTTTAGTACAGTATCATTTTTGTTTTTTTAATTCCGTAAAAACGTCATTAAAAAATCAAAAATTAGAACGCAGGAAACAATTCCCGAAAAAAGATTAAATTTGAATGAGAAAATGATAAAAAACAAAATATTTTTACACACTTTTTAGAACACTTCCGATCTCCGTCAACAGACGGAAGGGAAGCCTAAATCGCACTTCGGCTGAGAAATCTGTTTAACTTTCAATTTTCAGTTGTCAACTATCAGTTAAAAAAAAGAAGCTACTTAGTTTCGTGAATTCGGAATCCAAAATCCAAAATCAAGCATCAAGCATCAAGAATCATCCATTACTGCACGTATAAACAAAAGCAGGAGGGAAGTTGAGCGCTGTGTAATTCAATTTTACAGAACTGAAAATCTTTTTTAAGGCGCGGCGTGATTGCAAGGAATATTGGAATTGTACAAATTGTCCTTGGTTGTTCAGGTGGGTTTTAACCTCTGAAAGTATGAGCTGTCGAATCTCTGATGGAATTACTGCTAACGGCAAAGAAGAAATAATTAAGTCTGCTTTTTCAAGACCTAGTTCTTTCAAATAGTTGCTGATTTCGGTTGCAGAACCGTGTTTTAGGTGTACGTTTTTGTGGTCAATCTTATTCTTCAAGGCTTCAAAAAAAGTATCGTTCAATTCCACAACAATTAATTGGGTGTCGCGCCCCATTTTTTCAATGATTTTTTCGGTGAAAACTCCCGTTCCAGGACCTAATTCGATGATGATTTTTGATTCATTTATTGGTAAGTGATTCAGCATTTTAGCTGCTAAAAAACGAGAGCTTGGCGCCATCGCACCAACCATGTTTTTTTCCTTGAAGAATTGTTTTATAAATGAACTTTTTGACACCAGCTTAATTTTGAATGATTGATTTACCACCGTTCACAATTGCGATGATTTTTCCTGTAAGTTTTTCTCCAAAGAACGGATTGTACGGATGTTGCGAAAGTAAATTTTCTTGGTTTAATTCCCATTCTAAACTAGGGTCAAAAACGGTAACGTCTGCCAAATTTCCAACTGCAATCGAATGGTTTTCGATTTGTGCTATTTTTCTTGCATTGTGCGAAACGCTGTTTACAAATTTCGCTAAATCGATATGTGTGGTACGATTCAAAGCACCAAATAAAGTTTGCAACTGAAATGCTCCAAAACTTGCATTGTCAAATTCCAATTCTTTTTCTTCTTGATCCATTGGACGGTGGTCAGAAACAACAGTGTCAATCGTTCCGTCCATCAAGCCGTGCCACAATTCCATGCGGTCTTGTTCGGTTCTAAGCACTGGCATAACTTTCATAATTGAATCAAACTCCAACATATTTTGCTCTGTAAATAACAAATTCATCAGATTAACATCAGCGGTAACTTTTAAGCCTTTTTTCTTAGCTTCACGAATGAGTTCAACGCTTTCTGCACACGAAATTCCTGTAAAATGAATTGTTCCTCCAACGTATTCAACTAAACGTAAATTGCGTTCAACTTGAATAATTTCAGCAATACTTGGATCTGCTTTTAAACCTGTTTTCGTAGAAGCCGTTCCTTCGTTTACCATTCCTTTACCAGCCAATGAATAATCACGCGAAAAAGCAATTACTCGACCACCAAAGTTTTTAGTGTAAAGCAAAGCACGATACATTATTCCCGCGCTAACTGGATGTAAATCATCTGAATACAAACGAACGCCACTTTGAAACAAATCGTACATTTCAGCCAATTCTTCACCTTTCAAACCTTTTGTAATTGCTCCAATCGGATGAATGGTTACTGCGTGATTGGATGCCTTACTCAACATATATTCTACTTGTGATTTTCCATCGACAATTGGTTGAGTAGTGGGTAAAATGCAAACGTGCGTAAATCCACCGAAAGCCGCTTGATCTAAACCAGAATGAATGGTTTCTTTGTGCTCAAATCCAGGGTCGCAAAAATCTGCTTTTAAATCAACCCAACCTTGCGATAAGTGTAAGTTTTCTGATTCAATAACAAGTGCTTCGTCGTCTGAAATGGTGTTTTCTATTTTTTCAAATTTTCCATTATTGATTAAAACATCTTTGATTTGATTGTCAAATTCAGATATTTTGTCAAGGATTTTGGCGCTTTTTAAAAGTAGTTTCATTTTTTTTCTATTTCCAGAACTTTAATAATGCTATTTCGAAAAGGATAAAAAGTAAACTCAAAAGCAAAAGAATTCTCCAGAATTTCGCTGGTTCATCAATCGCAATTGGACTCTTACTTTGTCCGTCTTGAATAGTGCTAAAATTACAATTTTTTATTCCTTGTGAGGTAATGGCTTCGATGATTTCTGCTTTTTCCATCAATGTATTATTCGATTCATTTCGATCGTAATTCAAAGCTAAATTCCCAATTATTCCGTCATTTACAATCGAATAGTTTCCAGGTTTTAGTTTCTCAACTGCTTCCATTCCTGATATCGAAAGATAAGAGCGATTTCCTATTTTTTGAATCAATGGAATAAATTCAATGGATTTACTTTCCAATTTTAAGGGATTATCATTTTGAATTTCTTCAAATACGGGAATTTTACTTTCTTTTCCAATCATTGAAAATAGGGGATAGGAGCGAATGTAAAGTTCCCCAGCTCGCAGTAAAATCGTTGGAAATAAAGCATTTGAACTGAAATTACTGAAATCAGCTTGCAGTGAACTTAAAAATAAATAGGCATTTTGGTTGGATCGTAATAAAAGTGGTTCCCCGTTTTTCAATTCTATTAATGTGAAAGCTGTAGATTGGCGCATTTGACTTACGGTGTATGCTTTTGAAATACTTGGAACGTTTAGGTTCTCATTTTCTTTTTCAAAAACGCCTTTAAAAAATGGATCTTTGTATTGAATTTTATTGATTTTCAATCCTGAAGTGGAAACTGTTCCAATACTCGGAAGATTCAATTCTCGTAATAAATTAGTATAATCACTTTTTTGAATATTCGTCCCGGGTAAAACAAAAACACTTCCTCCGTCATTTGAAAAATCAATTATTTCGCTAATTAAACCAGAAGGAATTTCATTTAAGCCATTTAAAACAAGTAAGTTGGCTGCGTTTAGATTATCCTTTGAAAATTCAAATTCAGAAATAGACTTCGTTTCATAAAATGGTTCGACATTAAATACTTTCTGAACGTCTGCCGAGGCATCTTTTCCGTTAATAATTAAAACATTCGATTTTTTGGCTACGTTGTATGAAAAATAAAAATCATCATCCCAAAAAAGCTGTTTGTCGTTAATCGTTAATTTTCCTGTTTTGAATCCAAATTCGGTTTCTGTAAATTGAAAGCTTGTTTGCACTTTTTTATTGGCCGGCACATCAATGAACATATCTCTTTTTGATTTACCCAATTCAAGATGTAACTCCATGTTCAAGGCATCTTTATCAGCGTAATTTCTCAATTGAATAAACAATTCGTTTGGATCACCTTTTTTATGAAATGGGTTTGAAAACCAAATCGAATCAATCGTTACATTTTCAATTATTTGTGGAATTAGTTGAATCGGGAAATAACTATTTTTGTCGTCTGCTTTTAATTGCTCGGTTGAAAAAGTGTTTTTTTGAAAATCGGATAACACTACAAATTGTTGTTTACCAATTCGTTGTTGCTCTTCGTTTTCTTTTTTTAAGAAGTTTCTTTGCCAGTTGATTACTTCATCTGTTTTGCGCGTCAATGGCGAATAGGTGATTTTATCAAGATATTCAACAGCTTCCATTTTACTCACAATTCGCTGCTCAATTCCATCTAATTTATTGGTGTTGAGTAAAAAACCAGTTTCCATTGGCGCATTTGAAATAATTCTTCGCACCATTTCGCGCGCTTCCGAAAGTAATTCTCCTTCGGTTCCTTTGGCGCTCATCGAATAGGAATTATCGATGTAAATGGC
Source organism: Crocinitomicaceae bacterium (assembly GCA_044374225.1). Taxonomy (GTDB): domain Bacteria; phylum Bacteroidota; class Bacteroidia; order Flavobacteriales_D; family Crocinitomicaceae; genus UBA952. Next base: position 18,954 of record JBILOX010000010.1, on the reverse strand, counting down.
TACCACATTTTTCCCAACTAAATTCTTCGCTGTTGAATCGTTAAATGTAGGTTGTGCAAATGCTAATATTAAAAAAGTCAAGGCCAGCAAACGAGCAATTAAAACTAATAAATTGCGTAATTTTTTCGCTGATTTATTCTCTTGCTCAACGAATTGAATAAATTTTAAAGAGGAAAAATAGAGTATTTTATGTCTTCTAAAATGGAATAAATGAATAATGATTGGAATCGCTAATAAAAATAAAAACCAGAGTGCGTTCGGATAAAGAAATTCCATAGTCCAAAAATACGAAATTTAAGTTTTCGGAAGTTCATTTGTAAGCAGAACTGCTAATTCTTTTGCTTGATTTTTAAGTTCATTAACAGCTGTACTTTCCCAAAGTTCTCCTTTTAATAAAGAACCGATTGCGAAAAGACATTCATTTTCTTGATTTTCAGCATTTATGGTTCTAAATGAGCTTGTATTGGCACGCAAACCTAAATTTAACGAATCTTGCGAAACAATTCCATCACTATAAAGTTGGTTTAATAATTCATTTTTCGTAGCTGTTATTTTTGTTTCAGGACCGGTACAATTAATAACAGATCCAACCATAAATTCCTTGTTCTTTTTTAGTCGTTTGTCCCAAAGTGTTACTGAGTTTCCTTCGTTTAATTGATTTACTTCGACCAATTTCCCTGCGAGAATCTCCAGTTGTTGATTGATTTGCTCTTTCATTATTTTGTCGTAAGAAACAAAAGGAATTCTGTGTCGTGCAACTCCCCAAATGTGTCGCACCCTTCCCATGAATTTAGCTTTTTCTGCAGCTGAAAATTGTCGCCAAACTGTTGCTACATTTGGTCGAAAGGCATCGATGATTGGTTCAGGTGAAACACCAAACGTGCTAAGAATTTTAATTTCTTGATTGAAAAGATGTACAAGCTCCAATAATGAAATCGGCGTTTGAATGGTTGCTAATTGCGATTTAAAATCAATATTGAAATTACGGTGAGGTAAAATATTAAAGCCATTTGGAGAAATAGAAATTATTTTTTGATGAAAGTTATTTTCTCGCAAGCTCAAAACTGTATCCACCATTGTCAAACCATTCCCAATTATCAATAAGGGCAAGGAATAATTAATTTTTGAAAAGTCTATTTTCCACGGATTCGCAAAATAGTTTTCACCTAAAAGAAAAGATTCAAATATGTTTTTTGGTATTCCTGGTTGCTCATTTCCTGTCGCCAAAACACAGAAATTACTTTGGAATTTTTCTTTCGCAGTTGTAAGTATGAATTGGTTTTCAGATTTATCTATTGTAATTACTTTTTCAGAAACAATTTCCAATTCACAGTCTTTTTCATTTGCGAGTGTTTTCGTCTCTTCCCAAATAGATTTCAAATATTCGCCATAGATTTTGCGTGGAAGAAAAGCACTACCAACAACTGATTTTGATGCATTTTTGTAATTCGGATGATTAAGACACCAATTTAAGAAATGCTCACTGTCGTCTGGAAAAGCACTCATTTTTGAAGCAATCACATTTAACAAAGCTGTATTTTGATTACAATCGTAAGCAACGCCTTTTGCTAATTCAGAAGTGTGATTAAACAAATAAATCTTCAGATGATTCGTTCGCTCAATAAGTTGACGTGCAAGAAGTGTTCCTGCAAATCCACCTCCAATAATTGAAATTGATTTTTTCATAAAAAAAACTGCTAGTTTCCTAGCAGTTTTAAAAGGTTTTATTTAATTGCCTCAGCACGTTTTTTGTATTCAGCGGCCTTTTCAGTATTTCCTAATTTATAGTGTGTTTTGTATAAAATATCTAATACTGCTTTTTCATTTGGATTTTTCTCAATGTATTTTTCTAAAACAACTAATGCTCTACCTAATACTTCTTTTGATTGTGCTTCTAATGTAGAAACTTTAGGGTCTTTGTAATCTAATTGACCTGCTTCATATTTCAATTCATTTGCCCAGTTAAATAAATGTGCACCTAATTGGTATTGAGCCTCTGTATAATTTGGGTCAATTTCTAAAGCTTTATTTAAAGATTGTTCAGCTTTGTCGTTTTGTTTTAAATCAATATAAGAAGTTCCTAATACGTAGTATAATTGTTTGTTTTTAGGGTCTAACTCCAAACCTTTGTTCAAATATTTCTCAGCAACAACTGCATCACCTTTTTGTAAGTTGATATTGATTAAAGTTATAATTACATCAATATTTTTAGGCATACTTTCTAGAACACTTTCAGAAATTTCGTTTGCTTTTTCGTAGTTTTTTACTTTTAGTAAGCTATCAACATAATTGTTTAAACTTAAAGTGGTGTTTGTATAAGCTTCTTTGTACTCATTGCTTAAGAATTTCTGAACTTCATAAGCTCCAACGAACATTTGTGTTGCTTGTTCAAAGTTTTTATCATTATAAGCTTTGATCCCCATATTGAAAGCCATTTCGGAACGGAAGTTTATAAAATCTTCTGCATCTTTTTTAAACGTTTTCTTCGGATCTTCAATCACTTTTTTGAAGCTCGCAATTGCAATTTCACTATTTTGTTTAATTAATTCTTTGTCTACGGGCAAACCTTTCATTACATCAACTGTAGTTAGTTCAACTAATGCATAATAGATTTGTCCTTTGTAAAAATGCATTTTCATATCTTCAGCTGTTTCAGGATTTACAGCTGCTAAATCAATGAACTTTTTCGCTTCTTCCACATTCTTTTTAGTTACTGGATCCATTATTGCCATTGGATTGTATTTTTTCATTAACATGGCAGCGTCAGTTACATTTTTTTTCTGAGCAGTAGAAACGAGTGGTGCTGAAATTAGGAAAATACCTAGTGCAGCTGTTAAAAAATTTGCTTTCATAAAGTAGTTTAATTGTTCAAAGATAAGATTTATTCTTCATCGTCGCTTTCAATTTCTGTGCCAAGGTCTTCTGTTTCCTCCTCTTCAGGTGCCTCAAGTCCTTCAACTGGCTCATTCAAACCTTCAATAACTTCGATTTCTTCATCTTCATCTTCTGTTCTTGGTACACGCGCAATTGCAGCGATTTCAGCATTTCCTTTCAAGTTGATCAAACGAACACCTTGAGCTGCTCTACCCATTGTTCGAATTGTGTCAACGTGCATACGAATTGTTACACCAGATTTCGTAATGATCATCAGGTCGTCTTCGTCGGTAACATTTTGTATGGAAAGTAATTTCCCTGTTTTTTCTGTAATATTTAAAGTTTTCACACCTTTACCACCACGATTTGTGATTCTGTAAATCGGTTCTTTATCTTCAGGATCGTTAAGATAAGTTCGTTTTCCATAACCTTTTTGTGAAACAACTAAGATTGTAGAGAAAATATCTTCAACGCAAATCATTCCGATAACTTCATTCGCTTCATCGTTCAAATTCACACCACGAACTCCAGAGGCATTTCTACCCATTGGTCTAACCGAAGATTCATTGAAACGAATCGCTCTACCTGAACTTGTTGCTAAAACAATTTCATTTGTTCCGTTAGTCAATCTTGCCTCTAACAATTCGTCGTTTTCACGAATTCCAATTGCATTGATTCCATTTGTACGCGGACGAGAATAAGCTTCCAAAGATGTTTTCTTAATTACACCTTGTTTCGTACACATTATAATAAAGTTGTTGTTAATATATTCTTGATCCGTTAAATCTTGAACTTTAACATACGCTTTAACTTTATCGTCACCAGGAATATTAATTAGGTTTTGAATTGCTCTTCCTTTAGATAATTTATTTCCTTCAGGAATTTCGTAAACACGCATCCAGAAACAACGGCCTTTCTCTGTGAAAATCAACAAATAGTTATGGTTCGTTGCAACAAATAAATGTTCTAAGAAATCTTTATCTCTTGTGGTTGAACCTTTTGAGCCCATTCCACCTCTGTTTTGAACTTTATATTCTACTAAATTCGTACGTTTGATATAACCAGCATGAGAAATAGTCACAACCACTTCATCATCCGCTATTAAATCTTCCATGCGCATTTCACTTGCAGAATATTCAATACGTGAGCGTCTTTCATCTCCGTATTTTGTTTGCATGTCTAATAATTCGTCTTTGATGATTTGTTTTCTTCTGTCGATGTTCTCAAGGATTTCTTTCAAATCAGCAATTAATAACATTAAGTCAGCATATTCAGCACGTAATTTATCTTGCTCTAGTCCTGTTAAGTGACGTAAACGCATATCAACAATCGCTCTCGTTTGAATCTCTGACAAACCAAAACGAACTGCTAATTTTTCACGAGCGTCATCAGGACTATCCGCATTCTTGATGATTTCAATTACTTCGTCAATATTATCGGAAGCAATGATCAAACCTTCTAATATATGAGCTCTTTCTTCAGCTTTTCTAAGTTCGTAAGTTGTTCTTCTAATAACCACTTCGTGACGGAATTTCACGAATTCAAGAATCATATCACGTAAATTCAATAATCTAGGACGACCATCAACCAAACAAATGTTATTTACTGAGAATGAAGTTTGTAACGCTGTGAACTTATATAATTTATTTAAGACAACATTAGCAATTGCATCGCGTTTGATTTCGAAAACGATACGCATACCATTGCGGTCAGATTCATCGCGTAAGTCAGAAATTCCTTCGATTTTTTTATCGTTTACTAAGTCGGCGATTTTTTTAATCATTTCCGCTTTGTTCACTTGATAAGGAATCTCCGTAACGATGATTTGCTCACGTCCGTTTTCCTCTTCAATTTCCGCTTTTCCACGAATAACAACTCTTCCACGACCTGTTAAGAACGCTTCACGTACTCCTTCGTAACCGTAAATAATACCGCCAGTTGGGAAATCTGGTGCTTTTACAAATTGCAATAAGTCTTCAATTTCAATGTCTTCATTGTCAACATATGCAAGGATACCATCAATTACTTCAGTTAAATTGTGTGGCGCCATGTTCGTAGCCATACCAACAGCTATTCCTGAAGCACCGTTAACTAATAAATTTGGAATTTTTGAAGGAAGAACACTTGGCTCTTGCAAACTATCATCGAAGTTAGGTTTGAAATCAACTGTCTCTTTGTCTAAGTCATCCAGCATTTCCTCAGAAATCTTTTTCAAACGAGCTTCTGTATAACGCATTGCTGCAGGACTATCACCATCGACAGAACCGAAGTTACCTTGTCCGTCAACTAAAGGATAACGCAAAGACCACGGTTGAGCCATACGCACCATTGTGTCGTAAACAGAACTGTCACCGTGCGGGTGATACTTCCCTAAAACTTCCCCAACAATTCTCGCAGACTTTTTGTAAGGTCGATTGGAATAAACACCCAAATCTTGCATACCATATAAAACACGACGATGAACCGGTTTAAAACCATCTCTAACATCTGGAAGTGCTCTTGAAACAATTACCGACATCGAATAATCGATGTAAGCTGATTTCATTTCATCTTCAATATTTATCTGAATTATTTTCTCACCTTCTGCCATAGTTTGCTCCTTTTTTAAATTCTGATTTTATTTTTTCTCAAAGCCTCCAAAATTACTTAATAAACAATGTCAAACTAATTACACAATCTAAATTTACTAACAAAATCATATTAAAAATTGTGAATAATTTGGAAGCGGTTGAAAAAATTAAAAGTTATATTTGTCAATAGCAAAGACAATTTATATGGATGCAAAATTTTCTCCACGAGTTAAAGATATGATTTCGCTTAGTAGAAACGAAGCTGTTCGTATGTCTAATGAGTTTGTTGGTTCAGAACATTTATTGCTTGGACTCTTAAAGTTGAATGAAGGAACTGCCATTTCTTTATTGCAAGAATTTCAAATTGAACTAGGTCAAATTAAAAGCGACTTAGAACGAATTTTAAGAAAAACAGCGGTTCCAGAGTTAATGAACCACAATATTCCTTTGACTAAGCAAACAGAAAATATTATCAAACAATCTTTTTTGGAAGCCAAACAATTCAAATCCGCCATAATTGGAACAGAACATTTACTTCTTACCATATTAAGGTATCCTGATTGCGTGGCTTGCCAAGTATTAAACAAATATGGAATTATGTACGAAAATGCAAAAGACGAATACGAGTCGATGATGGAAGAAAGACAGCATCCGAGTGCTGAATTCCCAGGAAGTGGGAGCGGTGAGGAAGATGAAAGCTTCGCAGCTCAAAAAAAACCTGCAGATCCAAAATCAAAAACACCTGTTTTAGATAATTTTGGTCGCGATTTGACAAAAATGGCAGAGGTTGGAAAATTAGATCCGATTGTTGGTCGTGAAAAAGAAATTGAGCGCGTAAGTCAAATTCTGTCGAGAAGAAAGAAAAATAATCCAATTCTTATCGGTGAACCTGGAGTTGGAAAAAGTGCAATTGCAGAAGGTTTGGCGATTCGAATCGTTCAACGAAAAGTTTCTCGCGTACTTTTCAATAAACGTATCGTTTCTCTCGATTTAGCTTCTTTGGTAGCTGGCACTAAATACCGTGGTCAGTTCGAAGAACGAATGAAGGCTGTAATGCAAGAAATTGAGAAAAATCCAGATGTTATTTTATTCATTGATGAAATTCACACTATCATTGGAGCTGGTGGTGCAAGTGGCTCTTTGGATGCTTCTAATATGTTTAAACCCGCTTTAGCAAGAGGTGAACTGCAAGCAATTGGAGCAACAACTTTGGACGAATACAGACAATACATTGAAAAAGATGGCGCCTTAGAGCGACGCTTTCAAAAAGTATTAATAGAGCCAACATCGATTGATGAAACAATTCAAATTTTGAATAACATCAAGGAGAGATATGAAGATCATCATTCAGTTACTTACACACCTGAGGCAATTGCTGCTTGCGTAAAGTTGACTGAACGTTATATTACTGATAGACACTTGCCAGATAAAGCGATTGATGCTTTGGATGAAGTTGGTTCTCGTGTTCACATGACCAATATAAATGTTCCTCAAGACATTTTGGATATTGAAGCACAAGTTGAAGGTTTGAAAGATCAAAAAGCAGAAGTAATTCGTTCGCAACAATACGAGAAAGCTGCTGAGTTAAGAGATAATGAACGTAAGTTACAAGATCAATTAGAAGCGGCTAAAAAACGTTGGGAAGAGGATTCTAAAAACAATAAAGTAATTGTTTCGGAGGAAAATGTTGCCGAAGTTGTTTCTATGATGTGCGGTATACCTTTAACAAAAGTTTCACAATCAGAAACTGGTAAATTGGTTAATATGGCTGAGTCTATTCGCGGAAAAGTTATCGGTCAAGATGAAGCTGTTGATAAAGTAGTGAAAGCAATTCAGCGTAATCGTGCAGGATTGAAAGACCCCAATAAGCCAATTGGTTCGTTTTTCTTCTTAGGTCCAACAGGAGTTGGTAAAACTCAATTAGCGAAAGTATTAGCTAAAAACCTCTTTGATACAGAAGACTCTTTAATTAGAATTGATATGTCAGAGTTTATGGAGAAATTCTCTATCTCTCGTTTAGTTGGTGCGCCTCCAGGATATGTTGGTTATGAAGAAGGTGGACAATTAACAGAAAAAGTGCGTAGAAAACCTTATTCAATAATACTGCTAGACGAAATTGAAAAAGCACATCCTGATGTATTTAATCTTCTTTTACAGGTTCTTGACGATGGTCACATGACGGATGGCTTAGGACGGAAAATTGACTTTAAAAACACGATTTTGATTATGACTTCAAATATCGGTGCACGTCAATTGGCTGATTTTGGAACAGGTGTTGGTTTTGGAACTAAATCGCAAGAAGATGCGAAAACAGAAAATTCTAAGATTGTTATTCAAAATGCTCTTAGAAAAGCGTTTTCACCAGAATTTTTAAATCGCGTTGACGATATGATTATGTTCAAATCACTTGGTAAACCAGAGATTTTGAAAATAATCGATATCGAATTAGAAAAGTTATATCAACGTATCAATGGTTTAGGTTATCAAGTTGAACTCTCTGAAAAAGCAAAAGATTTTATCGTTGAACGTGGTTACGACGAGAAATTCGGTGCACGTCCATTAAAAAGAGCGATTCAAAAATACATTGAAGATCCACTTGCCGAAGAAATTATCAATTCAAGTTTGAAAGAAGGAGATACAATTCTTTTGGATTTAGAAGATGGAAAAGAAGAACTTTCAGTGGTTATCAAAAAATCGAAAACTCCGAAGAAAACAGCTGAATAGTAACTAATTATAAATTAAAAACGTCTTAGCAATAAGGCGTTTTTTTTATGTAAAATAAAACGCAAAGAAATTCAAATCGACACAATGCTAACAGCAATTCATCCAAAACTTCCAATGAGAGACAAGTCAATTACCCGTAATTTTTATTGTGATAAGCTCGGTTTTAAATTGATTGGTTTGGATCATTTTGACGATTATTTAATGTTGAAACGAGATGAAATCGAACTTCATTTTTTTAAGTTTGTCACTTTAAATCCAACAGAAAATTACGGACAGATTTATATTCGTTGTCAGAATATAGATGAGTTTTACAAGGAGTTAATTACGAAAAATGTGACTATTCATCCAAATGGTGATCTCGGTTATAGACCTTGGGGAATAAAGGAATTTTCTATACTCGATCCCGATTTGAATCTGTTGACTTTTGGAGAAGTAGTTGCTTAATCTATTCTCATTTTTTTTAGAAAATAGCTTTTTATCAAATAATTTTCTTAATCCAATTAAAGTACTTAAACGGTACGTATTTAAATGGCAAATCAATTAAAGTTGATGAACTCACAAAAGCTTTTTGATTGCTAAAAGCTAAAAAGCTTCTATAACCATGATATCCACCCATTCCGCTGTTTCCAACTCCCCCAAATGGTAAGTGATGATTAGCTATATGCATTAATCCATCATTGATACAAGCGCCACCTGAACTTGTTTTTAATAAAACCTCATTCGCTGTTTTAGAATTAGAATAAATGTATAAAGCTAAAGGTTTTTCATTTTTATTGACAAAATCAATGCCTTCTTGAATGTTTTTAAAGGTCAAAACGGGTAGGAGTGGACCAAAAATTTCTTCTTGCATAATTGGATATTCTGCTTTTACATCATCAATAATGGTTGGTGAAATAAATTTGTCATTTTCGTCAATTTTCCCTCCAAAACGAATGGTGCCATGTTGCATTAATTTCTTTAATCTTTCAAGTGCTTTATGATTAACAATTCTTGGGTATAACTCACTTTTTTGGCTATCTTCTCCAAACATTTTAACCAATTCAGCTTCAATTTTTGTCAATAATTTGTCTTTTACCGATTCATGAACCAGTAAGTAATCAGGTGCAATGCACGTTTGTCCTGCATTAATAGTTTTGGACCAAGCAATTCTTTTTGCGGCAACATCAATGTTCGCACTTTCATCAACTACACAAGGGCTTTTACCTCCAAGTTCTAGAATTACTGGTGTCAAATGTTCAGCGGCAGCTCGCATGACAACTTTTCCTAGAGAAGGACTTCCTGTGAAAAAAATTAGATCATAACGATGTTGGAGCAAAAGTTCATTTTCTTCTTTTCCACCATGAACAATAGCAACATATTTTTCATCGAATGTTTCTTTTATCATTTTATCCATCACAGCTGCAATTGCAGGAGTATATGGTGAAGGTTTTAGAATACTTGTACACCCTGCGGAAATCGCACCAATCAAAGGATTGAAAAGTAATTGAAATGGATAATTCCAAGGAGCAATAATCAAAGTTAAACCTAAAGGTTCATATTGAATTCTACTTTTAGAAGGCAATAAATGTACTGGTGTATGTACTTTTTTTAATTGCGACCATTCTTTAATGTTAGCAAGGTGATAATCAATTTCTTGATTAACTATACTGATCTCTGTCAAATAAGCCTCTTGTTGAGATTTTCTTAAATCTTTGTGTAATGCACTCGTGATTTCAGACTCATATTTTTTAATGGTTGTTTTCAATTTTCTTAATTGAGAAACTCTAAAATCAATATTTTTTGATTCATGTGTTGCAAAAAAAACTTTTTGTTTTTCAAGTATTAATGAAAGTTGATTTTTTGTAAGATTTTCCACAGTTATTTATTTTGGCACTAATTTAATTTAAAATCGCTGAAAAAGTTGCATAAAATTAAAAATCCAGCGATCAAAATAGAGATTTGAGCATGAAACGAGTAGAATATTCAAGTTTAGAAAGTAAAGAATATTCGATGAATTACATTGAATAGTCATTTTTATACGACGGTTGAACATTTGTCAACTAGTATCTACTTTTTTTTACGTCTATACATTAACAAAAATTCTGTTTAGCGTTAAAATAGAAATCATTTAAATCTTTTTGTTATGAGACAATTAAAAATTGCAAAACAAGTTACCAATCGCGAAACTGCATCTTTGGATAAATATCTTCAAGAGATTGGTCGAGTAGATTTGATTAGTGCAGACGAAGAGGTAGAATTAGCTCGAAGAATTAGGAATGGCGATCGCGTTGCTTTAGAACGTTTAACTAAAGCGAATTTACGATTTGTAGTTTCTGTTTCAAAACAGTACCAAAATCAAGGATTAGCATTACCTGACTTAATAAATGAAGGTAATTTAGGATTAATCAAAGCAGCCGAACGTTTTGATGAAACTCGTGGGTTTAAGTTTATTTCTTATGCTGTTTGGTGGATTCGTCAGTCTATTCTTCAAGCTTTGGCCGAACAGGCAAGAATTGTACGATTACCTTTGAATAAAATTGGAAACATCAATAGAATTAATAAAGCATTTTCTGAGTTAGAACAAAAATTTGAGCGTCCACCATCAGCAGATGAATTAGCTGAATTTTTAGATTGTTCGACTGAAGAAGTAAAACAATCTTTATCACACAACGGAAGACATGTTTCAATGGACGCACCTTTAATTGATGGTGACGAGTCTTCTTCAAATATGACTGATATGATGATTGGAGATTCATTACCAAATCCAGATTCAGGTTTAGTTTTAGAGTCGCTAAGACGTGATATTCGCACTTCACTAAGAACGTTAACAGCAAGAGAAAGTGAGGTAGTTTCAATGTTCTATGGATTAGATGATAAAGTTCCAATGTCGCTTGAAGAAATTGGTTCAAAATTCGATTTGACTCGCGAACGTGTAAGACAAATTAAAGAGAAGGCAATTAGAAGATTAAAAAACACTTCAAAAAATAGAAATCTGAAAACATATTTAGGATAAGTCAAAGTTGGTCGGCATTACCACCACCACCAAAACCACTGTGTTGGCCGACTTTGAATTGATTGAAAAGCTAGGGATTTTATGTTCCTAGCTTTTTTATTTTCGATAATTTTATGTTAACTAATCAAGCCAATTACTAGTAAAATCGCTACTTGTATATTTTGTATGTTTATTACCAATTGTTTCTTCTATGGTTAGAAGATTGTCTTTGATTGTAATTTCAATTTTCATTTTTTTATTGGATAGTAAAAAGGATTTGTCATCAGATTTATAATCACTTGAGATGATTCTTCCATTTGTGTAGTAGTTTGAATTTATGAAATATTCAAAAACATTTTCGGTGCAAAGACATTCTTCAGTTTTTAGAATGATTTGAATATTCTTATGTTTTTTCTTTAAAAACGATTTCCCAACTGTTTTATAACTCTTTACATCTAAAGATAATAGACAATTTTGTGAGTAGTTTACTGTTATGGAGAATAAGAATAGGACTAGAAGAGGGTTTTTCATGAAAATCAATATTTTAGTTTTGACATTATATTGAAAACGTTTTTTTTTTTAATGTTACAAACTAAAATTACTTTGGAAAAATAAAATAAAAATGTAATTTTCCGAGCAAATCTTTTTGAAATTAAAATTAAATTAAGGTAGTACAGAGCGCTTAATTATTAGATTTACCTCTAAACTTCAAATGAATAAAAATAATTTAAATATCTCATGCTAACATATATTCAATCCAATTCTAATCTTCCAGAAAAATCAATAACAAATACACTTCAATTATTGAACGAAGGATCAACTGTTCCTTTTATTGCACGCTATCGTAAAGAAATGACTGGTGGTTTGGATGAAGTGGAAATCGCTTTGATTCGCGACCTTGCAAAGAAATACGATGAGTTAATTGCTCGACAGCAAACGATTCTAAATTCGATTGAAGAACAAGGAAAATTAACTCCAGAATTAAAAGAAAAAATCACTGCTTGTTTAGATGCTATCATTCTGGAAGACATTTACTTACCTTATAAACAGAAACGTCAAACGAAAGGAGATAAAGCGAAGAAATTAGGTTTAGAGCCTTTAGCAAAAATGATTATGTCGCAACGTGGTGGCGATCCTTTTTCAATGGCTGATAAATTTGTCAGGGGAGAAGTGGAAGATGAAAAAATGGCTATCGAAGGTGCAAAAGATATTATTGCCGAATGGATCAATGAAAATGGTGCAGCTCGCGCAAAAATTCGTTATTTGTTCCAACGCAAGTCTATGGTAGTCTCAAAAATGGTGAAAGGGAAAGAAGAAGAGGGTGCAAAATATCGCGATTACTTTGATTTTTCAGAACCACTTTATAAATGTGCTTCTCATCGTTTATTGGCGCTAGTTCGTGCTGAACGTGAAGGTTTTATTTCCTTAAAAGCACAGCCTGACCAAGCGGAAGCGATTGAATCTTTAGAACGCTTTTTTATGAAAGGGAACGACGCTTGCGCAACAATTGTGGGTGAAGCGTGCAAAGAATCTTACAAACGATTGATGTGTCCTTCCCTAGAAAATGAGATTTTAAGTGAAGCCAAAGAAAAAGCGGATAAAGAAGCGATTAAGATTTTCACAACGAATTTACGTCAGTTGCTTTTAGCGCCACCTTTGGGTTCAAAGCGAATTTTGGCAATCGACCCAGGATTTAGAACGGGTTGTAAAGTAGTATGTATCGATGAATCTGGGGATTTATTAATGAATCAAACGATTTACCCACATCCACCGCAAAATGAAAGTTCGGCTGCAAAATCAAAAATTGCGCAATTTGTACAAGCATATAAAATTGAAGCGATTGCCATAGGTGACGGAACAGCAGGCAGAGAAACAGAAGCAATCATTAAACAAATTCGTTTCGACCGTGAAGTGGAAGTATTTGTGGTACGCGAAGATGGCGCTTCGATTTATTCTGCAAGTCCAATTGCTCGCAAGGAATTCCCAACGTATGATGTAACTGTTCGAGGTTCAGTTTCAATCGGACGTCGTTTGATGGACCCCTTGGCAGAGTTGGTGAAAATTGACCCGAAATCAATAGGAGTGGGACAGTATCAGCACGAGGTCAATCAAAATTTACTGAAAGATGCACTGGATGATGTCGTGATTTCATGTGTAAATGCCGTTGGAGTGGATTTGAATACAGCTTCACCTTATTTGTTGAGTTATGTTTCTGGTTTAGGACCAACTTTAGCAGAAAATATTGTAGCTTATCGTACCGAAAATGGTGGAATTCACTCGCGTGAAGAATTGAAAAAAGTAAAGCGATTAGGTGAAAAAGCGTATGAACAAGCTGCTGGATTTTTGCGCGTAAGAACTTCAGAAAACCTTTTAGATAATTCAGCGGTACATCCTGAAAGCTATAAAGTTGTGCAAGCAATGGCGAAGAAGTTGAAAGTGGATTTAAAGACTTTAATTGGCAATGATGATTTATTGAAAGAAATAAAGAAAAGTGATTTTCAGGAAATAGATTCCTACACATTTGATGACATTATAAAAGAGCTTAAAAAACCAGGGCGCGACCCACGAAAAAAAGCGAAAGTTTTGGAGTTTGATTCCACTATTCGTACGATGGACGATTTAAGAATTGGAATGATTCTCCCTGGAATTGTGACGAATGTAACTGCTTTTGGTGCTTTTGTAAACATTGGCATTAAAGAAAATGGCTTGATTCACAAATCGAATTTGGCGGAAACCTACGTTGAAGATCCAGCACAGTTTATTTCTTTGCATGAGCACGTTTCTGTTCAGGTTTTAGAGGTTGATGCAAGTAGAAAACGAGTGGGGTTGAAAAGGTTGTAACAATTGATTTTTTATTATTTAACCACTGAGTAATTCAGCTTGTAAAGGAATGAAATATAGTTTAGTTCTTATTCCAACACTTTATACTATTAAGAAGAGTATTTTTATCCATTGTTAATTTTCAATTCATTTTTTGGCAATAAAAAATAATTCCGTCCCTTTTCTAGGAAGTACAGAATTGTGACAAATTTCCATTTCTGTTTTTTTAAAACAAGCTAAAAAATAATTTAAATATTCCTCTTTACTTCCACCAAAAGGAGGACCTGCTTCAAATTCTCGATTGAAAAGTAAGCCAACAAATTTACCTTCAGGTTTTAATAATTGACTTGTTTTTTGAACATACGCTTTTCGCAAAGCAGGATCAATTGCACAAAAAAGTGTTTGTTCGATGATTAGATCAAATTGTTGATTAAGCTCAAAAAAGTCACCTTGTATTAAATGTGAATCAGGAAAATCAGGAACTCTTTTTTTTAGATTCTCAAGTGGTGCTTTAGCCAAGTCAATCACACTAACATTTGTAAAACCATTTTTGAACAAATATTCAGCTTCGTGTGCATTTCCACAACCAGGAATCAAGATACTTAAGTCTTTGTTTGAAAGTTGATTAACATACTCAACAATTGGCTCAGAAGCAGTTCCTAAATCCCAAGCAGATTGATTGTTTTCGTAGCGATTTTCCCAGTACTGAGCATCTAAATTTTTGTCCATCAGGTATCTTTAAGTTGGTGTTTGGTGTGAAGAAATAGTTTTTTACGCTGATTGATTTCACCAATAAAGTAAACTTCACGTTTGCGGGCAATGTATCTTTTTTTGTAAAATCCGAAGGTGAAAACGTTAAGTAGGGTGTGTCCAAAGTTAATTTTTGGGGTGTATTCGCAATCAATTCGACCTAAATTTCTGAATTCTTCATTCATTTCTTCACTTAAATCCAGACGCAGAACCTCCAGACGAACTTCTTCCGATCGAATATCAAATTGCTGTAAATGTCCATCGTCGAAATTTTTGATTTTCATCAGTCGATTTGCTTGAAAATCAATGTCAGTAAAAGCTTTGAATAGTTCGTTAATAGTCATTTGAAAGGAATAATTTATAAAAGTGCAAAAGTAGAATTTTGTTTTTATGAATCAAGAAAGAATTATTGATTAACTTCAAGTATCAACTTAAATTTCTGGATTTATTTTCAAAGCTAATTTTCGATATAGGAAATTTGTCAATTAGTCCCGCAGAAAGCACAGAAAACGCAGATTTATGGATTTATTTTCAAAGCTAATTTTCGATATAGGAAATTTGTCAATTAGTTCCGCAGAAAGCACAGAAAACGCAGATTTATGGATTTATTTTCAAAGCTAATTTTCGATATAGGAAATTTGTCAATTAGTTCCTTAGAAAGCACAGAAAACGCAGAAGTTTTCGATACATCGAAATGAAAACAGTGAATTATGATTAATATAAATGAATTTTCTGAACTCTTATTTAAAAATTATAGTCTTTCCCGCAGAAAGCACATAAAACACAGGGATTTTCGATAAATCGAAATGAAAATTAAATACGTAGAAATTTAAATGATTTCTTATTTCTAGAATAGAACTTGCTAAAAAACTATTTTTTTTTGAGTTTTAAAATCAACTTTTTTACTAACTTAAGGTAAAAAAAGATGTTAGAAAATGAAATAACCTACCAAGTTCGAGGAGCTATTTTTGACGTTTATTATGATTTAGGTCCTGGATTACTTGAATCAATTTACAAAGAAGCATTGATTACTGAGCTAAAAAATAGGGGGTTGATTGTTGAGGCAGAAGTAAGTTTCCCTGTTTTATATAAAGGAGAGGCTTTAAAGAGCCATCTGAGAATAGACTTACTTGTTAATGATTTAGTGATTGTTGAATTGAAGTCGGTTAAAGAATTATCTGATTTGCATCATAAACAATTAATGACTTATTTAAAAATAACGAAATTGAGGCTAGGAATTCTAGTGAATTTTAATTCTGAAAACATCCAAAAAAGTATTTTTAGAAAAATTAATAGTTTCGAAATCAATTGATTGTTTAAAAGTTGTTTAGCTTTCACCTAGCCTTAGAAGAAGATTTATAATTCTTCGATATATCGGAAATTAAATAAGTGTCTCTTTTTCTGCGACTTCCTATTATTCTGTGGGAAAAAGGAAAAAATTCTATTTCATCTGTTAATTTTTTAACTGCAAATTAGTGTGAATTTTTATTGGTTTCCTATTTTGTTTAGGTATTTAAATTACTTGCAGTCTGCCTGATAGTTTTTATGTTTGAACTGTACCCAGTATTCTTTAAATCCTTCTGGCGTGGAGTAAAGTTGACTCTCGATTTCTCCAACAGCAATTTGACTTTTTAGTTTTTGAATCCATTCTGGAAAACCTGTTTCAATATCGTTTCTTGCCCACGTTCCACGGTGTTCGATTCCTGTGAAAGCATCACACGCATTTTTGACTTTTAACAAAGGCATTACAATGGTGTACTTAACGATTTCTTCTGACGGAGAGCGAAATTGAGGATTACCTTTAGTTTGAATTTTTGTGTTCTTGAAATCTACAATTAGATAGTTTTTCTTTTTAAATTCTATTTTTAAATGATTTCCAAGCTCGTTTGCTACTAAGTTTGAAAGCAAATGGGCAGTGTCTCGGTTATTAAGAAATTCTGGACCTTCATAACTTGCAAGCAATTCGTCATTCTCAATTATGCAATAAATTTTTGATTTAACGGCTTTTTCCTTTTGCACAATCTTTTCTTTTTTTGCAGTTGAAAGTGAACAATTAGTAAAAAGTAAAAGCATTAGCAAGTAAAAATTGAAATGATTCATGGTATTCTTTTTTTAGTTAATCTTCAATTAAAATTAAAATAGAGGGGTCAAAGGGTTCGACAAAATTGTAAATATTTTGCAATTTATTTTTATAGTTTCCGTTGGGGCAAAATTGAAAGAAATTAAGATTACGATCTTGCATTCCATTCGCTGGCAACAATTTTTCTTTTAGTTGTTCAATTGATTTTAATGCTTTTTCATGTTTTGATTTAACTGATTTTTCCAATCTATTTTTAATGCCATCTACCTGTTTTTCAATTCGTGTAAATTCTGCTTCAATAAAAGATTTTAAAGATGGGTCAATTAATTCGGACTTATGAATCAAATCTTTTTTAAACTGATTAAATTGAAAGTCTTGAAGTGTAAATTCGATGGTTTCTTCCTCGTTATTTAGTAGAAATTCCTTTTTGAGTCCGGCTGTAGATTTGAAAATTGAATCCATCTCAAAATGCAATTTTTCCAGTTTTTCTCTACTTTTTTTATCCATCCAAATTACAGAACTTCGCGCTTGAAGAATCGGGTAGGGGATAGCTGCTTTTTCAAAGGTTGATTTTAGTTGAAGCCAATAGCTGAGTTCACCAACGCCACCAACGAAGCAGATATTTGGTAAAATAAATTCCTGATAAAGTGGTCTCAAAACAACATTCGGTGAAAAGGAAGCTGGATGTTTTTCAAGAAGTTCTATAATTTCTGATGAAGTAAAGTTGGTATCTCCAATTTGAAAATCAGCTCCTTGCGCAATGATGCGTTCGCGTTTGTTTTCACTTAAGAAAAATAGATTTATTTCTCTCGGGTTAACTTGAATTTTAAAGTTTTCAGAAGCTAATATTTCATTCGTTTTAACTACTTCTTGATGCGAAAACTGGGTGCTTAATTCTTGTTTAAATATCGGTTTAAAAGCTGTTTTGAAATCAACTTCATCACCATCTAAAATGACTAATCCAAAAGAACCAAATAACTCGTGAACAAACTGAAAGAATGCCTCTCCGTAAGTGTTTCCATTCAATTTGTCTATTAACTGATGAATTTCAGATTCAGGATGATTCGCGAAAAATTGTTTCAGTTGATCGACCACAGAACTTAATCCAAACAAATTCATTCTACCAACGGCGCCAGCTTGTTCACTTTCCCAAGAAATAGTTTTTCCGTACAATAAGAATGATTTCACTTCTTCAAAATCGTGATCTTCACTTGCCATCCAATAAACAGGAACAAATTTGTTTTCTGGAAATTTTTCATTTAAACGTTCACATTGTTTTATAACGTGTAAAATCTTGTAAACGAAGTATAAAGGACCTGTGAATAAGCTGAGTTGATGTCCAGTTGTGATAGTGAAACAGTTTTCGTTTTCAAGTGAAGCAATATTTTTTAAAGTAGCTGACACATTTGTAATAGAACTGTATTTTTTTGAGAGAACTGAAACCAACAAATTTCTTTTTTCTGCCGTGAAAAAGGTAGATTTAATCGCTGTTTGTGTCTTTAAATTTTCTTCAGAAAATGGAAGTCCAATGAAATCTTTCAATGCTTCTTGATCATCAGTAAAAAGTAATTGTTGACTACTAAAGCAATTGGAATCTTTGCGTGGAAAGGAATGTGATTTCATTAAAAAGGCTGTTTTAAATTTCGATTATTCAATTCTGTTTTTCCAAGAAGATTGAATTTCTCGAGAAGCAAATTCTGTTTCTTTTAATTTTTTAATATCAGACCAAATATCATCCACTGCGTGCAACAATGCATCTTCTTCTTCAAGCATAGCTTCGTACATAATCGTTGGATCTTGAAAATAATGTTTCACGAAATTAGTATCAAAATCACCACTTCTAAAAGCAGGATGTTTCAAAACGTATTTACCAAAATCCAATGTTGTTTTTACTCCTGAAATTTGATAATTGTCGATTGCATCAATTGCTCTTTCTATAGCTTGCGCTCTGTTTTCTCCCCAAACAACCAATTTTGCAATCATTGGATCGTAATAAATTGGAATATCCATTCCTTCTAAGAAAGCATCGTCAACGCGCACGTGGTTTCCACTTGGAATTCGGTAACGATTTAACGTTCCAATATCTGGGGTGAAACCATTCAACGTATCTTCAGCATAGACGCGAATTTCAACTGCGTGACCATTTATTTTTAATTCATCTTGTA
>JBILOX010000067.1:0-8410 GCA_044374225.1 Crocinitomicaceae bacterium | reverse complement strand
ATGAGAGAAAGACTAGAATTTTACTTCGCAATTCTTAAGCAGTCTGAGAATCCGTTTGCAATTAGCAATTCTATCGTTTGCAATTCTTAAGCAGTCTGAAAATCCGTTTGCAATTCGCAATTCTATCATTCGCAATTCTTAAGCAGTCTGAGAATCCGTTTGCAATTCGCAATTCTATCGTTCGCAATTCTTAAGCAGTCTGAGAATCCGTTTGCAATTAGCAATTCTATCGTTTGCAATTCTTAAGCAGTCTGAGAATCCGTTTGCAATTAGCAATTCTATCATTCGCAATTTCTATGCATTATGAGAATCCGTTTGCAATTCGCAATTCTATCGTTCGCAATTTCTATGCATTCTGTACATCCGTTTGCAATTCGCAATTCTATCGTTCGCAATTTCTATGCATTCTGTACATCCGTTTGCAATTAGCAATTCTATCATTCGCAATTTCTATGCATTATGAGAATCCGTTTGCAATTCGCAATTCTATCGTTCGCAATTTCTATGCATTCTGTACATCCGTTTGCAATTAGCAATTCTATCATTCGCAATTCTTAAGCAGTCTGAGAATCCGTTTGCAATTCGCAATTCTATCGTTCGCAATTTCTATGCATTCTGTACATCCGTTTGCAATTCGCAATTCTATCGTTCGCAATTTCTATGCATTCTGTACATCCGTTTGCAATTAGCAATTCTATCGTTCGCAATTTCTATGCATTCTGTACATCCGTTTGCAATTAGCAATTCTATCATTCGCAATTCTTAAGCAGTCTGAGAATCCGTTTGCAATTAGCAATTCTATCGTTTGCAATTCTTAAGCAGTCTGAGAATCCGTTTGCAATTAGCAATTCTATCGTTTGCAATTCTTAAGCAGTCTGAGAATCCGTTTGCAATTAGCAATTCTATCGTTTGCAATTCTTAAGCAGTCTGAAAATCCGTTTGCAATTCGCAATTCTATCGTTCGCAATTAATAAGCGTTATGCTCGTCAAAATCTCCCTCTCGCTTTAAGCTCCAAGTATTTATTGATAACGTTGGCAGAAAGTTCTTCTGGATTGGTTAAAATCGTTTGGATTCCGAATTGTTTCATTTCTCTTGCCATTCTAGCCTTCATAGTGATCATTCGTTCAGCAACAACCGAAGTATATAAATCTCTAACATTGTAAGAGCGATTGTAGGCAAGTTCTTTTAAATCAGAATTTTGAAAAAACACAACCACTAACAAGTGCTTTTTATTCATTTGGATTAAATACGGCAAAGCACGTCGCATCGCAAATTCATTCTCAAAATTACAGAATAATAAAATGAGTGATCTTGTTTTAATCTTTTGTCTCACAACACTTTGAAGCAATTCAAAATTGGCATCTTTAAACTTCGTTTTTTGGTCATAAAGCAAATCCATTATTCGCTTCATTTGTGTGGATGATTTATCCGCAGGAAGCTGCGAACCCATTTTATCCGAGAAAGTTAACAAACCAAATTTATCGCCTTTCAATAGGCAAATATTGGAAAAAACTAAAGTAGAATTGATGGAGTGATCTAATAAGGTTAAACCATTAAACTCCATTTGCATCGTTCTACTTTTATCAATAATACAATAAATTGGTTGTGATTTTTCATCCTGGTATTGATTCACCATCAACTCATTTTTGCGACTTGTCGCTTTCCAGTTGATAGTTTTAAGTTCATCACCCGCAACATAATTTCTGATTTGCTCAAATTCAGTGGCATTACCCAAACGTCTGATTCGCTTAATACCAGCACTCGTTTTTTGTTGTTGAAAAACGAGTAATTCATATTTTTTCATCTGAATAACAGAAGGGTAGACATGAAAATTGTTGGTTTCAGGGTAAACAATTCTTCTCTCAACCAATTTCAAAAAAGAAGAAAGAAATAAGTAGGCAGTATTGAATTGATACAATCCACGTTTCGTTGGTCGAAGTACGTATTTAATTTCGACCGATTTTGAAGAAGAAATTGTTCCTTTAAAACTAGTGCTTCGATCTTGTTTAAAATCTGGAAAACCTTCGTTTAACTCAAAATTCCAAACAAAAACTCCTTGCGCTTTTAAACGAAGCGTAATTGTGTTTTCATCTCCCAAATACAAGCGTTCTTTATAGCTTCGCTCAAATAATAGTTTTCTCCCAATCAGCACAAGCAACATTAAGTCAATCGCCAATAAAATAGCAATTACAATAAATCCGTATTGAGCAAGTGTAGTCATCCAAAGGTTAATAAAACCAGTGGCATAAACGATGATTAAGGAACTAAAAATCCAGAAAAATCGCTTGGTTAATACAATGTTGCTCAGTACTGACATTTATCTTGGAACTTCGATTGATTCCACAATTTCTTTAATGATTTCTTCTGAAGAAAAACCTTCCATTTCTGCTTCTGGTGTTAAAATCAAACGGTGATTAAGAACAGGAGCCGTCACAAAACGAATGTCTTCTGGCGTTACAAAATCTCTTCCTCGAATGGCCGCAATTGCTTTCGCAGCTCTCAACATCGCCAAAGAAGCACGAGGCGAAGCACCTAAAAATAGTTTTCCGTGATTTCTTGTTTTGTGGGTTATTGCAGCGATGTATTTTAGCAAATGATCTTCTACGATGATTTCTTCCATCACTTTGTGGATTTTTGTAAGGTCTGCCGCTGAGAAAACAGGATTAATTGTGTTCAAATCTGCCGCGCCAACTTGATGTTTATATCTTCTCAAAATATCCTCTTCTTCCGCCAAATCAGGATATCCAATTTTTACTTTGAATAAAAAACGGTCTAATTGTGCCTCAGGTAAATTATAGGTTCCCTCCTGCTCTACTGGGTTTTGTGTTGCCACTACTAAAAACGGAAAAGACATTGGATATTCAACGCCATCATACGTTATTTGACGCTCTTCCATTACTTCAAAAAGTGACGCTTGCGTTTTTGCTGGTGCACGATTGATTTCATCAATTAATACGATATTTGAAAAAATTGGCCCTTTTTTAAAGAAAAATTCTGATTCCTTCATGTTGAAAATACTCGTTCCGAGAACGTCAGAAGGCATCAAGTCGGGAGTGAACTGAATTCTTGAAAAATTGACATTCAAGGTTTTAGCCAATACTTTCGAAGATAGCGTTTTAGCAACACCAGGAACACCTTCTAAAAGTACATGACCATTTGCAAAAATCCCGGCAATGAGCAATTCAACGATTTCGTGTTGACCAATTATAAATCGACCGAGTTCTTCTCTCACCTTATTAATTTTATCCGAAACCCACACTAAATCGTGGTTGGTTCTTTCAAAACTTAAACCCTCTGAAGCGGAAGAATTACCAGCGTCTTGTTTGTTTTCTTCTGAATTAAAATCTGTGTTTTCAGTTGTCATAAAATTTAGTTAAGTGAATAAATCTTTTCAATTGCGATACATCTATTTTCAAGGTATCAAATAAAGGAATTTGTATGGTCTTTGTTTTAGTAATGATTTGAATTGAAGCTTCTTGCACCTCCATTGATTTTAACTTGTCGAGGGAATAAATAGTAGGAAAACCAAAAGAATTAAAGTAAGTAACTTGATTTTTTTGGATGCTTAAATGCGGACGTAGGAATCTCAAAACACCATAAACCAACAGCAAGAATCCTGCAATCCAAATGATTACACCAGCAGCGTTTGACTTCGTTAGTAAATATAATCCTGTCAGAAAAGCAAGGAAACCAACTGTCAAGAAGAAACTTGAAATCCACATATTTCTACTTACCTCAAAGGATTGAACTTTCGTTTCAATTTTGTCTTCGATAATGCCACAATGTTTATAGAAATCGTGTTGTAATTTCGCTAGTTTGATGATGTAATCGTTTCCAACTTCTTTGTTTTCAGCATCTAAATGACTAATTAAATGATTCAATTCGTTGAAATCATAATTCGTTTTTTCAGCTAACGATTTAATAATTGTCTCTTCTCTTATCTTACTCAAATCGACGTAATAATAGCGGTAAACCGTGTCAAAAAAGTTCTTTCTTTGAAGCGCTAAAATGCTTGAAGGGTTCTGTTTGTTCAGATAAATGGAACCAATTGTCTCTGCAAATGCTTTGGTAATATTGATTTCTTGAGGAATTACAGGAACCACTTCACGTCTTCTTTTTGTTCTAAAAATAACGAATAGTAAACCAGTAAAAAACAGCAACATCATTGAATTGAGAAGAATTCTATTTTCATAAATCAGCTGCATCAAATTGTTTTCAGGTTCAATCTGTTCTTCTTCTTCACCTTTATTTTGAACCCTTGCGAAATCAACAAAATAAATCGTTTGCTTCGTTGGTAATTGATTGAGAATAAAATTTATATACTTAAAAGCATTTTTACTTTTTGCGTTAATGTTTAGTAAAGTCGTTGGATTTGAGTGAATTAAAACGGTACTTTCAGGTAATTTTAATTTCAGTAAGGAACTTAAATTCTGAAAACGAATTAAATCAGAAACAGGATATTCTGACTCATTTAGCACTTTTTTGAAACCGTACCATTCATTGTAAATTGTATCATTTTGAAAGATGGAATGAAAGCGTACAGTGTCAGCGTTGAAATGAAATTTGACACTTTTTTCATACACAAAAGCAGGTTTCAAGCGAACATTAAATTGATCAAGTAATTTTTCACTAAAGAGTGAAGCACTCAACAAAAGGGTGCTACCTTCCAATAATCTTTCTTGCAAACGTTCGGATTCTTTGGGCATCAAACCAACCGTGTCAGCAATCATATAAAAAGTAGCTTTTTCTTTCAGTTTAATGATTGAATCGTACTGATATTTAGTTGAAATTTGGACAATTCGTTGCTTTGGATTTTTGAGTTTTACCAAATGAAAAAACAAATGCAAACCAAAAGGATGTTTACTTTCCAAGCCATATCTTTCTGACCAATTATTGGAAACAAAACTCGCATCGCTTTCATCACCTCCACTACTATCCCATTTTAGAACAAAAACGAGAGCAAGTGCAATAATAAACGCCACACCAATACTTATTAATTTAAAGTTTTTATTCATCCTTTTTCGCTTTTAAAGTTTGAATAAATCGGGTGAAATGTGGCTGTATTTCTTCAAATTTAGAACGATCGATGTTGTATTCTCCGTACCAAACAATGTCAAAATAACGTGTGCATTTTCGTAATTCAGCTCTTAAAATTTGATTTTTTACTTCGTAAAGATATTGTTGATTTGTTTTTTCTAAACGCCACTTAATTAACTGTAATCGAATCAGTTCTTGAAGAATCATCGTAAAATAAACACGTATTGCTTCTCGATAAACTTCATTTTTAAGGGCATTTTCTAATCTGCTTTCCAATTCGGAAACAGTAATTACTTCCGGATTCCAATTTTCGTCAACGATTTGATTAATTTTCGAACTAAAGTTTTGACGTTTTAGCCAATAGTAAAGAAGCACGATTACGATTGCAAAAAGCAAAATGAATAAAAGTGTTCTCCAAGTTGACTTAGAAATTTTTGAAGGATCTGGAGCATCTACATCCATATCAATATCTGGATCATCAAATTCTGGCGGATCAAATTCAGGGATTTCAATTTCACGCGGTTTCTTGATGTTTTTTTCTGAACCTCCTTTTCCTGCTTCTACCGAACGATTTTTGCTTATGATTCCATCAATATTTCTTTCTGGTTCCGTTTCAAAAAAACTTTCTGGACTTGAATTTATATCATTTGGAGTAGTAGAATACCAATCTTCAGGACCTTTGTATTTACTCTCTTTTTTATAAGCAATAGATTTGTTTTGTTTCGACCAATCTTTCGCTAATCCAGCATCTTTCTGTGCAATGAGTGAAATACACCAAAGCAACGCAAAAAACACAAGAACTACTTTTTTATTAGTCTTCAAAATCTTTAGTTTCTTTAAAACGATCTCTTTTTCCAAATTTATAAAACTCTTCCTTTAAGAATTTTGATTCTTTCTTTTCAACTACCGAGAAATACATCAAACAAGTTAAAATTAAATACAAGGGTAAAGCTAAGAGCATAAATACGAGATAGACAATTTGACGAATCACATTTGACCAAAAAATGCCATTTGCGCCGTAAGTATCCGCAATTTTTATCACAAAATCGGCAAGCATATCTAAAAAATCGGGTATGAGTGGTTCTTTTGAATATTCGTTTACGATACTGAAAACAAAAGCTATTGGCTGAGAAAAAAGGAAACCAATTGCACCCAAAAGTAAAAGTCCAGCGATTGAATTAAAATAATTTGAAGTACCATATTTAATTCCTTTCGAGATTATTTCATTCGTTGTTCCATTGTCAAATACAATTGCAGGAATCAAGAACTGGAAGAATGGAAGAAGGATTAAATAAAGGATTAAAAAATTCCAGGTTAATAAATAAACAGGAATCAAAAGTACAGTAGTAAGCACTGAAATTTTCAGAAAATAAGTTTTTAGAAAAGCAATAAATGATAACTCAAAATAACGATTGTTACCTATGTGATGTAGCACTTTACTGGTGACCAAGCTAAAAAGAAGTAACCAACTAAAAGCCAAAACAAAGTCAAACCAAAAATAAAATCCATAGCCAATGATGAATTCCATTTGTCCCGCCCAATCAAACCAATAGATTAGAAATAAATCCTCGGGACACAAATAGTTTCGGAGACTCACTAAAACCAAGGCCATGATAAAAACGAATGAAAAAATGAAAGCGAATAGTTTAGAGAAATACTTAGAATAGTACATCAACGATTCTCGGATCATTTCACCAAAACCTTTAACAGTATTAAAAACAGGTTCAAACTGGTTGGTGCTACTGATTTCTTCCTCTTTGTCAACAAGTGAAGGATATCGTTTAGCTAAATAAAAAGGATAAATCACAAAGGCAAAAAGCATCAAAATGAAAGAAAAAGCAATGATTCCAAGTTTCGACCAATCGGGCAAAGTATTGTAATGCCGAGTTACATAACTTTCTAAAAATCCAGCCATAATAATGAAGGGAACAAGCAATAACATAATACGAACGCCACGTCGCATTGCTAGTTTTAAACTTTGAAATCGCGTAAATGTCCCAGGGAAAAGCCATCCATTTCCGATGGTAATTCCAGCCCCACCAGCAATAACAATGGCAGAAATTTCGAATGCCCCATGAATCCAAATCCCCAGAAAACTAGTGATTAATAAACCTTTGGTATAGAAATAATATTGGAAAGCTCCGAGCATTACACCATTACTAAAAAGCATAAGATGAGTTCCCAAAGTGAAAAGCAAGCCAACAAAAAACGTCAAAAATGCAACCATCAAATTATTGCTTGTAATGCGAATAAACATTGACATTTGATCCATACTTTGATAGACACCCAACGGATTTCCTGCTTCGATATTTGAAATGGTCATATCAACATAGTCGTCGCCCATTACCACTCGTGGAAAGTCAGGATTGATAATTGTGGAAACCACTCCAATTCCTGCATAAATCAAAAAGGCAATCAAAGCCGTCAATAAGGTTTTCCGAGCGCGATAAATTTCTAGCGGAATCTCTGTTGTAACCTGACGAAGAAGTGTTTTAAAAGAATCTTTTTTGTACTTGTTGACACCAATGAAAACATTTTGAGCCAATTGATTGAGGTAAACGCGGACTGTTCTTCGTTGGTAATGTGTTTGTGAATAAGCTAAATCATCGGTAATATCAATATAAAGATTACTAAGCTCTTCTGGATTAGCTTTCGTTTGGCTGTTTAGATTTTCAAATCGTTGCCATTTCTCTTTATTTTCCTGAATAAATTTAGTTTCCTTCATTGATTGAAGTAAAAATAAGGAAAAAAGAATGAAATTGAGATCTTAAGAATAGTATATCCAAATATATATAGAGATCAATTTACTTTATAATGAAATTGATAGGTATCTTTCATAAAAACAGAAAATAAAAAAACCTCAAATCTCGCAAGAAATTTGAGGTTTTTAAAATCGGCATCGACTTACTCTCCCACCCTCAAAAGGACAGTACCATCAGCGCAATCAGGCTTAACTTCTCTGTTCGGAATGGGAAGAGGTGGACCGTGATGCTATAGACACCCAAAGCTTTTAACTTAAGACAATAGGACGAACTGATTTTAAGATACAAGGACGTTACCTTGCATAAAATCCGTCTTAAGGTCTTTAAGTCATAATAACTTAAAGTCTTAAATATATCGGACGATTGAAGCAGTAAATAATTTAAAGTTTAACGAGTTAGTAAGTCTACGGGTAATTAGTACTACTCGGCTATGACATTACTGTCTTTACACCTATAGCCTATCAACGTGGTAGTCTTCCACGACCCTTAAAAGAAATCTCATCTTGAGGCGAGTTTCGTGCTTAGATGCTTTCAGCGCTTATCTCATCCATACATAGCTACCCTGCGATGCAGCTGGCGCCACAACAGGTACACCAGAGGTATGTCCACC
>JBILOX010000044.1:0-27904 GCA_044374225.1 Crocinitomicaceae bacterium | reverse complement strand
CATGGCTTTTAAGTTTTAATAAATGGATAAATAAACAATTCCTAATTTGAATTCGTGACACTAGTCTCTTTTATAATTGCTTTTATATTCTCAATTTTCTTGGCATAATAAGTAATCTTTTTACCATATTCTGTTTCAACGATTTTTGGTTTTATATTAAAATCAATTGAAAAATAATTGGTTTTCACCTTTTTCAGTAAACCGAATGGAGATTGGTTCGATCGCTCTACACCATAAGCTACGATTGTTTCAGTATCTATTGCAAAATAGACCATTGCCCATGGGTAACCGTAATTGAAACTTGGTTTTTCATACTCTTCACTTTCATCGTATAAACATTTTTCAAATCGTTTACCGCAAAAAACTCGATTTTTTAATTTTTGTATTTCCATTTTTATAATTTTAAAAATTGAACATATTCTAAATCAGTGAGTTATTTTATTTTAGACAAAACCACACTTCCATTTATTCTGTAATTTGGATCACCAACATAGGCGATACTGTATCCTTTGCAACTTATCATTGTTTTTGTTGTTGTTACCCCGTTTATAGTTTTTGTAACAACAGATGTCCCTCCACCCTCGGAAGATGCAATGCCAATTTTAAAATTTGAGTTTAAACGTTTGTCCGTTACAGATTTATTTATTTCTACGGTATTCCAAGGCGAAGCTGTCGATTCAAATAGTTGTTCAAGTGTACTGTTTTCAAATAATTTGTTTAAAAATTTCAACATTCCTCCCGAGTAATTATTTGCATAATATGCTTTCGCTCCACAAAGAAAAAAGGGCAAACTTGAACCAATGACTCTTTTTTGTGCTTCAAGAATTCCAATATCTGTTTCATCTCCAGCGCTTGAACCAGCGCCACCACATACAGAAGGGAAAAGAACTATCGGATTATTAGTAAATTTCAACTCACTTGCAATTTTCTGCGCTGATATAAATTCACCGATAACTATTCCTCCGAAACCTTCATCAATTCCTAAAAGCGTTCCATGTCCACGATAAATAAAAATTGAAGTATTTATGGAAGCTTTTTTTATAGCTTCCCAATCATTGGTTTCATTGAAGAATTTATGCACTTTGTAATTTTGGGATTCTAAGTAGCGAACAATAGCATTTAAATCAGAAATTTCTTGATCCCGATTGATTAAACTAGAACCTAAAATACAAACAGCTTCTCTAGATTCATAGGTAGATTGAGCGTTACAAACAGATGTAACAACTATAGACAATATGATTGCAGCAAACATTTTCATAGCACTTTGGATTATTAGTTATGATAATGTAGCAATGTTTCATTTACGTCTTTTTTTCTATAATTCTATTTATTAAAAAAGTTACATTTTTGAAATTCAAAGTAAAAAAATCCCTTCTATTTCTAAAGAATTTCCTCACTTCGGATTACTCCCAAACCCCATTTCTCTATAGGTTTTCTCGCGGTCTACACCTAAACACAACACGTAATAATATTTCCCTTCGATCTCATAATAACTTACCCAATATTTGTCCGGATTTAATTGTTCCATAAAAGATTTAAATTCTGGATGTGTTTCTGCCGCATCTTCCAAAAAGAAACTTTGAGGTATTTCATAAAAGGGAATTGGTAAAAATGCACAAAAGTGAGCATAGGCCTCATTGTAAATGTACTCATCTGTTCCTCCAGGAAGACCCGCTTCATTTTTCACGTAATTCAAAGCGCCTGCTTCAAATGCAGCAAATTGCTCCATTGGATGACCAAACTTTGCCTCTAAAACAGAATCTATTTTTGATAAAAACAATTGAATTTCAGGTTTATCTCTCCATTCATTTTTTTGTGAAATAGAGATGAAACCATTGAATAAAACACAAACGATTACTGCTGCTAACTTTTTCATAATATCTAGTTTTAATTTGTTTATTTGATTAATCCACTTATTCTTGTTTCGTGACAAACTATTTATTCTCCATTCATTAATTCATCGATTGAAATGGTTAGAGATTCTCTAGTAATGTTATTATCGATTACGATTCCATATCTAACCAAACCACCATATTGTTCAGTGGCAGTTGCACAAAATTCTGTAAACCAGCATCTTTTTAATGCTGCCTTGTCAAAATGAAGAACCTCCTCCAAGTGTTTTTTATAAGCCGCTACTAATCTAATTGCTTCTTCAGTTTCATCATTTGCAGTATTTACCATCCCACCTTTTTTAGTAGCATAGCACTCTGGATAACCAGCTTCTGATTGACTTGTCGCTCTAGTTGCAAATCGTAGGGTTGTATCTAAAGTCATTTCAGGGAACGTGACTTCCATTTGTTGAATTAATGCCTTTTCAAATTTTTCAACATTGAATGGATTCGCTTTTTGAGCAAAGATTGGCGCTTGTAATCCAACAAACAATACCATAGATAAAATTTGACTTTTCATAATTTATTTTTTTAAGGTTAAAAGAATAGAATTTTTATATATAATCCAGGGTAACTCAATATGTGACAAAAAATAAAATAAATTTTAATTTGTCACAGGATAGGGTATAAGTGGATTGTATAATTAACCCGAATAGATTGGGGTAATTTATTTAGCAAAAAAACTAAAACCAATTAAAAAAAATATGGAAAGCAAATCAAAAAACAGTTTTGTACAATACTTAATGGATAGACAAAAAATAGCAAATGAAGAAATCAATTTCAGTGAGCTGATTGATGACCAATTACTTAATTTGGAGGACAAAAAGTCAATCAAATCTTTTTTCGAATTGATTTTAACCAACCAAATTGAACTTTCTAAAAACAAGCGGTTTCCTTACGATTACACAGTCAGATTGGCAAGAAGTAATGGAAAAGATAAACCAGTTGGTATTTTAAAATGCATTGAACTTTTCAATCTATATTCGAAAGAAATTTCTACTACCATTAATTGGAATGAATTTGAAAACATTACAGGCAAAATTTTCAATGGATATGGAATTAGCAAAGAAATTAAAAAATTGAAACTAACTACACCAGAGATTAAAGTTTTATTCAAAACTATAAATGGTTTTTTAATGGGGCAACATCCTGTATTTCTAAATGATATGCAATTTAATCCTGAAGAATTAATACTTACTAGCTTATTGCTTACAGATGAACAAAACCAACTTATTGAACACGATTTAATTCGTCTACAAATTGATCAAGATGGAGTTTCTATTCGAACCACAATTACTAAAAAAACCTTGTCCCTAATTGGTAATTTAACTCCAAACGCTAAGTTTCAAAATCCTTCAACAACAAAAGAAACCTTATTCGAGATTATTAAAGGAGATGAATTAGATGAAGTAACACTTCAATATACTGCGGCAACCAATTCCACATTCACTGATTTTTGCGCCTTATCTAAAAAAATAAATAAGGATGAAAATTTATCAATTTTATTG
The DNA here is from genome assembly GCA_044374225.1 of Crocinitomicaceae bacterium. GTDB lineage: Bacteria > Bacteroidota > Bacteroidia > Flavobacteriales_D > Crocinitomicaceae > UBA952. The sequence continues at coordinate 24,507 of JBILOX010000044.1, read as the reverse complement.
TACGGTGATCCAGGAACAGGGAAAACAGAATTTGCAAAACAAGTCGCAAAAAATGTAAACGGAACGTTGTATCAGCTAAATTTTCCACAAATACAGTCAAAGTGGATTGGTGAAACCGAAAAAAATATTCGTCGTGTTTTCAATGCATACCAAGATGCTTGGCAAAAATCAAAAGTTCCAATCATTTTATTAATAAATGAAGCAGATGGTTTGATGAATAAAAGAGTGAGTGTAAACACAAGTAATGATTCTTTTGCGAATCAAGCCCAAACAGAACTATTAGAACAACTGGAAAAATTCAATGGTATATTGATTGCAACCACCAATCTTTTACAAAACATTGACAGTGCTTTTCATCGTCGATTTTTATATAAAACTGAAATTCAAGCTCCTGACAATTTAGTTAGATCCAATTATTTAATGAGCAGTTCCATTTATCATTTATTAAATCCACTTCAGATTGATTTATTGAATAATAGTGTATGCACCATAGCGGAAATTAAAAATCTTGAACGAAAACTTGAATTTATTCAACGTATTAGATCCATTTCTTCGAAAGATATTGATGTGCTTTTTGAAAATGAAGGAATACTAAAAAATAGAAAAGAAGCTATTGGATATGCTTAGAATTAGTTACTTAAAGAAGTTTAATTTAGTAATTAGTTCAAAATCAATCTATTTTCTAAAATCATTTTTTTTAACAAATTATTATTTTTAGTTTCGTCTCATGAATATAAAAGATTTCTCCCAGCTCTTTCCTGAGATTTTAAATCCAGAAGCTTCTTTGTCTAATTTAAAGGCCTTGTGTCGTTCAAAAAAATATCCTGAGGATGAGTTTATCTCTTGTTTGCATGATTTTTCTATGGCAAGAAATAATTATCCCGGTTATATTGAGAATCCTGGAGGGTATCTTTATTCTACTATTTTAAATAGCATTAAAAAATATTTTAGAGGAGTAAAGAATGATTTTTCAGATATTGAAAATCTATCAGATATAGTTGAAATAGATGATTTTGATAAAAAATCAATCCAAAGAAAATTAGATGATTTTTTGAATGAGATTTATAAGTTGGGTTTACCTCCAAATCAAGTCAGATTGACTGAAGACATGAGAAAAATTTGTGAGAATGATCACGAAACTCATAAAGATTTTATTAAGGAGGTAAGAGAAGCACAAGCTAATCATGGGGTAACTGATACAAATTTCAGAAAACTTCTCGAGCGATTAAAAAACAACTTGAGAGGAAACGACGAATTAAAAGATATGTTATCCTTTAAACAAACTGACGATCAAAACATAAATGAATTAATTGAACTTCTATTATCTTATATTCCTATGGCAACTAGAAAAATTGATGCATATCGTTTCTCAAGCGATGAAATGAAAAAAATGCTGTGGTTAAAAGACCTTTTCGTAGACAATGGTTTTACGGTTGAGCGTTTCCCAGAGGTGTATTATGATACGTTTGATAAGGCATGTGAAGTGTGGCCATCATTGAATGAAAATAAAGATGAGGAGGGAACTCCTGATTATTTAGGAGTTTATATTGCTACAAAACCAAAAATAAAGTGCGAGGAAAAATGTGATTTGGAAATAGTTAATGAAGGCGTTATTGTATTATTTAAAGATAGAATCTTAACGTATGCTGAAAGGATTGATAACAAACTTGCATTAGGATTGTCTGTTATAGAGAATTCATTGAAAGAAGTAGTGCTATACCACGAATTAGGACATTGGTTTTCTCATTGGCCCCTTGATGATTCTAAATCTAATTGGAAATGTGGGTATAATTCAAAAGATAAAATCACTCATGAATCTTACGCACAAATTATTGCGTATTGGTGTTCAGTAGGAAATCCTGTAAATGAATTAATTCTAAGAGATTATTTGACTCCTAAAAATACGGCATCACCTTATTATATGTATTTAGAATTGATACCTCATTCCAAGAATGATATTCTAAATAAATTAAAATTAATTCGCAAACACATGGGGTGCTCGGGTGTTTTAGCAGATGAAACAGCCTATAAAGTTTTACAATCAAATATTATTGATGAAATTGTTAATCATGCCTCAAAATCTGTCAGAAAATTAGAATTAAATAAAACAGATTTAAAATCGATCAATTCTGAAATATTAAACGATTATATTGCATATCATTTTGCTAAAAATATTGAATATGATTACATATTATGTATTCTAAATTCAAAAGGCATTTTAGATAATAAATCAATTGATTTTCTAAAGTTTGAACCGAAATTTTGTATCTCCTAATCTCTAAAAAATGGAAAATGACGAACTAAAATTTTATTGGTATCCAAATAATGATTCCGATGGAGTAAATTTTGAAATGAATAAAGAATATGTTGTTTCGAAAATCAATCGAATATTAAATGAGAAAAATAGCAGACAAATCAATGGTTTTTTTATTCATTTTGGAATACTAGTAGGAGAAGTCAGATTTAATCGAATTATCATAGAAAGAGGTACAGAAAACATTTTCATAATTAAAGAACAAACATACTTTAAGGATAATTATAATAAAGTTGGTCCCGTTCTTACTCAAGAATTATCATTCAAACCTATTGTTGATTATCTGAATGAAATTATATCAAGTAAAGACGGTTATAGCAGTTTAAAAATCGGTTACAATGGTATTTATAAACTTTCCCAAAATGATGATGATGATGACGAATGATTTTAGAGTATTTAAATCAATTTGAAATATAAAAATTTGACCAAATAAATATTTTCAAAGTAACACGATTTCAAAAATAAATAATTAAAAAACTAATTTCAGAGCAGCTATTATTTTTTAATGATTTTTAAATTTCAACAAGAAAAATAATGATGTTTAGTAAATTTAAAATTAATCGCTAATCCCAATGTTAAATGGAAAATAACGAACTAAAATTTTATTGGTATCCAGGCGAAAATACGGATGGAGTAAAATTTGAAATGGATAAAAAATATGTTATTGTTGATATTAAACGTATATTAATTGAGAAAAATAACGACGAAATAAATGGTTTTTTTATTCATTTTGGAATACCATTTTTATCCTTTTTGTCTAAAGAAAGTATAGAATTTCATCGAATAATTATCAAAAACAATGATGAAGGTCAATTTTTAGAGAAAACTGAGATTTATTCATATACAGATTTTAAATTTGTTAAAGATTTTAAAAAGACATATTCTACTTTACCCAATTCAATTACTGAGGAAAGTAGAAAAGATTTTCAAAATGGTACGCGTTTAGCTAATGCTTTAGGACTTTTTCGCAAGAAACAATAATCAAAATAAATAACAAATTAAAAAACAAAAATTATGTTAACAAACCTTGAATACACAAATTTTAGAAATGGTTTTGCTGGTCACTATGGCAATTTACCACTAGCACCAACCTATAATGATTATGTTCAGTATGAAACATTGTGGGAAAATTATATTTTGAATGCAGCAGCTATTCTTTTGGCAGGACCAGCTATTAACAGATTAGGATTAATCGCTATGGAAAGTGCGCCTGGTACTATTAATCATCCGCATTTAAATTATATTTTCCATAACACCCAAAATATTATTGATGTCAACGGTGTTGGAAGTGATGCCTACCTCAAAAATATTTACAACGGCGCGCATATCAATTATGGATTATATCATAATGGTCTTACGAAACAACAATGCCTTGATGGTCTTTTGAATCAAACAGATAATTTAGCAAATCAAAGACCAATTATTTTGTTTGATTTGTTTCCAACCCATGGGATTAAATTAGAAACGATAGAAAGGACTTTTATTAGCAATGGAATACTTCCAGAAATTCAAATTGAAATTAATAATAAATTAAATTTCGTCTATAATAATCTTTTGTTGCCTTTAGGGTTAAACTGGGGAAATGTTCATATAAAATTTGCCTGTCCTCCAACAAGTATTAATCCTCCAAGTCACGTTATCGGATATATAAATCATTACGCAGCAGGTATTGCAATACATCCAATTTCAATTAATACAATTGGTAATGGTGTTGCTCCAAATCAAAATGATTTAAGAGCAAATATTATAAATCATGGTTTTTAATAATATAAAATTTAATATCCTAATATAGATGTCTCTCTGGTTTAGAAAAATAAAAGAACCTAACGGTTGGATGGGAAACATGGCTCCCTATCCTATTACCTATAATGGCCAAGTTTGGCTTACAAGCGAAGCTTTATTTCAAGCGATGCGTTTCAACGACCCGCTTATTAAAGATGTAATTCGCGCTGAAAAAAACCCGTTTAAAGCTAAACTAATTTCTAAAAGACATCAAAAAGACTATAATATTAAGCCAAGAAAAGAACAAGATATTGCAAATATGGAGGAATGCGTTTTATTGAAATTTCAACAACACCCAAAAATAGCACGTTTGCTAATGGCAACTGGAAGTCACCCTATTTATGAAGATGCAAGTAATAGAAAAGGAGAAAGTGCTTTATTTTGGGGTGCATACCGTGATTCTAAAAATCCTATAATGCCAATTAAAGATAAAGGAACTAATATGATGGGGGAGATATTGATGAAAGTTAGAGGTGTTTTACTCGCTAATGCGCCAAAACCAATTATATAATTAAATTTTTGTTTAAAAAATGCAAAAATTAAAATAGACATTTATTGGCTTCATTAGTAGCTTTTTTTACAATTACAGTTTTTTTTTAAGTCTTTTCTATGGCAGAAAACAATACTACTCAATGGTCAAGTAAATTCAAAAAGTTTGGCATAACGGATCCTTTCCTGAAGTTGGTTACTGTTAAGTATGAAAAAAGTATTCTATGGCAAGAAGTTGTAAAGGATGAGCTCACGTTTAATCAACACATTAAAGATGTTTTGCTCCCTGACTTAAAGAAAAAAACTATATGGAATGAAGCTTATAATCAAAGCGCCAAAAGTTTATTTGTAGGCTATGATCATCTTGATGTTGAGCAAATCTTGGAAACAGATGAGTTTTCAGATGACGAATATAGCGATGTAACAATTTATTTGAATGATATTGGTTATTACGATGAGTATTTAAAAACAGAACAAATTCCCAAAAGCCTAAGCCGTGAAGAATACGAGATAGAATGTAGGGATTTCGCAGCATATGCGTTAGCTACCATCCTAAACAAGAGAAAAGAGGCTGCATTTAAAGTTTGGTTTGATAATGTTCAAAAAAAATATTCGAAAAATGTAGCTTTTCAATATTTGATTTTAAAACCAATAATCGAACAATCGGGTTATAATTCTAGACGCTTATTACCCGCACCTGATAATGGAGTATTGAAATGGCTTTTTGTCCGAATACAACATGAGTTATATGTACCATCTACTAATTTTGGTTTGGAATATAGGATGCGTTTATCTAATGGATTAAACCATAGGGTAATAAATGGTTGGCAATTTATCCCTTCAGGTATTGAAAACGCAGCAAAACTTACAGCAGCAGCTAGAAGTGGCTGGTGTGTGGCAGGACATAACTTTGCTGAGGCTTATTTAAAGTTCAGTGACTTTTATATTTTACGTGAGAAAGGTAAGCCAGTTGTTGCATTAAGAGTTGATAAAAAGGAACAGAAATTTCATGAAATCAGGGGTGTAAATAATGGCATTCCAAATAACTATTATTCTGAAATTTGGTTTTTTATTCGATCTATTTTTTCAAGTTATTCGAAGCCTGGAATGATTGAAAACGTTGTTTCATTTGAATATGAAGAGATGATACCTGGTTTTTCAAGAGTTGTTAATACGAGTCTCGAAAATAATAAGAATAATCGTGAATGGTGGCAAGAAATGGTATCGAAATGGCCGGGAACGTACGATTTAGTTCCTGATGAATTGAAGTCAGAGGTAAAAATAGACACTTCAAATTTCATCAAAAATCAATTCTATATGAGTTTAGGTGAAGAGTTCCGTAAGAAATATGGTATTCATTATTCAGAATCTGATTATATCGGTTTATTAGAACAACATCCTCAATTATATTATGAGTTAGGAATCCTAGATAATCCAACACTAAACGCTGCTTGTATAAAAGGAGTGCTCAATCGCTTAATAATGAATGATATTACCTATAAAGAGTACAGTAAACTTCCAGAATTTGTGCGTAAAAGTCAGGAAATAATTAATCAAATAACTACACATCTTCCCTTAAGCTTTGAAAAAAACATTATTAAAAGAGGTTCAAATTATAGAGAAAGAAATGAATCTGTAAAGCTTGAAGAGCATGTGCCTTATACGCAAGGTGAATCCTTAGATCTTACTATTTTAAGAGCACTTGAATCGATAATTAAAAATCAAAGCTCTGATTTTACAGATGTTATTTTTTCAAATGAGATTATTTCTCACCCAGATTTTAAAGAAATTAGAAAACAAGCTTGGTTGAAAGCCGTTCTTAAGGATCCCACTTTTTATTTTGCATTTCCAATTGATTTAATTTATGAGCACATTTGGGCACCGCAAACAAAAATTAATGTTAAAGATGAAAAAACACTTGAAACATGGATTTCAAGAATTGAAGCTCGACCTTGGTATCTTTCTACCGAAGGAAAGGTTCCTAAATCTGTTAGATATCATGAAGCCTTATTAAGGGCATATCTAAAAGGTTGGGGAGCGATATTAAGTAAAACACCTTCTCAAATTTGGAAAAAAGTAAATTCATATCAACGCGTTTATATGTCTTATGCAGCGCTACGAAATTTTTATATTTTTTCAGTTTTAGCAAAATCATTTGGAAAAAGGGGAGGAGGGTTTTCAACGGCATCTGGAAGAATGCGCCGAATCCCAGCTTATCAACTCGCGTTTTTATATTCCGCTGTTATTAATAAAACTCCAAAAAGTAGTGTTAGTAATTTGATTCCAACTATTATTACACCGACAACAAAAGGAATAGTTATCGATCCTCAGTATGAATTGATTAAGTTGTTCTTAACCAACCAACTTAATCAATTCACCTATCTTGTAAACAAAAAAAACACTCCAGAAAATTATTATTTTAATCGAATAGACCCTAATGTTCCAATAGTAGAGAAAATACATATCGGAAGTTTAGTTGAATTTGAAGTAGATGGAAAAATACATCGTGTTTCAATAGGAATAATTGCTGCAGGATTTAAGTTTATAGACAAAGCTAGTGCAAAAGCAAAATTACTTTTCAGTAGAAAAGAGGGTGAAATAGTGCCAGGGCAAAAAATTAAAATAATTAAAATATTTTAATTTAAAACAAAGTCTTTCAAAAAACTTTCAAAAATCATTTTTTTCTTCCACAAATTAAATCTAGCTTCGTTTTAGATACAAAAGTTACCCATCATTTTATTACTGATAAAGAATATATACACAGTGTGTTATAATTTCTGTGTTTGTGCGCTTGTAACCTCTAAATAAATAATATATGAAAAGTATTTGGTTTAAAAAAGTTGCAGAAGAGTTTGGTTGGATGGGAAATATGGCTCCCTATCCTATAAAATTTGATGGAAAAGTTTGGCGTAATAGTGAGGCTTTGTTTCAAAGTATGCGCTTTGATGATGATAGTGTGAGGGAAATAATAAGATGTGAAAAAAGTCCTATGGGTGCAAAAATGAAGTCAAAAAAATACAAGGATCAAATGGTGGTTGTTCCAATGTCAGAATTGGATGTTGAAAATATGAGAAAGTGTGTGAAGATGAAATTTGATCAACACCCTCAGTTAAAAAGACAGTTAATAAATACAAAGGATGCTTTTATTTATGAAGATATAGGTAATAGAAATGGGGAGAGACACAAGTTTTGGGGTGTAAAAAAGTTGAGTGAGAGTGAGGCGGATGGAAATAATATGATGGGAAGGATTTTAATGGAGTTGAGGGAGGAGTATTTGAATGAATAGGGAGATAAATTCTCCCACACACTTTCAAAGGCGAAAAATTAAATGTAATTACTAATTCTAAATTTAATAAAAATGAAAAAAATCCTTTTTAGTGCAGCGATTATGTTAATCACATCTGCAACCAATGCTCAAATAACTGAAGAAAAAATAATGGAAGATGGAAGCGTGGTTCTTGTTTACACGCCAAAAATATTCACAAAAGAAGAAGTGGAAAAAATTAATCGCCGAATGAGATTGATTGCAACTCCAGAATATTTATTACAAAATCCTACACTGCCTTTTTCGTATGCTTGTATGGACAAGCTAGAAGATGAATTGAATATGATAATTGAACAAGATAGTTCACTCTATAATGCAAGTAAAAACTGTTTTATGTCGCAGATTTACAATAATGAACTTTACGAAAATAAAACACCAGTTAGGTACCATCAAATTTGGATCTTGTCTGAATCAACAATCAACTTTGATCATAACAGTCTTGCTAATAGTTTGATAAAAATGATAAAGGATCGCCACATTGAAATTTTAATAAATAAACACGCGAAGTTTTTTTGCCAAGAGTTTGAATATGAAAACAAGTTTTATTTGGTCGCAATTGTGAATGATTAGGGGTAGATTTTTCAATAATCTATGTAATGAGTTCAAATTTCAACAACAATTTTAATTCGAAGGAAAATGAATAAACCAACAACATTTGATCACTGTTCAGCTAAAGATATTTATGAATGGCTTATTCGAACTGCTATTTGGCATGATGAATATAATTTGAGAGATTTTTATGCTGAAAATCACCAACGGATTATTCAATTAAATAAGTTTTATGAGCATATTGAAGACTTTGAAAAATGTTTTTGGATAACTGAAATGTATGAAACCAATTTTTTAAGAATCAAAAAAACAACAAATATGAACTCAAACAATTTTAAATCAATTGATGAGTTGAATAAAGACAAGTTCAAAAAAATCCTGTTAAATATTATTTATCATTCTAAAGAATTTTTTAATGATCGTTTTAAGTTAGTGACAAAAGAAGAGCTCGATAATTTGATTCAATTCTTTGAAAATAAAAAAGATTTTGAAAAATGCTATTGGTTAAATGAAATCAAAAATCACTTTGAATTTGAATGCATGATGAATATCTGTAGATTAATGCCCGATTAACTATTGGCTTGATTCATCATAAAAATCATTTTTTTATTTAAATGAAAACAGTTAAATTTATCTTATTCAAAATAAGATGATTAGTCAGATTACAAACTTTAACCATTACTTATCTTTTTATTAATAAATTCTATGAAAAGATAGCGTTCTTGGATTTAATACTGTTCTGATGCGGGATTTTGAGATACTTCATACATTATAAATAGATTACTCGAAATCAAAATTCTCAGAGCACCAATAGGGGTTGGTTGCTTAGCTTCTAACCCCTATTTTTATAAATTCTAAAACAAATAGATGTCTAAAAAACTTAAAACTAATACTAAAGAAAAGCCTAAATCAATTGCTGAAAGCACCAATTTCGCAATTTTTTCTGTTGAAAATTTCATGGGTGGAACTTCCTATGAAATAAATCCACTTGATACACTTAGAATTGTAGCAGCGTCATCTATTTTTGGAGAAGCACAATATTACAGAGATGGATTAAAAGCTCCGAGTAATCTTCGTACATTGACGAAAAATTCAATCTTTTTCGAAATATATGAGTCAGAGAAAACATCAAATGAGATATTTGAGGAAACTATAAATTTAGCATTAAACTATGATTTTAAAGGAACATTAGATCTTGCTCTTGAACTTAGAACTAAATTCTTAATGAGAATTAATCCAGCTGTTATATTTATAAAAGCCTCACAACATCCAATGCGCGTTAAATTCAACAAGGTTAATCCTGGTTATATGAAGTTCATTGGTAAATCGATTATTCAAAGACCTGATGATTTAACAAACCAATTCGAGTTCTATGTCCACAAAAACGGAGGTAAAAATGGTCTTTCTTCTCTCGTAAAAAGAGTTTGGTCAGAAAGACTTGGTGAATTTACTAGATATCAGTTAAATAAGTATAAACGAGAAAGCCTTATAGATCTTGTTCGAATATCACATGCTACAAGCGAAGATATAAATGAGTTGATGTTAACGGGTACTCTAAAAGTTAATGATAGTGAAAAAACATGGGAAACATTAAGATCTGAGGGAAAGACATGGAAAGAAATAATCGATAACATAGAGATTCCTCACATGGCGCTCTTAAGAAATCTTAGGGGTATTTTTTCAGAAAAACAGGATTCTTCCACTTCTGATAGAATATTAGCTAAGTTAAAATCTGGTGTTGAAAACGGGAAGCAGTTTCCTTTCAGGTATTGGTCTGCTTTCAAAGCAATACAAAAAACGAAAATATATAACAGACAATATGTTTTGGATGCATTAGAAGAATGCCTATTTATTTCATTAGCAAATATGCCTAGATTAAAAGGTAAAACTGTTTGTCTTTCGGATAATTCAGGTTCAGCCTGGGGGGTATTTAATAGTGAATTTGGAACTGTTACCGTGGCAGAAATAGCTAACCTTTCTTCTCTTGCTACAGCTTTACAGTCAGATGAGGGTGTTGTTGGAGTATTTGGAGATAATCTTTCATTAAAGAATGTTTCAAATAGAAAAGGATTGCTCACTCAACTAGAAGAAACGTCAAAAAGAGGTAGATCTCTAGGTGGTGGAACAGAGAATGGAATTTGGATTTTCTGGGACGAGGCAATTAAAAATAAAATTCATTACGATAACGTTTTCATCTATTCTGATATGCAAGCAGGCCATGGCGAACTATACGGTCACAAGCATACAGTAGGAAGCTCAGCTTTCGGTTACGGTTCTGAAGGTAATGTTTATGTGGATGTTCTTAAAATGGTTCAAGAATACCGGATGACGGTTAACCCAAAAGTTAATCTCTTTACTGTCCAGGTTGCTGGTTACAACAATTCAGTTCTTCCTGAAAATCTTTATCGAGGAGCAATACTTGCGGGATGGACAGGGAAAGAGTCTTTATTTGCAAAAGCAATAATTGACGTTTGGGATTCTATTGATTCCTAATTTATATTGAGATTTTAAAAGAAAATTTATGGTGTAATTATTTTTGGTTTTATAAAGAAAATGTTCAGATTCGAGAGATGAGTATTTGGAGAGAAAAAAGTAAATTTTGATGTTTTCATTCCACTTTTAACATAATTCTTAATTAAATATCGGGATAAAACATAAAAATTAATTAGTAACAAGTAACAATTTATAAATATGAATTTCTGGTTTAAAGGTCTAAACGAACCTAACGGTTGGATGGGAAATATGGCTCCATATCCTATAACCTATAATGGCCAAGTTTGGCTTACAAGCGAAGCTTTATTTCAATCAATGCGTTTCAACGATCCTGTTATTCAAGAGGAGATTAGACAGCAAAAAAGCCCAATGTCATTTAAAATGAAGTATAAAAGTCATCGGGCACATCAAATTATTGTACCAATGTCTCCACAAGATATTGCAAATATGGAGGCATGTGTTTTGTTGAAATTTCAGCAACATCCTGAATTAGCACGATTGTTATTAGCAACAGGGAATAACCCTATTTATGAAGACGCATCAGGTCGAAACAGACCAAAAGACTTATTTTGGGGGGCACATCGTGATCCTAAAAATCCCATAATGCCTATTAATGGAGCTAATATGATGGGAGAAATATTAATGAAAGTAAGAGCAATTTTACTTGTTAGTGCGGCGCAAGCAATACCGCAAGCAATTATTTAAATAAAATTATTGTTTTAAATTATATTTTAAGTTATTGTTAATCAATTATATACAATTTATTTAGCCGAATCCTTAAGAAATTAAGGATTTTTTTTGTCACGATTTATATGTATTCATACTTATACCTATATAACCCCTTAAAATTTAGAAAATGAAAAAAAGTATTTGGTTTAAAAAAGTTGCTGAAGAGTTTGGTTGGATGGGAAATATGGCTCCCTATCCTATAAAATTTGATGGAAAAATTTGGCTTACAAGTGAGGCTTTGTTTCAAAGTATGCGCTATGATGATGTTAGTGTCAAGGAAATAATAAGAGGTGAAAAAAGTCCTATGGGTGCAAAAATGAAGTCAAAAAAATACAAGGGTCAAATGGTGGTCGTTCCAATGTCAGAATTGGATGTTGAAAATATGAGAAAGTGTGTGAAGATAAAATTTGATCAACACCCTCAGTTAAAAAGACAGTTAATGAATACAAAGGATGCTTTTATTTATGAAGATATAGGTAATAGAAATGGGGAGAGACACAAGTTTTGGGGTGTCAAAAAGTTGAGTGAGAGTGAGGCAGATGGAAATAATATGATGGGAAAGATTTTAATGGAGTTGAGGGATGAATATTTGAAGGAAATAAAGTAAGTCTTTTTTTTTGGGAAAGGGAATTTGGTAGATTCTCTTTCCCTCCCTAAACAACTATTAATACCGAAGTTGTTTTCAATTGTCGTATAAAATACTCGTTGAAAACTAACTCGGCATTATACCAGATAGATTTTCAATTGCGTCATTTAACAAGTAAATTGGTATAATTTACACTAAAATAAAAGCTATGAACAGAATAGAAAAAATGGAGCACTTACAAGTTAACTTGAATAAATGGTTTTCTGAATGGGCAAGCTATGCCAATGAAAAACAGAAGATTGGTGCGAGAACGTTAGGAAGAAATAATAGTTTAGAATTGTCAATTTATTTTAGAACGATAAAACCATTCATTGCAAAATTGGTTTATGATGTTTGCTTTTATACTGGAGAGCCAACTTTGAAAATCTCTTATTCAACTGCTTATAATTTCCCAAGAGAGATTAAGGATATACTAGCAGGAATCGATATTTCACAAGTTGATTATTACAAGATGGAAGAAATCGAACTAGTTGGCGATTCAGGATTGGATAAAGTTCAAATAAAAAATTTTCTAGCTGAAAAAACGATTGCCTTTTTTGTATGGAAAACGAAATCAGATGCTACTCATTTTATAATACCTTAAAAATATGTCACACCAAAAAATACAATCAATTTTTGAGCAGGGTGCAAATATGATGTTTATTCATATTAAAGCACAAGCAATATCTTCCGAAGGTTTGCATCCGATTTACAAGGACACATTTTTTATGGATGAACTGATTCGCTATTTCGTTCAAATAGAAGAATATGAAATAAGCCATAACGAGATTCGTCACAATCAAAGATGAATTTAATCGGCGATTACATATGACCATTAAAAAAACAATTAAACACATATGAAAAATGCGATTACTTGGTAATGATTCGCAAAGCATTTAAATTTTAATTTCAACTAAACAAAAAAAAGATCTATAAATTGTAAACGTTTGACTTTCAAGTGGTCTTGTAAGTTAGAATTGAAAAAATTTATTTTTTATCAAAAAAAGTGTTAGATTTTGGTTTACAAATCGTTTTATAAATTCGTAGTAAATACTCAGGTTTTTTTTATCCAAACCAATTAATTATATTTGATTTAATGATTGCTCAATCTTAAAATTCAAAACAACTTAATTTTTTAATCCTCAAATTTTCAAATTCTTTACAAAAGGATAAGAGGATAAGTATGCCCATTTTGTTCCGAGTAAAAAATAAAATGTATCGAATTTGTCACACGATGCAAAATTTTGGATTATTTAATTGTAACCACTTAAATCTATATAAAATGAAAATTAAACCTATCGCTGGAACTCAAAAATCTTTTAAAATTTTAAACAAACGTGTTGAAATTGGACTTTCAAACAAAAACAAATCTGGAAAAACTTTTTCTTTAAAAGAAGATTTAGATTCCACAAAAATCTCTTATCAAAATATAGTAAACTCAATTCCAGCTCAACCTGGAATTTTAATCATCACTGGACATTATAAAAATTCTACAGTCACTTTGGACATTTTAAAATCAAACGAAAGTATTCGTTCTACTTTTTCAAGATCACAAAATAACAATCGTTTTCAAACTCTTCTTGACTACTTAAAAGTTCAACTTTTTGATCACATTGAGATTCAACTTGCACAAGCAAGTTGAATCTTTAAAAAATTAAATAAATCTTAGATTTTTTTGCACTTTTTTGCTTGTTAACAAAAAAAATATTTTTTTTTTCAATAAAAGTGTTAGATTTTGGTTTGCAAATCGTATTATAAATCCGTAGTAAATACTCAGGTTTTTTTTATCCAAACCAATTAATTATATTTGATTTAATGATTACTCAATCTTAAAATTCAAAACAACTTAATTTTTTAGTCCTCAAATTTTTCAAATTCTTCACAAAAGGATAAGAGGATAAGTATGCCCATTTTGTTCCGAGTAAAAAAAATAAAAAGGACCAAAGTTGTCACAAAATTTTAAGTAATGGATTATAATGTAACCCCTTAAATTCAAATAATTAGAAAATGAAAATTTTAAAAATCATTTTTTTTATCCGATTCAATTAAGTAGGTTTGACTTATGATTATTCAATCTTAAAATTCAAAACAACTTAATTTTTTAATCCTCAAATTTTCAAATTCTTCACAAAAGGATAAGAGGATAAGTATGCCCATTTTGTTCCGAGGAAAAAAATAAAATGTATCGAATTTGTCACACGATACAAAATTTTTGAATTATGTAATTGTAACCCCTAAAATCTATATAAAAATGGAAAGTAAAATGAAAATGAAAATTAAACCTATCGCTGGATCTCAAAAATCGTTTAAAATTTTAAACAAACGTATTGAAAAAGGTGTCTCAACAAAAAACAAATCTGGAAAAACTTTTTCTTTAAAAGAAGATTTAGATTCCACAAAAATCACTTATCAAAATATCGTAGAATCAATTCCAGCTCAACCTGGGATTTTGATTATCACTGGACATTATAAAAATTCTAAAGTCACTTTGGAAATTTTAAAATCAAACGAAAGTATTCGCTCTACTTTTTCAAGATCACAAAATAGCAATCGTTTTCAAACCCTTCTCGAATACTTAAAAGTTCAACTTTTTGATCACATTGAGATTCAACTTGCACAAGCAAGTTGAATCTTAAAAAACAAATTCATAAATCAATTTTAAATTTTTGTTTCACTAATTAAATTATAAAGCCATGAAAATCAAATTATTATTTTTGTTTGTGTTCGTTTCAATTTCAATTCAAGCACAATTTTCAGAAGAGAAAATCTTAGAAGATGGATCACATTATATTGTCTATACACCAAGACATTTTTCGGCAGAAGAAATTGCATATTCAAAGCCACGTAGAATTCCTACACCAGCAGAGGTTCAAAAAAATCCTCTTATTCCTTTGAGTAATTTATTCATGATTAATCTTGAATCAACTTTTAAAATAAGTGTAAATGAAGATAGTTCCTTGGTTGCTGCTTGCGATAAGAATTTTTTGAATCATGTAGGGGTTACAGATTCTAAAAGTGATTGTGAACCCGTTCGTTATCATCAAATATGGGAGTTAAAAGAATCAATCGTGAACTATAATTATACTGGTTTCCCGAAAAGTCTTAGTAAAATGATAAAGGAACATCAGATAGATACTTATCTTAGTAGAAGAGTTCAGTTTTTTTGCAAAGAATATTTCTACAATGACAAGTATTATTTGGTTGTTGTTTTAAACGATTGAAAGCATTGAATTTTTTGATTCCAAATTTGAAACTTAGCACTAAAACGATTTAATAAGATGGACTTAAAGCAAATTTTTATACAACTCAACGAAGAATCAAAGTTTAATACTGTTAAAATTACCAGACAGCTAAACAAAGACGAAGATCGAGTGGAAAGACAGCTCAATGGACTCAATGCTGCCTTAAAGATGGAATTTGGGAAAAGCTCGCCTGTTTTCTTAAAAGAGCTCAATGATTTCTTTCAGTCAACTGAAATCCCATTAATAAGTAATTCAACCGTTCTTATGATTTATAAGAAATGGGTGATAAATAAGTCCATTTTTGAAGTCCTAAAATCCCTTTTTGCTGAAATAAATGATAGTACTTTATTAGAAAGCAAAGAGTTAATGGATCGAGTAATTCAGTTTATTGAATTACAAACAAATAGCAATGTCGAACATGTAAAATATAAAAGTTGGCTCACCAGTAAAATCATATTAAAATTATATACAGAGGACAACTTCGAAAAATTAGACAACTTTATTTACTTAATCTGGAGAAATAATCCGATGATGCCTAAATTGTTTGTTCCTGATGTTTTTATACCGAAAATAGTTGATGCTTATTTTAAACCAATTTGGTTTGCGTTTGCCATCTTTAAAAAACAAAAAGCAAAACGTGAAATTTATTATTCTTTTTTCAACGACTTTTTCGTAAGACTGTTTGATCCAGAAGTTGCAGAGAAGGAATTCCTGAAATTCCTAAAAGTCATATTTGAAAAAAATAAAATCGAAGTGGTTAAAAGTTTTACATATAAGGAATACATGCGATTATATGAAATTCAAAAGGTAAACAATCAACTATTTAATCGATTACCTGATTTGTCAAAAACACAAATAGAGTATAGTTATAAAGACCGCACCATCAGTGAAAATCATTTTTTTAAGCTGATTTATAATTTATTAACTGACTTTGGTATTTCTTACTTTTTTATCTCTAATTTTATAAATGGAAGTTTAAAAAGCCAAGAGAAAGAATGGTTCTACGATGTTTTGCAAGGTAGAAATTTAGTGTATTCCAAAAACCTACCTTGTACCTTGACTAAAAAATCCGCTCATTTTTTCAATACGATGCCTGAGCAATGGAAAAACAATGCTTTCGAATCGACTTTTGAATCTCCAAAACGACTTTATGGAATCTCGAGCCGCAATTACACTTTGACACAATGTTTAATTTATTGCACAATCTATTTTGATGTAAAAGATGAGATTTATACGCAAGAAGTTTTACGTAACATAAGAAGGATCGACCAACTTGATTTTTGGATAACAACTTTATGTAAACTTTATCACAAAGGACTAAGAGATGTTTATGTCAATCAAGTTATAGATTACATAGAAGACCAAGTATTTAGACATAGAAGAAACATTGATTTTAACACGAAGAAATTATCTAATCTTTTGGAAGAGGTTAATACCTGGCATGAAGAATTGAGATTAATGCGTCAAGGTAATTATAGACGAACGTATTACTTGCCAAAATCAGATATCAATACTTATAAAATCGAGTATAAAGGAAGAAGATTCAAGGTGATGCAATTACTCACAAATAAAGAATTAATAGAAGAAGGTAGAACATTATCGCATTGTGTCGGAACCTATACAGATAATTGTATAGATAGAGGATCTTATATTTTTTCTATGCGATTGGAGCGAGAAGATGAAGTGACTTTACCTTTAATTACCATTGAGGTGAATGCAAATACAATCCGCCAAAAGAAAGGTAAATGGAATCGTTCTTGTTCAGAAGAAGAGGATTATATTATTCGAAATTGGGCAAAAGAAAATGAACTAAAATTTCTTTAAAATCTAAATAGATAACTAATCTTGTTGGTCAAATTATCAAAATCATTTTTTTTATCGGAGGCAAATAATTAGGTTTGGTTTATGATTACTCAATCATAAAAAAATAGACAATTTACTTTTTGTTTTTTAACTAAATCTTTGTCCTATAAAAGGATAGGAGGGAAGTTATGTCCACATTTTTCTAGTGAAAAAATAAAATTTAAAATCTCGTCACAAAGTTTGAAGAGTTGGATTTATTACAATGTAACCCCTAAAATTTATCAAAAAATGAAAAAAACAACTGCTGAACTATTAAACGCAATTCCTGCTGGTATGGATTTAGGAACTTATTTTGATTCGTTGGATATTTTCGAAAAACGCGAATTAATAAATGAGTTGGAAGTTTGTAAAAGTCATTTCACGAAGTATCTTAAACCCAATTTCTACCTGGCATTATTTTCTTATGTCTGTTCTTTTTTATGCTATTTCGGAATAAGAGAAGAATGGTTTATTTACTATTTAATCGGTATCAATGTGCCTTTAAGTATCTTTCTGTTCTTGAATATTAAGGACGCTTCATTTTATGATAAAGTGATTAAAAATTTAGAAAGGAGATTATAATTTTTTTTAATTAATTTTAATTGATTGAGCCTGATAAGGAATAGTTTCCATTAATTACAACTTTATCAAAAATTAGTAACGCAAAAAATAAAATTTATAATGGATAAAAAAATAATTCTTCACATTCCACATTCATCAACTAGTATAACTCTTTTAGAAGGTTTTTTAATTGATTTAATCGAACTTGAAAAAGAAATTTTAAAGTTAACTGATTGGTATACTGATGACCTTTTTTATTCAAACGAGGATGAAATGATAATAGCTCCATTTTCTAGAATTTTTTGCGATCCGGAGAGATTTACTGACGATTCACAAGAAGTCATGGCTCAATATGGAATGGGTGTGTTGTATGAGAAAAGTGATGATGGAGAAATAATTAGAAAAGTAACACCAGCGCTAAGAGAAAAAATACTGGCAGATTACTATTGGAAACATCATACGGATTTTAGTAGAGCTGTTAACAATCAATTGAAGTATTTTGGGAAAGCACAAATAATAGACTGTCACTCCTACCCAAATATTCCTTTAAAAAGAGACCTTGATCAAAATAGTAATCGACCAGATTTTAATATTGGAACGGATTCTTATCATACTTCAAATGAGTTAATTGATTTGTCCGTAGATTTTTTTAAACGTGCAGGATATTCTCTTGGAATTGATGTTCCATATAGCGGTTCAATAGTTCCACTAGAACATTATCAAAAGAACAAAAATGTCCAAACAATTATGCTTGAAGTAAATAGAAAATTATATTTAAATGAACCGAGCAACGAAAAAGCTGAATCTTATCATACCATAAAAGAACTAACACAAAGATATATTAGAACAATAAAAGCTCATTTTTAGTACCAATTTTTGTAATTTTTCTTGATAGGGGCGTTAATAGCTTAAACTCTAAATCATGAAGAACCTATCTTTGATTTTCTTATCCCTATTTCTGTTTGTTGAAATTGGTAATTCTCAAGTTATTAAAATTGAAGTAACTGAAGTTATTGATGCCTATGGGTACGATACAAGCGTTTTTAATTTTATTAATAACGATAGTTTAGTCTATAATGAAACCAGAAAAGTTAATGGATTGCATAGCCTTAAATTAAAAGGAACAAGATTATCGGAATAGTTTTTCTATTGTCTTTTTGAAATCCAAATATTGAATTCACTTTCAAAATGTTCAGCAAATGTCATTAGCGTTTCAAAATCTGGTTTATCGTTATAAATCATAATTTCAGTTCTTGAATAGTCACTCTTCCAATCAGGTAAAAATTTCTGAGATGGTAAAAATTTTATGCCTTTGGTCAATATCGAATTGTAATCAAGAGCTGTGTATTTAAAAAATATTTGGCGGTGCTCAATAACTAGATCTAATAGTTTTGAATTGCTCTTGATTTTATCGAATATACCTACATTATAAAGTTTATAGAGATCGTAGAAATGTCTACTCTTTCTTTCACTTCCTTTATTGAACCCTTCTAGTGTTTCGTGAATAAATAATGTTTTTTCCAAGAATGTTCTCTCTGCTGCAAGAACAGATGTTTTAAATGAACCATCCCCAAGAATATCCGAAAATACATCAAACAAAAAGGGGGTTATTTTTCTTTCTTCATTTGGTATTTCATCAGCTCTTGGAACAAGCTCTATCAATACAATGGGGAGTAAAGCACCTAATTCGTCTTTTAATGTTCCTGGATACTCGAATTCTATATTAACCTCATTTCCTTTTTTAATGGGCCTAATAGAAAATTCATTAGGTAAAAGGTATTGTTCAATTTTTACTTTTAGTTTCGGTATTAAATCATCAAGAATGAATGATTGACTTTTTCTTTCAAGTTCTTCCAATCGCAATTTTCGTTGTCTATTTGACTCAGCATCTTCAGCACCAAAAGGAGGCTCCTGTCCAAATACCCTTCTGTTAATTGCAATATCAATATCTTCTGAAAAACGGTCAATTAAACCAAATGCTTTTGATAAGGATGTTCCACCTTTAAATGTTATATTTCCTTTTAATTCTGGGATTTCATTCAAAATTTGAAGAATCCAACAAACCCAAAAGTCTTTTTCAATAACCGCAGGAGGAAGTGAGACTTCCATTTTCTCAGATGCTTGTCTACAGTATAGATTCCTTTCTTGGGAAGATAATTGAATAAATCCGTTCATTCCTTATTTTTCATCGATTAGTTCACGCATAATTTTGGCAATCCAAATTGGAGCATACAAAGCTTGTTTTTTGATGTGTTTGAAGTCTTTTTCTCCCAGTTGATGTTTGATATTTGAAATCATTTCTTGCGTAATGTTTTCTTTTCCAATTTGACGGAGGGCATGAAGAATGAGTCCAGCTTTTGTTCCTGCACCAATCATATTTTTTTGGGTGGTTGGTTTCAATACAATTACTTGTTTTCCGAACCGAATTGTTTTTTTTGGCCCATTGGTATAAAGTTCAATTTTCATTGGAATTTGTGTGGATAAACCTAATAAATTGGCAGCATAAGATCCAGTTGGTTGAACTTCAATCGCTTCACAAGTTTTAATTGCTTCAATCACTTTTTCTGTTGTAGGCATTATTGGCCCCAATTTTTCGTGTATTTCAGGTAAATCATATAACCCATGTGCTAGTCGACGAATTGCATTTTTTTGAACTAACCGAGTAAGGGCAGTTCTTACACTACCTGAATCAGTCGTAACGGAAGAAAAGAGCTTTGGTGTAAATACGAAACCTCTACCATGCGCCCTTATCCTTGAAATTACTTGTTTTTCAGATAATTGCATTGTTTTAAATATATTTTATTCGTAACAAATATACATTAAAAAATGTTACGAATATAACTGGTGATAGTACTTTGAAAATTAAACGGGAATATAAATTGATTTTCGGATAAGTGATTTTAATATACGTTTCGTTTTTCCAGAGCCATATTGCTGAGTAATCTTCATTAACTCATTCAAATTGAAATCCTTTAACTTGGAAGGTAATTTATTAATTACTACCGCCTGTTCCTCAGCCACGAATTCCAAATGATTTAAAAGATCTACCAAAAGAAATTCTTTGGTTACTATTTTTGGAAAAGATGTTTTCAATGTAAACTCAAAGAGTTTTCCGTTCAATTCAAATTTGCCTTTTCGTTTGTGATTATAGACCCAAGTAATGTTATATAGTTGAGTTAATCCAAAACCCAGTCCATTGTAAGAATTTGGGGAGATCAAAAGGAAATCATCATCTTTTAAAAATCGTTCAATTAGTGAATTATCATCAGGTGGTACAATACCAAATTTTGATTTTCGTGGGGCATAATATAGTCCTTGACTTACCTTAATTAATAAGCCTTCTGCAGTTAATTCTGCTAAATGTCTATCTATTGAATTTGAATAATATTCTAAATCAGATCTCCGATAGACTTGACCGTTTTTTATATGTTGATTTAATTGATTCATTCAGTTCAATACAAATATATGAATTGATTTTAAATGAATGAAATATTAAGAAAAATTCATTCAAAATAAAAAGCATTATCAAGTTAATTACTAATGATCAATATGGTTTTTCTGATTGGATTAATACGGCTCCAATACGTCACATAAATTTAAATAATTGTGACAAAAAATAATCGAACTATTGAAAAAACAATATATGCTCAAACAAAATATATTTTATGCAAGGTTAGTATTGAAATCAAAACTAACAATAAAAGCATTCAATCTTTCTTCTTATAAACAATCTCTCCCACAATTAACTGTTCTTTTAAGATTTTCAATAATTCTTGATCCGACTTTTCATTTAAATAGAGTATTAAACTGGCTTCACCACAATTCGTTTGGGAAAGATCTACTCCATTAACTCTAACATTTGAGAAATTACAACTATCAGTTTCTAAATTAGATTTTGGGGATTGTTGTCCAAATACACCATATTGAATAACAACAAAAAGGATTACGCATATTATCTTCATAACTATACTAACTTCAATATGGAGATTTGTTACTTGGATTTCAAAAATATTAGTATTCCCTTTTCCAAATCATCATTTATACTTCCAATAGGTAATTAGTTGAAAGGATAAAGAATTAAAATCAAACAATCAACTATTTATTAGAAAATACTGAACGGTAGATAAGACGAGAGCGGTATTTTTAAATTGAACTACTCTGGGGCAGATTAAAGTTCAACACCAGCATAAAGTCGGAAGGTGTAATCTGGGGATGAGTGACCATTCCAAAGTTGCCGACAAATTATGGTTTTCACTGAAGCCATTTAACCTCTCAATCTAACAGAATTGAGAGTGAGAGTGTCCACCTGAATCATTTGATTTGGGTAAGGGTAACTCACATAACCAACTCATCAATAGGAGATAATATCTTAATTGTTTTATATTTTAAAGATACAAAATTATATTGTATCAAACAAACGATTTATATATTAAAATGATACACTTGAGCTTTTGATACGCTTTTGGTGAAAATTAGATGTGAATCATAATTTGGGGTAACTCTTATTTTAATTTAATTTCTGTTCCTCCGTTTGCTTTTATAGTATCCAAGAATTGATAAACTTCTTCTTCGGTAAACGTACCTGAAACCCATTCTTGACGCTCTTCTTCACTTAAAGACATTAAATAAATCGCAAAAGCCTCCTGATATTCATTTATTCCGGGTTCAGTAATTGAATCTCTTGGATTGGTTTGATTTACAAAGTGCTTTTGGTGTTTGTAAGAATCATATACGTGTTTATTGAAACAAGAGGTCAAAATAAACAATCCAATTGTGAAGGAAATTATTGTTTTCATAACTAAGCTAACTTCAATATGGAAATTTGTTACTTATATTTTTTATTGGAATTAATATTCCCTTTTCCAAATCATCAATTATACTTCCAATAGGTAATTAGTTGAAAGGATAAAGAATTAAAATCAAACCATCAACTATTTATTAGAAAATACTGAACGGTAGATAAGACGAGTATAATTCCCCCCTTATTTAGGACAGGGATAATTCAAATTTAGGTTTATTTTTAATAATCAGATTACTTGGATTAAAATATTTTTCTGGGGTATTATTGTTTATGCTTTTATGCCGTCTTTCAGTATTATAAAACCCAATATATTTTCTAACTCCTTCATATAGTTCAAGTCCTCCATTTGCAGGATTTAAATAGATATGTTCATACTTTAATGCTCTCCAAAACCGCTCGATAAAAATATTGTCCAATGCTCTTCCTTTTCCATCCATAGAGATTTTGATATCTCGATCTATTGATGCTTTTGTAAAAATTGGGCTGGTAAATTGGCTTCCCTGGTCTGTGTTTAGTATTTCTGGACAGCCAAATTGTTTAATCGCATCTTCGTAAACCTGAAGGCACCATTCTACATTCATTGTGTTGGAAATACTCCAGTTCAGAACCTTTCTACTATAGACATCAATAATTGCTACCATATACATAAACCCTCGCTCAAGTGGAATATAGGTTATGTCTGCCTGCCACACTTGATTTGGACGGTTAATTATAAGGTTTTTGAGTAAATAAGGATAGATTTTATGCTTCTGATTCCGTTTACTGAGGTTCTTTTTAGGGAAAATGGTTTGAAGACCCATGACTTTGTAAAGTCGTTCTATGTGTTTATGATTAACAATATATCCCATATCTTGGTTGAGCCAGGTGGTCATCCGTGGAACTCCATAAAATGGACAATCAATGAACTTTTCATCTATCAATCGCATCAAACGGAGGTTCAACAAACTCTCTGACTTTGGTTTAAAATAAATTCCAGAACGATGAATTTCTAACAGCTCGCACTGCTTGACAATACTTAACTCACTGTTTTCTCTATGAACCAAATGCCGTTTTTTATCCAAACTCATTTCCCCAAGACTTTTTTTAAAAAATCGATTTGGACCTGCATATGGCCAATCTTATTGTAAAGATCTTCCTTTTCTTGTTCGTTATTAATCTTCTCTTCAGCTTTATTCTTACTGAAAATTTGTTCTGCACCCTCTAAAAACTCCTTTTTCCATAGAGTTATCTGATTTGGATGAACTTCAAACTTTGAAGCCAATTGTTGAAGCGTTTCTTTTTCCTTGATTGCTTCAAGTGCCACTTTCGCTTTAAAGGCAGCACTAAATTTACGTCTTTCTTTTTTCATATTACAACTGTTAAAATTACACTTTAACTAGCTGTCTTAAAAATGGGGGGAATTATACTTTATTTATCAGCGACATGGACTTAGGGGTTATTTCAGTCAGTACGCTGTACCGTTTACTCGTTTGAAAAAACAAGTGTTCCGCAGGAAACGCCTTTTAAAAGTTGAAAAAAGCAGTTTTTTACATCCTTTTTTCTGCTTCGGCAAAAAAGGATGAGAAGAAATAATCTTGGTTTATCATTTTTTGGAATCGATTAAAAAATAGTATCGCCGGATTGCAAATCCAGCTAAGCGGGTAATCTTCAAACCTCAATTTTTGTAACCCTGCGATCGAAATACTTGCTCAATAATTTAACAGAAACAGACGAAGGCGTTAAAAAGAAAATAAGATTTCTAATAGCCATTAAAAT
>JBILOX010000043.1:0-27987 GCA_044374225.1 Crocinitomicaceae bacterium | reverse complement strand
CTTGGAAACAAAACCATAAACCAATTTCATGTCTATTGCATTTGCAGCATCACGCAGAGAATTGAGTGTAATGGTTCCCTTTGCCTCTCGTTCTTCAATTTCTTTTACACTTTGTGGCGAAATACGCAAACGATCACCCAATTGACGCAAAGACATTTTTAACGAATTTCGAAACGTATTGATCCACCCTTTGGGGGGAATTACGGTTTCTTTCAAATTCTTAAAAGTCTCTATTTTCTTATCCGTTTGCTGCAAAAGCAACTGTTGTTTATTGTTGTTCATAAGGCTATAACCTAAAAATTAAAAACAAATTTAAGGGTATTACCTGAAATAAACAAATTTAATTTAAGGTTATTGCCTGAAAATAATATAAAAAAAATCATTTTTAATGCTGTTTATCGAAATTCGGTGGTATTTTGGTGAGAGTTATTACTCCAGCATATAAAGAAGTAATGTTAATTTATTGCCTATATTATTTTTGACACCTTTTTTTCTTTTCAATTCGGTCTTTTATATCTCAAATAGGCATCACAATTGATCAAAAAAAGTTCATTATTAACGAAAATCAATAGGGTAACAAATAGGGTAATTCTACTAAGAATTTCATACTCATTTTCGTAATTGTGTATTCAGAATTGATAGATAATATTTTTCATGCGCTTCTTTTAATAATAAATAGGTAGTGAAATGATAATATAAACTTTATTTTGTAATTTTTTGAAATTTAAATCGTATCCTTACACATAATTTATACCAAATAACATGAAGGTTCTAATAGGATTTCTTTTTTTATTCTCAATCAGCTTAACCTTTTCACAACTTTATACCCCTGGTTCAGGAGTCTCGGATATTGATGGCAATAACTACCCTACTATTAATATCAACGGACAAGAATGGATGGCAGAAAACCTAAGAACCACCACTTACGCCAATAGTAACCCTATACCAAATGTAACAGACAGTACGCAATGGTCAAGCTTAACCACAGGTGCCTGGACACATTACAACAACGACAACCAATACGAAAACCCTTATGGTAAGTTGTATAACTGGTACACCGTAGCAGACACACGCAATGTATGCCCAACAGGCTGGCATGTGCCAACAGATGCAGAATATACGCTTCTGACCGATTATTTGGGAGGTGAACCTGTTGCTGGAGGTAAAATGAAGGAAGCTGGCACTTCGCATTGGGCGAGCCCAAATACTGGGGCCACCAACTCAAGTGGCTTTACAGGACTTCCGGGCGGCAATCTTAATGGAGAATTTAGATTCCTTGGTATTATCGCATTCGGTTACTGGTGGAGTTCATCAGCAGAGTCCAATATTTCTTATTACGCTTGGAGCCGCGGAGTGGCCTTCCTAAATGGCGAGGCATTAAGGGCTGACTACACCAAGCAGGAAGGCTTGTCTGTGCGTTGTATGAGAGAGTCCACAAGTGGTTTAAATCTAATTAATCCATCACAAAAAAAACTTGTTAAGATTTTGAATATAATGGGACAAGAGACAACTGTAAAAACTAATGAAATATTGTTTTATCTATTTGATGATGGAAGTATTGAGAGGAAAATAACCGTTGATTAACTCAGAATACTAGACATCTTTATCTAAATATCCCATAAATATTTTGGCATTTCAAATTTGATTTCCGCTGTTTTCTGCGCTATTGCTTTTTCGATGCGTTCCTTGGAATTTTGTTGATTCTTCAACGTCATAGTAGCATGTGTTCGCATTACAATTTCGGTGGCTAATTCTTTTGCTCTCTTTTCAATCATTTGTTCCAATGATTCATGCTTGGAAACAAAACCATAAACCAATTTCATGTCTATTGCATTTGCAGCATCACGCAGAGAATTGAGTGTAATGGTTCCATTTGTCTCTCGTTCTTCAATTTCTTTTACACTTTGTGGCGAAATACGCAAACGATCACCCAAACGTTATAAACAAAAGATCCCTAACTTTCGTTGAGGATTTAAAAGAAGTTACAGAATGGGAGTAAAAAAATAATTCATAGAAAAGAGTGAGAATGAGAATAAAAATGAGAGCGAAGTAAAACAAAACGAGAATGACGCTCTCGTTCTCATTCTCTTTTTGTTTTGTGGAGTCGGAGGGGTTTATCTCGACTCGCCAAAAGCCTCGCTCGATATAAACTTCTCACCCAAAACGTTATAAAATAAAAAATCCCCAACTTTCGTTGAGGATTTAATTCGTGGAGTCGGAGGGGTTCGAACCCTCGTCCAAACGACGAGTTTTCAAGCTTTCTACATGCTTATTTCTCGATTGGTTTTCGATTGAAGGACGGACAAGAACACCCAAACCTGCAACTTAGCTACTGGAATTTCGCAAATGCTTAGTAACCTCACATTCACTAGCCCAATGGGATGAACCTCCGTATGATAAACCGAATGAGCAGCAGTTTATCGGAAGTACTTGTCTAACCTACTATACTTCGGAAAGATTAAGCCAATTAACATTCAGCTAATTAAGCAGCAAGTGCGTATGACGTATTGTCAATTATTGTTCGTGACAAGATATTTAAGAGGTTCACCACAACCCTCTGCATGCTGACACTTGACTACCGCTATCGCTGTCAAATCCAATGTCGACCCCAAAGAACGTTTTTTAAGCGGACAACAAAGTTAGTGGTTTAATTGAATTAATTAGTACAGTTAAAGTTTTATTGTGGAACTAAAGGGGTATTAAGCGTTAAATTTATAAAAATAAATATACTAAGACCGTTGCAAAACCCATTTCTCATCGTTACTTCAAAAATTTAATGTCCTCATTAACAAGTGTTAACTCCGGTATTAAATTTTTGAAAAGCCTCGATTAATGACTTTTGAAACAGTCTTATACTGTAAGTAAATGTAAAACTGATGTTTCAATTATTGTAAGTAAAAAAAAACGGTAAATGAGGTTAACGTTTTTGTGCTGGTGAGTTTTGTTATTCCTGAAATTTTAGTTTGACTAGTTGATTAATTTAAAAAACCTTTCGCTTGTTACCTCAATTGACTCATTACAAGTTAAAAGAATCAAAAATAAGACCTTGAATTAATCTTGTTAAAACTGAAATTCAGGATTTTGTGCTAATATATCCCAGGTGTGGTCAGCCAATAACTTAACTGTTGCAATGAAATCAAAGTTTTGTTTCGTTCTTCCCCACTGGTCAGGACCAACAAGTGACAAAACGAATGCTTTGTTGTCGCGTTGATACAAATGATAGGTGTGATTAATAAATGGTTCAAAGCGCATTTCAGCTTGATAAATGAATTCTGAAACCTGCTTTCTAGCATTTAACTTTTTTGCTTGCTCTGCCAACAACTGCATTTGTTCATAAATCTGACTCAGTTGCATGTCTGTTTGGTGATCCATTGCTTCCAAAGCACGACCTTTTAATTTACCCTGGTCTTCTGGTTTAATCAATGCGCTACCTGCATGGTGAGCATACTCCAAACTGTGCGGATTTTCTGTTATTTTGTCTGCATCAATTGGATTAATAAATTCTTTGTTTTCCACTTAAAATATGTTTGCTAGTTTTTTTCCTACTTCTGAACCGATTGCAACACCCATTCCACCCATTCGAACACCAAAAGCTACCTTATTGTTCACTTTTTTAATAATTGGTGATTTCTCTTTTCCAACTCCCATAATTCCAGACCAAGAATAATCGATTTCAAAAGGCACTTTTGGAAGAATATTTTCATTTAATAAATTCAAAATAGAATCTTGGATTTGACTTGTTATACCAAATTTTTCAGTTTTTTCACCTTCGAAATTTATATTTCTGCCACCACCTATCAAAACGCGATCTTCAATCGATCTAAAGTAGTAATATCCTGCATCAAAGTGAAAAGTACCTTCAAATTTTAGACCTTTGATTGGTTTTGTAATCATTACTTGAGCCCTTGCAGGTTGTAAATCTACTTCAAAAAATTTATTCGCGAAACCATTTGTGCAAACCAATAAATGAGCACATTTCAATTCACCATAAGTAGTCATTAACTCAACTTCCTGATGCGATTCTGAATAAGATTCTAAGTTGATTCCAAATAAAGTTTGAATTCCATATTCAACAGTTTTACTATACAATTCAGTAATTAATTTACCTGTATCAATACTTCCTTCTAATCTATTTTTATATGCTTTTTTAAAACCTTTAAATCCAAAAGAAGCTGCAAAATTTGAATCATCAGAATATACATTTGGCTCGTTTATCAGTGAGTTCGACTTTGAATTTAAATAGTCAATAAAATCAGTTGGTAAATCAGATTTATTATTTGTGATTAAATCCCAAGAAGCACAAGCTTTATAATTAACTCGCTCTTTCTCTACTAGTGAAAACAACGTGTTAAGTCCCTGATAGCGTAACAAAAACGTTTCCCAAACTTGATCTTCTTTATTTTTCTTAAGGTCATCAAATAATTCTGTCGGACTTCCAAAACAAGCAAATCCTGCATTTTTTGTACTCGCCCCGGATGGTAAATATCCCCTTTCCAAAATAGTGATTTTAGCCGAGGGAAAGCGCTTTTTTAGAAAAATAGCAGTACTCATTCCCACAATTCCTGAACCAATTATAGCAAAGTCAATATCATTTAAATACGCTTTGCGCTCCCAAAAACTTAATTCATTAAAAAAAAGCATTTTAATATTCGTGTTTTTTCACCAATTTTGTAAAAATATGAAATAAGCCATAACGAAATTCGTCACAATCAAAGATGAATTTAATCGGCGATTAACTACGTTGCTGCTAACGCGGTCCATATGACCATTAAAAAAATAATTAAACATATATGAAACAAATGTATGGTAAAACGTTATAAACAACCATTACAATAATAGAAATTATGCGCACTAAAATACTCTTTTTATTCTTCTTAAGTACTTTTCAGACTTCGATTAGCTTTTCGCAAGCGACAAGTGTTACCATTTCTTTAGATGGTTCGATCAACAATTTCCTTACAGATGCTAAGCTTTTTGGAGCAACTATTTATATGATGCAAAATGAAAGAACGCTATCAAAATCCGTGACCGATAATTACGGAAGTTATTTTATTTCAGGTAAAGTAAATATTTTAGAACCAATTGATTTAATCGTTTCTAAACCCGGGTATGTAACTAAAAAAGTGTTATTTAATATTTCAACATTAAAAATCAACAAAAACAGAGCTGATGCAACAACATTAGAGTTGGTCGATGAATTAATAATTGAATTATACGAACTAAAACAAGGAGTTGATTTAAACTTTGCCAAGATTGGTTATGCCGAAAAATTCACGTGGGATCAACCATCTTTTATCGTGAAACCTGATACGAAAGTTAAAGAAGACACTGATAAAAAAGTTAAAGATGCTTATGAAAAAGCAGAAGTAAATAGCGCTTCGAAAAAATTTGTTGTCGAAGCTGAAAAGGCAAATAATAAAAAAGATTACGCAAGAGCAACGGCTTATTATGACTCAGCTTTAGTTGTGGCTCCAAAAGATTCATTGATTATTAAAAACAGAGCAACGGCAAATTTGAATTTACAAGCTCAAAAAACGGAAGAAATAAAGCGAAAAGACTACATTATTTTCAAAGAAGCTGGAGATGCTGCATTCAAGAATGGAAACTTTCCTTTGGCAGAATCAAAGTATGCAGAAGCAGCAAAACTTTATCCAACTGAGCAATATATAAAAGACCAAGTTCAAAAAATTACTATCGAAAAACAAAAAGAAACAGATAATTCAAAAAATAAAGCTAGTTATGACAAAGCCATTCAAGAAGCAAATACCTTTATAGCTGCTAAAAAATATAATGATGCAATTGCAAAATTCACTCAAGCGGCTGGTTTTCAGCCGAGCCAAAAAACATTTATCGATAATGAAATAGCAAAACTAAAAGGTGGACAATCAGATGCTGTATTAGAGGAAACAGTAAAAAAAGACTTAAAAACAGCAAGTGAATTATTAAGTAAATTAAAATTAGAGGACGCTATCAAGATATATCGTGCAACAGAGTCAACAATTTCTAAATTCTCCAATCAAGTATTAATTGATAAATATTCAAAAGAAGTAAAAGAGGGAATTCAAAACGTTCAGGCGAAAAAAGATACTGAGTATCAATCGTACAAAGCCCAACTATCAAAAGCACAGGAAAATTATGAAAAAGGAAAGAATTTCTATAGCGTGGCAAATAATATTCTAAATTCGGATCCAATGAAAAATAAAGTCAATGAACCCGAGGTCGTTGAATTGAAAGAGAAAATCAATCGCATGGAAACTTATTACTCTGAAAAACAAAAAGCTTATAAATTAGTTACGGACAAAAAGAACAAAGAAGCAATAGAAAAACTGAATATTATAATTGGTAATTATGCTATTACTAATAAATTAGCACCAGTATCGGAAAAAATACAATTACAAAAAAGTATCGATTCATTGGTCGCTTTTGATAAAACTACAACCACAACAACTCCTCCAGCAACAGCTATTGTTCCCACTGTAACTCCAAATAAATTAGCTGCCCCAGGAGAATTAGTTACGGGAAAAGATGCGAGTTTGACAGCGTATAATGACCTTTTTATTACAACCGAACGCACCAAAGCGCAACCTCTTTCCTACCAGCAAAATGCAAAGGATAATGCTGATTACAATAATTATTTTAATTCGGTCTTAGTGGCAGCAAGACAAGAAGAAGAAAAAGTTAGGGTTTTAGATTATGAAAATGAAAGTGAAATGATTCGAAAAGAGGTAAAATCAGACGCTATCAAATCCCAATATTTACAGGAAGACGTGAAATTTCAAGCTGAAAAAGCTATTGAAATTAAAAACGCAGAAACTAAGAAATTACAAGAAAATCAATCAAATAATATAGATGATTGGAAAAATAAATCTGATTACTTAAAAATAGAGTCTAATAAAAAAATCCAAGAACAGAATGAAGGTCAAATTTCAACAATTGATAGAAATAAAGCGCAAGCTGAGCTTGTAAAAAATAGCGTTTCAAACGATTTGATAGCTCGCCAAGTTCAACAAGGACTTAGTGTTGAAAGTGTACAATATGCAAATTTTAAGAGAGATTCAATCGAAAAACAAAATCAAGAAGCGAGATCTAATCAAGTGCAAGTTTTAATGAATTATACCGATACAAAGATTCTCACTGCAAATAATTTAGCGGATGAAAATGGAGTTCCTTTTGAGAAAAACAAAATGACAGAACGCGTATATAAAATTAAAAATTCTGAGGATTTAGTTACAAAAGTAATTATTCGAAGAGTAGTAGTTGATAAAAATGGCCATGGGGTAGTGTATGAACAAATTACTAATGATGTTGGTTTTAATTCCTACACTAAAAATGGCGCACAAATACCTGATTTCATTTGGTTTAACGAATCTTCCGGAGAAAATGTCATTGAAAAATAATGTTCTAATTCTTGCTACCCTATTTGCTGTTTTTTCTTGTGCAGAGAATTCAACCGAAGGTGAAAAGTATCAAATCTTACAAGGTGAAGCGCAAGGCACCACTTACACTATTCAGTTAGTAGGTGCTGGTGAAAAAATTGCTAAAAAAGAAATTACTGAATTACTAAATGATTTTGATGCTTCTTTATCAACCTATAAAAGCAATTCTTCAATTACGAATTTCAACAATGCGCGTATTAGCCTCGCTTTCGCAGATAAAAAAAACTATTTTAAAACTTGCTTGGAAAAAAGTCAACTGGTTTATGATTTATCGAAGGGCGCTTTTGACCCAACTGTTTTTCCTTTAATTGAGGCATGGGGATTTTTTAAAGATGTAAAAACACCATTACAAAAAATACAAGCTGATTCAATAATAAAATTTGTGAGCTTCGAAAAAAATAAATTACTCGATTATGAGTTTAAAAATGATTCAGTTCAAATTTACAAACGCGATAATCGTTTGAAATTAGATTTCAATGCTATTGCCCAAGGTTTAGCAGTTGATTTTATGGCGAAATTAATAGCAGATAAAGGATATGAAAGTTTTTACATTGAGCTCGGTGGAGAAATTCGAGTTGCAGGAACTAATAAAGAGGGAAATAAATGGCGAATTGGAATTGATACACCAAAGTCGGAAGGTGAACGCTCTATTCAAGATGTTATTCAAGTTTCAAATAAGTCAGTTGCAACCAGCGGAAACTATCGAAAATTCTACGAGGTTAATGGTATTAAATATGGGCACACAATTAATCCTAAAACCGGAATGCAAGCACAACAGAATCTGTTAAGTGCAACAGTTGTAATGAAAGAGTGCGCATTGGCTGATGGATTTGCAACTGCTTTCATGGTCATGGGAATTGAAAAAACAAAAGAATTTCTAAAACAGAACAAAAAATTAGGAATCGAAGTAGTACTTATTTATAACGAAAAGGGAGAATATAAAACGTATTCGACTGTGAAATAAAATACTTCATTCTTTTTCGTCAAAATTCTCCAATTACTTTCAAAAGTTGAATGTGAGTAACTAATCACTTAATACATATTTAAGAGCTAATTGCAACTTATATTCGTTCCATAATTTTTAATATGAACGTACATTTTATAGCAATCGGAGGAAGTGCAATGCACAATTTGGCAATTGCCTTGAGTCGTAAAGGAATAAATGTTTCTGGATCTGATGATGAGATTTTTGAACCTTCCCGAACACGATTAGAAAAACAAGCAATTCTACCTGTGAGTTTAGGTTGGGATGTTGCTAAAATCACAACAGATTTAAACGCTGTTATATTGGGAATGCATGCGCGTGTAGATAATCCAGAATTACTAAAAGCCAAAGAATTAAATATCCCGATTTATTCTTATCCAGAATATCTGTACGAACAAAGCAAAAATAAAATTCGAGTAGTTATTGGCGGAAGTCATGGGAAAACAACTATAACATCGATGTTGTTACATGCCATAAATAAATTAGGAATCAATGTTGATTACATGGTCGGTGCTCAACTAGAAGGCTACGATTGTATGGTTAAATTGAGTGAAGATGCAAAAATAATGATTTTGGAAGGCGATGAATATTTAAGCTCACCAATTGACAGAAGGCCAAAATTTCACCTTTATCAACCCAATATTGCCATTATCAGCGGAATAGCTTGGGATCATATTAACGTTTTTCCTACGTTTGAAAATTATTTGGAACAATTCGATATTTTTTGCTCTTTAATTGACTCAAAAGGACTTTTGATTTATAACAGCGAGGATGAAGAAGTCAGTAAATTAGGTCAAAAATACAGTTCAAAAATTAAAACTACACCCTACTCTACCCCCGAATTTGTTCCGACCGATAATGGAACTAAACTGACTTTTGAAGGAAATAATTACGATTTAAAAATCTTTGGTCCTCACAATCTTCAAAATTTAATCGGTGCAATGCGACTAGGTGAAGCAATCGGAATTAAAACTGCTGAATTTCTAACTGCAATGAATGATTTTACTGGTGCCGGGAAACGTTTACAGAAAGTCGCAGAAAAAGAAGATTTCGTTTTCTACAAAGATTTTGCACATTCACCGTCAAAATTAAAAGCAACAACAAATGCAATTAAACATCAATATCCAACTCGAAAAGTTGTTGCTTGTATGGAATTACACACGTTTTCTTCTTTGAAAAAAGAATTCCTACCTCACTATAAAAATGCAATGGAAAAAGCGGATGTAGCAATCGTTTATTACAACCCAGAAGTTGTAGAACACAAAAAACTGGAACCGATTTCCAAAGAGTTAGTGCTCGCTGGTTTTGGTGGAAATGTAAAAGTTATGAATGAAACGGCTGAAGTTTTGGAATTTATTCATACCCAAAATTGGAAAAATTCAGTTTTACTAATGATGTCTTCTGGTAATTTTGACGGTATTGATTACGATGGTTTGGGGGAAGAAATAGTTTCAAAAGTTAGAGAAAATACTTGATGCTTAATTTTTAATTCTAGAATTTTTATATAAAAGCAAGCCGACAGATTGAAATACCAGCAACACACCAAAAAGAGCTAAACTGTGGAAAACAACAACAGTTGGTTTCTTAGTAAAAACAAAAGCAGTAACGATTGCTAAGAAGGAAAGCATCTGAACGGTTGTCATGGTTAAATACCGAAAAACAAATTCTTCCGGTTTATTTGTTCTACCAATTTGCATGATTAAAACGCTAATTGTGAAAATGAACAAATTGGCACCAGCAGCAAAATTGGAAAGAAATAATTCAATTGAGAAAAATTGCAGACGTATTAACCCAAAATAGATAACCGTTGGAATAAAAATGAGCAACCAATGTTTGATAAAAGTCATTCTACTAATTATCCTTGTTTAGACTGATTACTTCTTTGATTACCAATACCAAAGAGGAGATTACTCCAAAAAGAGATAATCCAATTGTCCACCAAGGTGTTTTAGAAGGATATTTAGCATCAAGATAAGTTCCAAGCCAAGTAAAAAAGGCAATAATGCCAGCCATTTGAATACCAGTAGCTGAAAATTTAAGGAATAAATTAGGACGTTTATCCTCCTTATTCAAACGATACTGATTGAGCAAAGTTGGCGGTTGAAACTGGTGATTTCATGACACAAGCACCTTCGAAGAATGCGCCTTCTTCAATGTTCAGTTTTAACGTTTCTATATTACCTTTAATTCGCGCTGTACTGCGTAAAATCAACAAATTATCAATAACTAGTTCACCTTCTTGACTTCCTTCAAATTCAGCATTATTTGCTTTTAAATTACCGGAAATTCGTCCCGTTGTTCCAATATGCACTTTACCCGCGCAATTTACGTCCCCATTAATTTGTCCTTCTATTATCAAATTAGAATCAGAAACTATATTTCCTGTTATTTCTGTTCCTGAAAGAATTTTATTCCACTTATCACTTGTTGATTCGCTCATTACTGGAGTACTTGAGTTTGATCCAAAAAAACCTTTACGTTCTAGCATATGTATTTAGTAATTATCATCATAAAATAATTTATATTCGTCAAATTTCGATGTTTCAATTAACTTTTTCAAATTTTCTATCGAAATAATATAAATTTTATTGTCCTGTAAATCATCTAAAATTTCAAAACCAGCTTTATATGCATCGATATAATCTTGTGCCACTTTGATATTTTCAAAATCCTGTACTAAAATAAAATTTTTTTCCGACATACTTGTTTTCATCGAAACTTTTACGCGATTTGTTTTAAATTTCTTATTTGAAAAATCTGAAATTAACTTTTTTGCATCATCACTATCATCTTCTTCATCGAGTAAAACAATAACACTTTGATTTCCCTCTGTTGAATAAACGTATGCGTAAGTTTTATTGAAATTAACCGCTTCGTTTGTAGAGAAACCTTTGTCCAAAATAGCTAACATTTCTTTCGCTCGAATTGCTTGTGGAGTTCCAGGTTTTTCTGCGATAATTGCATTTAACTTCGGAGCTAAATCTTTTTTGTTTTCGGTCGTTTGACCAACTGCCAGAACATTTAACAACATGTATTCTGCTCTGTATGCATTCGACTTATCGTTATCAATAACAAGCTGTGATTGATTTGCAACGTATCGATAATCTTGTGCATTGTACCTATCCAATAACGCAACATATTCTTTCTCTGCTTGTTTTGCAAATTCTTTTTGCTTCAAATAGAAATCAGGATCTTTGAAGTATTTTGCGGCATCTGAACTTGGATAATAATCGATAATATGATCTTTGTAGCGTTCTTTTTCACCTGTTGCTTCATTGATTTTATACAACTGAAACGCAGAAGATAAATCCGTTAAACCGATATTTTTTTGAGCCAACACTTTTTTAAATTGAATTTCAGCCAATTCTTCTTCATTTAAAATCTCTTTATACAAAACGCCAGAAGTAAATAAAGCATCCATCAAACGTTCTTTTGATGCTTTCATGGCATCATCGGTTAAAGGAATGTTTTTTAGTAACGAAGCTATTGAAAGCGTATCGTCTTTTGACTTACTTACTGGAGAATTCAAAGAGTCTTTTTCAACTGCATCTTCTTTATTCAAGACATTTACCACTTTATCACTTCGTCTCCAATCGTCTTCATTTTCACGAACCCCCCACGTTTTCTTAAATTCATTGAATCCTGCTTCTCGTAATTTTGGATTATTAAAAACAAACTTATTCGCATTTGAACCGCCCACATTTGAATTGGCTTGATCTTGAAGCGCCAACATTTTTGCTGCCTCTTGCTCTTTGCGTTTTTGCTGTTCCTCTTTTATTTGCTTTAAAGCGTCTTTCAAAAATTCGGTTCTATCTTTCTCTGATAATCTCGCAATTCGTTGAACGCTGTCTTCAAATATAGCTACTTCAATCGCTTTAACTAAATCGAACAGCTTGATTGCTCTATTTTTTACCAATTCGCCATTTGGATAATTGTCATCGATAAATCGAGAACAAGAATCATAGTATTTTTGAGCTGAAACGTAGTCTTTATCAGCAAAAGTCAAATCTCCTAGCTTTTCGTATGACATTGCTTTTTGGCGTTTGTTGGTCGTTGAGAAAAAAGCAGATTTTGTCAAATACTCAATAGCTTTTGGTTTATCACTTCGATTCAATTCATAATTAGCCAAGGCGAAAAAAATCTGATCTTTAAAAGGTGCATTTTTAGCATCGCGCAACATTTTTTTCAAGTCCCGACCTAAATTATCGCTACTTCCAACCATTGCACGATTTATACGTGCGTTAAAAGCAATTTCGAAAGATGCTGCCGATTTATTGGCAAGATTAAAATGGATGCTTGCAGAGTCAACATTTCTATTTTGATTGTATACTTGACCTAGAATAAAGTGTAAGCGCGCTTTTTCTTTTGGAGTTTTACATTTTGAAATTGCTAGATTCAAACCCTCTGCTGCGGCTGGATAATCTTTTCTCCTAACTGCTAAATCAGCATACGCTTTGTAGATATCAAACTGCAAACTTTTTTTCATGCGAGGCAATTCTGACTCTGATTCTTCAGCAGGGTCTGATTTTGGTTTATAAAAAGGAATGAAATCTGTGAACTTTCTTTTTTTCTGCGCTTGAGAAATCTCGTTCAAATCATCTAAAGCCAATTTAGCATCCGCGAATTTATTGAGTTCGATATTAATTTTTGCAATCCACAATTCCGCTTCAAACATCGAAGGATCTTTCGTGAAAAACCGTTTAACGAATAAAAAATTCTTCATTGCTTTTTCGTAATCTCTTCTCAAATAATAGGCTTTTCCAACTGTTAACCAGTTTTCATCAATCCAAGTATTGTATTCCGCAGATTTCATCGCCATATTTTCGGCGCTAGGCATGCTGTGGTTTACAATTACTTTGGTGCACTTTACAACTGCTGTATCAATCGCAGGATACATTCCTTTTACTTCCGTTTCATTAGGGAGTGGATTTACTGGAAGTAC
Source organism: Crocinitomicaceae bacterium (assembly GCA_044374225.1). GTDB lineage: Bacteria > Bacteroidota > Bacteroidia > Flavobacteriales_D > Crocinitomicaceae > UBA952. The sequence goes on along the minus strand of JBILOX010000043.1, from coordinate 14,624 downwards.
GTTGTAAAAATCTTCCTTTCTTGAATCAGTATACGTTTTCATTGAAATACGCATCAATTCGGTTGCATTGAAATGACCATTATAACGCGCAGTTGTGGAGTGATAAGTACGGTTCAAAAGAGAATTGTTCTCCGTTGAACATGCAAAAAGCAGAGCAATTCCAAAGATTGAAAGTAATACGGCGGACTTATTTTTCATACTATTCAATAACTGAATTTTGCGCGTTTTAGTATAAAATTAGGCGATGTTTGTGAATACTTGCTGAATATCGTCATCGTCTTCTATTTTATCCAACATTTTTTCGATATCTACTAATTGTTCTTCTGAAAATTCAACTGGAGTCGTTGGAATGCGTTTTAAACTTGACTTCTGAACTTCTATTTGCAAGTCTTCTAACCCTTTGGCTAAGGTACCAAAAGAGGTGTAATCTCCATAAACGATAATGTTTTCGCCTTCAATTTCGATTTCTTCACAGCCGGCATCTATTAATTCTAGCTCTAGGTTTTCGGTGTCGATTGCGTCTGTTTTAACGAATTCAAAAACACATTTCCGAGAGAACATAAACTCCATAGAACCATTTGGCACCACGCCTCCACCCGCTTTGTTGAAATATGATTTAACGTTGGCAACCGTACGTGTTGGATTGTCCGTTGCGCATTCCACATAGACAAGTACGCCATGCGGACCTTTTCCTTCGTAGTTTACTTCTGTAAATGATGCGATGTCTTTTTGTGCTGCTCTTTTAATTGCCGCTTCGATATTATCTTTGGGCATATTTTCTGACTTCGCATTTTGGATAGCTGTTCTCAATTTCGCATTCGTTGCGGCATCAATTCCTCCTTCTTTTGCTGCCATCGTAATTGCTTTCCCTAACTTTGGAAAAATTTTGGACATTTTGTCCCAACGTTTTTCTTTTGCTGCTCTTCGGTATTCAAATGCTCTTCCCATGTGTCAAATTTGAGCAAAAGTAAGGATTTCAAATAGAAAATTCAACAGATTGTGCTTATTTCAAAAAAGGCAAAACAAACGATCGGCAAACAATACTATTTTTTTGATAATCGCATGTCAAAAAAATAGCGAGATGCCAAGATAAATTCTGTGGCATAACGCGATTCTCAATTCGTTAAATTTTGTAAGAATTTACCATCTCCCCTCAACTAACGCCTTCTTAACGATCTTTTCATGATCTCTAGGATACTTGCTCTAAAATAAAAACTTTTTTCGCAGAAAAGATTCCTCCTTTCAGTTTAAAAACACTTCGGTGGTAATGGAATACTAAGGCATAGCATTTTTTACTAAAACTCATTATTTCATCTACTCAGCAGGCAAAAAATTGAAAAGCAATCACTCACAAGCTCCGTGACTTTTCGCAATCTCGATCCAATATTCTGCAAGACTTTCCGGGTTTGCCCCTACTGCTTTTGCTAAATACAGTGCCAAACGCATCATTTGAACAGATGCTTCATGAATAGCTGTGAAATTGTCTAGACTCGCAAATTGATCTTGTGCCAATTGTTGCAAGTTTTCATTGTGCTTCGAAACGAATTTTAAAGCGTTTTCTTTAGCACATTCCAAATTTGGGAAAAGTAGTGCTTCCAACCATTCCGCTCCGATTTGTTGCGCTAATTCAGTAGGTGAAGTGGTGCTAGTTTTCTTCCAAGCATGGAGTGTTTTGGTTTCCCCAGTTGCCGCCAAGCCAGTTTCAAGAAGTAGCTCAAAAGAAATATCTGCTAGATTTTGAATCACCTCCAAATACGCATCTTGTGCCTGTTCAAAAACAGAAGTTTCTTGACCGATAAGGTAATCGCCAACTTTCAATTGCGGTAAATTTAGCACCTCGGGACAGCCATTCAAACAAGGAAAAGTAGTTCCTTCAAAAATATATTTTACCTCGCCATTCTGAATTTGTCTTCCCAATGGAAATAAACGACATGCCAACGAACGACCTTCGTGGACACTGCAACCAAAATCAGCAATGTATTGACTACAAGCAGAAAAACCTTGTTTATCCTTTTCCCCATCAAAGCGCAGTAATATGCCACCAAAATCACAATAAAAATCACTGAACTCACGAACTGAAATCTTTTTTTCTTTCGCTAAACAAGCCAATTCCCAAGGATTCAAAAACACTTGCTTTCCATGACAACATGTCCCTGTCCGAGTACAAGTTAATGGTAATTTATCGTGAAGTTGAAGTGAAGTACTTAGCATTTTTAAAACTTAAGAATTTTTAGATAATTATTTTTAATACTTTGCGAAGACAAAGATATGAATTCAAGCTAGCCCAACGTTGATTTAACTTTTTTTGAAAAAATTCGAATAATCATCCCAAAATTCCAAAAGCTGCTTTAAATGTGTTGGTGTGTGCATTTACAATGTCTTTAATTTGTGGACTATAACCTCCGCCCATTGTAGTGACTACAGGGATTTTCAGCTGCTGAACTGTTTGATAAACTATCTTATCTCTTTGATAACATGCATTTTGACTCAAGGAAAGTCGTCCAAGTTTGTCACTTTCAAGTACGTCAACACCAGACTGATAGAAAATAAAGTCTGGTTTAAATTGATTTAAAATCTTATCTAAATTAGCTTCCAATAAGAACAAAAAAACTTCGTCTTTACAAGCATCAGGTAATTCGACATCTAAATCAGAATTTTCTTTCTTGAGTGGATAATTACCCGCCCCGTGCATACTGAAAGTAAAAATGGATGGCTCGTCCTTCAGCAGTGAAGCAGTGCCATTTCCCTGATGAACATCTAGATCAACAATTAGAACGCTTTCAATTTCTGTGTTTTGCAACAACCATTTTGCTGCAATCACCTGGTCATTCAGCAAACAAAAGCCCTCTCCCCTGTCATAAAAAGCGTGGTGCGTTCCACCTGCGATATTGAAACCAAGACCAGTTTTCATTGCAATATCCGCAGCTTTTCGTGTACCCTCCATAATTGTAAGTTCGCGATCAATCAATTGTTTAGAGTGAACGAAACCAGAAACACGCTGTTCGCGAGGTGAAATCTCTATGTTTTTTAAACGTTCCCAATATGTGATAGAGTGAACAGCTAAAAGCGTATCAAATGCAATTTGGCTTGGTTCAAAAAAAGTTGCCGATTCCGCAATTCCTTCATGAATTAATTGTCGTTTCAATAAATCGTATTTCTCCATTGGAAAACGATGATTTTCGGGAAGTGGATGGACATACAAAGGATGAAAAGCTATCATGCTAACAAAACAAGTAAAAAGCTATTAAGTTTTTTCGGTTATTGTTTGAACGATTCGAGCAACAGCAGGACAAATCAAGGTGTTTTCGACTGTAATTTCCAAAATTTGGAACATGTTTTTCCGATCGGTATGCGGATATTCCCTGCAAGCCAAAGGTCGAACCTCGTAAATATCACATTTATTGTCAGCTCCTAAGAAAGTACAGGGAGACTTTTGAAGAACATAATCACTTTCTTCATCCATTTTTAAATAGTTCTGAATCAACTGTGATTCTTTGACTCTAAGATGTTTAGCAATTCTTCTAATGTCTGCATCACGAAAAATTGGACTTGTGGTTTTACAGCAATTCGCACAAGTCAAACAATCCATTTTTTTGAATTCCGAAGTGTGCTCTTTATGGAACTTTTGATCTAAATCCTTCGATTTTACTTGTTTCCATTTCCGAAAAATCTTTTTAGTTTGCTCCAATTGAACTTTTGACTCACTTAAAGCATCGATGTCTTTTGTTGTCAAACTATTGAAAGTGTTTAATAAAAATAGAATCAACTACTAATTGCAATTAATAAAATTGGCTTACGATAAAACGGCTTGTTGAATTTTGACAAATGAAAACGGAACTTTGACCATGTGTTCGTAATCTTTCCCAACTTCTTGCATATCAAAATCATTCTCATTGAAAGACCAAACAACTTCTGCTCCTAAACCTCTATCTTTTAGTTCATTTAAACGATACAATAAATGCAAAACCTCTTTAGAAGATGAAGTATTTAAGTAATCAATTTGAAGAGTAAAACTAGTTTTAAAAGCTGGGGTAAACATATATTGTCTAAACCATTCGCTTACTAAATTCCAAAAATCAGAGTCAGCATCAGGAATCGCTTTACCTTTAATCTCCATATTTCCATCAATAGAAAAAGAAATTTCTGGTGTTGTTGCAGTTGCGTTAATTTGTAAATCTTCCATCATTTTAAATAAAGTTGTGAAAATTACTAATTTAAAAAGTTGTGGAGCACAATTTAATAGATTTAACGGAAAAAAGTTGTTGACATTCTCAATTCTAAAAAAAAAGTAACTCAGAATAAATATGTGAAAAAGTGAAGTTTCTTGATACTATTTATTACTAAAAAATTGCCTCAATTGCAGGTAAAATAATCCTTTGCCAAAATTGATTATTGATAATAAGCGAACCAAGCAGGTGTAAGGTTGCTCCAAAACTGTACAAAATAAAATTCAATTTTCCAAATGTTTCCCTAGTAACTTCAATCTAATTTTCTCAAATTAAAAAATTCGGAGGAAGAAATAATTCTGGAACGAAATTAAAAAATGATTACTTAAACTTTATTACTGGCAGTCTAATATTTAAGCTTCAATTAATTGTCTTAAAGTATAGAACGAGCGAATAACTGACTTCTGAATCAATATTATCAATAAATTTTCTAGTTGAATAGCTGATATTCTAAATATTTATTCTAATTTCGAACCGTTAAGTATTATTTAATCAACAAAATAGACGTTTTTATTTTTTTATGACAAGTATTTTTGTAGCCAAATTAGATTTTGGTTTTTCTAGCGATCAATTACGGGATTTGTTCGCTCAACATGGTAAAGTCCTTAAAGCTAATGTTGCAACTGACAGGGAAACAGGTAAATCGAGAGGATTTGCATTTGTTGAAATGGCAGATAGAAACGAAGCAATGAATGCAATAAGTGCACTAGACGGCCAACTAATCAACGGTAGACCAATTGCTGTAAAGGAAGCAGAACAACGTGAAAATCGCACACCAAACCCAAGAACCACTGGCGGTGATTTTAATCAAAAACCTCGAGAACCTAGAACTGAAGGAGGATTTCCTGACAGAGATCTTAATTCCTTGCCTCCGTCTTTAGAAATGCCTGCAAACGAGCCAAAAAAGAAAATAAATAAGGAGAAGGATAAAAAAACGGGCGATTCAGATTCTAGAAACAAAAAACCTAAAATGGATGCTTTCAAAAAAAGCGGAAAAGAGAAAAAGTTTTTTGAGGAAGATGATGATTTAGACGATCTAGATTTGTTATCTTATAAACGTGAAGAGGAAGATGATTTTGATGACGAAGAAGATGAAGATTAATTCAACTTGCCTATCAAAATTATACCTTTTCTTTAATGTCAACTTATTACGCGCAAGCACTCAAACATCCTGTTTTTAAAGTTATTTCCAACTACATCGAAGAAAAGAATCTCGAAGCTTATGTTGTTGGAGGTTTTGTACGCGACCTACTTTTAGACAATCCTTCAAAAGACATAGACATTGTTGTTGTGGGCGACGGTCCACAGTTAGCAAATGATGTTGCCACAATTCTTCGCGTTAAAAAAGTGAGCGTTTTCAAAACTTACGGAACTGCGCATTTTCGCTACAAAGATATTGATGTCGAATTTGTAGGAGCTCGTAAAGAATCCTATACTTCTGATTCTCGCAAACCTATAACGCAAATTGGCACCTTAAAAGACGATCAAAACAGACGAGATTTTACAATCAATGCCTTGGCTTTAAGTTTGCATCCTTCGAATTTTGGTGAACTTATTGATCCTTTTGATGGAGTTAAAGATTTAGAAAAAGGAATTATCAGAACACCACTTGAACCTGAAATCACGTTTAGCGATGATCCATTGCGAATGTTGCGTGCGATTCGTTTTGCTACACGCTTAGATTTTAAAATTGATGCTAGTTGTTTGGAAGCAATTTTAAAACAATCAGCAAGAATTGATATCATTTCTAAAGAACGAATTGCTGACGAACTCAATAAAATTATCTTAACAAATACTCCTTCACGTGGGTTTAAATTATTACAATCCACACAATTATTAGAGCGTTTCTTTCCAGAAATGACTGTACTTCAAGGCGTTGAAATAATTGATGGAAAGTCACATAAAGACAATTTTTTGCATACGCTCGAAGTCTTAGATAACATTTCACTACACACGGATAATTTGTGGTTAAGATGGTCTGCTATTTTACACGATATTGCGAAACCTCCAACTAAAAGATTCGATAAAGAAATTGGTTGGACTTTTCACGGACATGAGGATCTGGGTGCAAGAATGGTACCGAAGATATTTGAAAATTTAAAGCTTCCATTGGATAACAAAATGAAATATGTCCAAAAATTAGTACGACTTCATTTACGTCCAATTGCGCTTGTTAAAGGATTTGTAACTGATTCTGCTATTCGAAGATTATTGAGCGAAGCAGGCGATGACATTGATGATTTGATGAAATTATGCAATGCAGACATTACCTCAAAAAATGAATTTAAAGTAAAAAAATATAAAAATAATTTCGATTTAGTAGCTCAAAAACTAAAAGTTGTAGAGGAAAAGGATAGAATTAGAAATTTCCAACCTCCCGTAAGTGGTAAATTGATTATGACCACTTTTAACTTACAACCTTGCACCGAAATTGGAATCATTAAATCAACAATAAAAGAAGCAATTCTAGATGGTCAAATAGAAAATTCTCCCGAGCAAGCTTACGAATTGATGCTGCAATTGGGAGAAAAATTTGGATTGAAAAAAAGTATTTGATAATTAATTAACTTAAAAATAGTAGTTTTAAGTACATCTTTCCACATTCATCTTTTAACTATACAGATATTAGTTTTAATTTTACACAGATTGAAAAATCAACTATATGCCAGGACTAAAATTTAGAGTTTTACTCGATTCAGAAAAGAAAGCAGAGATATTTAGAGATATTTTGATTTCTGACACCGATAATTTTGAATCGCTTTATCATGCTATTTTAAAATCCTTTAATTTCAAGGGAGACCAAATGGCAAGCTTCTACGTTTCAAATGACGATTGGGATAAGGGTCATGAAATCAATTTGATGGATATGACTTATGACGATGACTCTTTGGATTCACCGTCGGCAACAATGAAAAGCGCTATCATCAAAGATTTCTTGGAGGAACCTGACCAAAAATTTATTATGGTTTACGATTTCTTGCGCATGTGGATTTTCTTGGTTGAATTAATTGGATTTGATCGCAGCGAACCTGAAACACCATTAATGTTACTTTCAATGGGAGATGCACCAACCGAAGATTCTAGAAAAATTATGGACGATGAATTATTCGCTTCAACTGGCGACGAAAGTTTAATTGATGAAGATGAAGACGAACTTGGTCTAGATGATTTCGACGACGATTATTCGGAAGATGATTTAACTGATTTTAATGAGTTCGAATATTAATATGATACAAACTTCATCAGACCCAATCGGTGATGCGATTTTAGATTACGCATCCAATCACAAACCATTTGATATCGTTGTAAGTTCTGACTTATGCGAGGATGATATTATTCCAATTGAAGTACTTTTTCGTTCTTATAAAGAAATGCCCGACTTAGAAAAACGAGCACTTACTTTGTGTAAAGGAACAGTTTTAGACATTGGAGCTGGTGCTGGAATTCATTGTCACGAGTTGATTAAAAAAGGCCATAAAGTAATAGCTATTGATTCCTCAGTTGGAGCAGTTACTTATCTGAAAGAATCTGGAATTAATGCTACTCATTCAACTTTTGAAAATTTCACAACAACAGAAAAATACGATACTATTCTACTGTTAATGAATGGAATTGGGATCGCTGGTCGGCTGTCAAATTTAGAGAAAACCTTATTGAAAGCAAAAAAAATGCTGAATTTAAGAGGTCAAATAATTTTTGATTCTTCAGATGTTAAATTCTTGTATGAAGATGAAGACGGCGCAATGTGGGTAGATTTGAATACAGAATATTATGGGAATTTTAAATTTCAAATGCATTACAAAAAAACAGCAGGCGATTGGTTTGAATGGCTTTATGTTGATTATGACTCCATGCACGAAATTGCTACAAAAATAGGTTTTAAATGCAAGCGAATAATGGAGCAAGATAATCACTATTTAGCTCAATTATCTTTGTAAAATGATCCGTTTATTGTTTCTATTTGTTCTTCTATGTCACTACTCTATTGGGCAAGTAACAAAAAATGCATTACTATGGGAAGTAAAATCTAAAGATGGAAAAACAACATCTTACCTTTATGGAACAATGCATTTAATGGACGCTGATCTGTTTTATTTCCCTAAAAAATTAGAAAAGTTACTTTTAAAATCGGATGTACTTTGCATGGAAATAGCTAACGTAAATGATCCTGATTTATCGCCAGATGCCCTTTTTATGAAAAATGAAACATTAGCTGATTATTTTTCCGATTTACAAATGGATTCCATTTATCGATGGGCAGAGAAATCGCTGTTGATGAATAAAGAGCAATTCAATACGAATTTCAATAAAGCTAAACCCTTTTTATTAATGCAATTTCTATTACAAAGTAGTTTGCCAGAAAATTCAAAGTCGTACGAAAAGGAATTTGAGAACTTGGCTAAAAACAACAAAAAAACAATTACTGGCTTGGAATCTGTTACCGAACAATTGAACCTTTTTACGAGTTTTAGCAAAAATGAACAAACTGAAATGGTTATGAGTTCTTTGCGAGAAGAAGCGGAAGCTAAAAGTTCTTTTGAGCAAATGCAACAAATATACTTGACTCAAAACCTCGACAATCTTTATGCTTTCATGAAAAAAGAAAGTGATTCACCAATTGCAAATTCACGTGTGTTTTTAGAAAATAGAAACCAAAAATGGATTCCTCAAATGGGAAGAATGATGGAAAATAAAAGCGTCTTCTTCGCTGTTGGCGCTGCTCATTTAGGTGGTCAAGAAGGTGTTATTGAATTACTAATTAAAAAAGGATACACACTTACACCAATAAAATTATAATGAAAAGATTACTATTCATCGCTTCCCTCCTATTTATCTTAAGTTCTTGTAAAACTTATTCCGACCAAGAAATAGAGGAATTTGATAAAGAAATTCAAGCATATATCAAAAAAAATAAACTCGATTTAGATGCTTCTCCTTCAGGTTTGTATTACAAAATAGCGAAAGAAGGTGAAGGCAAAATGATTCAATATACAGATAGCGTATCTATTTCCTACAAAGGAAAATTATTGAACGGACGCATTTTTGATTATACAAAAGAACCATTAACTTTTGCGGTGAAAGGTTTGATTGCAGGCTGGAAAGAGACCTTATTATCTTGTAAAAAAGGATCTGAAGTTATTATGATTCTTCCGCCACAATTGGGTTATGGTAATCATAAACTCGACGACATCCCACAAAATTCGATTCTTTATTTCGAAATAAAAGTTTGGAATGTGAAGTGAAAAAATGATTAGTTTACATAAACGTTTTCAAGAAATCAATCATCTTTTCAAAAGCTCTAGCTCGGTGACTTTGTTGATTTTTTTCTGCAAGAGTCATCTCCGCAAACGTTTTACTTTGTCCTTTTGGAATGAATAAAGGATCGTAACCAAAACCGTCAGACCCTCGCTTTTTGGCGGATATTTCACCTCTCACAATTCCTTCAAAGACGCATGTTTTTTCATTAAGTAATAAAGTAATCACTGTTCTAAATTGTGCTTTTCGGTTACTTTCATTTTTTAATTCGGAAAGAACAAGATTCATATTCGCTTCAGCACTTTTCTCTTCTCCAGCATAACGCGCTGAATAAACACCAGGTCTTCCATTTAATGCATCAATTTCTAAACCTGTATCATCAGCAAAGCAATTCAAGTTAAAATTATCATTAACAAATTGAGCTTTTAACAAGGAATTGCCTTCCAAAGTTTCTGCTGTTTCAGGTATTTCATCAATACAATTAATCTCGGTTAATGTTAGAATGTGAAAGTCTTCTGGAAGTAAAGATTGTATTTCTTTGGCTTTATTTGAATTATGAGTAGCGAAAACTAATTTCATTTGAAGAGATTTAAATATATATCACGATTCGCTAAAACTGAATAACGATCGATAATTGTTTGCTTTCCAGCATTTCCGATTTTTTTTCTTAGCTCTTTATTTGTTAAAAGTAAAACCAGACAATCTTTCCAATCTTGCGGTGTTTTGACTAAAAACCCATTCACTTTATCTTCAAGGATTTGCTTGTTAACTCCAACAGGCGACATTAAAGCAGGAATACCTAATGCCATGTACTGTAGCCCTTTAAATCCACATTTCCCCTCGGACCAAATATCTTGCTCTAAAGGCATAACACCTATTGATATTTTTGCGAGGTCTTGAATTTCAGTAGCTCGATCCCATTTAATAAATCGTAAGGATTTTAAACGGTATGTTGGTGCTTCGTTTGAAATAATTAAAAATTCAAAATCAAAAATCTTCTCTAAATCGGCAATTATTGGAACCAAAAAATCCAAATAATGCATTGTTGTATGAGTTCCAGTCCAACCAATTACTAATTTTTCGGTGTCGTAATCTGCAACTAGATTATGATGATTTAAAGTATCAATTGTTGTTGGTATAATGGTGATTCTATCATTGTACTTTCTTGCATAATTCGCAAGATACTGATTTCCTGGTGTTACATGATGTGCCCATTTAATACAATATTTCACCTTCCAATAGGCCTTTAACCTATGGAAATTAGAATTTGTCTCACTAAAATTTTGTAGCCATATTGCATCATCATAATCATATATGTATTTCTTTCTTAGAACTTTAGCAATTAAAAATTCAAGAAAAGGAGGACCAATATGTGCGACTTCACGATGAATAAAAATTTTATCGTATTTATAAAGTGTGAAAAGTAAAAGAAAGCGTTTCGCAAAACTTTTAATTATCCCCATTGATTTTTTAGCAACATTCCCCTCTGAATAAAGTGTCTTCCAAGTTTTCGAATCTAAGAAAGGTGCAAAAGTAATGTCGAACTCCCTTTCTTTAAAATAATCCATGTATTGCTCAAAACGAAAACGCTGTGAAGGTGCCTCGTTATGAGGATATGGAGCAATAAAAAGAATTTTTTTAATCGACAAACTATTAATTATTAGAAGATAGATAATTGTAAATTTTTAAATAGCGCGAAACACCTGTTTCTAAGCCATAAAATTCTTTAGCACCAAATTTTGTTTGTTCGACATTAAAATTTAAAAGTGTAAAATCAAATTTAGAATGATCCATATCTTGATCTATAACAATTGCATTTCCTGCTTGGTATTGATTAATTACCCATTCTGTATCACCAACTCCGCTATTACAAAAGATTGGGATTCCCATTGCCATCAACTCACCTTGTTTAGTTGGAGACGAGGCTATTTTCGAAAACGTTGGGGTGATAAAAAATACAGAGGCATCAAATATGGAGATGAATTTTGCTACATCACTGTGCAAAACCGATTTAACGAAAATTAATCGTTCATCAATTCCGAAAAATTTAGCACGTTCATCAATTATTGAACGATTTTCTCCGGAGATAAATAGGAATTTTGCAGAAGGATAATTCTTTTGATAAGTTTTAAAGAATTGCAACATTTCATCGAGCATATACCATGTGCCAATTGAACCAACATAGCCAAGAATACGATCATTTTCAGAGAAATTGAAGGTTTGTTTAGCCACTATTTTTTGTTCTAATGTGATTTTACTCGGATCAAATTTTTCTAAATCAGCGCAACACGGGATAACCTCTATCTTACTTTCCAACTGTTCAAACCCTTTCCAAGATGTAATTTCTTTTTTTCCAGCATAAGTTAATGAAACGATAGAATCAGCGTTTAAGAAATAGTCTTTCTCCTTCTTTTTGAAGAAATTATAAACGACTCTAAAAATAGGATTCTTCAAGTTCCAAATTTTACCCTCCACTCGTTCATCAGCCCAAAAACCACGCATATCAAAGAGAAATTTAGTCCCAAATGATCTTTTCATTTCTAAACCAACCATTGCAGAAAGGTAACTTCTACAATGGATAATTTTAAAATCAAACTTTTTATGAAGACTTCTTGCTAATGAACGCATTCGAATCACATCATAAATTGTTGAAAGTAAAGGTGGTTTTTTTGTGTATGTAAAAGGATGCCAAACAATATTATTCTCATCACATATAAATTGAATTTCTGTTCTGAATTTCTCAAATCGCTCTGATTTTTCAAAACTAATAATATGAAACTTAAAACCAACTTTGGTTAAACCCTTTAAATAAGGTAACACTTGTGACTGACCCAAAGAATCAGTCATTCCGTCGTAGGATAAATATAGTATGTTTTTTGACACTTGACAAAGATAAGTAAACTTAGAAATAGAAAGTTAAGATTTTTTGAAGTAAGGGGAAGTGAAAAATTCGAGTATGTCAATTTTCTAATTCTACCGAAACATTATATACATCACCATTGATTGGTGGAGAAATTTTCACTATTCTAACTGTATAACTTGCTGGATGCTTAATTTCTTTTTCTAGTCGATTTAAAATGCGTAAGCCAACATGTTCAATTAACTTAGATCTAATTGCCATTTCTTCTGTAACAATTTTATTAACCGCTACATAATCAACTGTTTTAGCCAAATCATCAGACAAGGCCGCTTCTGTAAAATCTGTTAGAATTCTAACATCAACTTTATACTTTCCGCCAATTCGTGCTTCTTCCTCTAAGCAACCATGAAATGCATAAAGCTGAATTCCATTTACTTCAATTTTATGCTTCATTCAAAATTTCTTCTATTGATTTTAAACCCAACTGAATTCTTTCAATTACTTCTTCTTTCCCAAGGAAAGATGCTATTTCAAACATTCCTGGTCCTGCTCCAACGCCTGTTACACTTAAACGAAAAGGCAATAAAACAGCTCCAATCCCAACCTCTTTTTTAGCTAAAAAAGCTTTAAAGGTTTCTTCAATTTCAGCAGCTGCAAAATTTTCAATTGTTTTTAATTCCTCCAATAAATCTCTGACCAAAGAAAACGTTTCTGTTTTCCATTTCTTATTAATTATTTCTTTGTCAAAAATAGTTGGTCGCGCTAAAAGATATGCACCGTCAACTATCATATCTTGAACAAAAGTTGCTCTTTCCTTCATTAAATGGCAAACCACTTTCATTTTTTTCAGAGAATGCGTTCCATCAGTATATTTAATTAATAATTCTGCAAGTTCGTCATCTGAATGCGCTCGCAAATATTGTTGTTGAAACCATTTCGTTTTATCCGCATCAAACTTAGCACCAGCTTTAGAAACTCTTTCTAGACTAAATATTTCTACTAATTCATCTAAAGAAAAAATTTCTTGTGTTGTTCCAGGATTCCAACCCAACAATGCTAACATATTAATGAACGCGTCTTTGAAATATCCTTTTTCACGATAACCTGAATAAAGTTCACCATCAGCAGTTGTCCAATCTGTAGGAAAAACAGGGAAACCTAAGCGATCTCCATCTCTTTTTGAAAGTTTACCATTTCCATCTGGACGAAGTAATAAGGGTAAGTGAGCAAATTCTGGAGCATCCCAACCAAAAGCTTCATATAACAAAACATGCAAAGGAGCCGATGGGAGCCATTCTTCCCCGCGAATTACATGTGAAATTTTCATTAAATAATCATCAACGATATTTGCCAAATGATAGGTTGGCATTCCATCACTTTTAAAAAGCACTTTATCATCTAGGTTATTGGTATTAACAACAACCCAACCACGAATTAAATCATGAAAACGAATATCTCTATTTCGTGGCATTTTCATTCGAATAACATATTGTGCACCACCAGCTAGTAAACGTTCAACTTCAGCTTGAGGTAATGTCAATGAATTCTTCAATGAAGATCGAGTTACGCAATTGTATTGCCAATTTGGCATTCCCATTTGTTTTGCTTGATCTCGCATAGAATCTAATTCTTCTGCTGTATCAAAAGCATAATAAGCTTTATCGTCTTTCACCAATTGTTCTGCATAAGGTTGATAGAGTTCTTTACGTTCCGATTGAACATAAGGTCCATATTCTCCACCTATACAAGGTCCTTCAGTTGGCATAATACCGCACCAAGCCAAAGCATCCATAATATAATCTTGTGCTCCAGGAACGAATCTAGTTTGATCGGTATCTTCAATACGTATTATAAAAGTTCCGTTGTTTTTTTTTGCGAATAGATAATTATAAAGAGCTGTTCTTACTCCACCCATGTGCAATGGGCCTGTTGGTGAAGGAGCAAAACGAACGCGAACTGGTTTATTTGACATTGGTTATTTTTTCTGCAAAGATAATAGGACTTTAGATAACAGTTTATTAAACTAAATGATAATCGAATAAATAAATTGATTTTTTACAAATAAAAGTAAAACCATAAAAACCGAAGTTTCACATTAAAGCTAAAAGACTCGAAATTGCAACGGTGGTTATCAAATATTTTTATCTAAAAAAAAAAAAAGCATAAAAAAACCTCAAATCTCGCAAGAAATTTGAGGTTTTTAAAATCGGCATCGACTTACTCTCCCACCCTCAAAAGGACAGTACCATCAGCGCAATCAGGCTTAACTTCTCTGTTCGGAA
>JBILOX010000066.1:0-8449 GCA_044374225.1 Crocinitomicaceae bacterium | reverse complement strand
ATAGATCCAGTAACTCGTTTCATAAATCCGTTCAAAGCGTCTCTTTTGGGAGTTCCTGCTTGAATTTCTTTGTGAACCTCTAATGCTCCTGAATAGTTGGAAAGTAATTCTCCAATCACATCTAACTCATCGTCTTTAATTCCAGGTGCTTCGATTAGATTTTCCAATGTTTCCATCGTTTCGATAATATAGTCTTCGTCGTTCACTTCAATGAACTCGACAATGTGTTTAATTAGCGGTAACCTCATGGAGTACTTCTTGAATGATTTCTATTTTATTTCCTTGAGTTTCCTTCACTAAAGCACCGTTTACAAAACCAGCAAATGTTGGTAAATTACTAACGTTTGCAAACTTTCGAGAATTTGGGAACTTCTCTGCATCTACATAGTAGAATTCGATTCCTTCATTTTCTTCCGCCATTCTTTTGAATTTCGGTTTTGTAATCTTACAGTTTCCACACCATCCAGCGCCATATTGCACCATTACTTTTGGATTGGAAGCTAATAATTGATCGAGGTTATCTTCTGTGATTTCTGAAAACATGATTTTATTTTTTAGTGTTTGCTTAAATATTCAGCAGTTCCAGTTCTAGTTGCTTTCATCGCGTCTTTCCCTTCTTCCCAGTTTGCTGGACAAACTTCTCCGTGTGTTTGAACATGTGTAAATGCATCGATTAAACGAATAAACTCATGAACGTTTCTTCCAACTGGAAAATGATTTACTGATTCGTGGAAAACCATTCCGTTTTCGTCTAATAAATAAGTTGCTCTGTAAGGAACGTTGTCACCTGCAGGACCATCTTCGTCATACATGTCATAATCCAAAATTCCTAATTCGTAAGCTAAAACTCGTGTTGAATCAGCTAAGATTGGAAACTTAACACCTTCAATTCCACCGTTGTCTTTTGCTGTATTTAACCAAGCAAAGTGAACTTCAGCTGTGTCACAAGACGCACCGATAACGATTGTATTTCTTTTTGCAAATTCAGCAGCAGCTTCTTGAAATGCGTGAATCTCAGTTGGACAAACGAAAGTGAAATCTTTTGGATACCAAAATAAAACTACTTTTTTCTTGTTTTCAACTGCTTGTTGAAGCACGTTTAATTGAAACGCATCGCCCATTTCGTCGATAGCTTTTACTGTAATGTCTGGAAATTGTTTTCCTACTAATGTTGCCATAGTGTATATTTTATTTTATTGATTACTTAATTCGACAAATTTAATATTTTGTTGTGGATATTACTTTAAAGAGTTTCCTAACCACGCATTAAACATCCAATTTGTTTTTTCTTTTTCTCTTATCAAATCACTGATAAAAGCATTTGTTCCTTCATCTTCAATTTCGTTCGATTCTTTCAATAACGCTCTTTCAACAATTAACAACTGTTTTTGTGCGTCTAAAATGTATTGCATTCCTTTATTTCCATCGATTATCAACTCATTCTCTTTAATCACACTTTTAGAAATATAATCAGAGAAAGTGGATAATGGACGTCCGCCTAATGTTAAAATTCGTTCTGCCAATTCATCAATCGTCAATAAAGTAGCATTATATAATTCTTCATATTTCAAATGCAATTCAAAGAATTTTTCTCCTTGAATATTCCAATGCAAAGCACGCAAATTTTGATAATGTAATTGATATGATGAAAGTAGTTTGTTTAAGTGACTGATATAATTTTCTGAGATGTTCATAATTCTATTTTTAAATTGTTTGACAAAGTTAATGCGAAACCAAACATAAATCTTATCAATATTATTTATAATTTTATCAAAATAATTTATAACACATGCTTTCCATTCAACAAATGCAATACATCGTAGTTTTAAGCGAAGAACTACAATTTCAAAAAGCAAGCGAACGTTGTATTGTGACTCAACCCACGCTTTCTATGCAAATCAAAAAAGCAGAAGAGCAATTGGAACACTTAATTTTCGACCGAAGTTCTTATCCACTAAAGTTGACAAATTTCGGGATAAATCTATTACCGATTCTTAGGGAAATATTAAGCGAAAATGAAAAAATTAAATTGCTAAAGGAAAGGGTAAACGGTTCATTTGTGGAAGAAATAAAAATTGGTATAATTCCCACAATTGCACATTATTTGGTACCTGAAATGTTTGGGATTTGGCAAGAAAGTCTAACAACTATCAAACTTTCCATTGAAGAAATGAAAACAACTGAGTTGATTGAAGCGATGGAACACAAAGAAATAGATATCGCCATTCTAGCAGGACCACATTACGACCCCCGTTTAAGAACAATTCCTCTTTTCAATGAAGAAATATTGATTTATTGCCCAACTATAAATGGAAATGAAATTTCTTTAGAAGAATTACAAAATCTTCATCCGTGGTTGTTGAGTAAAGGAAATTGTTTACGTACGCAAATGATTCATTTTTGTAAACTAAATGATGGAGTTTCTGACGAATGGAATTATCAAGGTGGAAATATCGATCTTTTAACGAAAATGGTGGATCAAAATGGAGGCTACACGCTAGTGCCTGAAAATGTTCAATTAGAAGGAAAAACCGAAAAACTGAAACATTTAGTGAGCTCATTGGGCGTCCCAGCGCGCGAAATCATTGGTTTGTATCCAGAACGCTCTATTAAAAAGGAAAACGTTGAACGAATTCTAAGAGAAATTCAGTTGAAATATGGACTAAATAAAAAATTGGAACATTATAATTTGTTGAGTTGGAAATAAAAGAATAGTTAAAAACTAAAAAGTGAAGAGTGAAAAGTGAAAAGTGAATTGAAAATGTGTTCGCCGCGACGGAGTAAAATTGCAAATTGTTGATTACGTAATTTTTCTCATTCACTCATTTCTCATTCTCTCGTAAAGTCCCAACATCCTAAAGTCTTAACATCCTAATATCCTTTTATCATAACGTCTTTAAATCCTAAAATCAATAAATCATGAGCGACTTCGGTACAATAATCACAGCAACAAAAATAGTTTCAACTGGATTTGAACAAGAAATAACCGAGACGGATGAAGAAAATTTATCTGAAGTTTTAGCAAAATTAATTCATGAGTTTCAAACGTTAAATGCTGAAGGGGAATTTATGAATGCTCAATTCGAAATAACAGAAAAGTATGTTGCAATCGCACCACTTAGCAATCACTATTTCAATGACGAAGAATGGGAAGATCAATATGACTATGTTTCCGATAACGAAGGGGATTATGCGGAATTATTGGTTCAAGAACTCAGCCGAACATTTCCAGAATACAAATTTGAAACAAAATTGGAAAAGTGGTAGTGCTTCTACCCTATCCGTTTGTTAACCAAACTTTCAACCTTGTCAAAAAATTGCTGAGGCAAATAAGTTCTCCATTCGATCTCTTCAAGTTCACCACCCATTAGAAAATAGTGATCGACATTTGCTCGTTCAAATTCAGTAATCACATGTTCGTGAAAATTTACCATTGCAATCCATCCATCTTCCACTTCATCAAACCATTCTTCGTAATAACAATCGTCTGAGTAATGAAAATTCAAAACATTTTCGCCAACTAAAATAAACTTTGTAATTCCTTGTTCCAAAATAGGTTCGATGATATCACGTTTCAAAATCATAATGTCATTTTCGATAGCATCGTTCCATTCTCCCAATAATTCGATAATTACAAAACCACTATCATAATCAGTAAAGAGTATCTTAATAAACAAGGTTGGAGAACCAATTGAATCCCATTGTGGATGGATGTAAAAGTTGTAAACTGCGTTATTAAACTCAAATTCACTGTACTCTCTTCTGTAAAAAGGCGACAATGGATCTTCAGAAGCAATATAATATCCTCTCCAGTTATAATAAGGTTCGACGTAGTGCATTTGGCAAATTTAAAATAAGGAATTTGATGATTGGTGCAACTAGCTGTAAAATATGTTATAATTTCGCAACAAATTAACATAACTTAATGAAACAAGCCATAGCGAGATTCGTCACTATCGAGGATGAATTTAATAGGCGATTACATAAGACCATTAAAAAACAATTAAACACTTATGAAATAAGCCATAGCGAGATTCGTCACTATCGAGGATGAATTTAATAGGCGATTACATAAGACCATTAAAAAAAAATTAAACACTTATGAAACACATTCTTTTCACTTTGTCAGCTTTATTTCTATTGGCTGCATGTAATTCTAATGAAAACCGAGCAATCAATGAAGATGTAGCTGCCTTTGTAGAAACCAACGAAAAAATCGCACTTTTTGGTTCTATTAATGCAAAAGAAATTTTAAACAAAGCCGATTACAAAAACATTGACAAAGCGGGGAAGTTAATCGATAAAGAATTAAAAACAATCCAAGCAATTTTAAACTTTGACACTCCTGTTTATTTCGCAATGGAAGGAACAGTTGATCTGAATGGAAATCTAGGATTAATCTATGCTTTTGCAGAAGTGAAAGACAAAGAAAAATTAACTATAAACCTTCAACAACGTGGACTTTCAATGGAAAAGGGGAAAGAATTTAACTTTCATGAAAGCGGAGATGTTGCCTTTGCTGTAACGGATAAAAGAGCAGTTTTTGTTACAAAAAGTGGCTTGAAAGATGGTAAGAAATTAATTGAACAAGCATTGAAAGATTTAAAAGAAGATGCACCTAAAAATAAAGTTACAGAAATACTCACGAAACAAGGTGATATCGTTTTTGGTGTTGACTTAGAAGCTTCGTTTCTTGGAAGTGCGAACCAATTAAAAATGGAAGCTGATAAAGAAACGGAATTAAAAGAAATTCTTGTGGATAGCTATTCTCAATCAATTGTTTCATTTGAAAAAGGAAAAGTAGAAATGAAAACTGAAAACTACCTTTCAAAAGAATTGAAAAAATGGATGTTTTTTGGAAATAATTCCTCTACAATCCTTGCTGATATGGGTTCTGGAAAACCAAGAGCTGGAATAATTATGGATTTAAACATGAAAAAAGTGCAAGAATTCATAAACAAATTTGCACCAAACACACTTGGAGAATTAGGCGAAATTGGTGGTGGACAAGCTCAAATGGCGTTGGCTTTCGCTGGTGAGGAAGGCTTAGCAGGTCTATGGTCTGGAAGAATGGGATTAGTGATGATGGGCGAAGTTGAAGAAGGTGGATCATTCAAACCTGAATTTAATTTTCATGTTGGCTTAGGAAAAGGAGCACTTTCTCTTGTAAAGGGTTTTATGAATTCAATGAAAGAAAGTATGGCAAAATTAGACTTGAAAGGAACTAATTTAGTTGGCTCAAGTTCAGCTTTATATGCAAAAAAAGGGGAATTAAAATTGCCAGTAGGTTGCGAAAACTTTAGTAAAAAACCCATTTCTGGTTTTGTGAATTTCAATGGTTTGGATATGTCAGGATTTGATTTAGAAGAAGGAAAAGTTTTTGCTGAAATGCTTGATTACGCTTATTTTGAAATGGATATGGCCGGCTCGTATTTTATCTTAAAAGCAAAAAATGCGCAACAAAACATTTTAAAATCAATGGTAGATCAAGTGATGAAAAACATGGAAATCAATACAAGTAATATTCAATAAAAAAGTGGGAAAGGATAAACTTCGCCGATTTGCGGCAATTAAAGATTTTGAAAACGTTTTTGAACCAGAAAGAGAACACGATTTTGAATTAAAAGGAAAGTGGCGTGAATCTGTTTTTCAAAATGATAATCCTATAGTTTTAGAATTGGGTTGCGGAAAAGGTGAATATGCCGTTGGACTTGGCAAACATTATAAAGACAAAAACTTTATTGGTGTTGATTTAAAAGGAAATCGCATTTATATTGGAGCAAAAGAAGCTTTAGAGAATGACATGAAAAATGTAGTATTCTTGCGTTCGCGTATCGATTACATTACCAATTCTTTTACTGAAAATGAAGTGGACGAAATCTGGCTAACATTTTCGGATCCTCAACCAAATAAACCAAGAAAAAGACTTACTTCTCCTTTATTTATTGAGCGCTACCGAAAAATTTTAAAACCGGGTGGAATTATTCATGTGAAAACTGATAGCGACGTTCTTTTTAAATATACTGAAGAGCAAATCAAGGAAAATAATTTTAACTGCTTCGAATTAACGTGGGATTTGTATGGAAGTCTTCCTGCAGATCTAGACGAAGAAACGAAATCTATTTTTCACATCAAAACGCATTACGAAAAACTGTTTACCTCACGAGGTCACGTAATAAAGTATTGCAAGTTTACTTTGGATTGAAAGCAAAGTTGCAGTTAACGTAGTTTTTGAGGCGAAAGTGAATATTGATAATTAATAACGAAGTTGTTTTCAATTGTCGTGTAGAATACTCGTTGAAAACTAACTCGGCATTATACCAGATAGATTTTCAATTGCGTCATTTAACAAGTAAATTGGTATAAGATAATTATCGGTTAAAAGCTAATAAACGTAAATCTTTTCAACGTATTTTCTTGTTCAATCGTGACAAATATAGCCACGATCTATAAAAATAATGTCACAAAAAAAAGCCACCTGATTTCTCGTGTGGCTCTTAATTATCTAGTTTGAATTTATTTTACTTTAAAAGAAACGTATCTATTTTTTGCGTTTTGTGTTTCTTCGTCGTCGTCGTCGTCTGCGATGAAAGACCGTGTAGCTTTTATGAATATAAATTCCTCTTTACAACAAATGGCTGGTGGTATTGCAGCTTTGATTGGAGGTTGGATTGTTCAACAAAAAACACAATCTAGTCCGCTTGAGAATTTCGATTATCTTGGTTACTTAGTTGTGGCGGTGATTCTTACAAATATTTTGTTGACTTATCGTGTTTATCGTTTTGTATCTAAGAGAAATTAAAATAGAATGGAGAATGAAGAATTTAGAATGTAAAATAAAAAGTACTTAATCGGTATTTTTCCGATTTTAGTATTTTAATTTTACATAACAATAGGAGTTTTTTCGAATAGCCTATTTCGTTTTATTCTATTAGTTTACTTATCAATATTGATAAATTAACTTGAGTAAAAATCAGTACTTAAAAAAGAAAGTTGTGCCGCTTTGAAAGTTTAGTTCACTAAGTGATTATTTTCAACATGCTCAGAAATAGCTTCAAAATAAAAACGACCCATCAGAGACGGGCCGTAGTAAATGTTTTCACAACGGAATAATCCTTATTGTGATTTGCTTTCAGTTCAACAAAACTAAAACTTTTTTTCTTCCCTTTTCAGAATTTTTCAAATTTATTTAATAAAAAGTTTTTTTAGAACGTAAATAGATTACGTTCATGTGTACTTAAATTTACGCGCGAATAATTTTTCGTATATTTAATAACTTTTTAAAATTGCTACTTATGAGTGAAACAAAAACGATATTGGGACTGGATTTGGGGACAACCAGCATTGGATGGGCACATGTTGTTGAGGGGGAAACACCTGAGAAATCGAAAATTGAACAAATTGGAGTTAGAATTATCCAATTTGATAATTTTGATAAAGTTGACAAAACTGGAAAAGTTTCTGAATCAACAAATCCAGAAAAAGATTTTGCATCGGGAAAAGGACTTTCTCCCAATGCAAGTAGAACTTTAAAAAGAGGAGCTAGAAGAACTTTAGATCGTTATCAAGACAGAAGAAAAAATTTAATCGAAGTTTTAACAAAAGCAAAAATTATCGATTCCGATACAATTTTAGCAGAAGATGGAAAAGAAACAACTTTTTCAACCTGGAAATTAAGAAGTAATTCGGTAACACAAAAAATCGAAAAAGACGAGTTTGCTAGAGTTTTACTTGCTATCAATAAAAAACGTGGTTATAAAAGTAGCCGTAAAGCTAAAAATGATGATGACGGAAAAGCTATTGATGGAATGGATTTGGCGAATAGGTTGTATGAGGAAGACATAACTCCAGGACAACTCGTTTTTCAACTTTTACAAGAAGGAAAGAAAAATATTCCTGATTTTTATCGTTCTGATTTACAAGCTGAATTTGATAAAGTTTGGGCTTTTCAAAAACAATTTCATCCAGAAATATTAACCGACGAATTTTACCAAGAAATACAGGGTAAAGGTCAACGTGCTTCCTCTGCATTATTTTGGACAAAATATAATTTCAATACTGCTGATATAAAGGATATTGAAGTTGAACTTCAAAATGAAAAAACGATAAAATATTCGAATCGAGATAAAAAAAGATTACAAGCGTACAAATGGAGGTCAGAAGCTTTTGTCAAAAAATTAGACAATGAGGAAATGGCTTATGTTATTGCTGAAATTAATAACAACTTGAATAATTCTAGTGGATATTTAGGTGCAATTTCTGACAGAAGTAAGGAGTTATTTTTTAATCAAGAAACAGTTGGTCAAAATCTATATAAGCAACTTTTAGAAAATCCCCATACTCGACTAAAAAGTCAGGTATTTTATCGTCAAGATTATTTGAATGAATTTGAAGCAATTTGGAGTAAGCAAGCTGAATATCATTCAGAATTAACCGATGAACTAAAAAA
>JBILOX010000005.1:0-91309 GCA_044374225.1 Crocinitomicaceae bacterium | reverse complement strand
TGGCATTCTTTCGATAGGTTTTTACACTCTCCCCAATTTCCCTTCTTGGATTTTTTATAACAACTACGATGCTCAGATTCAATTTGGTCCAGATACCGTTTACCTATGTCCGGGAGACACACTTCTGTTAAATGCAGGCGAAGGAACATCTTGGTCCTGGGGTGGAGATGCGTCTACCAATACGAGTCAATTTTACACCGTTACAAGTCCTGGGATTTTCAGTGCCACAGTAACGAGTACATGTGGCTTGGGGAGTGATCAGATAGTTGTTTTACCTTGTACCAACGAAGATCCAGCGGATAGTAACACAGTAGACTTTGAATTCCCTAATGTATTTACCCCAAATTCAGACGGAATAAATGATCTTTTTGAAATACAAGATTTACCAGAAAATATGGAGTTAATCATTCTAAACCGCTGGGGTAATGTTGTTTTCTCAACAATCAATTATCAAAACAATTGGGATGGGAAAGATACATCAGGAAAAGAGTTGGTTGATGGGGTATATACGTATAAATTTAAGACGGAAATTGGAGAAATTAGTCATGGGTTTGTGCATTTAATTCGATAATTTGTTGCTCATGATAAAAAGAAATATCCTTTCAATTATTGTGATTTTCATACTGCAAACACCCATTATTTTTTGTCAATTGCAAAATAATAATTGGGTTTTTGGATATGGAGCCAGGGTAAATTTTTCAGGGCCAATTCCAGTTGGCTCAAGCAATGCAGCCATTAACTCAAATGAATCAACAGCAAGTGTATCGGATCCTTCCACAGGACAGTTGCTTTTCTATACCGATGGTTTAAAAGTCTGGGATGCAAACAATGATGTTATGCCAAATGGTTCAAATCTATTGGGTGGATTTTATAATTCATGCACCCAGGGAGCGTTGATCGTACCTTTTCCTGAGGATAACCAACGATTTTATTTATTCACACTAGAAGAGTTGGAGGCGCAATCCGTTAATCCACTTGCTGACAATGGATTAAGATACAGCATCGTAGATATGACCCTTAACGGAGGTCTTGGAGATGTCCAAGTTGCAACAATGAATACACCACTTGCAACTGATTTGACCGAAAAATTGATTGTTATTCGAAGTACTGAAATAAAAGGTTTTTGGGTGATTGCGCATAAAAAGAATGCGAATGAATTTTTAGCTTGGAAAATTGATGCGTGTGGTGTATCTGCACAACCCGCTATAAGTACAGTAGGTTCAATTTTTGCGATTTCTCCCTTCTTTGGTGCCACGGAAGCTTGGGCAGGTGCAATGGATGCGTCTCCTGATGGCAATCGGATTGGTATGCCCATAGATTGGAGTGACCGCATTGAATTTTTCGATTTCAACAAGACAACGGGAGTTGTAAGCAACCCTTTAACGGTGAATGTTACGGATGATTCACCCCCAGAATTTCTCAGAAAGTATGGCGCTTGTTTTTCTCCCGATGGCTCGAAATTTTATTATACAAATATCAATTCGGTTTATCAATTAAATTTAAGTACCTACAATTCTGATGCTATAGAATCTTCAAATACCTTGATTTATTCTCCAATTCTTGAACCCAATAATTATCCTTGTTTTCAAATCGAACAAGCACCAAACAATAAATTGTATGTTGCCATAGGAAATAGCGGAAGGTTGGATGAAATCTCAAATCCTAATTCTTTTGGGCTAGGTTGTGGTTATGTAAGCAATGCTATAAGTTTCAGTCCTGCCACATGTCAACTCGGTTTACCAACTCAAGTCCCACTCGGAGGTTTTGCGGCTAGTTCAACCATTACATTTCTTCCTGATTCGTGTTTGCAGAGTTCTATTTCATTTTCAATACCATCAACATCGCCCATCATTCAAATCAACTGGAATTTTGGTGATCCAAATTCAGGAGCAAATAATAGTTCATCTTCTTTAAATCCAAACCATCTATTTTCTGAAACAGGAACATACCAAATTACAGCCACTGTTGAATTTGATTGTTTTACAGAAACCGTTACTCAGAATATAAATTTGATTGATTGTATAGATACACTATCATCAGATGTTTCATTTGAATTTCCTAATGTCATTACAACCAATGGAGATGGTATTAACGATCTTTTCGAAATACAAGATTTACCAACAAACACCGAAGTTATAATCATCAATCGTTGGGGGAATGTTGTACTTAAATCGGATAATTACCAAAATAATTGGGATGGAAAAGATTCCTCAGGAAAAGAGTTAGTTGATGGGGTTTATACTTATAAATTTAAAACCAAAGATGGTAGAATTGGTCATGGGTTTGTTCATTTAGTGAGGTAATCTCCCCTACCCTGTCAGATCAGATTCTTGTACCACGCACAATGAGACAAACAGTATTTTTCAGTGTTATTTTTTTGTTATAATTTAAATTTAATCACCTTTTCATTTAATTTTAAGGGTGAAACTTTTAAAAAATTCAATATGAAATTCATTCTTATACTATTTATCTCAATTTTTTCTTTTTCGTTCTTTGCGCAAACGCCATTGAAAGAAATAAAACTTGGCACCCAAACATGGGTCGTAACCAATCTAAATACCTCCAAATTTGCCAATGGCGAAATTATACCTCAAGCAAAAACGGCAGCTGAATGGAAAAAAGCCGGTGAGGAACGCAAACCTGTTTGGGCATTTTACAATTATATAGCTGAAAACGGTAAAAAGTACGGCAAAATATATAATTGGTATGCCGTGAACGACAAACGTGGATTAGCTCCGAAAGGATACAAAATTCCTTCAGAAGCAGATTGGAAAGTACTTATTGACTATTGCGGTGGAATTATGGACGCAGGTAAAAAACTAAAAAGTAAGAGCGGTTGGAAAAACAATGGAAATGCATCTGCACCCAATGGATTCAATGGTTTACCTGGTGGATTTTGTTTGGATAATGGTACTTTTGGTGGAATTGAAACAGCCGGAGGATGGTGGACATCTTCTGAGGGACAATATGAAAATACCGCATGGGATCGGTATTTAGAGGCCGAAAAAAATACTTCAGAAACGTATTCGGAATCAAAAACATGGGGATTCTCTGTTCGATTTATGAAAATCAAGTAATGGCTTCTTTAGTAATTAAAATAACTATTCGACAGTACCATGCTGAAAAATAAAGCTGTTTTCTATTTAGTGTTTTCATTGCTTTTTCCATCAGGATTGATAGGCCAAAACATAAACCTTGTTGTTTTCAATAAAACCGGTTACAATCTTGATTCTGTTTCATTTAATCATTTTGAATTGGGCAATATCACGAAGGATTCTTCAGTTATTTTTTCAAATATAAATGAAATTACATTGCTCGGAGATATTCCTTTACATCTACCATTCGGGATTATTGAAGGAAAAAAAAGACCCTTGAATTTAACTCCTTGTGGAACGAAATCAAACAAAAAAAACGAAGGAATCTTTGTGTTCGACATACTTATTTATGAATATGGAGGCGAATACAGGCTATATTGGAGGAAGCATAATTAAGGCTTGTTCATTTAATAAGATAACCTCCACCAAACCCCACCCTAATAAGGCTCGACAATTCGACACTAATCGCTACTAAAAAGCGGTTGAAAATTCCAATGGCTTTTTTTGTTAATAGTAGGATAAGACCGTTGCAAAACTTTAAGAATTCAAAAATGCCTTTTTTTAGAATTGATTTTTCAGTCAATTAGCTACGGAAACGACTTATAACACTATGGTCTGGAACTGAATCATCTAGACTTATCCCAACAAATTTACTGAATGAAATACTATCATTTACTCGATCTTCTACTTCATAATCACTTAGTCCATACCACGTTTGAAGTAAAGTCATTTTGAATAAAATCAAACCATCATAACTTGGACGACCAGTATCCGAAGTGCCTTTTGAATAATGTTTATTGATAATATTTGAAATAGGTCGCCAATCAACAATGAGATTTACCTGATTAAAGAATTCTTGTTTGATTTTTCGTTTTGCTGTTTGAAAATCCGCAAAACCAATATTTTGTTCATTTTTCATACATAAAGATAAGAAAAACTAGGCAAAAACAACCAAAAAACAATCTTAGTTATTGAAAATCAAACTGTTAATATGTAAATAGTTTTCCAACGGTCTTAGGATTTATCCAAAAAACAGCAACGAAAACCTCCTTTTTCATCCGTTTATGTAATTTAAAAAGCTATTCACATTTATTGTGAATTTATTCCAAATTAATATGTCGAATTTTGTACCTTCAAATAATGACATTTTATATGCGTTTTCAAGCTATTCTAAAAAATTCAAGTCGAGTTTTATTCTTCATCCTCAGTCTCTTATTTGTTTCCAATTCAGTAAATGCTCAAACAACAAAATTTACGGTAAGCGGAACCATTAAAGATAGTTCTTCTGGCGAAACTTTATTAAGTACTGCTATTCGCATAAAAGAACTAAGTAACGTTGGCGTTTATTCCAATGAATACGGTTTCTATTCTTTGACCATTCCAAAAGGAAATTATACGCTTGTCATTAACTCATTTGGCTTTGCGAAAAAAGAAATCCCTATTCAGTTGACGAAGAACCTAATTGTAAATATTGATTTGTCGAAGCCTAAACAAGATAAAGTTCAGGAGCTGCAAGAAGTGAAGGTGACAGGAACAAAAGAGAATAAAAATGTTTCGGGCGCTGAAACGGGAATGGTTAAAATGGACGTAAAAGCTTTGGAGAAAATACCAGTTTTTGCAGGTGAAAAAGACATTATAAAAACCTTCACTTTAACACCGGGATTTAAAACAGCTGGAGAAGGAAATTCTGGATTTTTTGTTCGTGGTGGCGCAGCTGACCAAAATTTAATTCTGTTGGACGAAGCACCTGTTTACAATGCATCACATTTATTAGGTTTCTTTTCAACTTTTAATTCTGATGCGTTGAAAGAAGTAACACTTTACAAAGGTGGAATGCCTTCGCAATACGGTGGACGAACTTCATCTGTTTTGGACATCAAAATGCTTGACGGAAACGACAAGAAATTTCACGTTGGAGGTGGTGTAGGAATCATTTCTTCACGCTTGAGTGTCGAAGGTCCAATTGTGAAAAACAAAGGTTCATTTATGATTAGTGGTAGAAGAACGTATGCAGATTTATTCTTAAAATTGACGGATGAATTTAAAGACAATCGCTTGTATTTTTACGATTTAAACTTAAAAGCTAATTACAAAATCAACGATAAAAATCGTGTTTTCTTATCAGGTTACTTTGGTCAAGATAACTTAGGACTAGGTGATTTATTTGGAATCAACTGGGGAAATGCAACAGGAACAATTCGTTGGAATTCAGTTTTAAGTCCGAAGTTGTTTTCGAATACTTCGCTTATTTTTAGCAACTATAATTATAAAATTGCGATTAATTCAGGAACCTTGGCAGTTGACATTCGCTCAAAAATTCAAGATTACAACGTAAAACAAGATTTTACTTACATCATCAATCCATCTAATAAATTAAAATTTGGAGTAAACGCCATTCACCACACAATTACACCAGGACAAATAGAATCGGATGATCCGAATTTTGTTTTCGAAGAATTACAAGATCGATTCGCATGGGAAAATGCAGGTTATGTCTCTCATGAATGGAATCCAAGTGAGCGTTTGAGTTTCATTTACGGATTGCGTGCAACAAACTTCTCATTGATGGGAGCAGGTGAATTTTATTCTTTTGATTCGTTAGGAATTGTTAGTCAAACTACAACTTTTAACAAAGGTGAAATCGTTCAAACTTACTTCAATTTGGAGCCTCGATTCACTTCGTCTTTTATGATAGATAGTGCTAGTTCATTGAAATTAGGTTACGCTCGAAACGTTCAAAATTTACATTTAATAAGTAATTCAACTTCGTCCACACCAACGGATTTATGGATACCAAGTAGTGCGAATGTAAAACCAGAAATCTCCGATCAATTATCATTGGGCTATTTTAGAAATTTCTTTAATAACCGCTATGAATTAAGTGTTGAAGCATATTACAAAGACATGCAAAATCAAGTAGATTACAAAGATGGAGCTAGCACAATTGCAAATGATTTGATTGAAGGAGAATTATTATACGGAAAAGGTCGCGCTTATGGTGTAGAATTATTTTTCAAAAAGAAGTATGGTCGTTTCAATGGTTGGATTAGTTATACACTTTCGCGCACGGAAAAACAAATTGACGGAATCAATAACAGCAATTGGTATGCAGCACGTCAAGACAGAACACACGATTTATCTTTGGTAGGAATTTATGATATCAATGATAGATTATCCGTAGCTGCCACTTGGGTTTTCTACACCGGGAGCGCAGTAACCTTTCCATCGGGTAAATATTACATTGACGGAAATATTCAATGGTTATACACTGAGAGAAATGGTTACCGAATGCCGAATTATCACCGTTTAGATTTAAGCGTAACTTATTACAACAAGAAGACAGACAAATTTGAAAGTAGCTGGAATTTTGGGATTTACAATGCTTATGCACGTGAAAATGCTTGGACTATTTCATTCCGTGAAAGCGAAACAGACCCTACAAAAACAGA
Source organism: Crocinitomicaceae bacterium (assembly GCA_044374225.1). Classification (GTDB taxonomy): domain Bacteria; phylum Bacteroidota; class Bacteroidia; order Flavobacteriales_D; family Crocinitomicaceae; genus UBA952. The sequence continues at coordinate 84,765 of JBILOX010000005.1, read as the reverse complement.
AGCAGTTCAAATCGCACTTTTCAAATTAGTTCCTTCCATTACTTATAATTTTAAATTTTAATCATGAGAAATAGTATTTATATCCTCGGTTTTCTTTTTGCAAGCTTAAGTTTATTCAGTTGCGAAAAAGTGATTGATATTGAGTTTAATGATAGTGAAGCACTTATTGTTATTGAAGGTGAGTTAACAGATGACCCGGCAAATCCGCAAACGATAACGATTTCCAAAACAACAGATTTTCAAACTACAAATGATCAATTATTTGTTTCCGGAGCTGTTGTTTTAATTACGGACGATGCTGGAAATTCAGTTTTTCTTTCTGAAGCTTCACCTGGTAAATATCAAACATCTACCTTAACTGGGGTACCCGGAAGAACGTATAATTTAACAGTGACATACGATGGTAAAACGTACACTTCGATATGTAAAATGCCTGTTCGAACAACGGTAGATAGTTTAAGTATTTTAAAATCCTTAGGTTTTGGTGGTGGAATAAATCGTTCGGTTGTACCCCATTTTCAAGATCCAGCTGGAAAAGGAAATTATTACCGTGCAAGAATGTACATCAACGGCGAATTTATTGAATCATTTATTTATGATGATGAATTTTTAGATGGAAACTACAACACACAAGGTTTACAATCCTTTAATCAAGCAATTAAAAAATTTGATACTGTTGATGTTCAATTTATGAATGTTGATGAAAAAGTGCATTTCTACTTTGAAAGTTTAGAGGCAAATAGTAGTGGTCCAGGTGGAGGTGTTGCTTCTCCCGCAAATCCAAAATCAAACATTAAAGGTGGAGCTTTAGGATATTTTAGTGCACATGCTTCTCAATTTCAAACGATTATTTCTGATTAAGTTCGGAACAACACTTCCACAAGTTTCGTGAAGTTTGTAGTTATTTTAATCGAAGCTTTGAAAAATAGAGCCAGTTGATTACTTAATTTAAAGTGAGCTGAATATTATTTAACAATCAAATATCAATTCTGAACTTGCTTCTCTTTTCATAAACGTTGCGGCCATTTCGAGAAGTTGTTTACTTGTTATTTTATCAATTCCTTGATGCATTTCTTGCAAGGTATCGATTTGATTAAAAGCCAACATACTTTTACCTAAACCTTGCATTAATCCAGAGTTGGAATCCATTCCTAAAGCTAAATGTCCTTTCAATTGCTCTTTTGCACGATGTAATTGAATTGAAGTTAATTCTTTTGTTTCCAGTAATTTAACTTCTTTGTAAATCAATTCGATGGCTTTATCGATGTTTTTAGATTCTGAACCTAAATAAATTTGCCAAAAACCAGTGTCAGCGTAGGTATTATAACTTGCTTCAACTGTATAAGCAAGACCATATTTTTCACGAACGGTCAAATTCAAACGCGAATTTAAAGCAGGGCCTCCCAATAAATTTATAAGTAAGGACATTGGAATTCTATCGTCGCTTTTATAACTCGGAGCCATTCCACCAATTACACCGTGTGTTTGATAATTAGCTTCCTTCGTTCGAATATGGAAAGGTTTGTAATCTAAAAAAGGTACAACTTCATTTCGTTGAGCTGTCAATGGAATTCCTTCTAACGAATTTAAAAGCAGCTTTTCTAATCGTGGGTATGAAACATTTCCTACAAAAGCAATTACCAAATTGTCGGCAGTGAAATAAGAACTTACAAAGTTTTCTAAATCCGCACAAGTAAAACCTTCAACACTCTCTTTAGTTCCAAGAATGTTGTTTCCAAGTGAATGATTTTTAAATAATTCTGCTTCAAAATCATCAAAAATCTTTTCTCCAGGACTATCCATATACGAATTCAATTCGTCGAGAATAACTTCTTTTTCCTTTTCAATTTCTTTCGGAGGAAAAATCGAATGAATCGAAATATCTGACAATAAATCAATGGCTTTTGCTGTGTGTTCTTTCGAAAACGAAGCGTGTAGGCACATTTCTTCTTTCGCTGTGTAGGCATTTAATTCTCCACCAACAGAATCGATTCTTGAAAGAATGTGAATGGCTTTGCGTTTTGGGGTTCCTTTAAAAACACAATGTTCTAAAAAATGCGCTAAGCCCACTTGATTTTCTGCTTCAAAGCGCGAGCCTGCAGCAAAAAAGTAACCCAAATGAGCAACTTGGTTTGGTACGTGAAGATAAACAACACGTACACCATTTGGAAGTGTATGTATGGAGGGTTGAAATCGCTTCATTAAGGATTTTTACGGTAAATTTTCCAATCGTCAGCGGTGCGTTCATAAACTATTCGATCGTGTAAACGCGACGGACGACCTTGCCAAAATTCAATGTAGTTTGCACTTAAAGCATAGCCTCCCCAATGCGGTGGACGAGGTACTTCATTCGGAAACTGATTTTCTAATGATTCCAAACGTGTGATTAAATCTTCTCTATTTTCAAGAATTTCAGATTGCTGAGATGCCCAAGCACCCAATTGACTTTCACGCGGTCGTGAGGCAAAATACGCATCACTTACGGAAGCTTCAACTTTTTCTACCGAACCTTCAATGCGCACTTGACGTTGTAAAGTTGGCCAAAAAAACAACATAGACATTTTAGGGTTTTCAGTTAATTCTTTCCCTTTTTGGCTGTTGTAATTGGTATAAAAAATAAATTTTTCGTCGAGTAATTCTTTCAAATACAAAATGCGAGAACTTGCTTGAAGCGTTTCTTTATCGACAGAACTCAACACAAAAGCATTGGGTTCATTTTCTTTAACGTGGTAAGCTTCATCAAACCATTCCGAGAACAAATGAAACGGTTTTTTTTCGGCAGTAATTTCCAAAGACCCTTTGTCAAAGTCACCGTGTTCATCTCGCAATTTTTTCAGCCATTCACTCATTAATCTTCGTCTGTATATTCATCAGAAATTTCACTTCCTTCAAAATCTTCCTCCTCAACGTTGTTTTGTTCAGCAGTTTCTTCTTCAAAATCGTCGTCGAAATCATCAATATCAGAACCTGAAGCGCTAAAAACTTTACCTGCAGCTTTTGGTTCGTGCTCAATTTCTGGCAGTATTCTTTTTGCTGCTGGCGATTCAACTTCACTATCGTTGTAAGGGAAAATATCTACTATTGGTGATGCAATAATTTGAGTGATTTGATAATCAATCATTAAAGTTGAAAGACTTTCAACGATGCGTTCATAAGCTTCTTTTACAGTTTCAGCAGAAACTAAGAAGTTTTGAGAAATCGTTTTCTTTTTATCGCCTTCTTCTTCCAATTTATCGTAAGAAATCTTTGCTTTGAACCAAGTATCTGATTCATCATATTGAAAAATATCGTGAATATCTGTGCGTGCAATTCCTGTCACTAAAAATTCACCACGAATGGTAGTTCCAAGTTCTTCATAGATGCGTGCTTCTGCGTCTGTAAAAGTCATCGCAGCTAATAAATAAGGTTCTGAAACACGTTTGAATGTTCCATTTTCTAATTGTTTGGTGTATTTTACTTTAACGGTAAACCAACTGTTCATATTGTTTTTTTTTAGCCGACAAAGATAATGCGAAGGATAGCTTTCTTTGTCATTTGTTTGTAATAATATTACTTGATAAGTTAAATTATAACTTCTGATTGTTTAAAGTTTGATTTTTAACTAAAAAGAAATAACTAGTTCTTTGTACCAATTAATTTTGATTTGTTTTCTGATAATTGCGCTTTTATATACGCCTTTAACTGCTCAAAATTCATATTTTGGGTCTCTTGACTAATTTTTTCTCTAACTTCTCGCATCATTTTTACTGCGTCAAAAGTTTTTTCATTTTTATTCTCCATAGTTTACTAAGTCTTTTGGGCTTCTTATTTCAATCATTGAATAACCTAGTCTTAAATTAACTGAGTTATAACCTTTTATTCTATCCAAATTTACAATATGTTTAAAATTCCAACTTGCTAAAACATCAACTTTGTAAATTGTTGCCATTGCGATATGTCTACAATCCTCAATACTAGTTTTTCCAACTACTTTTTCTTCAATATAAGTATCAGCTAACCTAATTGTTTCTTCTGTCAAATCAACACGTTCAAAATAATCAGAAGGATAATTAAACAATAATTCTCTAACGTGTAATGGCGCTTTAATCAATTCAAGATCTAGAAGCTCTGAAACTACAAATTTAATTTCTTTGTTTTCAAATCTTTGAAACAACATTCTTGTAGCTTCTTTAAATTCTTCATCAAAATAACCACCAACGATTGATGTATCTATATAAATTCGTTGTATCATATTGGATTATTTTTTTGTGGATTAAATTTTGGAATAACGATTTTTAATTTAACTCCTAATCAAAAGTCCCAAAGCCAAAAGGCAATAAATGCTGAACAGATTCTATAACCATTGTGCGATCATCTTGATTGATAAGAATGACTTTCATAGGTTTTTGTTGTCTGTTTTCGGTTTCTAACATCACTTGACGACACGACCCACAAGGTGAAAGCAACTGTTTGTCAGGCATTAAATCCCCTTTCGCCACAATTACGATTGTTTCAACTGCTTCCTTTGGAAAGTTAGCTCCAGCATAAAATAAAGCCACTCGCTCGGCACAAAGTCCAGAAGGATAAGCTATATTTTCTTGGTTATTTCCCAAAATGACTGTTCCATCAGAAAGTTGAACAGAAGCGCCGACTTTGAATTTACTGTAAGGAGCATAAGCACGATTCATTGCTTCATAGGCTTTTGAAACCAAATAACGCTCTTCTTCCTCCAATGATTTCCAAGAATCTAATAACTGATAGTTGAATTGAAATTTCTTTTCCATAGAAAACGAAGATACGAATTGAATTTAGATTGAAAGTTATTTTAAGAATTGATAACAATTGTAAAAGGTTATCTTGAGTCAAGTCCATGGAATTAAGGTAGTATTTGAAAGAACTTTTTTGTGTTTGAGAAGAGAACTTTGCCTTGAATTTTTAGGTTTTAGCTATTCCTCTTCTAAACTTTTAATATCGGTGATAAGCGTTGTAACTTCTTTTGGATTAGTACCATCATAATACCCACGGATTCTACCTTGTCCATCCACTAATACAAAGTTATTGGTGTGGATAAAATCACTCCCGGCATCACCTAGATTTTGAGCTTCAGCAGGTTTTAACACAAAAAATGATTTGCGAGCTAAACTATATAAATCTACTTTTTTTCCAGTTAAGAAATGCCATTGACCTTTTACATAATTGTGGGAAGTTGCGTAGCGTTTCATTTGTGCAACCGTATCTACACTTGGATCTACCGTAAAACTTAAAATCTTCACATTTGAGTTGTCTTTAATTGCTTCCTGAACACGTTGCATTTGCTTGTTCATAATCGGACAAATACTCATACAAGTTGTAAAAAAATATTCGGCGACATAGATTTTACCTTTCACATCATTTTCCGTTATCGTTTGATTATCTTGATTTTGAAATGAAAATTTACCAACTTTATGTCCTTGACCTACACGCAATAGTTCTGGGTCAACCATTTCTTCTTGCACGTCAATCGGATTGATAACTGGCAAAACAGTTGCTGGTTTTTGATTCATAATGTAATAACCAAGCGGGACACAAACGGCAAATAACAAAGCTAAAAAACCTATTCTTTTCATAATTTAATTTTTCAAAAGTGATGTAATTGCTGTTTCAACAATCGACAAACGTTGCTGTTCATTGCCTTCAACGACGACAAAGTTTTGTTTTTTTTCAAGTAGAAAACTATGATATAAGTCAAATAATTCGTCTCGATTTTCTGGATTTTCTCTCAAAGCATCAAATTCCCAAGGAATATCAGGCCTGCAAAGAAATAGTAAATCGAATTGTTGTTGAGAAAACAAGCTTGAAATTTCAGTGGAAATTGTTCCATACTTATAAAGCGACCAAATACAAATTACAGTCATTTCAGTGTCGGCAACTAAGAAATCAGTTTCAAAATTCCAGGATTTCGCTTGTCCTTCTGCAATTAAGTCTAAATCTTTTTGGGTATAACTTGATTTCCCTTCTAAAAATGTTCGTGCAAATTCTTCGCTATAAGTTGCCTTGAACTTTTGGGCAATTCGTTTTGCTAAAGTCGTTTTCCCACTTGATTCTGGACCCGTAAAAGCGATTTTAATTTGCTTGTTCACTTAACCATTTTTTGCGCCACAAAATAAAACCAAAAACTGCCATCAGGGTATTGACTGCAAAAAGAAAAACAGTATCTTTAAAGTCAAAGTCTTGGTTATACCACAAATACATCGAAAGTAAGTTTAGAACAATCCAATACAACCAATTTTCAAGGATTGATTTAGAGGTGAGATAAGTTGCCAAAATTGCAAACGCTGATATGAATGCATCTAAATACGGTAGTTTTTGATTCGTTTTTGAAAAAACAAAACCTAGCGTTAAAGCTAATAGTAGTGTTGGAATTCCGACTAAAAGGTGTTTTTGAAGCGACCAGATTTTAAGTTTCGTTTCGGTACTTTTTCCCCAATTGATGAAGCCAAAAATTCCAAGTACGACATACACAAATTGCAATCCTGCTTGAAGATAAATCGCACCACTAAATGCCAAATAAACATATATCGCTGAACTAAGGATTCCGAAAATCCAAGCAATTCGTTTGGAAAATGAAATTAAAACAAGGTATAAAAGACCAAGAACAACAGCAATATTCTCTAGGATACTCACTTTTAAGTTTAGTACAATAATTGTTTTTTTGCTGAGTTTTTCCAACCGGCTTGACTTTCATAATCTACAAAAAATACTTTTACATCTGCTTGTGACTCGTAATTCACAAAGAAAATTTTCTTTTTTGCTTGACTTTCGTAATCGGTAAAAAACCATTTCCCATCATTATTACCCGCTAGGCTGTCGTACTTTACTTTGTAAACTTTAAGATCTGCTTGACTTTCATATTTTACTACAAAAACTTTCACATCTGCTTGACTTTCGTATTTAACGGAAAATACTTTTTGAGCATTTACCAGTCCTGTTGACAAGATAAAAAGCGATATTGTTATTATTTTCTTCATCGGATTTTTATTTCAAAGGTAAGTAATGAATTTAATTACTCCACAAAATAATTCTTCATTTGGTTTGGCCAAAGTTCTTTCGTTTTCAACAATTCTTCTAAATAGATTATTGGGAGTTGCGCAACTTTTGACCACACTAACTTATTGAATTGATTGTCAGGATGTTGATCTCGTCTGTTTGTCGTCGGTGAAAGCTCCACACAAACAGCTAACATTCCTAATTTTGCTCGAATGTAATTTTCTAAACCACAGCCATAAGAAATGGGGTTATAGGATAAATTCATCATTTTTAATCCTGTTATTTGCGCAACTTTTCCACTGATTAAACTATCGATTGTGTTGAATTTTTCATACGTATCACAATCGCCCCAGAAAAGTACATTTCCTTTGGTATGAAAAGAAAGTGATAAGATTGGATTTAGCTTATTGACGAAATTTTGAAGCACAATCGTTTCCTTTGCCTCGGCTGGAAAACATCCTTTGTAACCTTGAGAAGCTGGTACCTCTTGCGAAATAGAAGTGCATTTATACAAGTGATTACCATCGTCGAAATTGCTGTTTAAATCAACACCAAGTCCATTTGCTTTCCAAGCGCCAAGTCCATCTATACATTTGATTTTTAAAACCGAATCTTTAAACTTTTCGATACCTTCCCAGTCTTCGTGGGCTATTTTCAAGCCATCAGGATTTACAACAGGGGAAACGTAAATATCAAATAACTCCAAATATTGTGACGCTTTTTCATAGGTGCTATCTATACCTACAACTGAAAGCAAAAATAGATTCGTAAATTTCATCACCATTTTTGAACTGTAGTCTTCCCGTGCATGAATATTGCCAATCAACCAAATTGGATATTTTTTGTGTGTACTTTCCGAATGAATTTTTAAAGTTAAAATAGGCAAGCCAAATTCTGAGAAACCGATTGTGTCTAATTGAACGAATGGTTGAAATTCTGCATTGATTTTATATAAATCTTCATTTATTGCTTCGTTTGTATATTTCAAATCATCTTCCACGTAGTAGTCTTTTTGATTAAAAGCACTGAAACTCAACAGGAAAAAAAATAACAAAATGTGAAAATTCATAAATTTAGAACTGTATTTTACGGAAAGATTACACTAAATTTGTGCCATAAAAATTATTCCTTCAGCAAATATAATATCTGATGTCTGAAAAAGCAGCTTTGTGTTCACTTTTGAATATAGAATTTCCCGTTATCATGGCGCCGATGTTTCTCGTTTCAAATGAAAAAATGATTATTGAAGGTATAAAAGCGGGAATTACAGGCGCAATTCCTGCCTTGAATTACAGAACTATTGAGGAACTTCGCAAAGCAATTAGACTTATCAAAACAGAAGTTAGAGGTCCATTTGGAATTAATTTAATTGTTAATCAATCTAACTTTTTGTACAAAGAACAATTACAAATTTGTTGTGAAGAAAAAGTTGATTTTTTAATCACCTCCTTAGGCTCACCGGAGGAAACAATAAAAAAAGCTCGCAAGTATGGCGTAAAAGTTTTCTGTGATGTGACAGATGTTAATTATGCTTTGAAAGTGGAAACTTTGGGTGCTGATGCAGTTATTGCGGTTTGTAAAGAAGCAGGCGGTCATGCAGGAAATACTTCTTACAAAGATTTAATTCCAGAGTTGAAAAAAGCGTGTAAAATCCCAGTTCTTTCTGCAGGTGGGATTGGAACCGGACAGGGAATAAAACAAATGTTGGAGTTAGGTGCAGACGGTGTGTCAATGGGAAGTATTTTCATTGCAACGGAAGAAGCTCCAGTTTCTCAAGAATACAAAGATGCTTGTGTGCAATATGGAGCTAACGATATTGTTAAAACCACCAAATTATCAGGTACGCCTTGTACAGTTATAAATACGCCTTACGTTAAGCAAATAGGAACTGACCAAAATTGGTTGGAGCGTTTGTTGAATAAAAATAAGAGTTTGAAAAAATGGTTCAAAGCCCTGACATTCATGCGTGGTATGAAAAGTTTACAGAATGCAGCTTTCAGTTCAACTTATAAAACCGTTTGGTGCGCAGGTCCATCAATTGAGCACGTGACAAAAATTCGCAAGGTGAGAGAAGTAATTGAAAATTTAAAAAGTGATTTTTTAAAGTAAAAAACAGAACTTTAATAAGTTAAAATCTTGTATTCGTAGTTTTTTATACTCTATAGAAGAAAAAAATAGCAGTTCTAAAAACGAAAATTAGGATACAATAAAGTACTAGAAATAAAAAACTATTTATTTACATTAATAGGGTTTAAGACAGTTTTACGATATAACAAACTGTATATTTGCGATATTGTGAGTTACTACAGAGAAATATATAATTACACCTTTAAATACAAAACGACCGCATTCATTGTGGTGCTTTGTAATTTGTTGTTTGTCGTTTTTAACTTACTTTCACTTATTCTTTTTATTCCAGTTTTACAATTAATTTTTCGAAAGCCCGAAGAACTAGTTACAGTGCTTGAACCGAAATTTGAAGGTGGATTTTTCACAGTATTCAATTATATCAAAGATTACTACAATTTTTTGATGTATGAGTTGGTAAAAAATGACCCGAAAGACGCCTTACTTTTTGTTTGTCTTTCTGTTGTTGTTGCGTTTTTTTTAAAGAATTTATTTCGTTATGGCGCAGTTTGGTATCAATCAGAATTGCGAATGGCTGTCGTGCGTGATGTGCGTGATTCTTTGTTTTTAAAATCACTTGAGTTGCCACTTTCTTATTATTCTAATGAGCGAAAAGGAGATTTGATGGCGCGCATGAACAGTGATGTAGGTGAAATTGAAGTGGCAGTTGTGAGTTTATTGGAATTAATCTTTAGAGAACCGTTAGCAATTGTTATCAATGTGGCATCGCTGATTTATTTGAGTCCAGAATTGACATTAGTTTCTCTATTTTTGTTGCCTATTTCTGCCTTTGTTATCTCGAGAATTGGTAAAAGTTTGAAGCGAACAGCTAAGAAAGGGCAAGAACAATTAAGCTTTTTATTCTCAGCTATGGAGGAAGGTTTAGGAGGAATTCGCATTATTAAAGCTTTTAATGCGATTCCACAATTCTACTCTAATTTCAAGAAAATTAATTTACAGCACCAACAGTTGGTGACTAGGACCTTTAGAAAAAAAGATTTATCGCCTCTTTTGAATGAATTTTTGGGTTCAGCGGTGATGTTAAGTTTAGTGTGGTTTGGTGGGAAAATGATTCTTGAATCGGACAAGCAAGCCCTAACAGGTGAAGTGTTTTTGACTTTCGTGATTGTTTTTTCACAGTTGCTTCGACCTATTCAAAGTGTTTCCAATAATATGGCAAACATGACGAAAGCACGTGCTTCACAAGACCGTATTAATGAAGTTTTAAATGCCGATGAAAAAATAATAGAAAAAGAAGATGCGATTTCGGTTGTTGACTTTCATTCCTCGATTCAATTTGAAAATATCGGTTTTAAATACGGTGATGAACCCGTTTTAAATTCAATTAATCTAACAGTTGAAAAAGGTGCAACCGTAGCAATTGTAGGCGAGTCTGGTAGTGGAAAATCTACCATGATGGATTTGTTACCTCGCTTTTATGATGTCACAGTAGGAAGATTATTGATTGATGGAATCGATGTTCGCGATTTAAAAATAATGGATTTAAGAGGGTTGATAGGCATCGTTTCTCAAGAATCAATTTTGTTCAATGTCTCTGTTCTAGAAAACATTGCTTTCGGTGAAGAAAATCCAAACTTGGAACGTGCAATTGAAGCTGCAAAAATCGCTAACGCACACAATTTTATTATTGAATTGGAAAAGGGTTATAGTACAATAATTGGCGAACGAGGAAATAAACTTTCAGGTGGACAAAAACAACGTTTGAGTATTGCTCGAGCAATCTATAAAGACCCAAAAATCTTAATTCTTGATGAGGCAACCTCCGCTTTGGACACAGAATCGGAAAAATTAGTGCAAGAAGCACTCGAAAAACTAATGATAAATAGAACTTCTTTCGTAATTGCTCATCGTTTAAGCACAATAAAAAATGCCGATGTAATCATCGTTATGTTTAAAGGAAAAATTGTGGAGCAAGGTAATCACAACGAGTTAATGAGCACAAAAGGACACTATTATAAATACTCAACACTTCAAGGATTGACGTAAATGTCCATTTGTTAATATTTCACTAATAGCAAGTTTGTGTGCAACTTATAACTAAATTTGTGAAATCTTTATTAAAAAAATAGTATGTCTTATCAAAATATAACCTTTTCCAAGGATCATAATTCAGAATTTCATAAAGTACTTCGTCAGCGTGTAAATAATTACTTTAAATCGAAAAATATTACGCGTCACGCAAACGCATCTATGGTTTTTAAAACAATAGCTTTGATGTCTCTGTATTTAATTCCATTTGGTTTTCTTTTTGTTTCAGGTCTTAGTAATTGGATTTATTTAATAATGTGGATATTAATGGGTGTCGGAATGGCAGGTGTCGGACTTTCAGTTATGCACGATGCCAATCATGGTGCATATTCTCGCAACGAAACTGTAAATAAAATCATTGGAAACGTTCTTATTTTGTTAGGTGGGAATGATGCTAACTGGCGAATTCAACACAATGTCTTACATCACACGTATACTAACATTGCAGATGTAGATGAAGATATAGATGCGCCTACGTTTTTATTGCGTTTCTCTCCCCACAAGCAACGGTTTAGAATCCACCGTTTCCAACATATTTACGCTTGGTTTTTCTACGGTTTAATGACGTTTTTGTGGTTTGTGACCAAGGATTTCAATCAAGCAGCACGCTACAAAAAAATGGGTTTGGTAGAAACGCAAGGAATTACTTTTAGACGTCACATGATCAACATCTTAGCAAGTAAAGTAATTTACGGAACTGTGTTTGTTGTTTTACCTTTTGCACTCAGTCCTGCTCATTGGTATGTTACTCTAATCGGCTTTATGGTGATGCATTTCATTGCTGGATTGACTTTAGCAGCGATTTTTCAACCAGCACACGTTGTTCCTTCTTCAAATTACCCACTTCCTGATGCTTCGGGAAATGTAGAAGCAGATTGGGCAGTGAATCAATTGTACAACACCGCTAATTTCGCCCCAAAATCGAAGTTATTTTCTTGGTATGTTGGAGGATTAAATTTTCAAGTAGAGCACCATTTATTTCCTAATATCTGCCACGTTCATTACAGCAAAATTTCTAAAATTGTAAAAGAAACAGCAGAAGAATTTAACTTACCTTATCATTCTTACAAAACATTTTTTGGTGCGTTAAAAGACCACACAAAAATGTTACATGATTTAGGAACTAAAGACTTTGCCCCAGCAATTCATTAAATGTAATGAACTTGGATTCCTTTCTAAATTATTGTTTAGCTAAAAAAGGCGTCGAAGAAACTTTTCCATTTAATGAATCAACTTTAGTTTTAAAAGTTGGTGGAAAAATGTTCGCGCTTGCAGATACCGTCGAATTTACTAGTATCAATTTAAAATGCGACCCCGAACGAGCAATTGAGTTGCGTGAGTGTTTTATGGGTATCCAACCTGGCTATCACATGAGTAAAAAGCATTGGAATACTATTCAAATGCAACTTGACGTTGACGATAAATTATTGATGGAATTAATCGATCATTCGTATCATTTGATTGTGGAATCGCTTCCGAAAAAAGTAAGAAATGAAATTGAGATGGGATAAATTTATTTGGTCAGTTCGGCTAGCTAAGACACGTTCGATTGCTACCGAATTATTGGCTAAAGGAAAAATCAAAATCAATGGAGAAACCGTTAAACCCGCCAAAGAAGTTAAAATAGGCGACGTCATTAATGTCCATAAAAATTCGGCTGTATTTTCATTTAAAGTATTGAATTTTCTTGATAAGAGAGTGGGGGCGGCTTTGGCTGTAGAGTTTATTAAGGACGTAACACCAATTGAAGAAATAGAAAAATATAAAAACTATCAAGCTGCACAAAGAATTTATCGCGAAACCGACGGAAAGCCAACTAAGAAAGACCGACGCGCATTGGATGAGTTTTTGGAAGATTGGGAATAATAATTGCGAACGAAGAATTGCGAACGAATAATTGCGAGCTAAGAATTGCGAATTGCGAACGAATAATTGTGAGCTAAGAATTGCGAATGAATAATTGCGAACGAATAATTGAGGATTGAGGATGGCGAGCTAAGAATTGCGAATTGCGAACGAATAATTGAGGATTGAGGATGGCGAGCTAAGAATTGCGAACGAAGAATTAAGGATTGAGGTTTCTTTCTTTGATAAAATTTTAATTGTTTCTCTCAGATGATTCTGAAAATACTTTTCGTCCTTTACCACCTTTTAAAGATGAACTAATACCGAAGTTGTTTTCAATTGTCGTATAAAATACTCGTGGAAAACTAACTCGGCATTCTACCAGATAGATTTTCAATTGCGTCATTTAACAAGTAAATTGGTATAACAAGTAGATTGGTATAACAAAAATTAATACAGCTTCAAACAAAAATATAATTGCAACAAAAAAAGCTGTCTCTTTCGAAACAGCCTTCCCTTATTTTTTAAAATGGTTTATTTGATAACAACTGATTTAGTTGAAGTCATACCATTTGAAGTGATAGAAACAACATAACTTCCTTTTGCAATAGTTGAAGTTGAGAAAGAAACTACTTGTGTTCCGTTTAAGTTTGATAAATTTTGGTTAGCAATTACGCGACCTTGTAAATCAACTAATTTAATTGTATAATTAGCGTTTGTAGCCTCAAATGAAACGTTAACTTCTGTTGATGCTGGGTTAGGATAAACGTTTAAACCTGCAATTTCGATTTCATCTATACTACTTGCACTAGAAACATCAATATTATCTATGTACATATTATTACCATAGTTTGATGTTCCTACGAACTTAATGAATACCTCACTTTGTCCAGCAACAGTAGCTAAAGAAACTGTTTCATTTCTCCAGTCGGCAGCAGAAGCAGGTGTAAAGGCACCAGTCTGAGTCGCCCCAGTTGATAATGTTGTTCCTTGTTTGTTATAAACAGAAGTCCAAGTTGTTCCACAGTTTGTAGAAACAAAAACTTGAAGTTTATCATTCTCAGGTGTTGCAGAAGTATAACCTCTGTAAGCCACATCAAAAGATAAAGATGGATCTGTAAGTGAAGAAAGGTTAACTGGTTCGATAGATAAGTCTCCTGTGCTACCATTTGAATAATTATAACAATCGTATTTCATTGTTCCAGCACTATAAACCCAATTTTTATTAGTTGCAGAACTTACTTTATATCCAGCGTATGGAAATGCAGTTGAGGTGAAATTTTGAGTTAAAGGTGCCGCCGCCGCAGTATAAACAGTCAAAGTTGTGTTAATAATGTCATTTGTTAAATCAGCGTCCCCAGTTGTTGTAACTGTAGCAACTAATGCTCCTGAAGAAGGATTAGCAATAGGAGTACAAGTAATTGTTGCAATTCCATAAGTAGCTAAATTACCAGTATATGTGCCTGTAGAAACTGTGTTTCCACCTTGAGTGATGGTAACTGTTGCATTTGTTAAGTTAGCTGTTCCATTGTTTTGAATTGTAACTTCAGGAGTGTGAGAACCTCCAGTACAAATGTAAGTATCAGCATCATATGACATCATAGTAACATCAGCTGTAGAAGATGCTGGAGGAGGACAAACACTCACCGTATTGTATAAATCTGTTGCGGATATTGAACCAACCTCTGTTACTGTTCTGTTTGGACAGATTTTATATACAGTTGGGAAATATGCAATATCATAGCCACTGTTAATTTGATTTGCTACAGCCGTTAATGGATTCGCCATTGGGAATTGAACTTGTCCTAATTGAGCATTTGGTTCAATCCAGTTTCCAATTGCACCAGAACCATCTAACATTGTAGCATCAGCTGTTGTTCCATCTCCTTCAACCCAAATAACCATTACATTATCTGTTGTAGAAGCAGAAACACCTGGGTACCCAGCTGGACCGTGATTAATATAAAGATCATCTAAAGCTCCTGTTAAATGATAATTCCAACATGGACCACACCAAGTTGCTGATACATCCAAAAATACGGTGTATCCTGCATCAAGATAATCATAAAGTTTATAAGTTCCATTACTATTCATTCCAGCTGCAGATAGCCAAGATTGATAAGCAGTAACAGTAAAGTCAGGTGCAATGCTTCCGTCGGGCAATTGAGCTTTTGCCGAAGAAATACCAGCGAAAATCGCTAGGCTTAGTAAAAGTTTTTTCATAGTTAAAGTTTTAGTAATTTAGTGTAAATTTAATAATAAGTTTAACTTGTGAAAAAAAAAGTAATAATTTTTTCAGGTGCTGGTATGAGTGCAGAAAGTGGCATTAGTACTTTCAGAGATTCTGGTGGGCTTTGGGAACAATTTAATATTGAAGATGTTGCCACCCCTGAGGCGTGGAAAAAGAATCCTGATTTAGTTACAGATTTTTACAATCAACGCCGAAAACAAGTTATTGAGGCGAATCCAAATGTGGCCCATCAACTTATCGCTTCAATGGAAAATGAGTTTTCAGTTCAAGTAATTACTCAAAATATCGATGACTTACACGAACGTGCTGGTTCAACCAATGTAATGCATTTACATGGTAATATTCGTTTTGCAAAATCTTCAGGGCCACAACAAGAGGACAAGTATTACCTAATTGAAGGCTGGGAATTAACAGCAACTGATACTTGCCCTGATGGTTTTCGATTGCGACCCCATGTGGTTTGGTTTGGTGAACAAGTTCCTGCTTTAAACGAGGCAGCTAAAATTCTTCAAGAGGCTGATATATTAGTGGTAATTGGGACTTCGCTGCAAGTTTATCCTGCCGCTGGTCTTGTTAACTTTGCACCCGATTATTGTAAATGTTATGTTATCGATCCAAATGTTGATGAATTTGATATTCCTTCAAACTTTGTAAAAATTAAAGCTAATGCAGGCGTCGGAGTTCGAGAATTAATTAAAAGAATGGTAGATTAATTTATTTCTTCTTTTGCTGTTCCTTAATAAACAACTCAATAGCACCAACCATAGAGGGAGCTTTGGGGTGAGGCGCATGAACATCAAGTCGTAAATTATGCTTTATTACTGCACTTGCTGTGGTTGGACCAAAGGCAGCGATTGCAGTATTGTTTTGTTTAAAGTCAGGAAAGTTTTTTAGTAAAGATTCAATCCCACCCGGACTAAAAAACACTAGCATATCGTAATAAACATTTTCTAAATCAGACAAATCGGAAGCAACTGTTTTATACAAAATCACTTTGGTAAATGCCATTCCTTGTTGCTCTAAAGTAATCGGAATATTATCACGAAGAATGTCTGTACAAGGTAAAAGGAATTTTTCTGCTTTATGCTTCTTCATCACATCTGCCAAATCGCTGATTGTTTGTTTACCAAAGAATATTTTACGTTTACGGTAGGCAACATATTTTTGTAAGTAGAGTGCTACTGCTTCAGAAATACAAAAATATTTCATTATCTCTGGAACTTCAAATCGAATTTCCTCAGCAATTCTAAAAAAATGATCTACTGCAACTTTAGATGTTAAAATTACAGCGGTATGTTCTGAAATGTTAACCTTTTGAGCACGAAATTCTTTTCCATCGATTCCTTGAACTTTGATAAAGGGAAGAAAATCAATTTTTAATTTGTACTTTTCAGCCAGATCGAAGTAGGGAGACTTATCTCCTTCCGGCTTAGGTTGAGAAACTAATATAGTTTTTATTGCCAATTTTAGACGATTTTTAAAATAATTCAACCATCACACTCACCACTGAAAAAAACCAAATGCTAACTTAAAAAAAACGAAAGCAGGTAAAATTTCAAGAGCACAAAGATATAAAATAAAATAATACCATCGAATTTTCCTTTTGAAAGACAAGAACAACCCCTTAATGATTCTCAAAATTAGCATAAATAGTAGCAGAATAAAAAAGCAATAATTCAGCAGTTCACGATGTTCTGAATTCAAAGACCAAACAGTTGCCAGTAACAATAAAAGAATTCCACCGAATTGCCATGTGTTGCGATTTACAGTTGTAATTGCCTCCGACACCTCCTTTTCACCTGAAAGCAACAAAACAAAACGATAACCAAATTGTTGTAGCAATGAAAATAGGGTAGAGGAGATAATTGCTAAAATAGCAGCTTCTCCATTTTCTAACTTTTCATTTAAGACGAGAAAAAAACATAATGAAAGTGCAATGAAAAAATTAATAAACAACAAAAATGTTGCACCAAAATTAATTTTGAGTGACTCCTTAAACTCTTTCTCTTTAGGGCTTATTCGAAAGAAATTTTTAACTAATAAATTCAAGAAACCACTGGTATGCATTCCACTCCATCCTACAAGGACGAAACTAAATATTGCAATACAAAGCAATAGTGTACTTATTTGTGTTTCTCTTTCAAGCAGTTTAAGTTCTGAGGAAAGAGCAATTAAAAATGGTATCATTGGCCACAAAATTAATTAGAATTAGATTGCCTTGTAATAAATACAATACTTACTTTTGCACCACTTAAAATAATTTAGCATGAAAACAGACTTGTACACACACCCAGATCATTATGCAATGGACGATTTATTGTCTGACGAGCACAAATTAGTGCGCGACGCAGCAAGAGCTTGGGTGAAAAAAGAAGTTTCTCCAATCATTGACGAGCACTATGAAAATGCAACGTTTCCAAAACATTTGTTAAAAGGTTTAGGGGAAATCGGAGCTTTTGGCCCTTATATTCCTGAAGAATATGGTGGTCCGGGTTTAGATCAAATTTCTTACGGTCTTATTATGCAAGAATTAGAAAGATGTGATTCAGGTTTGCGTTCAACTGCTTCTGTTCAGTCTTCTTTAGTAATGTATCCTATTTGGAAATATGGTTCGGAAGAACAAAAAATGAAATATTTACCAAAATTAGCTACTGGCGATATGATGGGGTGTTTTGGATTAACTGAGCCTGATCATGGTTCAAATCCAAGTGGTATGACAACTAATTTCAAAGATGCTGGTGACCATGTTATTTTAAATGGTGCTAAAATGTGGATTTCTAACGCTCCTTTCGCTGATATAGCTGTAGTTTGGGCAAAAGATGAAACAGGCCGAATTCATGGAATTATCGTTGAAAGAGGTATGGAAGGTTTTTCTACTCCTGAAATGCACGGAAAACTTTCTTTGAGAGCTTCTGCAACTGGAGAGTTGATTTTCGTTGATGTCAAAGTGCCAAAATCAAATATCTTACCAGGAAGATCTGGACTTGGAGCGCCATTAAGTTGTTTAGATTCAGCGCGTTTTGGTATCGCTTGGGGTGCGTTAGGTGCTGCTATGGACTGTTATGATCAAGCACTTCGCTACTCTAAAGAAAGAACGCAATTCAATGTTCCGATTGGTGCATTTCAATTAATTCAAAAGAAATTAGCTGAAATGATTACTGAAATCACAAAAGCGCAATTGTTAACATTGCGTCTAGGTCAATTGAGAAATGAAGGAAAAGCAACTTCAGCTCAAATTTCAATGGCGAAAAGAAACAATGTTGAAATTGCATTAAATATTGCTCGTGAAGCACGTCAAATTCATGGTGGAATGGGTATTACAAGTGAATATTCTATGATGCGCCACATGGCAAACTTAGAATCAGTTGTTACTTACGAAGGAACTCACGACATTCACTTGTTAATCACAGGAATGGATATCACAGGAATTCCTGCTTTTACACGTGAAATGCCATAAATAATAATAAAAGAGTAGGGGTCATTCGCGAATGACCCCTACTCTTTTATTATTATAATTCATCATCTTCGCCTTCAATATTTTTATCTCCTCGCAATACACGTATGCGTTTGCGTGCCTCGGCAGAAAACAAACTTCCTTTGTAATCAATTGCCAAACGACGGTAGAATTCCAACGCTTTTTCTTTATTTAATAAGACATTATCATTGATGTCAGCCATTCTGAAAAGCGCATCATCCGCAAGAATATCTTTTCCGTGAAATTTCAACAAATCTTCATAGTAATCTAAGGCTTTTTGCCAGTTACCTTGCATTTCATTTGCTTTTGCTTTTCTGAACAAAATTTCATCAGCTAAAGAATGAAATGGAAAATTCAATTGAATACTGTCAAACAATTGAAAGGCTTCTGCGTATTTATGTTGTTCAATTAATAATTCAGCATTAGCAAACCAGGTCATAACGGTGTAATTGCTATCCAAACCAAAATTATCAGTGATAAAAACCGATAATTGCATTGCATCATTTGCTATCAATCGCGATGTTGCTTCTTTCAGCACATTCAACTGCCCTTGTGCGAAATCAAATTCTCCATCGAAATAAAACACGCGTGCATTTTTAAATTTCGCTTCTTCTCCAATGGATTCAAACTTAAAATCAGTGTCGATTTGCATATATAATAAAGACGCTTCCCAAATGTCTCCACCCAAGACATGTACATCTGCAAGCTGCATTTTCAATTGTGCTTTTTGAATATCCGTCAAACCTGGCGTTTGCATCAAATTTGTCAATATTTCAATTGCTTTATCTGCTTTATTGGCGTAAAATGCAAGAATGTGAGCGTACTCTAAAATTATCGAAACACTTTGTCTGCTTTTACCGGTTTTAACAATCGCATTTTCGTAATCTAGTAAAGTGGCGTCAATTTCTGTTTGTGAATAAGCTCTATTTGTTGTTAATTCAATATATCTTGTATTCAATAATGATTTTAATGCTTCAAAGTAAATGGGTCCATTTTCACCCAAAGCCATCACGTAATTGAAGCATTTTCTTGCGGAAGTGTAATCTTTATTTTCAAGGCAAATTAGTCCCAAATCTTGAACGCGGAATCCATCGTTTGAGGTGCGTTTGTCTAAAGCAACCACTTGCGTATAGGCCCCACCAAAATTTTTACTTTGCACAAAAAGCCAAACAATCATTTCTGAAAAAACAAGATTGGAATTCGATTTTTGAGCTCTTTGTAATAATGCTTCTTTTAAAAGAATAAACTCAGGTTCTTCGTTATTGGATAATTTTAAACGTTGATTCATCGCCAATTGGATGGATTCATACATCGTTGGTTGCGTTTCAACGTAATCTAAATATTCACGTACCATTTCAGGTTTGTTTCCAGTTAGAGCGTAATAATCAGCATATTGAAAATTAAAAGGGTAATAATTTGCTACTTTTCGGCCTTTGTCTAAGGTTGATTTTGCATAATCAAATTTCCCTTTTGTGGCAAAAGCTTGGTAGGTTTGAATGATGACAGAAGGATTGTTGCCAACGTTTTCGACAATATCTTCATACGCTTTTTTCGCTTTAGCGGGTTCGTTGGTGTCGTCGTAGAATTGACCTAAAATAACTTTCAATTCTAAATCTGTTTTGTTGCTAGCAATTTGCTTTTTAATTGTTTTCTCAGCTGTTTTAAAATCTTTGATTTGCACCAAACATTCTAAATAGCGATTGAAATAAACCTTTGTTGGAGTTGCGTTATAGATTTTCTCATAATAGCCCGTTGCTTTATCAAATTCACCATTTGAATAATAATGTTGAGCTAACTGAATATCAGTTTCTGTTTGAGAAAACGTAGAAAATGAGCTAAGTATAAAGAGTAAAACAAATCCTAAATGTTTCATTTTGTTGATATATTTTTCTTTTCCAACAAACTCATTGAAAAGGTGTAAAGTTCTTCGTGAAGTTCAGAATAGGTTTTGAAAATCACTTCTTTTTGTTCTTTGTAATCATTCAAAAGCACAGAAATTTTGGTGATTTTATCCGATTCAAAAGTCAAATATTCCTCGTATTTATCGCGTTCACCATATCCGTTTTCAATATCTGAATAAAGATTTTTAAGTGCCTCGCGTTCTTCTTGAATACCATTTTTAACTTTTTTCAAAGCTTCACCTAATGGTTTCAAAGATTTTCGCATGCGTTTGTAAGCATCCATTTTTCTCCCCAATTCTATGTCAACTTTTTCTAACATCAAATTGTTTTTAATGCGCAATTCAACAGTACTTGTAGAAAGTTTTAATTCTGTTAATGTATCTATAGTGTTTGCTTTCAACTCTTTTTCTAGAGAATCCACACCTTGATTCATTATATTAATTTTTGCTAATTGTTCCTTTTTATGAAGGTCAGCACATGAACCGAGTAAGCCTATTAAAGTAATGAATAATAAAATTCTCATGGTTTAAAGTTATGAATTTACGATTGGATTCAATTCTTCCAGTTGCCTATTTAACATTTATTTGTCTTTTTGGAGAAAATAGCAAACAAATGTAGTGAAAACCATGATTAGTAAGAGAAATTACTATTTTTCGAACTTACCTTTTCGAAATTTTATTGTGCGTAATTGTTCGCTGTAACTTACATTTAAAACGATCAATTTCTGGATTGCGTGTTTTTGCGTGTTTTGTCTTACAATTTTCAACCCGTTCGCGCCACAATTTATAACTTGAAAATTTCAATTCTTTCTTCATGAGTCTTTTGACTTCCGCTTCCGACAAACCAAATTGAATTTTTATTGCGTCAAAAGTTGTGCGATCTTCCCAAGCCATTTCGATAATTCTATCGATTTCAACTTCACTCAGCGTAGTTTTCCTTTCAACGCTTTCTTCTATATTCATATAAGCCATCGGAGAAGGTAAATCACTGTAATGGCAATATTCTTCGTTTGTCATATTTTGAAAACAATCTAAAGCGGAAAAATGTTTGAAGTGAATTTTTTGGTAAGTGAAGTTCTTTTTGAAGTAATTTTGTGCATGCCTCAAAACAACGACACGATTTGTGCTTTAGCCACCCCAAACGCAATTGGTGCTATTGCCATCATTCGTGTTTCGGGATCGGATGCTAAGCAAAAAACAGAACGATTCTTTAGTAAAAAATTATCCGACAAAGCTTCTCACTCTGTTCATTTTGGACTTTTTAAAACAGCAGCTGGTGAAACAATTGATGAGGTTTTAATTAGCGTTTTTGATACTGGTAAAAGTTTCACGGGTGAAGAAAGTGTGGAAATTTCCTGTCACGCTTCTCCTTATATTCAGCAACAAATTCTAGCAACTTTGGTAAGTTGCGATTGTCGTTTGGCTGAACCAGGAGAATTCACGAAGCGTGCTTTTATGAACGGAAAGTTAGACTTATCCCAAGCAGAAGCTGTGGCAGATTTAATTGCTTCTCAATCCAAACAAGCGCACCAAATTGCACTTCGTCAATTGCGAGGAAACTTCTCTCACGAGCTACACGATTTGCGCGAAAAACTAATTCATTTCGCGTCTTTAATTGAACTTGAATTAGACTTTGCAGAAGAAGATGTGGAGTTTGCCGACCGAACACAATTGAAGGCTTTAGTGGCAGAAGTGTTACAAATTGTGAAACGTTTGGCCCAATCTTTTGCACTTGGAAACGCGCTGAAAAATGGTGTTCCTGTGGCAATCGTTGGTGCACCAAATACTGGAAAAAGTACTTTATTAAATCAATTATTAGGTGAAGACCGCGCAATTGTATCAAATATTGCGGGAACAACACGTGATGTCATTGAAGAAACATTGAACATTGATGGTATTCTTTTTCGTTTAATTGACACTGCTGGAATCCGAGAAACGACTGAAACAATAGAAGCTTTAGGTATTGAACGTTCGCAGCAAAAAATTGAACAAGCTAGTATCATTTTATGTATGGCAGACGCAAGTAACCCAGAAAATGTAGCGCAAGTACAAGCTTGGCAAACAGATTTAATGGAACTTCATCCCGACAAACAGGTATTATTAGTGCTGAACAAAGTTGACATAAACAGCATTGAAATAGAAAATAGCATTGCAATAAGCGCCAAAATAGGATTGGGAATTGATCAATTGAAAAGTAAACTCGTAGCACAAATCATTGGCACTTTTGACTTACAAAACGAAACAATTGTTGCCAATGCACGCCATCACGAAGCTTTACTGAAAACAGCAAGCGCACTCGAAAAAGCACAATACGATTTAGACAACGGAACAACGGGAGATTTCATCGCAATGGACATTCGTGAAGCGATGCGCCAATTGGGAAATATTACCGGAGAAATCCAAATTGATAAAGATTTACTTGGGAATATCTTTAGTAAGTTTTGTATTGGAAAGTAAGCACCGCAATCCAAAAACCAGTAAAGTATTAGTGCCAAATTGCCCTTGTTTTTTAAATGCCTTAATGCGCTTCTAACCAATTCTGCGCCAGCTTCAATTCCACTTCCATCGGAACAGCTAATTGAATCGCACTTTCCATCGCTTCTTTGACCAATAATTGCATCAACATTTCTTCTGAAACGTGGACGTCAAAAACAAGCTCATCGTGTACTTGCAGAATCATTTTAGATTTCACTTTTTCGTGCAACATCGCTTTGTGAACCGCCACCATCGCTAGTTTGATAATGTCGGCTGCAGAACCTTGAATCGGTGCGTTGACGGCATTTCGCTCGGCATAACCACGTACTACTGCATTCGCTGAGTTGATGTCGGGTAAATAGCGACGACGTTTCATAATCGTTTCCACATATCCTTCTTCGCGCGCTTGTGCAATCACTTTGTCCATGTACGATTTGATGGTTCCGTATTGCTCAAAATAACTGTCAATAATCGATTTTGCTTCCGTGCGAGAAATTCCCAAATTCTGTGCTAATCCAAAAGCAGATTGTCCGTAAATAATTCCAAAGTTTACTGCTTTTGCTGCGCTACGTTGGTCGCGCGTCACGTTTTCAATTTCAGTGTGGAATACTTTTGCAGCCGTTGCCGCGTGAATGTCTAATCCATCACGGAACGCTTGAATCATGTTCGGGTCTTCGCTCAAAGCTGCAATGATACGCAACTCAATTTGTGAATAATCGACCGCCATTATTTTATATTCGTTGCTTCGCGCTACAAACGCTCTTCTGATTTCACGTCCTTTTGCGGAGCGAATCGGAATGTTTTGCAAGTTCGGATTATTGGAACTCAAACGACCTGTCGCCGTAACGGTTTGCATAAAATTCGTGTGAATGCGTCCATCAATTCTATCAGCATAAGTCGGCAATGCGTCCACGTACGTGCTTTTCAATTTTCGCAATTGACGGTATTCCAAAATCAGCGGAATGATTGCGTGATCATGCTCGTGTTTTTGTAGTATGTCCTCAGAAGTAGCATATTGTCCTGTTTTGGTCTTTTTCGCCTTAGAAGAGATTTTCAGATGTTCAAACAAAACTTCTCCCAACTGCTTTGGAGAATCTAAATTAAACGAAATTCCAGCGTGTTCTTTGATTTGACGTTCTAATTCAATCAAGGTTATATCGAGTTCTTTGGAATATTCTTGCAAAGCGTTAGCGTCAATTGAAATACCTTCTTGTTCTATGTCTTTCAACACTTCCACCAAAGGCATTTCCATGTTGTAGAACAAATTATACAAGTGTGGTTTTTGAATTTCCGGCTCAAATAATTGTTTCAATTGGAACGTAATATCTGCGTCTTCACAAGCATAATCTGAAATGTCTTCAGGAGCCAAATCGCCCATATTTCCTTGACCTTTACCTTTTTTACCAATCAATGCTTCGATGGAAATCGGTTGGTAATTCAAGTAATAAGTCGCTAAGAAATCCATACTTTGTTTCGCTTCTGGATTTATCAAATAACAAGCAATCATTGTGTCGAAAGTTGGTGCCGCCACTGTGATTCCATAGCGGAACAATACTTTCAAATCGTATTTTATATTATGAGCTATTTTCTCAATCGACGGATCATCGAAGAACGGTTTGAACTCGTGAATGATACTTTTTGCTGCTTCAAAATCTTTAGGAACCGCCACGTAAAATGCTTCGCGCGCTTTGTATGAAAACGAAAACCCAACTAAATCGGCGTGCATCGCTTCAATGTCAGTGGTTTCCGTATCGAAGCAAACTTGAGATTGTTTCAGTAATAATTCCAACAATTCTTTGCGGTCTTCAGGCGAAGTAATCAAATGGTAACTAGGCTTTTCTGTAACGATTGTTTTATAAGAAGCCGTTGGAATTGGATCTTGTGGCTCCACCATACTTTGCATTCCAAACAATTCTAATTGCGCAGTATCAGCTGGGTTTGAATTTATATTTGACGCGGAAGTTACAACGATATCTGTTCCTAAAATACGTCGTGCAAGGTTGCTGAATTCTAATTCTGTAAAAATTGCTTTGATTTTTTCATCATCGTGCGGGCACATGATCAAGTCGTCTTCGTTGAACTCCACGTCCAAGTCGGTTACTATAGTTGCCAATAACTTCGACTCCAAACCTTGTTGCGCAAAATTGATGACGTTTTCTTGTTGCTTGCCCTTCAATTCGTGTGCGTGTTCAATCAAGTTTTCAACCGAACCATATTTCTGAATTAAGATTTTTGAAGTCTTTTCACCTATTCCAGGAATCCCAGGAATGTTGTCAGAAGCATCTCCCCAAAGCCCTAAAATGTCAATCACTTGTTCCGGTCGTTCTACTTCAAATTTCTCACACACTTCTTTTACTCCTAAAATCTCCGGTGGATTTCCGCCGCGACCAGGTTTGAAAATAAAAGACGTTTCCGTTACCAATTGTCCGTAATCTTTATCGGGCGTCATCATGTACGTCACAAATCCACGTTGGTCGGCAATTTTAGCAATCGTTCCCACCACGTCGTCTGCTTCGTAACCCGCCAACTCCAAAATCGGAATGTTGAAAGCTTCCACAATTTGCTTGATCGGATGAATCATCGAGCGAATGTCTTCTGGCATTTCTTCACGTTGTGCTTTATAGGCCGCTGAAATTTCGATACGGTGCGTAGAACCTCCCGGTGGGTCAAAAACAACTGCGATATGTGTTGGTTTTTCGTTTTTAATTACATCGATCAACACATTTGTGAAACCAAAAGCCGCAGAAGTATTCTGTCCTTTGGAATTGACGCGTGGATTCTTCGCAAATGCAAAATAAGCCCTGTAAATCAGTGCAAACGCATCGAGTAAAAACAGTTTTTTGGGAGCTTCTTTGGATAACATAGACTTAAATTAAAGCCCGAAGATACTATTTTGAACTTGAAAAAGAAGTGAGTAATACCGAAGTTGTTTTCAATTGTCGTATAGAATACTCGTTGAAAACTAACTCGGCATTATACCAGACAGATTTTCAATTGCGTCATTTAACAAGTAAATTGGTATAAGCTCAAAATCGTGTTTTAAAATAGGAGCTTGTTTTTTAATTTTTATTAGACTTTTTTATTTACAATAATATCGTCGATAGCTTTTGGTTATAGTGGGTTTTAAAATATCTTAAAATTTTATTACGCTGCTGCATATATAACTTGTTTTGTTCTGTCTAATTACGCTTTGAAAATGGGATTTTTAATAACTCTTTAAGAAACCAAATCAATGTTTCTATGATTAAGTTTTTGTAAATTATCCATCAATTATAAAAAAGCATCACCGTGTTCAAAAGGGGTTAATTTATGTACCAAAAAGTCTCATGTTCAATTTACGTGTACCACAAACTCATTTTTTGGTACACGTTTTATTTACATGGGACTATTTGGTACATGTTGTCTTTCATCCCTTTTTCAGTAAATTATAGAGTTTGGTATTGATATAAATAACCTCTTTGCCTTTTTGTTGCGATTTCAAAATTTCTATTTCCTCAAGACTATTTAAGTATCTTGATGCTGCTTTCCTTTCAATACCCAAATTATTGACTAAAAACTCAATCTTACAATAAGGGTGGATAAAAAGTTGCTCTATCAAATCTTTCGAATAGATTCTAGGTAACTTCTCCTGCACCAATTTTTGTGTTTCGTTGAAAAGCAGATTGATTTTGTTGATTTGCTCAATTGTGCTTTGAGCTGTCTGTTCTATGCCTTTGAGTAAATACAAAATCCAATCCTCCCAATTGTTTTTAGTACGCACTTCTTGTAATAGTCTGTAGTAATCTCGTTTGTTTTGAATGATATATGAACTCAAGTACAGAACAGGTTCGTTTAATAAACCTTTTAAAATCAAAAACAAAACATTGATAATTCTACCTGTCCTGCCGTTACCGTCATAAAAAGGGTGGATGCTTTCAAATTGATAATGTTGAATGGCTAACTTGATTAAAGGAGAAATA
Organism: Crocinitomicaceae bacterium; assembly: GCA_044374225.1. GTDB lineage: Bacteria > Bacteroidota > Bacteroidia > Flavobacteriales_D > Crocinitomicaceae > UBA952. The sequence goes on along the minus strand of JBILOX010000005.1, from coordinate 57,679 downwards.
TCATCTGCATCATCATTTATGTACTCCTCCAAATTTTTCATCAAATCACTAATCGTATCAAAATTATCAGGTGGAGTATAAACTACTTCATTGGTCAAGTCGTTTACTAAAGCTGTTCCAGGAAGTTTTCTAAGTCCAGCATTATTTTCTTCCAATTCTTTCTGAATGGCTATAATACCATTGGTATTGAGAAATCCCTTTTCTTTTATTAGAGCCGTTCCCATAAGAAGTGCTTCTCTATATCGTAAAACCTCTTTGGTTGCTCCATCTGGTTTAGCCGATTTGGCATATAAAGCTTGGTAAAGTTTGTCTTGAGTTGTGATTACATTTTCAATTCCGGAACTCGCTTGTGCTTCTTTTAAAATAACCGCATTGATAAGAATATTTGGATTGGGCAATGTGTTTGTAAGGCCCTTTAATTCAGCCAAAGCTACTGCAGATTTACTTTCTTGTTTGAGAATAGCTATTTTCTCTATCAAAGATTGCTTTGGAGGGAGAATAGGAAGATTATTAAATGCTTTATTCAATTTTGTAGCCATAGTCACATTTTAAATTACATATTCTGCGATTCCATTCGATCATTTTTCATCAAACCACTGCCAAATATCAAATCGATCAGTTCCTTTTTTCAAACAATAGAAATCTAATTCAATTTCATCTTTATAAAGTTAAACCTGATTAAACGAAACCAAAAAAATTCTAATCTCTTTTAAATGGATTCATACTTTTCATAGGGTTCAATCCTTTTGGTGAAACTGAGCGTGTAATGTTCACAGGAAATTTTTTGTAAATAAAGAAAACACCGCCTTTCACATCACCAGCTAAATTCAAACGAACAGAGTCTTTTAAAGCCATTCCCATCATACGCATCATTGCTCCATCTTCTAATTCAGCGTGCATTGGAGCAACTAAAGCTGTTGATTTTTTCGCTTTTATTTTCACTTTTTTATCCAAGTAAACATTGGCGAATTTTTTACCGTCAACCATTACTTCTAACATCGAAGGTTTCACTTTCAAGGCGTACCAATTTGGATTTTCAATTGTTCCTTTTAGGGTGAAATTGATATTTTTTCCATCCATTTTTAGACCTTCCATCCCGTCGTAACTTTTGAAAACAGGTTCTTTAAAAGGAGCACACGACATAAATGTTAGTAACGGAATGATAAACAATATTCCTCTTACGGTTGAAAAACGAATTAATCGTTTTTTGTTTTTACTCAAAGTCATTTTTTTAATAGAGTATTAGGTTGATACATTTTTTGTCTAATTTTTTGCTTTTACATTTTTATATTTCCAACACATTAGGTAACCCATAAAATTTCACATTAGCTATGTTGTTAATGATAATTGGCTCTTCATTTTTTTTTCTTTTACTTAAGGACATTCCTCTATCTGCTAATTCAGCCCAAGATTCGTTTGAATTATAAATATAATGCATAATTGCAGCTTCAAATCTTGCCCTTTCTCTTTTATCTGGCATTTGAGCAATAAAAACTCTAAAAGATTTCAATTGTTTCTCAACTGCACTTAAAATTTCTTCCTTACGCTGATTAAATTCATCACGATGTGTTCTTGCATAAGACCAACCATGCCAAATTTCCTCTCGTTTTCCTTCCTCTGCTTCTGCTACATCAATTACTGTATAATTGCCGCTTTTATATTCTAAAGTATGTTGTCGAAATCTTTTTTTAGTGGATTTGGTTATACCTGCACAATAAATCAAAAAACCATTTTTATATTGAAAAGTCCAAAGATAAATCCCATCTATATCCATTATTTTGTCAATACTGTTTTGATTTTCATAACCAGGCCATGAAAATGGTCCTTGCCATTCTATATTTTTGTTTTCAACTTTTAATATTTCGCATTCCTTTAAATCCACTTTTACTATAGAATTTATTTGTTAGTTTAGTTTTTCAAGTAGCAATCTTTTAAGCGTTTAATTCGTTGAAATAGTGGTAAAAATAGGGAATCGTTTCAATGCCTTTGTAGTAATTGAATAATCCGTAATGCTCGTTTGGTGAGTGGATGGCATCGCTGTCTAAACCGAAGCCCATCAAGATAGATTTCAATCCTAATTCTTGTTCAAACAACGCGATAATTGGAATACTTCCGCCGCTTCTCACAGGAATTGGTTTTTTACCAAACGCTTTTTCATACGCCAAACTTGCTGCTTTGTATCCGATGGAATCAATTGGTGTAACTGCTGCTTGACCGCCGTGATGTGGTTTCACAACAACGCGCACTGCATTCGGAGCAATCGACTCGAAATGTGATTTGAATAATTGTGTGATTTCTTCTGGGTCTTGGTCGGGCACTAAACGCATAGAAATTTTCGCAAATGCTTTTGATGCAATCACTGTTTTTGCTCCTTCTCCTGTGTAACCGCCCCAAATTCCATTTACGTCCAAAGTTGGTCGAATTGAGCCACGTTCAGGAGTTGAATAACCAGCTTCGCCCATCGTGTCTTTTAAGTCCAACGCTTGACAATATGCTTCGTGTGAAAACGGTGCTTTTGCCATTTCAGCGCGTTCTTCGTCGGTCAAATCCACCACTTTGTCATAGAATCCTGGAATGGTAATTTTTCCATTTTCGTCGTGTAATGAAGCAATCATTTCAGCTAATACATTGATTGGATTCGCCACACAGCCTCCATAAAGACCTGAGTGTAAATCGCGATTTGGTCCAGTTACTTCCACTTCAACATAACTCAAACCACGTAAACCTGTTGTGATAGATGGAACGTCGTTTGCCAACATTCCTGTATCTGAAACAAGGATGATATCCGCTTTTAATTTTTCTTTATTCTCTTTGATGAAAATGCCTAAGTTTTCACTTCCAACTTCTTCTTCGCCTTCAATCATGAATTTAACGTTGCATGGAAGTTCGCCACTTGACAACATCGCTTCAACGGCTTTCACGTGCATAAACATTTGACCTTTGTCGTCGCAAGCTCCACGTGCAAAAATTGCTCCTTGTGGATGTTTGTCGGTTACTTTAATTACGGGTTCAAACGGCGGTGAAGTCCACAATTCCAAAGGGTCGGCTGGCTGCACATCGTAGTGACCATAAACCAAAACTGTTGGCAAAGAAGCGTCCACAATTTTATCTCCGTAAACGATTGGGTAACCTGCTGTTTGGCAAATTTCAACGTTATCAATTCCTATTTTAGTTAGATTGTTAGCGAGGTGTTGAGCGCAAGCATGTACATTCTCTTTGTAGCTTGGGTCTGCAGAAATCGATGGAATTTTGAGTAAATCTATTAATTCGTTTAAAAATCGTTCTTGATTTTCGCTAATGTATTTTTGGCTATTTTCCATGTTAAATTTTTTGAGTAATCAAAGGTGCGAAAAATATTTGCTTTGCTTACAATTTGTGTAAAAAGGGGGTTGAAAGAATTGATTTTGATGTGGCAGTTTATGTTTGCAATAAATGAGATTTTACTAAAATGTTGAGCCAAAGAAATTGAACTTCCGCTTTTTATTTTATAATTTTCAATCTTTACTTTTAACGCTTCATATTACCTATCTTTGCTGTATGAAAATTGCCATTATTGGTGGAGGCGCAGCTGGATTTTTTGCAGCATTGACAGCTAAAAAAGAATTCCCAAAAGCAGAAGTTACGATTTACGAAAAAGCGGCAAAAGCTTTAGGAAAAGTTAAAATTTCTGGTGGTGGTCGTTGCAATGTAACACACGCTTGTTCTGAAAACAAATTATTGGCAACGCAATATCCTCGGGGTGAAAATTACCTTAAAAAATCATTTGAGCAATTCAATGCTGACTCAACAGTGCAGTGGTTCAAAGATCGAGGTGTTGAGATGAAAACCTTTCCCGACGGATGTGTTTTTCCACTTTCGAATGATTCACAAACTATTATCGACTGTTTTTTATCGGAAGCTTCAACGTTAGGAGTAAAGATTTTGTATAATCAATCGGTGATTGGTATCGAGAAAAACGATGCAATTTTCACTATTCAAACACGTGAAAAACGATTTCAAGCGGATCGACTTGTAATAACAATTGGGGGACAGCCCAAGCGCTCTGGCTTGGAGTTTTTGGAAAAAATTGGTCACACAATTATTGAATCTGTTCCTTCGCTTTTTACTTTCAATATGCCTGAAAATCCGATTCGTGAGTTGATGGGGAATGTGGTCGAGAAAGCAACTGTAAAAATAGAGGGTACAAAATTGCTAGGTAAGGGACCGCTTTTGGTGACGCACTGGGGAATGAGTGGGCCAGCAATTTTACAACTTTCCGCTTGGGGAGCACGAGTTCTTGAAGATAAAAAATATGAATTTGCAATTTTAGTCAATTGGTTAAATGAAGTAAAAGAAGATGAATTGCGAAAATTTCTAGATGGAATTATTTTTGATCACGGCTTAAAAATGATTGGAAATTTGAATCCTTTTCCTATTACAAATCGTTTATGGCATTTCTTACTTCAGAAATCGGAAATTTTACAAGAAATTCGGTGGAAAGATTTAGGCAAAAAGAACATAAATAAACTAGTAAACACTCTAATCAATGACCGTTACGAAGTAAAAGGCAAAACAACGTTTAAAGAAGAATTTGTAACTGCTGGTGGTGTTTCTTTACAAGATGTTGACATCAAAACCATGGAAAGCAGAAAAGTTCCAGGATTGTTTTTCGCTGGCGAAGTACTCGATATCGATGGAATTACAGGTGGTTTCAACTTTCAATCTGCTTGGACAACTGGATTCATTGCTGGTAAGCACAGTGGAGTAGAAAGTTAGATCATTCTCCTTTCGGTTTAGTTTATAATTTCACTTATCTAAAAACCTGAGTTCGATTATTAAAATTAGATTCAGACCGCTTAGAAACAATGAGTTACGATTAATACTTTTGAAAATGTATCGGTTCGTTGGTAATGAAGGTTGTCAACAACTTTTTTTTGTTTTTATAGCTGTTCTAAATGCTATAATTGGATTTATCTACCAAATTTTAATACATAAATCCAATTATAACTAAAAGTACTAAGCTTAATTTATTACATTTTCCCAACTTTTACATCAAATCAGCTATCCTTCAGGAAAAATGTATCAAGCGAAGTTGTTGGGAGGAAAGAAACGAAAAGTTAAAACTAACACTTCGAGAAGCTTAGTACAGGAAGTGAAGAATTAGAAAATTTTTTAGTGTCACTTTTCACTTAAATTGAAGTGGAATTTGGTTCAAAAAGATATTTGAACTGTGTGTTAATTAAATGAGAGTGCTTTCTTACCCCCAATAATTAAAATCATAATCCTAATTAAAATCCCAAATTGAGCTAATAATTTCATTTTGCCATTCTTTTTCCTTGATGCAAAAGAATCAAAAAATCAAGGCTCTGAATTTATTTTTGTTCGTAAATTATTGTTATACATGTATTTACAACTCGTGGCGAACAATTTTAACTCCTTTCTGAAACTGAAATTTTATAAAAATGTTCTTACAGAAATTTTAAAAATTAACAGTTTCAGTTCAGTAGCTAAAACCAAGAAATTCAAGGCCGAAGATTGTTCGCTAATATTCACCAAATAGCTCTCGCTTCGATTTAATTCTTGATTTTCAACATTCAAGTGTTTTACTGGCACTATTGCGAAAACCCCATTTAAATTATTACTTGTCTATATTTAAAACAATTGTTTTTTTGAAGTAATATTCTCTAAGAGTTCCAGAAGTTCTGCGCTGACTGACTTGTAGTGTAACATCTGAATTCAGATTTATCAATTTTGAAAAAATAAGCGAGAAACGAAAGGGTAACTTTATCGAGTGTTCGTAAACTGGTTGCTATTTGTTTTAGTTCTTCGAATGAGTAAACCTGTTGTAGCAGTTTCCAATCGTTCATCAACCCAAATTCTACGACTTGAAAAACAATCTGCTCTTTGGATTTTTCAAAATTCAATTTATTTCGGTCAACATCCCAAAATAGGTGTGGCGAAAAATCTGATATTTTGACGGCTACGTTCATTCAAACAAAAATACTAAAAAATAGATGTATTCAATAAGGTGAAAATGAATTAAGGTTGGCATTCTAAACTTATAAGTTATATATTCTATCAATAGCCGTCGGACTTCGGACTTCGAGAACCTCAGCCCTCCTATTCCGTCCTTTAATCAATTATTTCATTCGCAATTCCTAAACATAATGCTTGTCCGTTCGCAATTCGCAATTAAATCGTTCGCAATTCTTAAGCGGTATGCATGTCCGTTCGCAATTCTATAGTTCGCAATTCCTAAGCGGTATGCTTGTCCGTTCGCAATTCGCAATTAAATGGTTCGCAATTAATTTTTCCTATTTCACCAAAGCGCGCAAAAATAGAACTTCACTTTCTAATTGTTCGATGCGTTTTTCGTATTGCTCAATAAGTTTGTCTGGTAATTGATAAATTGATTTTCCAATAGTGTTATAATTTCCTTCTTGTGAGCAATTGTTAAAAATGTTTTCATGATCAAAACCTAAAGCTTCTATGGGGTCAACGCCCAAAATGGTTGAGATTTCATTTAAGCGATTGATGGTTAATTGTGTTTCGCCCGTTTCAATTTTGGAGTAAGCACGTGTACTTAAACCCAATTGTTGCGCAACATGTTCCTGTGTAAAATTCTTCAACTCGCGCAATTGTTTCAATTTGATTTCTGGTTGTTGAATCATAACTTTTAAGAATTAATAGTTCAAATATAGAAAAATTAGTTCAATATTAGAAAAACAAAAGCTATTTAGACCTTGTAAACAAAATACTTTTGTAAGTATATACGTTTTAAATGGAACACAAACACAGCGCTGCAAAATTATTTCAGTTAGAAGTTGATTCTAATTGCTTTTTTCCTTTGAATATTAAATTCGAAGCGACGGAATATGCAAAACAGGAAATAAATTCAACAGGAATTTATTTCCTTACATACAAAAGTGAACTTCTTTACATTGGCTATGCTGTTCAACAAGAGGCTCTTGATCGAATGCGAAGACAATTAGAAGGAATTACACTACGTGGTTCAAGAGTTGGATTTAATGATTTAGCAGTCTTAGCAATTGAGAATTCTGATATACTGAGTTCTTTTTTTAATGCAACTATTTTAGAACGCCGTAATGGATTTGTAACATCTGAAAAACGAGTTCTCTTTGCTGAAAATCATTGGAAAGACTTCTCGAGTATTGATAAAGATGTATTGGCAAATTTTGATTTTCATTGGTTTGCAATTGAAGAGAATGTTGCAACAATTTGTTCGGAATTAAAAAATAAATTCCATCCGCGTTGTAATAATGAGGGTTCATTGCCAAGAGATTTTGAAATAGAATTGAATAAACTTTAATGAACACAAATTGCTCTTCTTCAACTATAAAATGTGTTCTCCAAGAACTACAACAAGTAGGAAGAGAACTAATCACTTACACAAAAAATATTTTTAATTAATATTTTGAAATGAAAATATTCCAGTGTGTTTTATTTTTAATGTTTGTTTGTTTTAAAAGTTGGTTTTTCTCTCAAACTTCAGAAATTTCTCAGATTCAAGAATTGAATCAGTTAATTGTTAAAGAAACTGCGGCATTTGATTTAAAAAAAGCTTCTTTAAACAATGAAATTGCCATTTCAAAAAAACGAACGGATAATCTTGAGATGCTATCTAGTAATTTTCAATTAAAACTGTCAAAATTTGAAGTAAATCAATCTAATATTGACGTTTTCAACTCCTTAAAAGACAAGATTTTTTTTGTCCCTACTGATTATTTAGACAAAAAATCAAAAAAAACAGTAACAAAACTAAATGATAATTTCAAGATTTTATTGGACACTAATTATTTTATGGTAGGTAAAAATTTAGTGTACTATGAGAAAGACAAAAGAGGAAAAGCAATTCAGTTAAAAGAGCTGGAATTGGATTCAAAAACGAGTAAAATGATTCAAAAATTGAATTTTAAAGAAATTTACTCTCCCATATCAAATTCTAAATTTCCAGCTGATTTAAATATTACAGCTGCATTTCTTTTCAATTTAACAGGTGTAAACGAGGATTATTTTTTGATAAAAAATGAAATAGGAAAAATGAAGGATTCTATTTCAATTGAAATCGATTTTATAAAAACTAAAACGAAGAAAATTGAAGAGTTACAAAAGGATTTCGCTTCAACTATTGCAGGAATCAAGGATAAAATAAAAGCTCTGGAGGAGCAACAAAGGAAAATAGAAGATGAACAAATCAGGCTAAAAAAGATTGAGCAAGAAAAAGCCATTGCAAAACAAAACAGTGAAATCTATAAGTGTAAAAATATTAATGGGGTTGATATATACCTCGGACCTATTTTAATAAAGGAATTCAGAAATGGTGATATTATTAGAGAGGCAAGAACTCCGGGAGAATGGGAAGACTTTGTTAAAAATAAAACTCCTGCATACAAATACATAGACTTTGATTCGAAAAATTCTTCAAAAGGATTAGTCTATAATTATTTTGCATACCTCGATAATAGGGAAATTGCCCCAATTGGCTTTCATAAAATGAATATTCTAGATTTTGTGCAACTTGAAGAACAAAAGGTAGGCGAATATAAAAAAGTGACAGAAGATTGTTGGTGTGAAAATGGTAAGGCTGAAATTTATGAACGTTGCACAAATTGTAACTATTGGACAGATACACAAAAAAAATACAATGTATGTTCAAAGTGCAAAAACACTAATCGTATTGAACGTGGAATGAAAAAATGTGATAATTGCAATGGGACAACAAAAGTTTTTTCAGAGAAATGCGAAAATTGCAACCAAGAAAATCTTAAAATAGAACATTGTATTGAAAATAATACTGGATTAAGACGAATTGGGGATTCTCGAACAATATATTCAGAATGTATGATTGATTATGAAGGTCAATTAGATTCTGGTAAAAAAATTATTGATCATTCTGAAGAGACTAACAAAGAAGAATTTTGTTTCTTTTTATTAAAAAACACTAAAATTGAGTTGTTAACAGATAATGCTGTTAAAATAGGTCAATTACAAATGATGAATACATTACTTAATGTTACTAAATTTAAAAATGGAGATCCTATTCAATACATTGAAGATAAAATCGAGTGGGAATTAGCAAACAAGAATGGAAAACCAGCTTATTGTCATTATAATAATGATAAATCTAATCCTTGTTTTTACAATAGACATGCAATTAATGACAAAAGAGGTTTATTGCCTGGGGACTGGAGAATGATTTCAGGATATGACATCAGTTATGTAGAATCGTTTTTTAATAAAGAAATAAGTTTTTTGAATGGTACTCTACCTTTTAAAAAACCAGAAGGTTATCGCAATGAAATAGGGCAGTTTTTAGAATATGAACCTGATTATACTAATTCGTATGGTACTTATGAAAAACAAGATTTTGCTTATATGAATTTTAAACTAGAATCCGATTATTTTAATTATACACGTTATAAATTAAACCAAGATTTTCAGAAACAAGGGGGCTATGTTTTATGTGTTAGGAGACATTCTAATTTTGATGACGTAAATTCAGTGAAAGCTAAAAATTCTTATGAAAATAATCAATTTGGTTCTAGTGGTAGTAGTGGTAGTGGAAATGGTAGAAATGATGTTTCTATAAATCAAATTGGGGATGGAGCATTTGGATCTGGTGCTTCTGGATCTGGAGATGGTCCTGGTAAACCAAGAAAACGTTTGAGTGATGTTTCGTTACCCTCTTATGACACTGATTATGATTGTAAAATTCATCTTAAACTTAGTATCAATTCAAATGGAGATGTTTTTACAGCAACTTGTATAAAATCAAAATCTACTTGTACTGATCAACAAATTATCAATCAAGTTATTAGCGAAATAATAAAACAAGTAAAATATGAAAAATCCGTTGGGACAAGTGTGACTTATGCTTTCTATACCGTTTTAATCAATTCTAAATAAATGACAGCTACTGACAACACAACAGCTATGTACCAAGAATGGAAAACAAATTTAAAACCTATATGTAATGGATAGAATATTAAGCAATATTGGAGTACTACTTTTTACTCTGATTCATACTGTGAGTTGTTTCTCACAAAAAACTGAATACGCAGTTATTTCAAAAAACAAAAGCAATCTTGAAATTTTTGATGAGAATTCACACACCTCGCTAATGGGTATATTAAGTTATAACATTAACAAAATTCCATATTTCCTTGAAGAGAATGGTTATCAAGGTTGTTATGACATTAATCAATTGAGAAAATTAAACCTAGATGAAACTGGTTTTATAAAATTTACAATTAGGCCTAAATTTCTACTTCCAAGAGCTTTAAGTCAGGACACTATTCCAATACAAAAAACGGCACAAACCCTTGATGTGTTTTTTGATTCAATGTTAGTTGACCCTGACAATGATTTACTTAACAGTGTTGACAGAAAGCAATTCAAACACTATTGGGACAGCACAAATGTTGATGGACTAATTAGAATGTCTTACAATTATTACTTTGACATTTCAAACATTACAACAATCGTTTTTAAAAAAGTAGATGGCATTGAATGGATCTATTTTATGAAGCAAATTAACAAAAAGCAAATTCCTGTACTATCTCTTAAAAAAGAGCAGTTATTATCTATTTGTAAAACATTTTATTTTGAACCGAACAGTGAGCAACAAAAAAACATAATTAGTTTCTTAAAAACAAGTCAACTTAAACAATACGAGTATTGTAAGGATATAAAACCAAGTTATGACAATAATTGTCTTGGTGATTATTGTAATTATGCAGATGCTAGTTACGTTTCAACTTATTTAAGGAATTATTCTGGATTCTGGAGTTTAAATATCCCTTTTAAAATATTAAAAAAACCATATTTCATTTGTGATTCGAATAACAATAATTTGAAACAATTATTCTTCAAACAACAAACAATTGGTGACCCATGGGGTGAATGGGATTATTCATCAAGTGATTCATACGAAGATAAAAAACAAGTCTTTTTAATTAGAGCAGATTTAGATTTTAATAAAAGTGTAAAAAACCAAGCAAATGAGGATTATTTTAAAGAATTATATTTCGCAGACCCACTTTTTAAAAAACAATTTGAATTAACTGCTTTAAACGATACTGTTAGAAGAGAAAAACAAAAAGGTATCTTTTGGGCGGAAATTGAAAATCCTCAATTAGCAATTGAGTATGAATTAATGCAAGATTCAACTGAAGTATCAGGTTATGTATTAAATAAAAGAATGATTATCTATCAACCTCAAGGAAATCAAAAAAATATTGTGATGCTTTTTGAATTTAGTAAGCCTGATAGTTTCTATCGTTGGAATTATGATGAAACTCTAACAAAAGAGGTGTTGAGTTCAACAGATTCTTTGCTTTACAAACAATACAACTCCATTTTTAAGAATATTTCGGCAATCGAAAAACCTGCATATTTAAGTAAAATCGACAAGAACACTGAAAAAAGTTTAAAATACATCACTAACTATTAAAATTATTAAACATGAAAAAAACAGCAATTTGTTTTAGTTTATTTACAAATATATTATTTGCGCAAGATTCAACCTTGGTTAAAGGAATAGCTTTGCCTGAACTCTCTGTGCTTTATACAACATGGGATAATAAAATTGTACCATTTGTTGAAGGAGAAGACAGTCTCATTTTAGAAGTTAAGGGAGCAACGGCTACACCTAAAACATGGAGGTCCGATGGTTGTGAGTATCATGGTTACTATCTAAATGTTAATTATGGAGCAAGACAGGTTCGCATCAACCTAAAAGGTTTAAATCAAAATTTAGATACCATTTTGTATGGCGAATATAAATACAAGGTTAAACCCTTTCCATCTCCTCAAGTAATGGGTACTGTAATATCAAAAGTAAGTGGCACAAAAGTAATTGTTGGTTTAGGTCCTGACAGCCCTTTTACGGGTGTAAATTTTGTTGTTACTGGCGGAGAAGTTACTGTTGGCGATATTACGACTTCATTTGTGGGAGATCGAATTAATCCTGCTGTGGTTGCAAATGCTAGTCCGGGTAGCACGGTTAATATTGATGTTTTCTACACACGAGATGGTATAAGAGGTGTGCCAATTTCTGCAAAATTAAGGGTGGTTAACTAAATATCAAATCGCTTTAACTCACCGAAAATCAGATAAAAACTGGGCGATTGTTTAAATATGAGCAGCTTACTTCGATAAACTCAGCAAGCTTCTATGGCTTATCGAGCTTGCTGAAATCAGCTTTTAAACACTTCCCTATCAAACAGCCACTAAAAACTGTCTTTTTATGGAATTGAATTCCAAATAATTCCATATATTTGTTTATGATTATTCGTTAAGCACAGAAAAAATTACTTGATTTAGCCTCCAAATTTAAATGTGTTGCCGTTACTGGAGCAAGGCAATGCGGAAAAACGACATTGGTAAAACAAACGTTTAACGAACTGCCTTATGTATCGCTTGAAAACATGGACACTCGACAATTTGCATTAGATGATCCGAGGGTTTTTTTACAAACGTATGTAAATGGGGCAATTTTTGATGAAATACAAAGAACACCCCAATTGTTTTCATACTTGCAAGAATTCTTAGACAATACAAACAATAAAGGGCGTTTTATTTTAACCGGATCGAACAATTTTTTACTACAACAATCAATAACACAAAGCCTAGCAGGAAGAGTCGGTTACTTAACCCTTTTGCCATTTAGCTTAAAAGAATTAGCTTCAATAAACGCTTTACCTGATTCGGATCTATCACTCATGAAAAATGGATTTTATCCACCAATCTACGATCAACAGATTCCTCCAAACGATTGGTGTCCAAACTATATTAAAACCTATATTGAACGTGATGTTAGGCAAATAAAGAACATTAGTGACCTGATTGTTTTTGAGCGATTCATGAAAATACTCGCGGCAAGGACAGGACAGGAATTCAACGCTAGTGCGCTTGCGTTGGACACTGGAGTGGATGTAAAAACCATTCAATCTTGGATCGGAATACTTGAAAGTAGTTATATAATTTATCTCCTTAAACCTCATTACAAGAATTTTAATAAAACCATCGTTAAACGACCGAAAATATATTTTTATGACACAGCTCTTGTTTGTTCGCTAATTGGTATTTTAAATGAAGAACAGCTTGATCTCAATCCAGCAAAGGGTGCGATTTTCGAAAATATGGTAATCAATGAATTTGTTAAAAACTGCACAAATCAAGGTGTCGAGATAAATCTCTTTTATTGGAGAGATAAAACGGGACATGAGATTGATTTAATCATTGATGAATATCCTGAACTACTACCAATTGAAATAAAATCAGGAAAAACAATTAATAAAGAATTCTTCAAAAATCTGATTTTTTGGATGAGAATTAGTGGTCTATCAAAAGCTCAACTGCTATATGGAGGTAACCAAAGCCAGAAGTATTCTTCAGGAATTGAAGTAAAAAATTGGCGATTTCTGAATAACTAATATTTTTTGTTTCTCACACAATAATCCTGATTCAGGAAATCACATGTCTCTCGCGGAATCCTTCAAAAAAAACCACCTATTTAGTGCTCGTATTTGGCTCTTGGGGTCGCTCCTCTACTTCAAGGACTGACCTTTAAAAAAGGCCCTAATTTTTAGCTCAATAATTTCGATAGTCGTTCCAGAGATTGGAGCGAATACCGATCATTGGAACAACCCGAAAGTTATTGGCTTGTGCAGCTGAATCAAAGCGCAATTGAACTTCTCCAAATGCTTGCAAATTCCCTTTCTCAGAAAGTTGATAAGCACTATAAAGATTCAGTCGACCGAAGTAGTTTTTTCTCCCATCGCCAATTCGAAAATAATAGTCAGAAGGTCGTTGGGTATAAGGTCGATAAATGTCTGAACCATAACTATCTCCCTCAAAATCCAAACCTTGACTTCCAAATACCACTGTAGCTTTAGCAAAAATACGTTGGTGTTGCCATTTTAATTCGCCTAAAAATTCTACAAAATTTGCACCTAATGGATGACTCAATGTACTTCCAAGATTTCCGTAATTAGCCATTGCATTGATATGGGCATACGTGTAAGGTCGGACTGCATTTGCTTCTAGGCGAAAAACAAAATTTTGCTTTAAGAATTTGATTTTTCCTTTATAACCTAATTGTCCACCAAATTTATTTCCCCACCAACCTCTTCTAGCTCTGATTTCGGATAAAAGAAATTCATCAACTATGACTTGACCATAAAGCATTGTTCGGTTTAAGAATTTTACAGAAAAACTTGCGCCTATCAACACATTATCAGCAGAACCAATAGAATATTCTTGTGGACGATAAAATACCAACGGATTCAAATATTCAACATCAAATCCGCGATTTAATAAAGTATCTCTTGGTTGAAAAACTACTGTTTCAAATAATCCAAAGTTGAGCCATTTTGTTGCGTTCCAGCTTAAATGATGTGTCGCAATGAATTTAGAACGGTTTTGATTTTGGAAATTTTCACGCATAAATTGGTAAAGCATTGTATATTCAACGTGCCAAAATCTTGTTCTTACTTGCGCAAATGGATAGCTTCTTCCATAATCACTGAGGAACAATGAACGTGCTCCATCACCAATAAAATTCTTATCGATTCCTGTTTGAAAATTGAAATGTTTATTTGGCGTAAATGCAAGTCGAGCACTCGGTTGCAAAGCTAAATTTGAATTTTCAATCGAATGGAAATAATTTCCTGAAAGTAAGCTATCTCCTTCATTAACAATTAAATTCATCCCAGCCCGTAAATACCATTTTGGAGAAAAACTCGATTCCCACAAAAATCCTACACCAGCGCGGTAATTCAATTTAGAACCATATTGGATTCCTGCATCAACTATTGGCATAAGTTGCGATTTATTACCAATATTGTATCCTATTTTTTTATCTGTAGTTTGTCTGATTTTAGGATACATCGATGAATGATCTTCATAACTCCACTTGGAAACTGAATCAATTGCCTTATCATCATTCAACCAACCAACTGCACCTTGTCCCAAAACCAAAATAGGAGCAAGTAATAAAAGAAGTAAAATAATTTTAACTCTAATAATCATTGTAATGGCTTAATAATGAAGTTCTCATTCCTGCACTCACAACAAATGCTTGTGAATTTTCTGCTCCAGTTTGTTTTCTGTAGGTGATATTTCCAAAGAAGGTCCAGTTTAATTTTTTATTCATTCTGTATCCTAATTCAAATTGATTGTGCGAAATTTTATCATTTGAAACAGTATTGTAATATTGAATAGGCAATAAATCATTTTTCGTATGGTTGATTAAAAAATAATTTACCGATTTAAGATCCGCATAAATTCTTTTCCATTCCCAACCTAAACGCACAACGAGTTCATGAAAACCATTTTCCTTTGGATGAGCAAGAGCAAGATTGTAATGACTGTAATTTAATCGGTCTGTTGTGGCTTTATACATTTTTGATGTTGCAAAATTATATTCAATTTGTGTGTATAAATTTTTGATTTTGAAGTAATCGTTTCCTCTGTATCCAATTTGCAGTGCATACTGTTTTGCTCCTAAAGAACCTAGTGCAAATTGTCCGTAAATGCGAGCTCTAGAATGCAAAAGCCAATTGACATTTATTCCTTGAATAGTACTGCATATTGAATCGTTCAAAAGACTTGATACAATTGGAATTGGGTTGTAAAAAAGCGGATTTACTCTTTTTGTAGTCAATGAATCTCCCATCGACCAAGTTGAACCTTCAAAAAGCGAAATATTCAATTTATCAGTTGCTTGAAAGGATAAATAATTGACAGTAAAACCTTTTGGTTGATAGTATGCTTCGACTGTTGTTGTCTTCTTTTTTCTTACCAAATTCATTGCTCTAGTTCGTAAATAAGTATAGGAAAAGCGCTTGTTAATTCTGTAATCTAATCGTAAATAGGGTGCAGCAGAACTATTGTCCGAAAGTAACATTGAACGATAACCAGCGCCGATAAATTGCTGATTATTTCCAACTATAATGTCTACTTTTTTATGGGGTTGATAAACGATATAACCTTGTGCGAAACCATAATCGAAGCCATCATTTTTAAAATCTTTGGTTCGTGTACTGCCAGGTATAACACCATTCTGCATGTTGTAGTTTAATCCATTACCGTTAAAGTAAAATTCTCCATGTGAAGCAATAAATTCCGATTCATAATTACTAAAACGAGCTTGATTTTCGTAAAAAGTAGTGGCAAACGAAAAGTTCTTTGCAATATCGCCTTCGATTATAAAACCTCGCGTGTTTTGAAATAAATTCCTCGGGTTTTCCTCTTTTACGTCTTTACCAAAAGAGAGGTTAAAAGTCGGTGAAATTGTCAAATAACAATCTTCTGTTTTAATTTCTACTAAGTGTTTTTTAAAAGCAGTAACAGCAAAATCAAAATAAAGTATAGTCGTATCTTTTAAGTGTTTTTGAAGGTCATAATTTGCTTCAGTAAGAGGTAAAAAGGCATTGCCATTATATGATTCGGTTCGAGAAGTTTCAAATAATTTATCGCGATAGAATGAATGTGTAGAAATCAAATTATGTTGACTGGAAACAAAAGTTGCCAAACCTAGCAAAGCTATGATTAAAACGATTCTCATGGCAAAATTGACAATAATGGTTTTGTTTTAGCAATGAAAAACGGATTCAATAAATTTTCCTTATTGTATTCTAAAGGCTTCCCTGTTTCGACATTGATAACATTACCTCCTAAGGCTTCTAAAATTGCCTGACCGGAAGCAATATCCCATTCCATTGTGGGAGCAAATCGGGCATAAATATCTACTTCTCCTTTTGCCAAATCAAAGAATTTTAAGGATGAGCCTTTCGATTTTAATTTTATTTCTGGCGAAATTCGTTTTAATTCTGCTGTAAAATCCTCCATCGGACCTGAACCATGACTTCTTGAAGCTGTTAAAATCAAAGGTGAATTTACTTTTTCTGGGACATTAATTTTTGTCCAATTATCTTCTTTTTCAATATTTTCAAAGCTAGAAATATACACTCCAAATTCTTTGGAACCGAAAATAATTTCTTCATTTACAGGTGAAGCAATTAAGCCAAAAGTTGGAACACCATTTTCAATTAAAGCGATATTTACTGCAAATTCTCCATTTCTTTTGATGAATTCTTTAGTGCCATCCAAAGGGTCGACACACCAGCATTCTGTCCAGTTTTTACGAATAGAATAATCTAATTTTTCTGTTTCTTCACCAGTAATTGGAATACCCAAGGGTTCCAAGTGGCGTTGAATTATAGTTGTAGAAGCTAAGTCTGCTTTTGTTAATGGCGAACCATCTTCTTTAATAATTGCCTCAAAATCATGGTTATAAATTTCCATTATTTTATGCGACGCTTCAACAGCGGCCATAAGTGCAGTTTGGAATTTTGGTGCTAGATTCGTCAACTTATAATTGCATTTCTGGAACAAATTCTGGCACTACTAAATCTCCTTCGGTTTTAGAAACGATTTCTTCAACACTAACACCTGGCGCTCTTTCAATCAGGTGGAATTTTCCGTCTTTAATTTCCAAAACAGCTAATTCAGTTACTACTTTTTTCACGCAACCAACACCGGTTAAAGGCAAGGTACATTCTTTCAATATT
Organism: Crocinitomicaceae bacterium; assembly: GCA_044374225.1. Classification (GTDB taxonomy): domain Bacteria; phylum Bacteroidota; class Bacteroidia; order Flavobacteriales_D; family Crocinitomicaceae; genus UBA952. Next base: position 40,103 of record JBILOX010000005.1, on the reverse strand, counting down.
TTAGATTCTCCCGCTTTGTTGCTGTGCATCATGGCTACAATAATATTATCAGCTGAAGCCACTAAATCCATTGCGCCACCCATTCCTTTTACCATTTTCCCAGGAATTTTCCAATTAGCAATGTCTCCATTTTGAGACACTTCCATTGCACCCAAAACGGTTAATTGAACGTGTTGTCCGCGAATCATTGCGAAAGAAGTTGCAGAATCAAAGAAAGAAGCACCTTTACGCACGGTAATCGTTTGTTTTCCAGCGTTGATTAAATCGGCATCTTCTTCTCCTTCAAATGGAAAGGGTCCCATTCCTAAAACACCATTTTCCGATTGAAATTCTACCTCAATTCCTTCGGGAATATAGTTGGCAACCAAGGTTGGAATTCCGATTCCTAAATTTACGTACCACCCGTTTTGAAGTTCTTGTGCGATGCGTTTTGCTATTCCTGTTTTATCGAGCATGTTAATTTGAAGATTTGAAAATTAGTTAATTTGAAAATTGGGAATCCCACATTAAGTATATATTTTTATTCTAAACAATTTTAATTTGTCCGTTTGTTGACGGATGAAAATTAGTTAATTTGAAAATTGGGAATTCCATTTTAAATTCTATTTTTTGATGAAGAAATAATTTTATTTATGATTTTCATAATGATTTCAATTTGATCAATTAATTCAGGATTAAAAGGATACGAATCTATTTCTTTACATATTTCCAACCAATAAATTGTTTCATCACACTCTTTTGCTGCTATTTTAAATTTATGAATAAAGTCATTTTTTGATTCTGCATTTTGAGCTTCACGGATGTTTGCACCTATTGAAGTTCCTGATTTTAGAAGTTGTCTTGCAATTACATATTTTTGAATTTTTTCTAATTCTTCACAATACATAACTATAGAAACTGAAAATTTGAAAGTTAAATCAACAATAATATTTTCCTTATCATTTCTCATTTTTATTCATTTTCAAATTTTCAAATCACCTCATTTTCAAATTAACTTCTCTTCCTAGTAGTCCGCTGTTCAATTCGTTTCTCAAATTTCTCTCCTTTAAAAATTCGTTGTACGAAAATTCCTGGTGTGTGAATGTGATTTGGGTCTAATTGTCCTGCTGGCACTAATTCTTCGACCTCAGCAACTGTTATTTTTCCCGCCATTGCCATCATTGGATTGAAATTCATTGCTGTTGCTTTGAAAACCAAATTTCCTTCTGTGTCGCCTTTCCACGCTTTCACAATTGCAAAATCAGCAGTTAATGCTTCTTCTAAAATGTGTGGTTTTCCGTTGTAGATGCGCACTTCTTTTCCTTCTGCTACTTCAGTTCCGTATCCAGCAGGTGTGAAAAATGCAGGAATTCCAGCACCACCAGCGCGGCATCTTTCTGCTAAACTTCCTTGCGGAATCAAATCCACTTCTAATTCTCCAGAAAGCATTTGACGCTCGAACTCGTCGTTTTCACCTACATAACTGGAAATCATTTTTTTGATTTGCTTCGTCTGCAGTAAAAGACCTAGCCCAAAATCATCTACACCAGCGTTGTTGCTTATGCAAGTTAAGTTTTTCGTTCCTTTTTTCACTAATTCAGCAATTGAATTTTCTGGAATGCCACACAAACCAAAACCTCCAATCATCAAAGTCATTCCGTCTTCAACACCAATAAGAGCTTCTTCAACGTTTTTTACTACTTTATTCATTTTTTAAAAATCTAAAATTCAAAGGGTATTTCTATTTCATCTGTTGGCGTTGAGCCAGCTGTTTCGGAGCAATCAAACTTTGTTGGGTCGTAATCGAAGGGTTGCCTAAAATCTTCAAACGTGCTAAAAATTTTATCGCGATACGCTCGTTGCATAAAATAACCGTAAATTGGTAATGCGGCTCGAGCACCTTGACCCATTGCTGTACTTCGGAAACGTACTACACGGTCTTCCGCTCCGACCCAAACTCCAGTTACTAATTTTGGTGTTAAGCCCATGAACCAAGCATCGGAATTCCCTTGGGTTGTTCCTGTTTTACCTGCTGTTGGTGCAGAAATTCCACCCCAAGGTCTACCACTTCTCAAACTGCTACCTGTACCATAAGCGACACCACCTTTCATCATTTTTAACACTTCGTATGCGGCTGTTGGATTTAATGCTTGCTCTCGAAAGATTTTAGCATCAGCACTGTAAATTACTTTTCCATTTCTATCCGTGATGCGCTCAATTGTTGTTGGTCGGACATAATAACCATTGTTTGCAAAAATACATTGTGCCGCTACCATTTCAAAAAGCGATAAATCCATTACTCCAAGTGCCATTGAAGGAACTACATCGTTTGAATTCAATTTAATTTCCACTCTTTTCAATAATTTCTCAACTTCATAAGGACCGCCTTTTTTTGTATATGGATTAAAAGAACCAATTTTTTGCATTACTGCTGCAGTAGTAGGATTGGAAGAAAGCGCTAAACCATCTCTAACATTTTTTGCTCCTTGTCCGGAGGGTCTGTAACGACTTCTAACAGAACCATCTTCATTTAAGGTTTCTACTGCACAGTCTTCTGGCGTAAACGTCATGCATGGAGTAACCACTCCCATAGACAATGCTGTTGCATATACAAAAGGTTTGACGGTAGAACCAACTTGACGTTTTCCAAGGCGCACATGGTCATAGGAGAAATGCTTGAAGTTTACACCTCCAACCCATGCTTTCACGAAACCTGTCTGTGGATCAATTGAAACTAATCCTGCATGTAAAAATGCTTTGTAATAGCGGATTGAATCGTTAGGAGTCATTGTTGTATCTCGCTCACCCCTCCAAGAAAAAACACGCATTGCACAAGGTGTTTCAAAATTTATATTGATATCACTTGCACTTGCACCGGCTTCTACTAATTTTCTATAACGATCTGTTGAACGTCTAGCATTTTCCATGATTCTTTCAATCATTTGAGGACTTACAGAATTTGCAAAAGGATAATTTTTTAAAGATTTATTATTTTGATCAAATGCTGGTTGCATATCTTCTTTAATATGACGTTCAACTGCATACTCAGCGTGGCGTTGTAAGGTCGGATTAATTGTTGTGTAAATCTTTAAACCATCGCGATAAATGTTGTAAGGAGTTCCATCATCTTTTAGATATTTTAAAGTTCCGTCTTCATTTTTATCTTCCAAAATTTCCTTTACTTCAGAACGCATTGATTCTCTAAAGTACGGTGCCATTCCTTCTTTGTGGTCGAGTGATGTGAATTTAGTTGTCACAGGGGTAGTTTTCAATTTATCATATTCCTCTCTAGTAATTTTGGTCTGCAAGGCATCGTTTTCGTCTTCGCTATTTTTCAACCACTGATATAAAACTTGATTTCTGCGTTCAACCGCCCTTATTGAATCTTTAGAACGTCTTTCGTAAATTTCAGCCCGAGTCACTTGGTTTAAAGGAATTCCTTTATAATTTGCTATTTTCCTTTTATAATTATCAACTTGATAGGAATATGGATTGTATAAATCTGGGTTTTTACACATGCCAACCAGCATTGCAGCTTCTGTTTTTGTTAAATTTATAGGCGCTTTATTGAAATACACACGCGCCGCATTTTCAATTCCAACAGCATTGTACAAGAAGTCAAATTGATTTAAGTACATTGTAATTATTTCCTCTTTCGTGTAGCGTTCTTCCAAGCGTTTTGCAATGATGTTTTCTTGTATTTTCTCGTTAATTCTTCTGAATTTTCCGAAAAAACCGCCAACTCTAGCTCCCAAAGTTTCCCCTTTGGCTCGAGCAATTTCCTCTTCTTGCCGTTTTTGTAAGGTAAACAACAATTTCGCTAACTGCTGAGGGATTGTTGATGCACCACCTTTAGAACCTAAACTAAAAATCGAACGAACCAACCCTTTGAAGTCAACTCCTGAGTGGTTCATGAAACGTTCATCTTCCGTTGCAATTAATGCGTCAATAACAAATGGTGAAATTTGACGGTATTTTACACTCGTACGATTTACCAACCAAAAGCGACCAATTACAGTATCTTCCTTTTCACTTTTCTTTGCTATAATCAATGAAGCTTGAATTTCTGGTGGATTATCTAGCAATTCAACTGCTGGTAAATCATCTTCCGATTGAAATAAAAACAAGGAAGTAACAATCAAAAATGGAAACAATGAAAGAATCCAAAAGTAGATGGTATATTTTTTATTTTCCCCTGTAGATAAAGAAGTTACCGATTTTTTTGTTGAGGTGTTTTTATTTTTATCATTCATAAAAAACGACGTTTTATCTTAATTAAAATTACGCTAAAAAATCAAAATTGTATTAGCTGAAATTGGAGGCTAAGTTAGTAACTTTATCGTATCGAAAAGTACTATTGAATTTGGACTTTTGAGTAATTAAAACTTCAGTTTTCTAATAATTTTTCAGCTTCAGTTTTTAATAAAGGCAAATGATTTATTACATGTTCCAAATTTGTGTTACCTCAATTTCATCATAACCATGGGTTGGTCTATTTCTAGTATCAACAATTCTTCTTGCGTTTGAAATTGGAATTTCAGGTTCTTTTTTTAAAAGTAAATTCATCGCTTCTCCTAATGTTATTAAATTTCGTTCAACTGCATCTTGAAGCAAGAAGTTTTCGGAATATTCTGTAAACACCTTATTTTCGCCTATGTAGTTTTCAATATTTTCAAGGCAAATTATAATGTCTTGTAATAGCTTTTTAACTTCCAAAACCATAAATAGGAAATTTAGTTTCGTTTAAACGTTGTATGAAGTATGGGTTTTTTAAGGATCTTTCCGTTAATAAATCAACATTTCTTTTTAATAATTCTTCTAATTCATAAGTCAAATTCCACAAATGTTCACCCATTTCTAATGGATCCAAATTATTTTGAATAGTTACCAAAAAATCAACATCGCTGTTTGAATTGAATTTCTCCGTCAATACTGAACCAAAAACATAAGCGCTAATAATCTTGTGCTTTTTTAGAAGTTCTATAACTTGTGGTAAAAAAGGTTGAATTGTTTGATGAATCATTTTTTTTGAATCTGCTCAAATGTAAAACTTGTTTTTGAAATAATTAACAAGTTAATTTTAAAACTTAGTCAAAAAGCCATTTAATAGTTGATTTTACCTCAAAACATCTTTTCGTTGACTATCCAATTTTAGCAGGATAAACATCATCATTGAAAAAGACATCATTGACGAACCTCCATAGCTGAAGAATGGTAATGGAATTCCAATTACAGGAGCGAAACCAATATTCATTCCGATATTTATGGCGAAATGGTAGAACAAAATCATGGCGACGCAATAGGCATAGATCCGGTTAAAGGCTGCTCTTTGTCGTTCGGCAATCATTATTATTCGGATTAGCATAAACATGTACATAAAAATCAAAACAACGGTTCCTAAAAACCCCCATTCTTCTGCAAATGGGCAAAAGATAAAGTCCGTTTCAGACTCTGGAACATGGTTGCTTTCTACACTTGAAACAGAAGCTTTGTTATAGCCTTTGCCCGTTAAACCACCAGAACCAACGGCTGCCATTGCACGATTTCTGTTATAATCGTCACCATTTGGATCTTCTTTAAGGCCAAGGAATAATTCAATTCGAACTTTTTGATGCGGCGCCAAACTATTGAATCCTGCTCCAACTCCGAAAGAAAGTCCACCGCCCAAAATCAGCCCCAGTAGAATAATTAAAGTTCCTTGCGATCGATCCCTTTTTGTACCAAAGTAACGGATAAATAAAAGGGCAACAATTGCAAATAAAACTAAGGTTACAAGTATTCCTAACGATCCAGAAACTTTGAAAGGTAGAAAGAAAAAATGAACTTCGACAGTACTTAAGAGCAAGGTAATAACACTTAAAAATATAGCTACGAAAAGTATGGGGATAAAGTGACTTCCAACCCAAGTATATTTCATTTTAACACCAGGAAAAGAATTAATAATTGCCAAAATAATTGGGTCAAATGTTAACCCTTCGCGATACATAACAAATAAAAAAGAGGTAAAAACTACGAAAGAGCCTGCGTCTGGTTGTAATAAAATCAGTATCATCGGCACTAATAAAATCATAGTTGCACCAATCACATTTCCAATTGTTTGTTGCTTTACACTCAATTCACTAATGTATTTTGCAAGTAATAATGAAACAGCAATTTTTCCAAATTCGGCAGGTTGAATTCCCATTGTCCCTACACCAATCCATGCTCTAGCTCCGTTTATCGGGGGCATAAAAAGCACTAAAACTAAAAGGGATAAAACGAAAAGATAAATTGGTAGAGCAAATTTTCGGTAGATATCTGAATCGATTAGAAAAACTAATAATCCCAAAAACAAGGAAACACATAGCCATAAGATTTGCTTACCGTATTTTTCTTCAAAATCGAATAAATTGGGGTTTTCAGGATTGAAAGCAACAGAATAAACAGTTGCAATACCAAAAACCAACATCAACATATAGGTGATGAATAAGGGCCAATCGAGTTGTGCAATTATGGAATCGTTCTTTCTCAATCTCCTTGATTTTGGTTTTCATTGGGTGAAGCTTCGATATTTGAAAGTTTAGCTTCTATAATTCGTTTTTCTTTTTCTTTATCCTTGATTTTTCTCCTCAAGTATTTTTCAATCATCAAACTCGCAATTGGTGCAGCCCACGTTCCACCAAAACCAGAGTTTTCTACAAAGACAGCAATGGCAATTTTTGGATTATGAATCGGAGCAAAAGCAATAAATACAGAATGGTCTTTTCCATGCGGATTTTGAACGGTACCTGTTTTACCACAAACAATCAAACTATCAATTCGCGCCATTCTTGCCGTTCCACCTGCTTCATTAACAACACGGCGCATACCTTCAATAATTGGAGGAAAATGTTTCGACTTAACTTTGGTATAATTTTTCACTTTATATTGCGGAAGTGGTCCTTTTCTACCAATTGATTTCACAAAGTGAGGGGTGTAAAACCAACCTTTATTGGCGATAATAGCTGCAATGTTTGCCATTTGGAGTGGTGTTAATTTTACCTCTCCTTGACCAATTGAAATTGATCGAATTGTTGAAAATGCCCAACGGTGATGACCATACCATTTATCGTAATACGCGGCATTTGGAATCACCCCAGGACGTTGACCAGAGACATCGGCTTCAAGACTTTTTCCTAAACCAAAACTCAACATATAATCGTACCATTTATTTAAACCAATTTCTGCATCTGCAAAATTGTTTTTCTTTTGATTTTGCTGGATAACCCTTCTCATAACGGCATAATAATATGGATTACAAGAATATTGAACAGCCGCTTGAATACTAGTTGCCATTGGATGATTGTGACAGCCAACCATGCTTTTATCACAAGGAAAACCTGAATTTTCATTAATTACTCCTTCTTGCAAGCCAATTAAGGATTGAACTAATTTAAAGATTGAGCCAGGAGGATATTCAGCTTGTAAAGGACGCGGAAACAGCGGCATATTTTTATCTGTTGCCAATTTAGGATAATTCAAGCTAATATTTCTTTTTCCAACCAATAAATTAGGGTCAAAAGAAGGAGCAGAGACCATTGCTAAGATTTCGCCTGTTGCTGGCTCGATTGCTACAATACACCCTTTTTTGTTTTGCATCAATCTTTCGCCGTATGCCTGAATCAACATGTCCATCCCAAGCTTTAGTGGGTCTGCTTGACGAGCTGTTGTGTCATATTTTCCATCGGCATATGGTTCAATAGCGTTATTCAAGGCGGAGGTTACAACGTATTTTATCCCTTTAACTCCACGTAATTCTTTTTCATAAAAACGTTCAATTCCAGAGCGACCAATGTTATTGCCAGGTTTGTAAAAACGATCTATATTGATTTCATCACGTGTTGCCTCTGACAGATAACCCAAAATATTTGCACCATTTGAAAAAGGATAATTTCGCATACTTGTTACTTCTTCATAAAATCCCGGGAAGTTTTCTAAATGGGGTGCAATCGTTGAAATTTCTTCTAAAGTTAACTCTTTGATGAAGGGATAGGCACGAATTTTTTGGTAATTAGAAGTGGTCTTTCCGCTATGTCTATTGTAATAGGTTCCTTCTCCTTTTCTAATTTCATAAAAGCGATTGCGAACTTCCTCTCTTGTCCAACCGAGTAATTTAGCAAAAGCCACTGTATCTAAATTCTTGATTTTTTCTTCCACCATCATTAAGTTGTAATAGGTGCGGTTGGAAACGATTTTCTTACCATTTCTGTCGAAAATTACTCCTCTTGGTGGTGTGATTTCTTTGCGTTTTTCTGCGATTTCTTGCGCGCGCAAGGTCCAAGTGTCGTCTATCACTTGCATATAAAAAAGGCGAATTGTATAAATTCCCCCAACAAGGAGAATAAAAGCCGTTATTACATACTTGCGCGCATCGAAGTTCATTTACTTGGCTTTAGATTTTTTCATTAAAAAAAGTTGCAACAAAACGCCTAGTAAATAAGAGAAAAATAAGCTTAAAACTGTTTTTTGAAGGATAAATAGAATTTGATCTATTCTAAATATTTCAATAAAAAAGTACCAAAAATGATGGATTAGCAATAAATAGCCGTAAACAAAGAAAAACCAACGACTGCCCATGTCGATAAGTGACGGTTCTTTGATTGGGTCGTAGCCTTCTCGTGGACTGTAGAATTTAAAAATGATTGGACGGAAAAATGCCATCATCAGCAATGAAGAAGCATATAGACCATAGGTGTTTGAGAAAATGTCAATAATCCCACCTAAGACAAAAGCGAGACTCATTAATGAAAAAACGCCAATTTCAAAGGGTAATAACATAATGAATAATGGATGAACCATCAAATGAATTCCAAAACCAATTTCTAAGCGATTAAATATCAACGCTTGAACACAGGTAAATAGAATAAAACGTAGTATGTTTTTAGTTAAATCTGTCATTGTTTATTCGTCCTCTTCGTCTAATGGAATTTGAGCCTCTAATTCTTTTTGTTCTTCAATCATCAAGTTTTTAACAATGTAAACACGTTGTAAGGTTCTAAAATTTTCAGAAAATTTCACGACCACGTCCCACAAAGGTTCGCCTTCAATACCTTTGATAGATTCCACTCTTCCAACCGCCAAGCCACGTGGAAAAATTCCACTTCCACCACGCGTAACCACTTTCGACCATTTTTTGATGCGTAAATCATTTGAAATTCCAGTGATAGATCCGCGTCGAGCATTTTTACCATCCCATTTTAATAAACCAAACAAACCAATCGGTTCGATCATTACGTCGATGTTGATGTCTTTGGTCAATACACTTTTCACAACGCAATAATGTTCACTGGTGTTGTGAACGATGCCAACCACGCCTTTGTCGGAAAACACACCCATATCTCTTTTTATTCCTTGTTTCCAGCCAACGTCGAGTGTGAAATAATTATTACGTCTCGTTACAGTTGAATGAATTACAGTTCCCGGGATGTAAGCGTATTGTTGTTTAAAAGTTGTATCATTGATTTTCAATAAATTTCGTTCAATCCGATATAAACTTTGAGGTAAGTTCTTGCGAAGGCGAATATTTTCTTTTTGAAGTGATAAGTTATTCTTTGAAAGGTTGAAGTGTTTGGTGATGTCATTTTCAGCTTCAAGCACCTTGGAGGTAACAGATGAGGCAGTTGTAAGGTATTGACTTTTAGGGAATGACAAATACCTTACATAAATTGACAAAGCAATAATTTGTAGGAAAGCGAAGAATAAAAAGACTCGGAACCTTTTAAAAAAGGCGATCAAATTGCGCATAAATGCAAAGTTAAAAAAGCTGTGACTTTAAGTGATATAAAAACGAATAATGATATTAACAACACATTTTTTTTCGTGTAAAATTAATTACCGAAGGCCTGTAAATTGTTTTGATGATGACAATCAGACAGCACAAAACATTTTGATGTTTTGTGCTTTTTTGCGTTTTTCAAGCGATCTAACCATTCTATTTAAGAATATTTATTGCGCTACTATTTTTTATTACAAAAAAATTACTATCTTTGCATCAGATTTATGGAACTAAAATGAGAGGGGACGAAAGTCCCCTCTTTTGTTGAGTATGATTAATAGAAAAGAAATTGAGCGTTTAGTAGAAGAAAGAATTCAAGAATTAGACAACGGTCTTTATGTCGTTGAAATGACTATTTCGTCTTCAAATGTAATTCGAATTGAGATTGATAAGACTAATGGCGGTGTAACAGTTGCCGATTGTGTTTCTGTTTCAAGAAATGTAGAGCACAACTTAGATAGAGAGCAGCAAGATTTTGAATTACACGTTTCCTCGGCTGGACTTGACAAACCAATTCGACATATCAATCAATACATTAAAAATACTGGTAGAACAATTAACGTTGTTCAAAAAGAAGGGAAAATAGTAGAAGGAAAAATTATGAAAGTTTCTGACGATCGAATTGTTCTTTCTTGTGAAGAAGTGCAATTGCTCGAAGGAAAAAAAAGAAAAGAAAAAGTAGAAGTAATTTATGAAATAATGCTTACTGACATTAAAGAAGCGAATATTGTTATATCATTTAAATAATAATTTATGAATAGTGCTGAATTAGTAGACTCGTTCTCGGAGTTTAAGGAACTAAAAAACATTGACAAACAAACAATGCAACATGTACTCGAAGATGTTTTTCGTGCCATGTTAAAGAAAAAATTTAACACCGATGAGCATATTGATGTTATTGTAAACATTGATAAGGGTGATGTCCAGATTTTCTTAAATAAAGAAATCGTTGATAATGGAGAGGTCGAAGACCCAAATACGGAGATAGCTTATTCAGATGCGATTAAAATTGAACCAGATTTTGAAGTCGGTGAGGAAGTAACTGAAGAGTTCAAATTTGCAGACTTCGGAAGAAGAAACGTTCTTTCGCTTCGTCAAAATTTGATTTCCAGAATTTTAGAGTTAGAAAAGGATCATTTATACAAAAAATATAAAGAAAGAATTGGCGAAATCGTTACTGGCGAAGTTTACCAAGTTTGGAAAAAAGAAATTCTAGTTTTGGACGATGATAATAATGAGTTAATTCTTCCCAAATCAGAACAAATTCCTTCCGATTTTTTCAAAAAAGGAGAATCTGTTCGCGCTGTCGTTTCTAAAGTGGATATGCGTAACAGTTCACCCGTAATTATTCTTTCTCGTACTGCACCAGAATTTTTAGAGCGCTTGTTTGAACTTGAGGTTCCAGAAGTCTTTGATGGCTTGATTACCATAAAGAAAATTGTCCGTGAACCTGGTGAAAGAGCTAAGGTTGCCGTTGAATCTTATGATGACCGTATTGACCCAGTTGGAGCCTGTGTTGGAATGAAAGGTTCTCGTATTCACGGAATCGTACGTGAATTAAGAAACGAAAATATAGACGTAATTAATTATACAACTAATAATCAATTACTTATTCAACGTGCACTATCACCAGCTAAAGTCACTTCTATGGAAATTATGGAAGAAGACAAACGTGTAAAAGTATTCTTACGCCCCGATCAAGTGTCTTTGGCAATTGGTAAAGGAGGAAACAATATTAAGTTAGCTGGAAGACTTTGTGGTTATGAAATTGATGTTTACCGCGATGGTGAGATTGATGTTGAAGATGTTGACTTAGAGGAATTTGCAGATGAAATAGACAGCTGGATTATCGATGAATTAAAAACTATCGGTTGCGACACTGCTAAATCAGTTCTTGAAATTGGTGTAAGTGATTTAATACAACGTACTGATTTAGAAAAAGAAACAATAGAAGAGGTATTCCGAATTTTGAAAGCAGAATTTGAATAACTTTGAACAATTAAGGAGAAAAAGAATAAAATGGCAGGAAAACCAATAAGATTAGGGAAAGCAGCAAGTGAATTAAATGTTGGGTTACCAACTTTGGTGGACTTCCTTGACAAAAAAGGAGTGAAAATTGATTCAAACCCAAATTCGCGTTTAGAATCAGAACATTACGATTTATTATGTCAAGAATTTGCAGCTGATCATGATCTTAAAGAGCAATCAAAGGTTGCAAATTTAAGAAGAGGTGAGAAAAGAGAATCACTTTCTCTAAAAGATAAACCTCAAGAGGAGAAGGAAATCGTCAAAGAAGTTGAAGACGATGAAGATGAGGCTGACCTTAATTTTGAGGAAATCAAAAGAAATATTCTTGATAATAATTCTGCGCCTAAGCATGAATCGAGGCCGTTAGCGACTGAAGATACTCCTATTGCCCAAGTTGAATTAACTAGTGAAACTTTCGTTGAAGCTCCATTAGAAATTCAAGAAGAGAAAAAAGAAGGAGTCCAAATAGTTGGAAAAATTGATCTATCCGCAATTAATCAAAAAACACGTCCTGACAAGAAAAAGTACGAAGATCCAAAGTCAAATCAATCTAAAGCGGAAAAATCTAAACCTGCTCCAGCTAAAGAAGCGGTTAGACCTACAGAAGTAAAAACTGAGAAACCTACAGAACCCGTTGTTGAGGCCCCACAAGAAATTCAAACAATTCGTTTTGAACGTCAAGTTTTAACAGGTCCAACGGTTCTTGGAAAAATTGAACTACCTGTAGAAAAACCAAAATCTTCTAATCCTTCTCACGAAAGTGCTAATTCGAAAAGAAAGAGAAAGCGAATTAAAAAGGTGGAAACACCTGCACCAAATAATACTAATAAGCCAGCAACGTCGGGAAATAACCCAACTAATGGCCAAAACACACAGAATAAGTTCAATAACAGCAAACCAAGCGCTCCGAAAGTTGAGAAAAAAGAGGTTACTGAACGTGATATTCAAAAAGAAATCAAAGATACATTAGCACGACTTTCAAATCAAGGGGGAAAATCAAAATCTTCTAAGAATAGAAAAATCAAACGTGATTCATTCCAAGCGCGTCGACAAGAAGAAATGGCGGCCGCTGAGTTAGAAGATAAAATCTTGAAATTGACAGAATTCGTAACGGTTTCTGAGCTTGCTTCAATGATGAGCGTACAACCTACACAAGTAATTTCTGTGTGTATGTCATTAGGAATTTTTGCTTCAATTAATCAACGATTAGATGCCGAAACAATTCAAATTGTAGCAGATGAATTTGGTTACGAAACCGAATTTGTAAGTGCTGAAGTTCAAGAAGCTATTCAAACAGTTGAGGATAAAGAAGAAGATTTAATTTCTCGACCGCCGATTATAACAGTAATGGGACACGTTGACCACGGTAAAACATCTTTGTTAGATAAAATCCGTAATGCAAACGTTACTGAAGGTGAAGCTGGAGGAATCACACAGCATATCGGTGCTTATTCGGTTACCTTAAAAGATAATCGTAAAATGACCTTCTTGGATACACCTGGTCACGAAGCCTTTACTGCGATGCGTGCTCGTGGTGCACAAGTAACCGACGTTGCGATTATCATTGTTGCGGCTGATGACGACGTGATGCCACAAACAAAAGAGGCAATTTCTCACGCTCAAGCAGCAAACGTGCCGATGATTTTTGCAATCAATAAAATTGATAAACCGGGAGCAAATCCTGATAAAATCCGCGAACAACTTTCAGCTATGAACATCCTAGTAGAAGATTGGGGTGGAAAATACCAAGTACAAGAAATCTCAGCTAAACAAAATCTTAACGTTGACTTACTTTTAGATAAAGTTTTATTGGAGGCAGAAATGTTGAACTTGAAAGCTAATCCAACTAAAAATGCTATTGGAACTGTGATTGAATCCTCTTTAGATAAAGGTAAAGGTTTCGTAACGAATATGTTAGTAGAAGCTGGAACGATGAAAGTTGGGGATGTAATTCTAGTTGGTCGTCATTATGGACGTGTTAGAGCGATGCATGACGAACACGGAAAAGCATTGGCTGAAGCGGGTCCAGCACAACCAGTATCTGTTTTGGGTATCGGTGGTGCACCAAGTGCAGGTGATAAGTTCAACGTGATGGATGATGAGAAAGAAGCAAAAACGATCGCTCAGAAACGTGAACAATTGTACCGTGAACAAGGATTGCGTACAACTAAACATATTACTTTGGATGAAATCGGTCGTCGTTTGGCAATTGGAGACTTCAAAGAATTAAATATTATTGTGAAAGGTGACGTGGATGGTTCAATAGAGGCATTATCTGATGCATTGATTAACTTGTCAACAGAAGAAATTCAAGTAAATGTTATTCATAAAGGTGTTGGAGCAATCACTGAAGCGGATGTGAATTTAGCTTCTGCATCAGATGCCGTAATAATCGGATTCCAAGTACGTCCATCAATAGGTGCACGTAAATTAGCTGAATCTGAACAAATAGACATCCGTTTGTACTCCATTATCTATAAAGCAATTGAAGAATTAAAAGCAGCGATGGAAGGAATGCTTTCTCCAGATATTGAAGAAAAAGTCCTAGGTTCTGCTGAAATCCGCGAAACGTTCGACATCACTAAAGTGGGAACAATTGCCGGATGTTACGTTATGGATGGTATCATCAAACGCTCTTCAAAAATACGGGTTATTCGCGATGGAATTGTTGTTCACACTGGAACATTAGGTTCATTGAAACGATTTAAAGACGATGTTCGTGAGGTTAAAAACAATTACGAATGTGGTTTGAATATCGATAAATTCAATGACATTAAAATTGGTGACATCGTTGAAGCATTTGAAGAAGTAGAAGTTGCTAGAAAGTTGTAATTTGTTAATGAATCGGTATTCTCAGTAAAAAAAATTAATTTTACAAAAAAAAAGATAGTTATGTTCGCATTAGTAGTAGGTCCAGGTCAAGGTTTAATAATAGTGTTAGTTATTGTTCTACTTTTCTTTGGTGGGAAAAAAATTCCAGAATTAATGAAAGGTTTAGGGCAAGGTGTTAAAGAATTTAAAGATGCATCTAAAGGTGAATCTGAAAAAACGAAAGACATTGTAACAACTGACGATAAATAAATCTTATGTATCGTACGATTAAAGAAGTTAAGGAAGCATTGCTATCCGGTGAATCTGTATTATCAATAACGGAATATTTTCTGGGTAAAATTGAGGAACACAAACACCTAAACGCGTTTTTAGAAGTGTTTACTGACTCCGCTAAAGAGCAGGCTCAAATCGTAGATCAAAAAATCAAAAATGGTACTGCTGGCAAATTAGCCGGAGTTGTTATCGGAATCAAAGACAATATCTGTTACAAAAATCATAAAGTATCTGCTTCTTCCAAAATATTAGAAGGATTTGAATCCCTTTATACAGCAACGGCACTTCAATGTTTACTTGACGAAGATGCTATCATAATCGGAAGATTGAATTGCGATGAATTTGCAATGGGAAGTTCGAATGAAAATTCAGCTTTTGGCTCGGTTGAAAATAACTGGAAAAAGAATTATGTTCCAGGCGGTTCATCAGGTGGTTCTGCTGTTGCAGTTTCCGCTAATCTTTGTACCGTTTCTTTAGGAAGTGACACAGGTGGTTCCGTTCGTCAGCCCGCCTCTTGGACAGGAACTTACGGATTAAAACCAACTTATGGAAGAATAAGTCGCTATGGTTTAATTGCTTATGCTTCCTCTTTCGATCAAATTGGAACATTTACAAATAATCTAGAAGACGCCGCCCTTTTACTTCAAATTATGGGAGGTAAAGACGATATGGATGCAACTTCTTCCTCTATCGAAATGAATTTAAAACCATTAGAACCTGTTTTTAAAGGAAAAATTGGAATTATTAAAGAATGCATGTCGCACCCTGGCTTAGACCCAGAAGTTAAATTATATTTAGATAATACGATTGAAGAATTGAAAAAAGTTGGACATGAAATCGTTGAGTTGAGTTTTCCTTTTGTTGATTATTTAGTTGCAACTTATTACGTTTTAACAACTGCAGAAGCATCTTCCAATCTCTCGCGTTTTGATGGTGTACATTACGGACATAGAAGTGTGGAAGCTAAAGGAGTTGAACAAACTTATATTAAATCAAGAAGTGAAGGTTTTGGCCCAGAAGTTAAGCGTCGAATAATGACTGGAACTTTTGTTCTATCTCACGGATACTACGATGCGTATTACACAAAAGCTCAAAAAGTTAGACGTGTTTTACAAGATAAAACCAATGAAATGTTGGCGCAAGTTGATGTGTTAATTATGCCCACAACGTCCTCTACAGCATTTGAAAAAAACGCTGTGAAAGATACAATACAAATGTATTTACAAGATATTTTTACAGTTCACGCTAACTTAACTGGAAATCCAGCAATTAGTATTCCATTAGCGGTACATTCCAATGGTCTGCCCTTTGGTATGCAATTGATGACAAATCATTTTAAAGAACAAGAATTATTTAACTTTGCTAAAAGCTTTGAGAATTTGAAAGTATGAAAAAATTATTAACCTTTCTAATTCTAATCTTGTCAGGGCAAATTTATGCTCAACTACCACACAATTATAATAAAAGCACCCTTAACCCGATTGCATTTATCAATTCAGTAGAGCAGAGTTTGAATTTATTTTATAATGATTACGTAAATGATAAACGCTATGATTCAATAATTAATGCGCTTAATTACGAACCAAATGAAGCACCTACATTTTCAGACGATATTTACTGTCAACGTTTAGAAAAAATCAATCAAATGTCCACTTTCCCAATGGACTGCAACCCAATAACACTCTCAACAATTCGATTTTTCGCATCAAAAAGAAGAAGCTTTGCACGTATCGTACTTGGACGTTCGGCTTTATATTTCGATATGTTTCGCGAGAAATTAATTGACTACGGTATGCCTGAAGAGTTACGTTTTCTTGCTGTTATCGAAAGTGGTTTGAGACCACAAGTGAAATCCCGGGCAGGTGCATTAGGTTTATGGCAGTTTATGTATCGCACGGGTTTACAATACGGGTTAGAAGAAAATAATTATATTGATGACCGCATGGATCCTGAAAAAGCTACAGAGGCCGCATGTAAATTCTTAAAAAAATTATACGGAATCTATGGAGATTGGAACCTTGCTTTAGCTGCTTACAACGCTGGACCAGGAAATGTTAATAAAGCAATAAAACGTTCTGGTAATAAAAAAACTTATTGGGAAATTCGTCCATATTTGCCAACAGAAACTCAAGGATACGTTCCGAATTTCATAGCGGCAGCTTATTTATTAACCTATCATGCGGAACACAACATTATTCCAATGGAAGCTAAAATTCACTATATCCACTTAGATACAGTCTGCTTGCGTGATGCCGTTCATATGAATACCATTTCTAAACTTTTAGATTGGGACTTGAGTGAAATCAAAGAATTAAATCCAGTTTATAAAACGACATTCATTCCAAAATCTGAAAAAGGTAGATGTATTTCAGGTCCAAACCAGCTAATTAGTTCTTTAGCAGGAATGGAAGATTCATTATATCGTTTAGAGAAATCAATTTATTCGCCAGTAATTATACCGCCACAAATTACTCAAAATCAAATAGTTAAAGACACGACTAACAGTGAAGTGGGTTTACCTAGTACTACTGATTCATTAGCTCCAGCTTTGCCTTTATATTTGAATTATCACAAAGTAAAATCACAAGAAAATCTCAAAAACATTGCCTTGAAGTACAACGTTACTGTTGAAAAAATTATGGATTGGAATACTTTAAGAACAACTAGTATTTATGTAGGTCAAAAGCTGAAAATTTACACAGATGAACAAATTCAAGTAGAATTGGCACCTAAAAACACAACTCCTCCGGTTACCAAGAAATATTAC
The DNA here is from genome assembly GCA_044374225.1 of Crocinitomicaceae bacterium. Classification (GTDB taxonomy): domain Bacteria; phylum Bacteroidota; class Bacteroidia; order Flavobacteriales_D; family Crocinitomicaceae; genus UBA952. The sequence goes on along the minus strand of JBILOX010000005.1, from coordinate 22,431 downwards.
AATGTGCGATCTGGAGATACTTTCGTGAAAATTGCTCAAAGGCACAACATGACTATGGACCAGTTGAAAAAAATAAATCCAGGAGTTAATATCAATCGTTTAACTGTAGGTCAGAAAATTAGAGTAAAATAAACGTTTAATTATGCGCTATTTAATTTTTGTACTGCTTTCATGCACTCTTTTTTTGAGTGCTTGCGATGAGCAAAAATATAGTGGCGGATTAGTAGTTACGGGTAAAGTTGGTGAAATACTAGTGGTTTGTGACCAAGGAATTTGGAATTCAGACTTAAAGAAATGTTTAGATACAAATCTCACCCAATTTATTATGCCCTACTTTCCAGACGTGGCAACTTTTGAATTAATACATCGCACACCAACAAATTTTGAAGGTGCCATTAAACGTCATAGAAATGTATTGTTCATTACCTTAGATGCAAAAGCGAAAGTTGAAAAAGGAACGATTCAAAAGCGCAAAAGTGTTTGGGCAAACGACCAATTAGTTGTGGAAGTGATTGCAAAAGATATGAATCAATTGGTTGAAACTTGTCAGTCAGGACTAAAGTTTGCGCATTCTGAATTTGATTACATCGAATGGAAACGTTTAATGAAATACTTCAAATCAAACGATGACGAACGTATTCAACGTAAACTCAGAGAGAATTTTGGTATTCAAATCGTATTGCCACAAGGAGCTGAAATCGTAAGTACACGCCCCAATTTCTACAGAATAGAAATGCCCACAGCGTCTCGTCCGATTGAATTCGTTGGGTCTGGAACACAAGATATTGGAGCAATTTTTTCTGGTGTGATGATCTACCAATACGATTTCAAAGATAAATCCCAATTAGAACTTAAAAATCTTCTTCAAGCTAGAGATACAATGCTGAAATACAATGTTCCACACGAAATTCAAGGTTTGTATATGGGAACGCAATTGAATGAATTTGTTTATCCAGAAATGACAATGACAACCAATTCTAATAAAACTGTTAAAGGTTTTGAAATGCGCGGAATGTTTCAGTTTAAAGGAAATTCAACTTATTCAACTGGGGGTGCATTTTGGTCGTTTCATTTCGTTCACCCAAGAACTAAGAAATTGATTTGCGTCAGTGGTTATGTGGATGCACCTTCAACCACTAGCTGGACCCATTCATTGCGTGAAATTCAAGCAATTTGGAAAAGCGTTGAAATAGCGAAATAAGATGAAATTGTCAGTTGTTATTATCACTTTCAATGAAGAAAGAAATATTGAACGCTGCATTTTATCTGTTCAAGAATTAGCTGATGAAATTTTAGTGGTCGATTCTTTTTCAAAAGATAAAACGCTAGCAATTTGTGAAAAATACCAAGTGAAAGTGATTCAAAATCCGTTTGAAGGTCATATTGAGCAGAAGAATTTCGCAACGGAACAAGCTTCCAATGATTGGGTTTTATCCTTAGATGCTGATGAGGCTTTAAGTGAAGAACTTGCATTAGCAATAAAAAAGGTTAAATCCGCTGAAAAACCGAAGGTTAACTTGTATGAAATGAATCGCTTAACAAATTATTGCGGTTCTTGGGTAAAATACTGTGGCTGGTATCCCGACACGAAAGTGCGCTTGGTCAATCGGAAATTTGCAAAATGGGCAGGCGTTAATCCGCACGATAAATTAGAGGGCTCTAAACAAGAAAAAGTTGAATTTTTGAAGGGTGATATTTTGCACTATTCCTATTACACGAAAGAAGATCACCTCAAACAAATAGAATACTTCAGTAAAATCGCTGCGGGAGAATTAGTTAAACAAGGGAAAAACGTTGGTCAATTTACAGTTTACTTGAAAATGGCAGCACAATTTTTCAAAAGTTTTGTTCTTAAAAGAGGTTTTCTTGATGGAAAAACAGGTTGGCAAATATCTAAATTAAGTGCTTTTGCCACTTACCGAAAATATTCACTTTTAAGAACATTAAATGAAACCCGCTAATATTCTTATTTCGCGAACAGATAGCATTGGTGATGTTTTGTTGACACTCCCTTTTTGTGCTTGGTTGAAAAATCAATTTCCAACAGCCAAATTGACATTTTTAGGTAGAAATTATACCCAAAGTGTTATCGAATCTTTTACGGTAATTGATTCGTTTATTGCGCTTGAACAACTCAACAATCAGCCGACTTTAGAAAAGGTTAACCAATTGAAAGCTTTTGATTGCATCATTCATGTTTTTCCCAATAAAGAAATTGCGTCCTTAGCGAAAAAGGCGAAAATTCCGATTCGAATTGGAACTTCCCACCGTTTGTTTCATTTACTCACTTGCAATAAAAAAGTAAATTTCACGCGTAAAAACTCAGAACTTCATGAAGCACAACTCAACTTTGAACTACTCAAACCACTCGGATTAAAAGAAATTCCAAGTTTTGTAAGTATTCAAGATGCCGGAGTGAATTTCAAAGTTCAAGCAACGGAACTTCCAACAGAAATCGCTTCGTTGGACTTTAAAAATGTTGTGATTTTACACCCAAAATCGCAAGGAAGCGCAATTGAATGGCCTATAGAAAAATACATAGAATTAGCTTTGGAATTGGTAAAAACTGGAAAAACAGTTTGTTTCACGGGAACAGAAAATGAAGGCGTTTTATTTAGAGATGTGTTACCCAAAAACGCAGCTATCATTGATACAAGTGGAAAACTGACCTTACATCAACTCCAATTGTTGATTTCAAAATCTTATGCTTTAGTTGCCTGTTCAACCGGGCCTTATCATATCGCAGGATTGTGCGGAATTAAAGCAATTGGATTATTTTCTGCCCGCAAACCAATTCATCCTGGAAGGTGGAAAGCCTTGGGGAAAAATGCAGTTGCGCTGGTCTATGATGAAAATTGCACGAGTTGCAAAAGCAAGAATGCATGTGTGTGTATTCAATCCATTTCTGTTGAAAAAGTGATGCAACAATTGCTGTAAAATGATTCAATCTGGACTGCTATTTTTTCTAAATTCTTCCATTTTATTGGCGCTATTTTCTTTTGTTTTCACGTTCGGATTGCATTCAAATTGGGAAGATAAATGGAGTTATTCTAGCGTTATTTTCTTTAGTGTACTGGGTATATACAACTTTCATCGTCTGTATAAATTTCAGAAAAATCAATTAAATTTTCCATTAAGTCAGTGGATTGCAAAAAACCGACGAATCATTCAATTATTAAGTTTAGTTGGAATACTGTCAAGTTCAATTCTATGTGTTTTCTTACTCAAGTTTAACCTTGGAAATCTGCTTTTATTGAGTGCTTGTTTATTCATCTCCCTATTGTATGTTATCTCCAACTGGCGAGAAATTCCTTTTTTAAAGGCTGCTTTTGTGGCTGTTGTTTGGACGCTTGTTTTAGTGATTTTGCCTTCGCTACTTCAAGATACATTTGAGAGTCGAGCGTGGATTTTTTTACTTTTCTTTTATGCATTAACCATTCCAGCGGATGCGAGAGATATGGAAACCGACCTAAAAAAACTAAACACTTTACCTCAACTCATTGGTAAAAAGCAATCCTTTTGGGTAGCACTGTTGTTGCTAAATCTCTTTACTTTACTTTATCCTTTTTCTTTAGAGCTAAAAATCAGTTTGATTATTGTAAATTCTATATGGATTTATTTGTACCAATATTTGGAAGGCAAGCAAAAAATTAGCGCTGAATTTATGGATGCTTTGTTGTTTGTTTATGGGGTTGTTTTTTGGATATTTTGATTTTATTTGGACGTGTAGACTGCTTATTAATTGCGAACTATTTAATTGCGAATTGCGAACGGAAAATCATAATGCTTTTTTAATTGCAAATTGCAAACGATAGAATTGCGAACGGATTCTCATTATGTTTAAAAGTTGCGAACGAAATATTTCGCGCAGAGCGCTTACAAAAGACTCGTTCGCAATTTTTAATTCGCAATTCGCAATTAGAATTTCACAATCTTCCTCTTCTCCTTCAAACCCTCATTCTCCACCTGCAAAAAATACTCCCCACCTGCAAGTGCGCTAATATCCAAGGGAAAACTCTCCGTGTTTTTTGGAACGAATATTTTTTGTATCAAACGACCTCGGGAATCAATGATAAGCAATTGACTGTCGTTAGTAAGTGCGCTGAATTGAAGCGTTAAATTACCACTCGTTGGCGGTGGCGAGACTGTATCTTGCGGAATGGTAACAAAAACCGTAACACTATCTACCAAATCGACAATGCAAGGAGCGGTTTCTGTGGTATTGATTAAAGGAAGTAATTGTTTTCAAAATTTGATCAAACACCTTATACCAATTTACTTGTTAAATGACGTAATTGAAAATCTATCTGGTATAATGCCGAGTTAGTTTTCAACGAGTATTCTACACGACAATTGAAAACAACTTCGGTATTACTCCCTAGCCCTGATAGTAGTGGAAATCCTTTATTGGTGTTTTTCACTACCAATAAAGATTGCAACGAATAGCAGGAAATAGCTTCGAAAAATTCAACTAATTATAACCATTATAGAAAGGGAGGAAGAACACAATTTTCTATTTCATTTCTGAGACCCTAAATAAAGAACCAATACCAACAATGCTACCAAATCCAGTTTTCATTGTGATTTTTTATCGTTTAAATCCTTTCATTTTTTTGAATGACAAGCAATTTTAGAATAATATCAAGTAACTTTGGGCAACTTATGAAGCAAGGTGTTGTATTTTTCCTATTAATCTTTTTTACGAATTGGTCGCAAGGTCAAATTGTAAACCGTGAAAAAGAATTGTTGTGGGAAATTTCTGGAAATGGGTTAAAGGAAAAATCGTATCTCTTCGGAACGCTTCATTCTAACAATAAAGCGCTATTCAATCTTGCGGATAGTTTATATGTGGCACTTGAAAAAGTGAATACGATTGTACTCGAGACAGATATTTTTTCACTTTTTGAAGAATTAGATACGCGCAAATCAACTTCCAATACTTTGTACGATAAAAACGGTTTGCCCTACACTGCAAGTAATGAAGCATCGACAACTTACTTCGGTTCGGAAGATGGTATGCCTCAGTTTTTAGATGCTTATTTTCAGGAATATTGTTTTAATTCTGGAAAGCAATTTTTAGCTTTAGAAACGGTAAAAAATCAAATGGAACTTAGTCTTGATATTCCGATTACGCAACGAAATTTGGTCAATACTCAATTTTCAAACTTCACGCAAGAAAAGTTAATCGACTTGTATTTGCAAGGTGATATCAACGCAATTGATCGTTTTATGCGTGCAAATTTGTCCACTCAAAAGGATTTGTACAGTAAACTGATTATCAAACGCAACATCGCAATGGCGAATAAAGTTGATTCTGTATTAACATCCAAAACGAGTTTATTTTGTGCTGTTGGCGCTGGACATTTAGCTGGATCAGAAGGAATTATCAATTTATTGCGTTCTAAAGGTTATCGTTTGCGTCCCGTTTTGTGGACCATTTCAGAAGTTGCGATTCCAGCGAAAAAAGTAGTTAAATCAAAACGTGGTTATTTATACTTTGATGAAACGACTGGAATTATTGCGAATTTCCCGGGTAAACCTTTTTCGAAGAGAAGAGAAGACGGAAGTTTGCTTTTGAAATACTGTGATTTTGGACAAGGTAACACATACGAAATTGAAGTTATTCCTTACGAAGAAAGTTTGAGTTTTGAGGAAATGGCAGCTATTTACATTGCAAGTCCTCCCAATTCTCTTTACAGTCGGAAAACGCTAGATAATGGAACTGAGTTATTTATTGGTTTATCCGATTCTTATCCTGAAGGCTTGAGCTGGGTTCAAATTCAAATAAGTGAAGGCTATTTTGCAGTTTTGAAGACTTATGGTGGTAATAAATATATGCACTCTGACCGACCGAAGAAATTCTTTGAAAAAGTTTGGTTTGAGAAATATTAATCAAAAAGTAAATGGGTATTTACTTTTGTACCTTAAATTCAACAATCAAAAGTTGTCATTGGTAGCGGAGTGAGGAATCCAATTTTAGTTCAGTAATAAAACCCAGGAATTCAAGACCAATTTTGTTCGCAACCATTTATTAAATAGTTCTCACTTCGATTAAATACTTTGTTTTTAGCTTCATAATGGTTTATGGTTCGATTGCAGATAGCCAAAAGAATAATTGTTTAGGCCATAATTTGTAACGTTTGTCACGTTTCAACTACATTAGTAATCGTACCTTCGTCAAAAACATGAAATAAGCCATAAGGAGATTCGTCACAATCAAGGATGAATTTAATTGGCGATAAACTACGTTGTTGCTAACGCGGTCCATATGACCATTAAAAAAACAATTAAACACATATGAAAAATAAACTTACATTAAGCTTCTCTGTTTTGTTTTTAGCTTTGATTTTTTCTTGCTCAATGAATTCGCAAGTGGCTAAGGGATTTAAAAACATCAATCAAGCTCAATTTCAAAACCTTGCCAAAGAATCGAATACGGTAGTTATTGATGTGCGTTCTCCTAGTGAAATTAGTGAGGGTTTTATTGATGGAGCAGCGTTATTTATTGATTATAATGGAAACGATTTTGAATCTGAAATTGATAAATTAGATAAGACCAAAAGCTATATAATCTATTGTCGCAGTGGAGGTAGAAGTGCAAGAGCATCAGAATTAATAGCATCAAAAGGTTTCAAAAAAGTATACAACCTTGAGGGTGGAATTTCCAACTGGACTGGGGTAATTAAAAAGTAAAATGTTTCCAAAAGTCACTGACTTAAAAGGTATTATTAGTGCTGTCATTATCGGAGTGGCAGCATTATTTTTATCTGCCTACACACCAAGTTATTTAAACAGTATACTCATTGCGTTGATTATTGGCATTGTATTGAATAATCTGTTTGTAATTCCGAAAGATGTTGAGGCTGGATTCACTTTCACTAGCAGTAAAATGTTGGAACTTTCGATTATTTTTCTTGCTTTCAGTATCAATTATGTCAGTATTTCAAAATTAGGAGTTGGTAGTTTTTCGGCAATTTTAATTACTGTAACGCTTGTTTTAATTGCTATTATTTACTTTTCTCGCGTATTTAAATGTCCAACTTCAACAGGTTGGTTAATCGGTTTTGGCACCGCTATTTGTGGTTCATCGGCAATTGCAGCATTAGCGCCATCTATCTCAAAAGATAAAGAAGATGTTGCTGTTTCGATGGCTGTTGTCAATCTTTATGGTTCTATCGGAATGATATTATTACCCTTGTTGCTCCCGTATTTACAACTTTCGACAAATCAAATTGGTTTATTAATCGGAGGCTCTTTACATTCTGTTGGAAACGTTGTAGGTGCTGGTTATGGTATGTCTGATGAAATTGGCGAAGTTTCAATGACTATCAAATTAGCACGAGTTGCTCTTTTATCGCCTGCCCTTATTTTCTTCAACTATTTGGTTAATAGAAACGCAGTAAGTTCTTGGAAAGATTATATCAAACTACCTTGGTATTTGATTGGTTTTTTCTTAATTTCAATTATAACCTCTTTCATTCCGCTTTCAACAGAGTTTATTGCTTCAATGGAATACATTGGCAAGGTGGTTTTAACAATAGCAATGGCTGCAATTGGCTTAAAAGTAAGTTTCAATAAACTCATTTCTTCAGGCAGAAAAGGGATTATTTTCGGACTATTTATCTTTGCTCTTCAGTTTTCACTGTTGCTTGGTTTTGCTTTTTTAGTTCTAAATTAAAATCTACCCTTGAGGCGCACGATTTTCTTTCAATGTTGAGAAGAAGATAATTCCATAACCGATTGTAAGCATTAAATGGAACGGAACCATTCCGAAGTCGCCATAAATTGCACGATTAACAGCTGTGAAACCAAACACCAACATCAAAATTCCTTCAGCGATATTGATAATCGAAAGGCTTTTTTTGTCGTATTTATTTCCTTTGAATTCGTCTTTTTTTGCAACGTTGAATTTTGGAGTTCGAACAAATGAACTTTTGATTCCCAAATAGCCTTCAATTACTGCCACAGCGTTGCTTAATGATAGTGCCATCGATACAGTTAAGAATTGGAAAAAGCGACCAACGAAACGAATGAAATTGGAGAAACCACTTCCGTTTTTGTCGCGGTAAGAATTCCAATAATAGAATGCTAAAAACACCGTACTTGAGATAAAAAACGCTCCAAACTGGATTACTAAATTTAAATCAGAGAAAGAATCTTTGATGTGAAGCACAAATAAGCTTAAAATCGATAGAATCAAAATGAATACAAAAACCGATGAATTAAACAAATGTGCCAAACCGTGAACGCGATCACTAAATTTAATTCCTTTTGTAGTTAAAATACGTTTCCACATTTTGATGAAAACCTCAGCTCCACCTTTCATCCAGCGATGTTGCTGACTTTTCAAAGCGGACATTGTAATAGGCAATTCAGCTGGAGACTCAACGTCTTCCAAATATCTAAATACCCAACCTTTCATTTGTGCGCGGTAGCTCAAGTCCAAATCTTCAGTGATGGTATCGTGTTCCCAACCTCCAGCATCTTCGATACAGGTTTTGCGCCAAATTCCAGCAGTTCCGTTGAAATTGATGTAATGCCCATTTGCTGTTCTTCCACCTTGCTCGATAGCAAAGTGACCATTCAAACCAAAAGCTTGTAATTCAGTCAATAAAGAATATGTTTTATTCAAATGTCCCCAACGCGTTTGAACCACGCCAATTCCATCTTTGAAATGAGGCATTGTTCTTTTCAAGAAATCTTTGTCTGGAACGAAATCAGCATCAAAAATTGCGATAAATTCACCTTCCACTCGATCCATCGCTTTGTCTAATGCTCCTGCTTTGTAACCTGTACGGTCGGTTCTATGAATATGTTGAATATTGATTCCTCTTGCAGCAACTTCAGCTACTTTTTTGGCGATGATGTCTTTTGTTTCATCCGTTGAATCATCTAAAACTTGAATTTGAAAGCGATCTCTTGGATAGTCAAATTCAGCGATTGTATCGATGATTCGTTCAGCAACGTACATTTCGTTGAACATCGGTAATTGAACGGTAACTGAAGGAGTTGTTTTTGGATCGTAAACAGGTTTAAGTTCTGCTTTTTTCTTCTTACGGTTGCGAACGTAAGCTACAGCCAAAGTCATTTGTACGCAACTGTAATAGAAAATCAACAACAAGCAAAAACCGTATAGGCCAAGAATTATTTTTGCTGCAACATGTGACCAATAATGTTCTTGGACATATTTTTTACCAGATTTTAAAGTCACAGTTCTATCTCCCCAATTAAAAAGCCAAGAAACTTTAAGATTTACAAAAAATGGTTGTCCAAAAGTGAAATGCTCAAGGTGATCTTGATTAGTTTCAAACTTAAATGTTTCAGAGCGATAATCTCTATCAACAATATTTAACTCACATTTACCAAGTGGAACATTTTTGAAAACGAATCTTCCATTTTCATCCGTTCTTGCTTTGAAAAGTTTCCCTGACTTCAACGATTTCAAGGTTACATCTACCTTTTCAGCATCACCTTTTGTTTTATAATCGTCTAAGTATCCCTCGACTACCTTAGAAATTTGGGCATTTGATACTCCAAAAACAACTATAAATAAGGCTAAAAATACGTTCTTCATGTAGGTAAATTGTATTAGAAAATTAAATCAAAAGGCAAATATAAATTTAATCTTTCATTAACGTCATTTCATCTACTAAGTGTTTTGCATCAGAGTAGATATCCATTACCCACATTACATAGCGAATGTCCACAACAACGTTTCTACAACGGCTTGCATCAAACATATAATCACTCATCGTTGACTCCCAAGTTCGGTCGAAATTCAAGCCCATTAAATAGCCGTTTGCATCAATTACTGGCGAACCAGAATTACCACCTGTCGTGTGATTGGAACCGGTGAAACACACCCATAATTCTCCATCTTGTGCGTAGTCTCCATAATTTTTTGCTTCGTGTAATTCTAACATTCTTGGAAGCAATTCAAAGTCTGGATTTCCTGTATTGTATTTTACAACAATTCCGTCAAGTGTTGTGTGTTCTGTATACATCATTCCATCAGTTGGTGATGAGCCTTCTAATTGACCATAAGTGATTCTCAGTGTACTGTTTGCATCTGGCCAATGTTTTGCATCTGGAAACATCACAAATTTACCTTCGACATACACTTGCAAAAGCGCGGTCATTTCAGTTTGATACGCTTGAAATCCGGGAAGGACATTGTTTCTAAATTCGTTTAAGTGTTTTGTGTAATGTTCAAAACCAACGTCAGCTGTAATTTTCTTTAAGCTTTTATCGGAAAATTTATCAAGGAAAGCTAAATATCTTTCTTTATTTGTAAAGATTGATTTTGAATAAATCGCCTTGGTTAAATTTTCAGCATAAATTTCAGCAGGTTCTTTCGTTTCAATTTTTAATTGTTTGTAATATTCTGCTGTTTGTAGTAAGAAAATCTTTTCATCTACTTTTACATCGTAGTTTTTAAAGAACCCTTCTGCACTTGTTTTTAATTTATCAATTACTGATTTTAGCTCGCCCTTTTCTTTGTATTTCGTGTAGTTTATAATCAAATCATTTAATGAACGTGCCAATTTAAAATATTCAGGTCCAACAGAAATGTACTCAACACCCATTGCATATTTGAATTCTAAATCCGATTTTGAAGCAACTAAAGCATTCATTTTAGCAACAACTTCTGCGTATTTTTTCCATTCTGCCTTTGAATTTGCACTTTCTACGTATTTCTTTTCTTGCTCCTCTTTTATGGAAACTGCATCTAATTGTTTCAAACCATCAATCTGTCCAATCCATTTTTTCCAAGCGTTAGCGATACTTGCTTGTTTTGCTGAATATTGAATGCGAATTAAATCGGAACTTTTCATCCCTTCATTGATTGCGTTCAAGGATAAATCGCGCATTTTTATACGAGCTGGACGTTCTTTTTCGACAATAAATTTCAAATAGCCAGAAACCACGTGTTGTTCTGTTTGCCCTGGAAAACCATATACCATCGTAAAATCACCAACTTTTCTGTCTTTAAACGAAATTGGAAGAAAATGAAGCGGCTCATAAGGTTTGTTGTCCTTTGAATAAGGTGCAGGTTTGTTGTCTTTTCCAGCATAAACTCTAAAAACAGAGAAATCACCCGTATGTCTTGGCCAAACCCAATTGTCTGTGTCACCACCGAATTTTCCAATTGAATTGGGAGGAGTTCCTACAAAACGCACATCTAAAAATGTTTCTTTCACCATCATATAGTAATCGTTTCCATAGTTAAACGGCTTGATTTCTGCTTCATAATGCGTTCCAACAACAGCTGCGGCACAAAGTTTTTTGATATTTGCTTGAATAGTTGCTTGGTCGTTTTTAGAACTTGCACCTGCCATAACTGTAGCAGTCACGTCTTCAATACGTACAATTCTCAAAGCAGTTAATCCTGGATTTGGTAGTTCTTCTTCTTTTGTTTTTGCCCAAAATCCGTTTTTTAAATAATCTTTTTCCAACGAAGAATGAGATTGAATTTGCGAGTAGCCACAATGATGATTAGTTAAAAGTAATCCTTGTTTAGAAACTAATTCAGCTGTACAGCCTCCACCAAATTGCAGAATAGCATCTTTCAAGCTCGTAGAATTGACACTATAGATATCAGCTGCTGACAATTTCATACCTTTTGCTTTCATATCTGATTCGAAGGCAGCAATTAAAGATGGGATAAGCATTCCTTCTTCGGCGCGCGCCACAAAAACGGAAAGGTAAATGAATAGAAAAGCAGATTTTAAAAAGGAAAATTTCATTTTTCAAGAATTTTAGATTTACGAAAATAATTGTTCTCGTTGAATTGAGGTTATTTCATTTTAAAACTTTATTTTCTTTGATTACAGATAATTTAGCCTTTTATTTAAATTGTAAATCTTTAATTTTTTTTCTAGACTTGAAAACTTAACTTCTGCATCATATATCTTTACTAAACTATTTCAATAATTCAAAATTCCATTATCCCCGAAACTTCCTGTTTTTTTTAAAATGAAACTAACGCTTTCTTCTTCCTATTTATCTTTCGTTGTGCGTGATATTACTATCAGATTCTCAACTTCTATCCGTAATTTTGCACCATGAATAACGAACGACCACTATCCGACTGGCTACCGATGTCCTTGAAAGAGGCAGAAAAACGTAGCTGGGAAGAATTTGATGTGATTTTAATTTCCGGAGATGCGTATGTGGATCATCCAGCTTTTGGAACCGCAGTTATTGGTCGGATCATTGAGGACGAAGGTTTGAGAATAGGCATTGTGGCGCAACCCAACTGGAAAGACGATTTACGTGATTTCAAAAAATTAGGAAAACCACGTTTGTTTTTTGGCGTAACTGCTGGTTGTATGGATTCGATGGTGAATCATTACACAGCCAATAAACGTTTGCGTTCTACTGATGCATATTCTCCAGGAGGAGAAGCTGGTTTTCGTCCTGATTATGCTTCAATAGTTTACAGCAATATTTTAAAGGATTTATTTCCCGATGTGCCTGTACTTTTAGGTGGCATCGAATCTTCATTGCGTCGTGTAACGCATTACGATTACTGGAAAGACCAATTGATGCCATCTATTTTAGTGGATTCAAGAGCCGATTTATTGGTGTATGGAATGGGCGAACAACCCTTACGCGAATTGTTGCGATTATTGAAAAAAGGTGTTCCATTCAATCAAGCTAAAACCTTAAAACAAGTTGCTTTTTTGCAAGAAAAAGAATTAGACTTGCCCAAAAATAAAAACTGGGAAACGGTTGAATTAGCAAGTCACGAAGACTGTTTACAAGATAAAATTAAATACGCTGCCAACTTCAAAATTGTGGAGGTTGAATCCAATAAATGGGAAGCGAACCGTATTATTCAACACGTTGGAGATGAAACGTTAGTTATCAATCCACCTTACAAAACGATGACGGAAAACGAGGTTGATAAATCCTTTGATTTGCCTTATACGCGAATGCCGCACCCGAAATACAAAAAACGTGGTGCGATTCCAGCGTATGATATGATTAAGTTTTCCATCAACATGCATCGTGGCTGTTTTGGTGGTTGTAGTTTTTGTACAATTTCAGCACATCAAGGTAAATTTATTGCTTCTCGAAGCGAGAAATCGATTTTAGCGGAGGTTGAGGAAGTGGTCAAACATCCAGAATTTAGAGGTTATATTTCTGATTTAGGTGGACCTTCGGCAAACATGTACAAGATGAAAGGAAAAGACGAAGCGATTTGTGCACGCTGTACTTCTCCAAGCTGTATTCACCCTGTGATTTGTAGCAATTTGGATACATCTCACAAACCTTTGACTGAATTGTACCGCAAAGTGGACGCCAATCCGAAAGTCAAAAAAGCGTTTGTTGGTTCGGGAATTCGCTACGATTTGTTGGTAGACGATTTCAATAAAAACAACGAAGACGGCAACCACGACGAATACATTGAGCAAGTGATTTTACGTCACGTCAGTGGAAGATTGAAAGTCGCACCTGAACATACTTCTGATGCAACTTTACGTGTGATGCGCAAGCCGTCGTTTAAATATTTCCATAAATTCAAAGAGAAATACGATAAAATTTCTGAAAAACATGGGCTGAAACAGCAATTGATTCCTTATTTTATTTCGTCGCATCCAGGTTGTGAGGAAGAAGACATGGCGAACTTAGCTGCGGAAACAAAAGACATGGGTTTCCAATTGGAACAAGTGCAAGATTTTACGCCTACACCAATGACGGTTGCAGAAGTGATTTATTATACTGGCGTTCATCCTTACACCTTGAAACCAGTTAAAACGGTAAAAACCAAAGAAGAAAAATTGAATCAAAATCGTTTCTTTTTCTGGTACAAACGTGAAAATCAAGCGTGGATTAAGCAGCGGTTGGAAAAAGCAAAACGTCCAGATTTGATCGAGAAACTGTTAGGCGAAGAAAAACAGAAATCTGAAAAGCAAATACCTAGTTGGTTGGAGAATAGAAGAAGAAAGTAGATTATAGCTGTTCCCTATTGAATACTCATCAAAACACAACAGATTCTTTCTAAAATCGCATTTGGTAAATTAAGCATTACGAATTTAATTTTCTAAATCTTGCCCCATAACTGAAAGCCATTCCGATGGGAGAAATACGGGAATAACAGATTTCTTGTAATCTTTTGTATTTCGTGTTAGGATAGCATCAATGTTTGCGTTTTTCAAAGCACAAAAATATTGCATTGCATCTTCTATGTCTTTAAAAGAGGAGTTAATTGCCAAGTGAACCGTTTGTTCATTCATTGGTAAAACCCGCACTATCGATAATAAAACACCGAGTTTTTCTTTGACATACGCATCACTTGCTTGTTGTCGAAGAATGTAATACATGTTCGAAAAGATTACTGGTGTGAGGTAACCAATGATTTTTTTCTCTTGACAAGCCAATAAAAGTGTCAGCGTTTGATCTGAAAATGGTTTTCGGTCAAATAGAAAATCCAGCAGTACGTCTGTATCGAAAAGCACACGTTTCATTGACCCATGTATTTGTTGTTCAGCGCATTTAGAAGACTCTTCTCATCACTCATTTTTGGATCGTTAAAACTACCTTTTAGCTTCAATAATGCTGAATTTCCCTCGTTTTTCTCTGTAGCAGGCGCAGTGAGCGACATCAAATAGTGTTCGATAAGTTTAGATAAACTCTTACCGTGCTTTTTGGCAACAACCTTTGCTTCTTGAATAATTTGGCTTTCGATGGACAAGGTCAATTTTGTATTCATACGTATTTTATTATAATCAAATATACGTAAAAAAATTTTAAGAAATGAAAATGTAATTTTTTCTTTCGAGGCTGGGTAATACTTGCGACTACTATTACAAATTAGTTTAACATCTTCAATAATTCCTTGTCAAAAGCGGGAAAAAGTAATTTTCAACTACCGTAAATTATTTTTACATTTGTTGCATCCCAACGGGGAAAACTTATTGGAATTAAAAATTAGCGTTTGCTAAACAACCCGTAGAAGAAAAGACGAAATTTCTAAAGAACAGGGAGGTTAAAGTAAAACGCTCACGTCAAGGCGTGGGCGTTGCTTTGCTTTGTTCTTTTGGGCTTCGTCTCCCTCTTCTACAAGCATTTCAGCAACTGTCCCACGCTTCTTTTTTTGTATAAACTCACTGTGGGGAAAAACTACAAGTTTCCGTATATCGATTTCTAAAAGAGCTGCTGATTCGTGCCTTTGGAGAATCTTTTTATAAGGAGTTGGAATTGGTGGATAAGGAAATGAGTTAGTTTATAGATTATTTGGTAGAACTTCAAAAAGTACTATATTTGATCTGCTTTTACAGTAAAGGAAAAGTAAATAAATTGAATACCATGACAAAAATTTTAATGCTTGGTGCCTTTCTGCTTGTTGGAACGTTGAGTTTTGCTCAAAGCATCTATTTTAATTACACCGATGGAACCAATGCTTCTTACAACTTGCAAGATGTGCGAAAAGTTACTTTCACTGCTGACGTGATGAATTTACATTTGTGGGATGGAACAGTTTTTTCTTGGAACGTGAGTGCCATTGGACATTATGAATATAGCGAAACATCCGGTTTTGAAGAATTGCTGAACTTATCAAATACATTAGATGTTCGCATTTTCCCTAATCCAACGAGCACAAATTTAAATGTTCAGTTCAAGCTTCTAAAAGAAGATTTAATCACACTAAGTTTGTTCGATGTAAATGGAAACCTTGTTATTGAAAAAAATCTTGGTAAACTCGCTACGGGAAATCATCAAGAAACGCTTGACCTTTTGAAAGTGCCACAGGGAAATTATGTTTGTCGAATCGAAGGGAAACAAAATAAAATAACAAAACAAGTAATTATACTTTAAGTCAAGATTATGAAATCACGAAATATTTTTTTAACAATTCTGCTTCTAAGTTCTATGGGATTTAATTCCCAAACTGTAATGAACATGAATGTTTACAAGAATAATGGTACAAATATACAAATCCCACTAAATTCTATTGATAGTATTACATACTCAGTAGGATTATATTCTATAGGTAATGGTGTTGCATATGACGGACATAATTATTCAAGTATAATTCTAGGAAATGGACAAGAATGGATGTCAGAAAACTTAAGAACTATCATTTTTTCAAATGGTGATCCAATTCAAAATATTACTGACCCAGTCCAATGGAGTAATTTAACTACTGGAGCATGGGCCCATTACAACAACGATTCTATTTATGAAAACCCATATGGAATCCTCTATAATTGGCACGTTGTAAATGATTCTCGAAATGTTTGTCCTTCAGGTTGGCATGTGCCTACGGATTCTGAGTGGAGTGTTTTAAATGATTATTTAGGAGGGGAATTAATAGCGGGCGGAAAAATGAAAGCAACAGGAACCCTATATTGGTTAAATGATAATATAGATGCTACAAATGAGAGTGGCTTCACAGGTCTTCCCGGGGGATATCGTCGTCCAAACGGTACATTTACCAATATTGGAAATAATGCATTGTGGTGGAGTAGTACTGAAAGTGATATAAGCAATGCTTGGTGTCGAGATCTTAATTCAGCTAATGGATTATTTTCTCGTGGTCCGCTTGTTAAGGAAAATGGTTTTTCAGTTCGTTGCAAAAAGGATTAATAAAGTTAACATTCCATTAAGTATTTTTGGCCCTTATTTCGTTTAACCTTTTCCATGCTCCCTCAAAATTCCCCTCCGGAGCCAGGCACCTTCCAGTATGACAGATGTAAATTCCTTGCTTTTCGTAATTGATAGACATAGGAACCTCACGGGGTGATAGGATAAAACCACATTCTCTTGAATAAAAGGTAATATTTGCTCCCGTTCAAAATCCATATCAATCACATTGATTTCAACGGTTTCTTCCAAAATATCAATTAATAATTGTCCCCAATTCGAATAGCCGGATCCATAAAATTCCATTCCTTCGTATACGTTCGCAAGCATTTGTTTCGCGTTGGAAATCCACGCATCGTTTCGAAAATAATGTCCGAGTTTCCAAAAATTTCTTGCCATCACAGAGTTGCTAGCCGGAATCACGTTATCGTTTAATTCCATTTTTCGGGCAATTAGATTGGAATCCGAAGACGTGAAATAGCACATTTTACTTTCGGCGTTCATGAAATTTCGTTCAACTTCTTCCGCGAGCTCTTTTGCTGATTCGAGCCAATGCAATTCCGCGGTTACTTGATACAAAGCGATAAAAGCAACAATGGTAATAATGGGACAAATAATGGTGCTACTTTGACTACAGATAGAAATGGATTGACAATTTCTTCTTACAGTTTTTCATCGGATAACCAAAATATAACAATAAACGGACTTTATCAAAATGGAATTTCAGAATACTCGGTTAGTGGTTGGTTCTACAAACTAAGTTCTACATTAAATCAGGAAGGCACACTAGTTTCAGGAGCCACTTGTGATCCCTCTACAATCAGAACAGGTTTAAGAGTTTTTGCAGGAAATGACGATCACTTGTATTACAGTGCGGAATCACAAAATTGTTTGAATGGTGTTGGAACAGGAACTACATCTTATTTTATTTCCGATGGAATATGGCATCATTTCACAGCAGTTTTCAATTCACCTATTGGCAATATTCAACCCACTGCATTCAACATATTCATTGACGGACAATTGGTAAATCAAAATCAATACGCCCAGCAAATGAATAATCTACCAACCGCACCAATTAATAATCAAGGTCTTTCTTTGATTTTTGGAAATTCTAGTTCTATTTCTTCTTATTTTCCAGGAAAATTAGACGACATCGGCATTTGGAACCGTGCTTTAACCCAAATTACGCATTAGAAAATAATATTAAATTCGCTTAGTAATTCCTAATGCGAAGCATTAGAAAAATTAGTTTTATGGAATTTGACATATCCTATACCAGTAAAGAGATTACACCTTGGGGTGGAATGGTTTTTTTGAAGCAAATGTTGTCAAAAATAGGCTTTAGAGAGCAAATTAATTCTTGTTCATACTTACCCCAACCAAATTCCAATCGTGGGCATAAAGTAAGTACAATAATTGAGGCATTTATTACAAGTATTTGGTGTGGAGCCAATCGATTTATGCATACTGAAGTGACACGACATGATATTGCTTTGGGTAAAATTTTCGATTGGGACATTATTCCTGCCCAAGACACGTATAAGCGTTTTTTTAATAAATTCAATCAAACGACAAATCAAAAAGTGAGTGATTATTTTTACTCTTGGATTTTTGACAACTTCAAGTTTGATAATTTCACATTAGATATTGATTCATCAGTAATGACTAGGTATGGCGATCAAGAAGGAGCAAAAAAAGGATACAATCCATCTAAGAAGGGACGCTCATCACACCATCCATTAATTGCTTTTGTTAATGATGTAAAACTCGTTGCTAATATGTGGCTGAGAAGTGGAGACACCTCGTCTGCCAATAATTTTCTTTCTTTTTTAGAAGATACCTTGACTAAATTAAAAAATAAAAAAGTGAGTTTAATCCGTTTAGATAGTGGTTTTTTTCAAGCCGATATTTTAGACTATTTAGAGCAAACAACCAAAAATTATATCATCGCTACAAAATTCACACATCCTATCCAAAGGCTCATTGATACTAGTACAAATTGGATCTTATTAGATGATGGTATAGAAATTTGTGAGCAAATGTACAAGAGTGATTCTTGGGAAAAAGAGAGAAGAATGGTAGTTGTTCGACAACTGATTAAGACCAAACCTAAAGCACCAGGTAAAACATTGAGCCTTTTTCCAGAAGATGAAACTCACCGAAATTATCGCTATTCAGCCTATGTAACAAATCTTGACTTTGCAGCTGCAGAAATATGGAGAATGTACCGCGGTAGAGGCGATGCAGAAAATAGAATCAAAGAGCTAAAATATGATTTTGGATTCGACAGCTTCAATCTAAATGGATTCTTCCCAACTGAGGCTGCACTTACTTTTGCAATGATTGCATATAATTTAATGTCTTTGTTTAGAACTTTTGTTTTGCAAGAAAAAACTCAAAAAATACTTTCAACTTTACGCTATAGAACGTTTGCAATTGGTGCTTATTTTGAAAAACAAAAAGACAAACTTGTATTGAAAATCGCACTCAATAAAAAACGAAGGGCTTGGTTTAGTGGATTATGGAATTATCAAATGAAATTCCCTTTTGAAATCTCTAATGCGTAATCTGGGATTAAGAGATTGCTCGGTTAATTCAATATACATCGGACGGAGAAACCAAAGTCCTTTACCAACAAACCATTTAAATCATCCCCAAAAAAAGTAGTATCAATTTGGAAAGCATCAAAAATAGTTCCTTCTATTAGATTAAAATAATAAGGCTCGAAGATTTCGATTTTTTAATCAAAATCTCCACTTATGTGGGCCAAAGGTCTGAATTATCGAACCTTTTGAAGGAGGATGTGGAGGCCTTTCAAGATTATTAATTTTATATTTAAAAGTAAGTCTTAACCGCAAATTCAAATTGATCTACAAAAATCCTTTTGAACGGCGTAATATTATTTTGCTCATAAAAAACGAGCATAGCCTTTTTATAATCAATTGAATCAACCGTTCTAAATGAAATAGGGCAATGGCTTTCATTCATTAGAATGGCATTGCTAATAATACGAGCTGTACGTTTATTTCCGTCCTCAAAAGGTTGAATATAAGAAATCAAAATAAGTGCTAAAAATGCTTTTTCGAAAACATTTGAATTGCTATTCACTAGATTGCACATTGACTGCAATGCTTCTCGGATCTGAAATTCGTTGTCCATTGGTTTATAGTTGGTCCCGGAAATACCAACTCTTCTTTTTCTAATATTCCTTCCCACTTTCAACTCCTTTATTAGGACGCTATGCAGATCTTCTATTCGGGAAATAGCAAGGGGCTTTACATAATCTTTATTCGATAGAATGAAGTCCAATACCTCTTTATGATTGAGCAACATGGTGGCTTCATCCTTTGTTTTGCCTGCTGCAGTTTGTTTTTCCCGGAGTAATTGTTCTGTTTCAAGTAGAGAATAGGTATTTCCTTCAATTTGGGATGATTTCCAACTTAGGTCAATTGCAAGGCGTTCAAATTCGCGGTTAAACTCCTCTACTTTTAAGTTGGATGTATTTTGTTTGAAAACAGACTGTAAGCTATTCAATCGCTCAACTTCCGCTTCGGAAAATAATTGTGTCGAACTCAATACCTCCTCTATTAATTTTAAGTTAAAGTCAGTACGAATTTGTCGTTCATCTATTTCTTTGCTAAAGTAAGCATCTAAATCTATTGGTGCTAAAACAAAATAGGCTGGTGAAAGGTGATACTTAGTTCCTTTACCATTTCCTTTGGTGTTAATTAATCCCTGAGCAATCAGTGTTTGCAAAGTACGCTTCACAGTTGCATATGCAGCAATTTGCTTTACACCTTCATGAATTTCCTTTGAAGATACTATTGCGTCTTGACTAAGGTATTCAAGAATAAGCTTACGAAGATCTATTGATTCAGCCATTTTTTATCTTTTAAGCTCACAAATATATAAAATAAAGCTCAAAATAACACCATAATGAGCCATATATACTCTGAATTTGAGCTTCAAATAGTACAATAGAGCTCATAGCGATTTACTTTATGGCTCAATTTTAATGAAAAAGGAGCTTTAAAAAAAGGTGAAATGAGCTTAAAATTAATGTGTGTAAAAAAGGATCTGCTTCTTTTTCAAGCTTTACAGGTCAATCAACGATTTATGTCTAAACGCTAAGTTTAAGTCCGTTTTATAGTCGAAAAGGTCTGAATTATCGAACTTACTGAAGGATTTGAAAGAAGTTACCGAATGGGAGTTATAATTGGTGATCCTAACAGAAGATAGAGAATGAAAGCGCGATCAACGTAAAACAAAGTGGAGCATATCGCTCTAGCGCTACACTCTCACTCTGTTATGTGGTCCCACTTGGAATCGAACCAAGCACCTACTGATTATGAGTCAGTTGCTCTAACCGAATGAGCTATAGGACCGTTCCGAATTAAATCGGACTGCAAAAATAACACTTTCTTTGATTTTTCAAACGAATTTCAAAACAAAAGTGTATTTAATTGTTGCTTTATTTTCTTACAATCCCTATCTCTATCGGATGAAGATTTTGCAGTCGTTCCTTATTAACGTTTTAATACCAATTTACTTGTTAAATGACGCAATTGAAAATCTGTCTGGTATAATGCCGAGTTAGTTTTCAACGAGTATTCTATACGACAATTGAAAACAACTTCGGTATAACGTCTTACCGTTTTACTTTTTTAGTCACTTAAAAGATCGACAAATTACTATTTAAACTAATTCTAAAGAATTTACTTAGTCATGAAGTCAATTTTCAAAAAAAAACAACGATTTACAATTTTATTAAAACATTGTAAAAAGAAACAAGGACGTTATTTGGCGTTTTTTAAAGTAAAACAAAGGTCATTGTCAGGCAGCATAATTTCTATGTAATTAATACCAATTTACTTGTTAAATGACGCAATTGAAAATCTATCTGGTATAATGCCGAGTTAGTTTTCAACGAGTATTTTATACGACAATTGAAAACAACTTCGGTATAATATTCTAGACTCAATTTAATCCTAGTAAACGTGCATTTAACATTTAAATTAAATGGTACGTGTCAGAAACAAACATCAATAGTAAGTATTGAAAATTCAAAATCCGGTTTAAACAGTTTTCCTTTTGCGCTGTTGCGAAGTTGGTTTTGGTCTCGAAAAAACACGTTTTTCAACTTCATCAATTTTACCAGTTGAAGGAAATGGATGATTACTCACCACAGGAACCGTCATTCCAATCACTTTTTGAATGTCTTTTAAGTACGCTTTTTCTTCTGTATTGCAAAATGAAATCGATTTTCCAGAAGCACCTGCACGACCAGTTCTACCAATACGGTGAACGTATGTTTCAGGGATGTTTGGAATGTCGTAATTGATTACAAAAGCCAATGAATCGATGTCAATTCCACGAGCTGCGATGTCTGTTGCTACTAGAACACGTGAGGTTCTATCCTTGAAGTTTTTAAGTGCATTTTGACGTGCATTCTGCGATTTGTTGCCGTGAATTGCCTCAGCTTTGATATCGTTTTTCAAAAGAATTTTCACCAATTTGTCTGCGCCATGTTTCGTTCTAGTGAACACCAAAGCAGTTTCGATTTTTTGTTCTTCTAAAACATGTAAAATCAAATCTTTCTTTTGATCTGTATCCACAAAATACATTTCTTGCTGAATCGTTTCCGCGGTTGAAGAAACGGGACTTACTTCTACACGACTAGGATCGGTTAAAATTGAATTTGCCAAAGAGGTAATTTCTTTTGGCATCGTAGCTGAGAAAAACAAAGTCTGACGTTTTTCAGGAATAATTTTGATAATTTTCTTTACGTCGTGAATGAATCCCATATCCAACATGCGATCTGCTTCGTCTAAGACA
>JBILOX010000042.1:0-28103 GCA_044374225.1 Crocinitomicaceae bacterium | reverse complement strand
AGCATTTACTTTCTGAGTTTCAATTGCCTTTGCGCAATCCTGTATTGGTGTTTTCACTGTTGCTTTTTATTATTCTTTTATCACCAATTCTTTTACGTCGTGCGCAAATTCCAGCGATTATTGGTTTGATTATTTCAGGAGTAATCATTGGCCCACACGGCCTAAGATTAATTGGCGAACGAACAATGGAATCAGAAGGTTCTATCAAATTATTCTCGACAATTGGTTTGCTTTATATAATGTTTATGGCAGGTTTGGAGCTCGAAATGAACCAATTTAAAAAGTATTTAAATAAAAGCTTGTCTTTTGGGTTTTTCACCTTTGCGATACCGATAGCACTAGGTTATCCCCTGTGTTTCTATGTTTTACATCTTTCTCCTTTGGCAAGTTTACTAACAGCTAGTATGTTTGCAACCCACACTTTGGTAGCTTATCCAATTGTCAGCAAATATGGTTTATCCAAACATTCTTCAGTTGCAATCACGGTTGGCGGAACCATTTTAACCGACACAGCAGTATTGATAATTTTAGCGATTATTTCTAGTGCAACCCATGGAAATTTGGATTTTGCTTTTTGGGTACGTTTAGTTACATCCTTAACTATTTTCTCGCTAATTATGTTTTTGATTATTCCAAGAGTGGCAAAATGGTTTTTTAGTAAATTGGATAGCGAGAAATCGTCACAATATATTTTTGTGCTTTCAGTTGTCTTTTTCGCTGCCTTTCTTGCAGAGGTTGCTGGTGTTGAACACATCATTGGAGCTTTCGTTGCTGGATTAGTGCTCAATCGTCTAATTCCCCATAATTCGATTTTAATGAACCGAATTGAATTTATTGGGAACTCTTTATTTATTCCATTCTTCTTGATTTTTGTCGGAATGGTCGTGGATTATAAAGTCTTTTTTCAAGGAACTTGGCCGCTCGTTATTGCTGGAATTTTAACGTCATTTGCGATTTTCAGTAAGTGGTTAGCGGCTCTTGCAACTCAACTTTTGTTCGGAATGTCGAAAATTGAACGTCAAATCATCTTTGGCTTGAGCACATCGCATGCAGCTGCAACACTTGCAATTATTATGGTTGGATACGACGAAGGCCGCGGAATTTTAGACATTAATATTGTAAATGGAACTGTTTTATTGATTTTGTTTACGTGCATGACTGCTTCGTTTGTGACAGAAAATGCAGGTAAGAAGTTATTAATTCAAATTTCTGAAAGTAGTGATTTAGATCAAAACGAAACAAAATTGCGCAACCAACACATCATGGTTTCAATGAATGAGTTGAAAGGAAATGAAACTCTAATTGAGTTTGCGTTGCTTGTTTCTGACCCTAAAGTGATAAATCCGCTTTCTGTCGTAAGTGTTTATCCCGACAATGACAAAGCAGAATTAATGATTCGTAGATCACGAAAATCGTTGGAAGATATAGTGCTGCATTTTTCAGGACATGAAGCCAAAATAAATACGATTGCAACAATTGACCATAATCTTTCTTCTGGAATTGCTCGTGTTTCTAAAGAATTAGTAAGCGACATCATTATTCTAAACGATAGCCGACAAATGTCTATAATTAAAAGAATCATAGGCGACGACCGCGCACATTTATTGGATGTGTGTAATAAGACAATTTTCTTTTGTCAGATGGATAAACCTGCTGTAAGTTATGACAAAGTTGTTTTAATTACGCCACCACTAACTGAATTAGAAACAACCTTTAACTTATGGGCGGAGCGCATTATTCGTTTGAGTAAAGAATTATCGATCAATATCGAAATGTATGGAACAAACGCTACATTTGAGCGTCTTCAAAAAGTGGGAATTGCCAACAAATTAGATTTTTCTGCAAAGCTTATTGAAATCGAAACCACTGAAGATTTCTTTTTATTACACACAAAATCAATTCAAAATATTGTTGTATTTTGTTCTTCTCGCGTTGGATCAGTTTCTTATGAACCTTTGATTGAGAGCTTTGCACAAAAAATCGAGAAGGCCTGTCCAAATAACGACACGATTTTCATCTATCCAGGAATTGAAGCAGAAAACTACTATTCTTCGTATCAAGATATTTCAGCAAATCCAATCAGTGCTGGGGTTGAAACTTTCCAAAAAATCACACGCGAAGTGGGTAATATCTTCAAGAAATCCGATGTTGACAATGAGGAGAAATAGTAGTGATTTGTTTTAAAAGAGTCTATCGGATTTTGAATGAATAGCTTAATTTTGTTGATTTAAACAACATCTTAATATAAATGCGCAAACAAACAAATCTTCTTTTTTACATCTTAAGCATTTACGTTGTTTTACAATTTGCTTGGTGGGGTTTTCATTTAATTCAGTTGAGTTTACAACTTGAACCTGCTACAAACAACCTTAATCGCCGCGTTTTGATGATTATTGGCGAAGGTTCCGTTTTTTTTATTTTGTTGATTTTGGGTTTAATGCGCATCCGAAATACAATTCGTAAAGAAATGGAATTGTCTGCTCGTCAATCTAATTTTCTGCTGTCCGTCACCCACGAGTTAAAAACACCTATAGCTTCAACAAAGTTGTTTCTGCAAACACTTAAACGTCAAAATTTACCTGAAGAAAAACGCATTGATTTAACTCAAAAAGCAATTGAAGAAAATACGCGTTTGGAACAATTGATTGAAAATATCTTAAATGCAACACGCATTGAGAACAAAGCGCTAAAACCAATTTTAACAGAATTTCAATTCTCAGATTTTGCCCAACAAATTGTTGAACGTTTCCACAAACGAACGGCAAAACCTTTCATCGAACTCGATTTAAAAAACGATGCGATGATTCAAGCAGACCAATTTCTTTTGGAAACGATTCTAACTAATTTGATCGAAAACGCTATTAAATACGCTGGTGAAAACGGAGAAATAAAAGTTTACGCAAAAGCAACAACGAAAAGTTTTGTTTTTGGGGTGCAAGATGTAGGTCCTGGAATTAATGCAACTGAACAAAAAAGCATTTTTGACAAATTTTATCGTGTCGGAAATGAAGACACACGCACCAATAAAGGCAGCGGATTAGGTTTATATATTGTGAGTGAATTTGTTCAATTGCAAGGTGGTCAAATTTCATATCGAGCTAATGATCCGAAAGGCAGTATTTTTGAAGTAACTTTACCCCTATGACGAAACACTTTGGATTAATAATTCTCGATGGATGGGGAATTGGAGATGGCTCAAAATCAGATGCTATTGCAAATGCAAATACTCCTTTTATGGATAGTTTATTGAAAAAATATCCTAAGGCAACTCTTAAAACAAGTGGTGAAGATGTGGGTTTACCTGACGGACAAATGGGTAATTCGGAGGTTGGGCACTTAAATATTGGTGCTGGTAGAATCGTTTATCAAGAATTAACTCGCATCAATAAATCCATTCGCGATAAAGAATTTCAACAAAATCACACACTTCTTTCTGCAATGGAAGAAGCGAAAAAACGCAATTCAAAAATCCATTTTATAGGTTTGGTTTCAAAAGGTGGCGTTCATAGTTCACAAGAACATTTATATGCTTTATGTGAAATGGCAAAAACACACGGACTGCAAAAAGTTTTTATTCACGCTTTTACTGATGGACGCGATTGCGACCCTAAAAGTGGACTTGGATTTCTGCAAGAATTAGAAGAACAATTGACGCTTTCTACAGGGAAAATTGCTACTATCGTTGGACGTTATTTCGCAATGGATAGAGATAATCGCTGGGAACGAGTGAAAAATTCGTATGACCTTATGACCAAAGGAAATGGAACATCTTTTTCCAGTTCGCAAGAAGCAATGAGTGCATCCTACGCCAATGGAATCACTGATGAATTCATCGAACCGTGTTTGCTTGATTCAAAAGGTTTAATCGAAGAAGGAGATGTAGTGGTGAATTTTAATTTCAGAACCGATCGTCCACGAGAAATAACAATTGCTCTAACACAAAAAGCCTTTCCTGAATTTGAAATGCATCCTTTGGATTTGTACTATTGCACGATGACAAATTACGATTCTACCTTTAAAAATATGCACATTATCTTCGATAAAGACAACCTAACCAATACCTTAGGCGAAGTATTGTCAAAAGTAGAAATGTCGCAAGTTAGAATTGCAGAAACTGAAAAATATCCACACGTAACCTTCTTTTTCAATGGAGGAAGAGAAACGAATTTCCCACTTGAAGAACGTATTTTGGTTAATTCTCCAAAAGTTGCAACCTACGATTTACAGCCTGAAATGAGTGCATTTGAGGTGCGTGATAAAATTGTTGCTTTTATGCAAGAAAAACTACCAAATTTCATCTGTTTAAATTTTGCAAATCCAGATATGGTTGGACACACTGGTGTTTATGGCGCAGTTGTAAAAGCAGTTGAAACTGTAGATGCGTGCTTACAAAAAGTGGTTGAAACAGGATTAGAATTAGGCTATGAATTTTTGGTAATCGCTGACCACGGAAACGCCGATTTTGTTATCAATGCAGATGGAAGTCCAAATACAGCGCATAGTTTAAACCCAGTTCCTGTCGTTTTAGTTACAAAAGACGAAAGCGTTCAAATTAACGATGGAATTTTAGCAGATGTTGCACCAACAATTCTTCACCGTATGCAAATCGCCTCTCCAATTGAAATGACTGGTAAAACATTGTTGAATTAAAGTTTCACTGATTTTTTAATAAATCTTAAATTCAATTAACATTATACTAAATAATTCAATCATTTTACTTGCAGCTCCGTAGGAGCGAAATTTTAATAGCTCCGTAGGAGCGAAATTTTAATAGCCCCATCCGGGGCGACATCAAATTTAAATGGGAAAGACAAAACCTAATTAGCAAAACGTGGAAAGAGGATTTATATATCTTAGGTATAGTAAATGCAATGTTGAAATGAAAAATTTATTAATAAAAAAAGGGATGAAAAATATTTTAGGAATTTTGTTATTACTATCTAACACATTTTTAGCCCAAAATTACACTTCCTATTTTACTGGAAACACCACTGATTTAGTTGTAAACCCCAAAGGTGGAACATGTTTAATGGGTGGGGCTGGAGAACACGATAATGCGATGCGCTGGTTTTTGGAACAAGCAAATGGTGGTGACATTCTTGTTTTAAGAGCAAGTGGTTCAGATGGTTATAATACATACCTCTTTTCAGACCTTGGCGTAACAGTCAATTCTGTGGAAACTATTGTTTTTAATAACGCGCAAGCATCAAATGACACTTATGTTTTAGATAAGATTCAAAAAGCAGAGGCAATTTGGTTTGCTGGAGGAAATCAATGGAATTATATTTCCTATTGGAGAAATTCAGCCGTTTCAACTTTAATCAATTCTGGAATTTCTAACCGAAAAATTGTTGTAGGTGGAATTAGTGCAGGAATGGCCATTCTGGGTGGAAACTATTTTACTGCTGAAAATGGTACAATTTCGAGTCAGGCTGCTCTGATGAATCCTCTGTCGCCTTTGGTAACTGTTTCTAATCAAGCTTTTTTAGAAGTCCCCTTTTTAAATAATGTTGTAACAGATACTCATTACGACAATCCGAACAGAAAAGGTCGACATGTAGTTTTCATGGCAAATGCACTTTCAAACTCAAACGAAATACATGGAATTGCCTGTGACGAATATGTTGCAGTCTGTATTGACACACTTGGAATTGCACATGTTTACGGCGAGTATCCACAATATGATGAAAAAGCTTATTTTTTGAGTGTAAATTGTGAAGTTGATACTAATTTTCCTGAAACATTAAGCGCTAATCAACCTTTAACATGGAATCAAAATTCAAGAGCGATAAAAGTTTATAAAGCTTATGGAACACTTGATGGAACAGGAAATTTTAACCTCAACAATTGGCAAGAAGGAACTGGTGGCGGCTGGGAAAATTGGTCGGTTGAAAATGGCCTTTTACAAGAAACAACTAGTGTTTCAGCACCAGATTGTAACTTAAATGTTAGCGAAGAAAGTTTTAAATTTCAGATTAAAAATCCTATTCAAAGACATGAGTTAATACAAATCCCTCAAAATGTAAATTCGATTCAAATTGTAAATGAATTGGGAGTGAATTGTGAATTTGAGATAGCAGAAACAAATACTATTTCACTCATACATCCACATGCAGGAATTTATTTTCTACGTTTTGAAATTGAAGGAAGAAATCACATTTGCAAGTTAATCGTTCTATAAATTTTATTTTTCACCCGATTTGTATCGGAATTATTGCTATTTACACAGCACTATTGTAGATTATTTTTCTTTTATAAAGCGAATTGTACCTGCTCTGTTTAGGACTAAAAGTAAGTGAACAATTTTGCAACGCTCTTAGTATATTTGCACCCTAAAATCAATTCAAGTTGAATACAAAATTATCTGACAGAACAATTCAGATTTTAATTATCGTAATCGGAAGCCTTCTTTTCGTTCCTTTTATTGGTCAAAGTCATTTGTTTGATTGGGACGAAATAAATTTTGCCGAAGCAGCCCGTGAAATGCTGGTAACGAATGATTGGTTGAATGTTCAAATCAATTATTTACCTTTTTGGGAAAAGCCACCATTATTTATCTGGATGCAAGCGCTTTCAATGAAAATTTTTGGAATCAATGAATTTGCTGCACGCTTTCCAAATGCTATTTGTGGGATTGTTACCTTGTTAGTGCTCTTTCGTTTAGGGCGGTCGATTTTAAATTCAAAACTTGGATTAATCTGGACTTTAATTTACGCATGTTCAATACTGCCATTTATATACTTCAAATCAGGAATCATTGACCCATGGTTTAACCTATTTATCTTTCTTGGAATTTATAACATTTCTGAATTTACGCTTGCAACTGATAAGTTTCATCGTTTTAAATTTGTTGGACTTTCATCGTTTTTTATTGGACTTGCTGTTCTGACTAAAGGCCCTGTAGCATTATTGATTTTTGGTTTAGTCACTTTTATCTATTTCATTATCAAAAAGTTCAAAGTCAAGTTTAGCTTGTGGCACGTTTTGTTGTTTCTTTTCATTTTTCTTTTTGTTGGTGGATTTTGGTTTATTCTTCAAATACTCAATGGTAATTTCGAAATTGTGAAGGACTTTTTCGTGTATCAAGTTCGCCTTTTTCAGACGGAAGATGCTGGGCACGGTGGCTTTTTGTTTTACCATTTTGTTGTGCTTTTCATTGGTGTTTTCCCAGCTTCAAGCTATGCTTTTTTATACTTCAAACGCTTTCCAAAAGACGATCAACTTCCTTTTTTTGAATTTAAAACGTGGATGGTCATTCTATTTTGGACTGTTTTAATTTTATTTACAATCGTAAAAACGAAAATAATTCATTACTCTTCTTTGGCCTATTTCCCGCTCACATTTATAGCCTCGTACTACGTTTATAAAATGTTAGAGCTAAAAGAAAAACTGCCAAAATGGATTAAAACTTTATTGATTTTACTTGGTTTCGTTTGGTCGTTGATTGTGGTAGTCTTGCAAATTGTCGCAATGAACAAAGAAAAAATCACCAAGATGAATATAATTAAAGATGATTTTGCTGTTGGAAATTTACAGGCTCAAGTTCATTGGACTGGTTTTGAATTTTTGATTGGCGCTCTATTTTTCTTTGCTTTACTTTATATTTTTCTTTCTAAACGATTAACCACCCAAAATCAAATTCTAGCTTCACTAATTGCAACTTTATTATTCATTTATTCAACCGTTGTATTAATCGTGCCAAAAGTGGAGGGTTACACACAAAATGCTGCGATTGAATTTTACAAAAGTCGTCAAAATGAAGATTGCTACGTGAAAACAGTTGGTTTTAAAAGCTATGCAGATTTATTTTATACAGCTAAAAAACCAACAACCAATTTAAATTCAAACCGAGAAGACTGGCTAATTTTTGGCGCAATTGACAAACCTGTATACTTTGTAATGAAAAATACTCACAGCGAAGAGTTCACAATTAAATTTCCACATTTAAAACAAATCGGAGAAAAAAATGGTTTTGTATTTTTTAAGCGAATACTTGAATAATACCGAAGTTGTTTTCAATTGTAGTATAGAATACTCATTGAAAACTAACTCGGCATTATACCTGATGGATTTTCAAGTGCGACATTTTATATTCAAATTGGTATAAAGTAGTCTAAACCGAAGTTTTATCTAATTAATTGCAAATTCCTCTGGAAATACTTTTTTAAGAAGTCAAAAAAAAAACGAGCTATTACAACTCGTTTTTCCTGTATTACAAATATTTAATAAGAAAATTAAGCGATAACCCCTTGCTCAATTTCAGAATCTAAATAGGATTGAACGATATCAATAGCGTTATCGATTACATCACTCAAAGCAACTATAAATGTTCCATCTTCTGCTAATGAAATTGCGTGACGAATTGCTTCTGTTTCTAAGTTTACAACTTCATAAGTTGCTAGTTTGTCAGCACTTGCAATTCCTTCCAAAATTAAATCGATAATTTCTTGCTCAGTTCTTCCACGCAAATGTTTTTCTTGACGAATTACAATGTGGTCAAACATATTTCCTGCGATGCGAGCACATTCCCGAATATCTTCGTCTCTGCGATCTCCCACTCCTGAGATTATCCCTATTTTTCGAGTTGCTTCCACGGACTTCATGAAGTCTTCAATTCCTCTGTAACCAGTTGGATTGTGCGCGAAATCAATCATAACTTTAAACTTAGAGAATTCAAAAATATTCATTCTTCCAGGCGTTTGTGCAGCTCCAGGTAGGAACGTTGCCAATGAAAGTTTGATATCTTCTGTTTTAAATCCATATAAGTAAGATGCTAAAGTTGCTGCCAATACGTTCGCAATCATAAATTTAGCCTTTCCATTCATTGTCAATGGAATATGCGTTGCACGTTCCACTCTGAATTTCCAATCTCCCTTTTTGATGGTAATGAACCCATTCTCATAAATTGCTGCAATACCGCCCGCTTTACAATGTTCAACAATAGCCGGAGCATTTTCGTCAAGGCTGAATAAAGCGACATTACATCTTAAATTTTCAGCTATTTCTAAACAGTTTTCGTCTTCGCCGTTCAATACTGCCCATCCATCTTTTTTGACACTGTCTACAACAACTGATTTTACGCGTGATAAGTCTTTCAAGTCGTGAATGTCACTTATTCCTAAATGGTCTTCTTGAATATTGGTAATCACACCAATGTCGCAACGACTGAAACCCAAACCTGAGCGTAAAATTCCACCGCGAGCTGTTTCCAAGACAGCAAATTCAACATTCGGATCTTTTAAAATATATTCAGCGCTTATCGGACCTGTTGTATCACCTTTTTCCATCATGTGATTTTGGATGTAAATACCATCAGAAGTAGTAAACCCAACACGGAATCCATTATTCTTAACGATGTGTGAAATTAGGCGTGTTGTTGTTGTCTTCCCATTAGTTCCAGTTATCGCAATAATCGGAATACGGGATGGTTTTCCTGGCGGATACAACATATCAATTACTGGTGCAGCAACGTTTCTAGGCAAACCCGCTGATGGTGCTAAATGCATGCGGAATCCTGGAGCAGCGTTTACCTCCAAGATTACCCCACCGTTTTCCTTCAACGATTCCGTTAAATTAGCAGCCATAATATCTATCCCACAAACATCTAAGCCAATTACACGAGAAATACGCTCAGCCATAAAAATATTTTCTGGATGCATTAAATCGGTTACGTCAATAGAAGTTCCGCCAGTACTCAAATTTGCAGTTGATTTCAAGTAAACGATTTCTCCTTCAGCTGGAATGCTATCAACGGTGTAATTTAATTTCTCCAATAATTCCAAGGTGTCTCGGTCTACATCTATTTCAGTCAATACATTTTCGTGACCATAACCTCTACGTGGATCTTTATTTGTTTCATCAATTAAGGATTGAATGGAGTCTTTTCCATTTCCAACGACGTGAGCTGGAACACGCTGAGCAGCAGCAATTACTTTATTGTCAATAACTAAAATACGGAAATCGTAACCTGTAATAAATTTTTCTACGATAATGCGACGAGAATATTTTTGCGCATACTCCAAACCTGCAACTGCATCTTCCCAATTGGTCACATTGATTGAAGCCCCTTTTCCATGGTTTCCGTCCAACGGTTTCAAAACAATTGGGTAGCCTATTGATTTAATTGTTGCTTCCAAATCTTCTTTATCCACAACGATATCTCCTTTTGCAACTGGAATCGACGAAGCATCGAGCATTTTTTTTGTTTGTTCTTTATTACAAGCAATATCAACAGCAATATTTGAAGTTTTACAAGTAATTGTGGCTTGAAAACGCATTTGGTTGATTCCATAACCCAATTGTATGAGAGAATTTGTTCCCAAACGAATCCAAGGAATATCGCGTGCAACTGCCTCGTCTACGATACTTCCCGTACTTGGCCCAAGTCGAACTTTTTCGCGAATTTCACGCATTTTTTGAATGTCAGCTTGTAAATCGTAATCCGTTCCGGCGATTAATGCCTCAACGATATTGACAGCAGATTCAGCGGCAAACAGACCAACTTTTTCCTCGATATAATTGAAAACAACATTATAAACTCCTGCTGTTTTTGTTTCGCGCGTTCTTCCAAAACCCACTTCCATTCCTGCAAGTGTTTGGATTTCCAGTGCTACGTGTTCAATTACATGACCCATCCAAGTGCCACGGTCGATGCGTTGAAAGAAACCACCTTTACAACCTTCCGAACACCTGTGGCTAATCAAGGTCGGAATTAATGCTTCAATTCGTTCTCTAAAACCAGGTACTAAATTAGTCGGCTTCTCCTCCATGTCCTCCAAATCGAGACGCATTTGTATCAATTTTTTGCGCGTTATGCTCCATATATTTGGCCCGCGAAGTGCTTGAATTTTTAATATCTTCATGTGTTTCTTAATTGTAATTTAATTTTAGATGTTGAAGATATAAAAAAGATCCATGATTTTTGAAAATTAGCTAAAATTCTAATAAAATAATTTTGATATGATGAGAAGACTTTCTAGAAAGGTGAAATTCAATTAGTAAATTGGTATTAGACATTTTTCCATGCTTATACTTTTTTTAATCTCCTCAATTGTCAAGTGTTGAAAATCTGATTTTAAAATCGTTCGTTTTTCTTTAGAGAATTTTTTAATGGCTAGACCTTCTGCAAAGCGTTTAATTTGCTCGTCGTTTTCTAAAATAATCCCTGGAGCCTCTACCAATTCTCCATTTTCATTCTTTGAAGCCATTGTAAAATAGCACGAATTTGTGTGTTTAATTTTACCAGTCTTGGGATTCAAAGCTTCAATCCGCATCCCGATTATTAATGAAGTTCTTCCAACATAATTCACCGAAGCCTTCAACGAAACCAACTCGCCAACCTCCACAGGATTTAAAAATTCTACACCTTCAACTGCGACTGTCACAGCATAATTTCCACAATGTTTGACAGCAGTCACGTAAGCAACTTTATCCATCAATGACAATAGAATTCCACCATGAACTTTTCCTCCAAAATTAGAATAACTTGGAATCATAAGTTCGGTAAGAATTGTTTCAGAATCGGATACTTTTTTAAAGGAAGAATGCATTGAGTGAAGATTTTTGTTCGAAATTACTTTTAAATCAACAAACAAATATAAGTTTCAGCTGAATTCATTACTAATATCTTTAAAATACTTCTTCTAAATTTGAATTAAACAAAGAACCCAAAACCATTTATTCATTTCTTTTCTTCAATTTTGTAGAAGAATTTACAACATGGAAAAACTACAAAATTTCATTGATGGAGCTTATCTTGCGCCGAAAAATGGTCTATATATCGATAATTATGAACCCGCTACTGGTCAAATTTATTCTTGGATTCCAGATTCTGATTCCGAAGATGTTGAACTTGCTGTAAACGCTGCTGAAAAAGCATTTCCTATTTGGTCAAAATTATCGATTGAAAAGCGCAGTGAAATTTTAGTAAAACTTTCTGAAGGAATCCAAAATCACATGGATGAATTTGTGCATGCTGAAAGTAGAGATAATGGAAAACCGATTTCTCTTGCTGCGCACGTTGACATTCCTCGTGCGGTTTCAAACTTCCATTTTTTCGCAACCGCTATTCTTCATTTTGCTTCAGAATCGCATTACATGGAAGGAGTTGGAGTAAATTATACAACACGAAAACCCATTGGCACTGTAGGTTGTATTTCACCTTGGAACTTACCGCTATATTTATTCTCTTGGAAAATTGCTCCTGCTCTCGCTGCTGGAAATTGCGTGATTGCTAAACCTTCAGAAGTTACACCATACACCGCTTATTTATTAGGAAAGATAGCACAAGAAGCGGGAATGCCAGCTGGTGTTTTGAATATTCTTCATGGAACTGGACCAAAAGTCGGGGATGCGATTGTTAAACATCCAAAAATTAAAGCCATTTCTTTCACTGGTGGAACGAAAACCGGAGAATACATTTCACGAACGGCTGGACCAATGTTCAAAAAACTTTCCTTAGAATTGGGTGGTAAAAATGCCAATGTCATTTTTGCAGATTGCGATTTTGAGGATATGTTGAGCACAACGATACGTTCCTCATTTGCCAATCAAGGACAAATCTGTTTATGTGGTTCGCGCATTTTTGTGGAGCGTTCACTTTATCCAAAATTCAGAGATGCTTTTGTCGAAAAGGTTTCTAAATCAAAAGTTTCATTTCCAGAAGACCCTAAAGCAAATCTTGGCGCTATTGTTTCCGAATCACACTTGGAGAAAATATTATCCTATATTGAATTAGCTAAACAAGAGGGCGGAACTGTTTTAACTGGAGGAAAGCGTGTATTTTTAGAGGCGCCATACGATAAAGGATATTACATCGAACCAACAGTTATTGAAGGGTTAAGTTATGATTGTCGTACCAATCAAGAAGAAATTTTTGGACCAGTTGTAACCATCACTCCTTTTGACACGGAAGAAGAAGCTTTAATGATGGCAAATTCAACAGAATATGGTTTGGCTGGTACAATTTGGACATCTGATTTAAAACGCGCACATCGAGTTGCAGACAATTTGCAATCTGGAATTGTGTGGGTTAACGCTTGGTTAGTCCGCGATTTAAGAACACCTTTTGGTGGCGTGAAAGCCTCTGGAGTTGGACGTGAAGGAGGTTGGGAAGCGTTACGATTTTTCACAGAAGCAAAAAACATATTCATTAAATACTAAAGTTATGCGTTTACTTTTTCTCTTTTTATTTGCAAGTTCTAGTTTGCTTGGGCAGCTGCAACCAATTTTATGGCATGTAAAATCTGATACGATTGAACGTTGGAATTATCATTTTGGAGATGAATTTTCAACAACAACCTTAGATAAAGACAAATGGTTCGACACTTATTCTTGGGGAGGATTATTGGTGAAATATCGTATTTATTCAGATCCAAAACTCGTTGTTCCACAAGAGGGTTTTGTGAGTTTAAAAGCAGATACAACGAGCGAATGGCGAACTTTTCAAGAATGGATGATTGATAAAGAAATAGCTAAAAATGCAGGTGTTGAAATTAGAAACAATTCATTGCAACTGAAGTATTTAAACTCATGTATCTGGAGTAAGCAAGAATTTAAGTACGGATATTTTGAATGTCGTTGCAAGGCGCCATCAGGAAAAGGACTATGGCCTGCTTTTTGGCTTTTTGGTCAAAACAATAAAGACGAAATTGATTTTATGGAAATGAAAGGAGAGAAGGAATATGAATCCCACATCGACATTCATGTTCCTGATAAAACCGACATCGTTCCTGGTTTTTTAGGATTTAAAAAAAATTGGGGAGGTTGGATTAAAACAAATCATAAATTGACAGATGAATGGGTTGTATTCTCTGGAATATGGAAGCCCGGTTCTTTGATATATTATATCAACGGAGTTCCTGTTTCGCACTTCAAAGGTGATTTTAAAACTTCTATGAATTTGATTGCCAATTTAGCAAACGCTGTTGATAATGGGCCGTTTAATCCTGGACCAGATCAAAGCACCATTTTTCCGAGTGAGTTTTTGGTGGACTACATGCGCGTTTGGAAATCAAATGATGACCCTTCAAATTCAAAAGCCCCAAAAATGCTGGTGAGAGATGAAAATAAAATATTAATGAGTTCATCGATTCCGGAAACTAAAATAAAAAAGAAAATTGGTTTGATTTACGACAATAAACTTTTTAAAAAAGAAATAGGATTTATTAGCTTAATTCCAATTAATGATCGCCAATATCAAATTCAAGTGAATGGTGCAAAATTGAAAAACACAAAAGTAAAAGTACTTGATGGTTCAGGAAAACGTTTCCAAGAAACAGTATTAACAGCTCAATATTCAATTTTGAATCTTAGTTCATTGAAAAAAGGAGACTACATAATTGAATTAAATTTCAATGGCGTTAAGCAACAAGTTGCCATCGTTCTTTAAAATAGAGTAAAATTACCTACCAATTTTTACTGTTTTTCGCTGTTCAGTTTAGAATCCTAGTAGCTTTTACTGTTCAGGTAACTATTGCCATGTACATTTCATGACTTTTGTGAGGTGTAAACGGTTCAGCGTTATATTCTTGCTCATGAACGATTTGCTGTCTTTTAACAAATCAGATTTTCAATCTTTCCCGAGCAATAAAAAGTCATATATTGCTATCAAATAGCTAACTTTGCAAAAAAAATTTCTCCATAGACCATGAGTGATGCTATAAAACACGAATGTGGGATTGCCCTTTTGAGGCTCAAAAAACCCTTAGATTTTTACCTTCAGAAGTATGGTTCAGCACTTTATGGAGTCAATAAGCTTCATCTTTTGATGGAGAAGCAACACAACAGAGGACAAGATGGAGCTGGTTTAGCGAATATCAAATTTGACATGCAGCCGGGAGAAAGATACATTTCCAGAACTCGATCGATTGCTAAAAGTCCGATACAAGATATTTTTGATCAAATCAATGACCGCTTTGAACTAATAGCGAAAGAAAATCCTGAAAATTTAAAAGATGTCGAATATCTAAAGAAAAATGCTGGATTTACAGGAGAATTATTTTTAGGACATCTGCGATACGGTACTTTTGGTAGAAATTCAATCGAAAGTTGCCATCCTTTTTTAAGACAAAACAACTGGATTACTAGAAATTTAGTGGTTGCAGGAAATTTCAACCTTACTAATGTCGACGATTTATTTGATGTGTTAGTGCGCGTTGGTCAACATCCAAAAGAAAAGTCGGATACTGTAACTGTTTTGGAGAAAATCGGGCATTTTTTAGATGTAGAAAATGATGAATTATTCAAGCAGTATAATATCTTAGGTTACAGTAATACAGATATCTATCAGAAAATAGCAGAGCAAATTAACCTCGTAAAAATTCTGAAGAAAGCTTCTGAAGATTGGGATGGAGGTTATGCGATGGCTGGACTTTTAGGTCATGGCGATGCTTTTGTTTTAAGAGATCCAAACGGAATTCGTCCTGCATTTTGGTTCGAAGACGATGAAATTTGTGTGGTAGCTTCTGAACGACCAGTAATTCAAACAGCATTCAATTTAAAGGTAGAAGATATTCAAGAATTGAAACCTGGTCACGCTCTTATTATCAAAAAAAACGGTAATGTTACAGAGGAATTAATTAATCAGCCATTGACACCGTTGAAATGTTCTTTTGAACGTATTTATTTTTCAAGAGGTTCGGATTCAGATATTTATAAAGAGCGTAAAGCTTTAGGAAGATTGATTGTTCCTCAAGTGTTAAAAGCAGTTGATTATGACTTTGATAATTCTGTTTTTTCTTTTATTCCAAATACAGCAGAAGTTTCATTTTATGGCTTAATCAAAGGATTAGAAGAACATTTAAATGAAGAGAAAATAAAACTAATTCTAGCTTTGGGTGCAAATCCAAGTTTGGAAGCAATTGAAGAAATCATTCATCGAAGAGCAAGGATAGAAAAACTAGCAATCAAGGATGCAAAATTACGTACGTTCATCACCCAAGATGATACACGAGATGATTTGGTGGCGAATGTTTACGATATTACCTACGGGGGAATTCGGCCATACACTGATAATTTGATTGTAATTGATGATAGTATCGTTCGTGGAACTACGTTGAAACAAAGCATATTACGAATTTTAGATCGTTTAAATCCAAAGAAAATAGTTATTGTCTCATCGGCTCCTCAAATTCGTTTCCCAGATTGTTATGGAATTGACATGGCGAAAATGGGCGATTTTATCGCATTTGAAGCAACAATTCAGTTATTGCAAGACACGAATCAAATAGCAATTATTGACGAAGTCTACAAAAAATGCTTGGGGCAAGTAAACTTACCAAAAGAGCAAGTTCGCAATTATGTAAAAGAAATTTATGCACCATTTTCATACGAACAGATTTCTGCAAAAATCGCAGCATTATTAACTCCGCCCACAATTAAAGCGAAAGTTGAAATCATTTTTCAATCTGTTGAAAATTTACACGCTGCTTGCCCAAATCACCTTGGAGATTGGTATTTTACAGGAAATTACCCAACGCCAGGAGGCAATAAAGTAGTCAATAAAGCTTTCATCAATTGGGTGGAGAAAAGAAACGAACGCGCTTATTGATCGGGATTGTAGCGCTAGGTTCTTTAATCCTAATACCACAATCCTTGATTTTGCCGAATTTTGTGCTTTTTCGAAAAAAATAAAACTATTTTAACAAGATTTTTATTAAAAAATGGATTATTGGCTATTAAATATATACTTTAGCGTTCTCTTCTTTAATTCGATCTAAAAATTAAAATATGAAATCAAAAATTACATTATTCGTTGGTTTAGCGCTTTTCGTTCTTGCAATCGCCTCTTGTGGTGGAAGTAAAAAAGTGAGTTGTGATGCTTTTTCAAGTACACAGCAAACAATAAACAACGATACTGCAGCGAAATAATTCTAGGATTAAACCTTTCTTAACACTGTGTAACTTTTCTTTTCGGAATTATACAGTGTTTTTTTTTGTCCAAATTTTCGTTCTAATCTATGGCACACGATTTGATTTGTTCTAGAAAATCGAAAAAAATGAAAAATAAATTTTATTACGTTGCATTCTATTTTTTAGGGCTGATGGTTCTCTCAAGTTCTAAATCAACAGAACTTCCAAGTGTCGAGAATCACGCTTTTCAGATAGGAGAAAAGTTAAGGTATCGTATTACTTATGGTTTTGTGGATGCTGGCGAGGCTACATTAGAGTTAAAACCTACAACAAAAAAAGGAAATGGCAGAGAATTAGTTCATGCAGTTGGGATTGGTCGCACACTAGGAGGATTCAATTCATTTTACAAAGTTGATGACAGATACGAGACCTTTTTAGATAAAAAAAGTATTTATCCATGGTTTTTTGTACGTCGAGTTGATGAAGGAGGTTATAAAATCAATCAAGATTATTCATTTCTTCACCACAAATATAAAGTTGATAATGGTGCTGGTAAAACATTCAAGGTTCCTGTCGGAGTTCAAGATATGATTTCATCTTTTTATTATGCTCGCACTTTGAATTTTAAAAATATCAAAAAGGGGCAAACGTTTGAATTTCCTTGTTTTATGGATGATGAAGTTTTTAACTTAAAAATTAAGTTTGTTCGCGAGGAAATTATTCATATTAGAAAAGGGAAATTCAAGTGTATGAAATTTGTTCCTGTTGTTCAGACTGGGCGCTATTTTAAAAGCGAAGAAGACGTTAATTTTTGGGTAACAAGTGATGCCAATAGAATTCCAGTATTAGTGAAAGCAAAAATTCCAGTTGGCGTTGTAAAAATGCACCTTGTAGAATGGAGTGGTCTACGTAATGAATTGACCAGCAAGCAGAAGTGATTAGTGCGAAATTGTGTTTATTTCAATTTCTTCGTGCTTATGTTTAAAAAACAAGGCAAACAGAACAGTAATAACTAATGCATACAGGGAGAAAGAAATCCAAATGCTATACCAATCATTAGTGCCATTTTCAGATGTGAAATAGTTTTTGATCAACAATCCACTGGAGTAACTTCCTAAAATAGCCCCAAATCCATTTGTCATCATCATAAATAAGCCTTGAGCACTTGAACGAATTTTTGAATCTGTTGTTGTTTCAACAAAAATAGAACCTGAAACATTGAAGAAGTCAAATGCCATTCCGTAAACAATACAAGATAGAATTATCATCCACAAACCGTCTGCGGGATTGCCATAAGCTAACAAACCAAAGCGTAGAAC
Source organism: Crocinitomicaceae bacterium (assembly GCA_044374225.1). Classification (GTDB taxonomy): domain Bacteria; phylum Bacteroidota; class Bacteroidia; order Flavobacteriales_D; family Crocinitomicaceae; genus UBA952. Next base: position 9,933 of record JBILOX010000042.1, on the reverse strand, counting down.
CCAAGCAAACATGCTGATAAGCATTACTTTTTTGATTCCGAATTTTCGTAAAAAGAAAGGAATTGCTAGGATAAATACTGTTTCCGAAATTTGTGATATTGACATTATAATTGTTGAATGTTCTACAACCCAAAGATTGGCATATTCTGGAACATTTTTAAATTCAGAAATGTATAAATCACCGTACATATTAGTCAACTGTAAAGCAGCACCTAAAAACATAGAGAAAAGAAAAAACAGTGCCATTTTTGAATTCGCAAAAAGTTTAAATGCATCTAAACCAAATAAACTTGCAAAACTTTTTCTTTCTCTCAACTCTTTATTTGGTAGACATTTTGGAATAAAAAAGAACGCATAAATTGCTAAAAAAACAGCTGCACCCCCTGCAATGTAAAATTGACCTTCTAGTGCCTTGTTACCTGTTAGATTTGTAACCCACATTGCAACAATAAAACCAATGGTTCCCCAAACTCTAATTGGTGGAAAATCTTTAATAACATTAAAACCATTGTTTTTCAGTAATGTGTATCCAATTGCATTTGATAAAGCAATAGTTGGCATATAAAAAATCATTGCAAGAAAAATCCACCAAAAAAAGGAATCAGGATTTTGAACTTCAGGTAAATAAAACAGAACCAAACCTCCTAAAAGGTGTAAAATTCCAAATAACTTTTCTGCATTAACTAATCTATCTGCCAGAATCCCCATAAGTGTGGGCATAAAAAGTGAAGATAAACCGAGGGTACTGAATATTGCACCAAATTGAGCTGCATCCCACTGTTTTGTTTCAAACCAATAATTTGCTACCGTAATTAACCACGCTCCCCAAACAAAAAATTGGAGAAAACTCATGATAGTAAGTTGAAATTTTATTAATGAATTAACTTCGTTTTTTAATCTCATCGCGTAGTTTTGAGGCAAGTTCATAATCTTCATTTGTAATCGCCTCTGCCAACTGAATATTCAATTCCTCCATCGAAATAGCTTCCATTTCATTGAGGACATCTTCTAATTCATCTTCATCTTCCTCTTCAAAGTCTGAATCCTCTTTTCCCCCAGCTTCCTCCAAAATAGTAGAAAGTGTAAAAATCGGCGCATTGAAACGTACTCCAACTGCAATTGCATCAGAAGTACGAGAATCAATTTCTGTGATTGCATTTTCTTTTTCGCAAATTATCTTGGAATAAAAAACACCTTCATAAAATTTATAAATTAGAATTTCACGGACATTTACGCTGTAGGATTTACAAAATGTTTTGATCAAATCATGGGTTAATGGTCGATTGGGAACCATTTTTTCTAATTCTACAGCTATAGCTTGTGCTTCAAAACCACCAATAACAATTCGTAATTTTCTCTTGCCAGCAGCTTCATCTAATGTTAAGACATACGAACCAGATTGAGTTTGGCTGTAAGCAATACCTGTAATATCTAATTTGATTTTTTGCATGTAATTTTTAAAATTCTGTCGAAGTGTTAGTGTTGTGCTGCTTTGAATTTTTTGATAGCTTCATTCAATCTTGGTACAACATCAAAAGCATCACCTACCACTCCATAATCTGCTGCTTTAAAGAAAGGTGCCTCTGAATCTGTGTTGACAACAACGATTACTTTTGAACCGTTCACACCCGCTAGGTGCTGAATTGCTCCAGAAATTCCAACTGCAATATATAAATTCGGACGAATTGCAACTCCAGTTTGACCAACGTGCTCATGGTGGGGTCTCCAACCAATATCTGCTACTGGGCGTGAACAAGCTGTTGCTGCTCCTAGTAATTTTGCTAATTCATCAATCATTCCCCAGTTTTCAGGACCTTTCAAACCTCTTCCTGCTGAAACAACTAATTCTGCTTCTGGTAAAGGAATTTCTCCTTCAGGTTTTTTAGTTGAAATTACTTTGATAGCTGCCGCTCCGCCTTGACCAGAAGTTTCTTCAACGGAACATGGTACACCTGCTTTTTCTGGTTGAATACTATTTGGTAATAAAGAAATTATCCTTGTGGATGAATTAACTTTAACAGCTCCCATTGCTTTCCCAGAGAAAACGTTCACTTTCGTTGTTCCATCCGAATCTGGCAATGAAATAGCTCCTGAAATTAAACCTGCTTTTAAACGAACAGAAATTCTTGGAGCTACTGCTTTTCCGATTAAATCATGTGAAAAAACAACCGTGTTTGCTCCAACAGTTTGTGCTACAGATGCAATCAAACGTGTCAATTGCTGTGCATCTTCTCCGTTAACGCTTCTGTCAATGATTACTTTAGAAGCACCATATTCTCCTAAAGAAGCTAATAAGTCTGCACTTGCTCCACCATTGGTGATAACAGTTACCGAATCATTTAATTTTTTACCATAAGTAACAGTTTCCAAAGCTGATTTTGAAAGACCGTTTGTTGAATTTATATATACTAGTATCATGAAAAATCTTTTTAAACGATTAAATTACTTTTGCTTCGTTGTGTAACAATTCTACCAATTCATCCATATTTTCAGGATTAATCATTCTAACTGCTGATTTAGCGTTTGGCATCGTGTAAGAAATGTAGCTCGTTAATTCTTCAACACCAATTGGATCAACTACAATTAAAGGTTTTGTTCTTGCTGCCATGATTCCACGCATGTTTGGAATACGTTGCTCAGCCATTCCTTTTGCACAAGAAATAACTGCTGGAGTAGCTACTTCTACAACTTGAACACCACCAACTATTTCTCGTTCTAATGTTAAAGTTGAACCGTTAACATCTAATTTTGTAGCTAATGAAACGAATGGTAAATCTAAAGCTTCTGCAATCATACCACCAACTTGAGATCCATTGTAGTTAATTGTTTCTTTACCTGTTAAAATTAAGTCAAAACCATTTGATTTTGCATATTCTGCGATTTGAGAGGCTGTATAATAAGCATCTATAGGGTCTGCATTTACTCTAACTGCTTCATCAGCACCGATTGCAAGTGCTTTTCTAATGACTGCCTCGTCAGCTGCAGATCCAACAGTTATAATTGTTACTTGTCCACCACCAGCTTCTTTAATTTCCAAAGCGCGAACAAGTGCATACCACTCGTCATAAGGGTTAACAATATATTGTACTCCATTTTCATCAAACTTCGTGTTTCCGTCTGTGAAAGCAACTTTAGAGGTTGTGTCTGGAGACTTACTGATACAAACCAAAATTTTCATTCTCTTTCGTTTTTAGTAGTACAAATTTAAGGAAATAATGTTTAATAATTGAATCTAACTCTTTGACTTAAAATTTTATTTTGTTCAGATAAACTCAATCCAATTTATACAGAAATTTTTAACGGAAAAATTTAATTTTTCTAACTTTAAATGCAAAAAACATTAAGTAATTTAAGGAAAATCAATGGATTAATAAGGTCAGGTTTAAGCATACAGCGAACATAATAGCGGCAAAAAAGGTTAAAAGCGCTACTTTTTTTAGTTCGGGATCCAGTTTTTTTGGAATTTTAATTTGATAAACGCGTTGTAAATGAACTATTAAACCAAATGCTGGAATTAAGGCGATAAGAAGAAAAAAGTTAAAAGTCAAATAGGAAAAGATAAACACACTAAAAGCCCAACTTATAACTCCACTAATAATCAAGAAGGCATGGTAATTCTTTCCAATTTGAAATCCCATTTTTACAACCATTGTTGTTTTGCCAGATAATGCATCGTTTTCATGGTCGCGGAGATTGTTAAGATTCAAAACAGCTACACTCCAAAAGCCAACACTTAATGCGGGAAATAAAACCAACCATTCGAAAGTTAAACCGTAAAGCGAAAACACGCCCAAAACACTTACTAATCCAAAGAAAATAAACACCATTAAATCACCTAAACCTCTGTAACCGTAAGCGTTTTTCCCAACGGTGTAAGTAACTGCCGCAATGACACATAAGATAGCGAGAACGGCATAAAACAGTAGTAATTCTTGGGTTAAATTTGGAGCACTGACAAAGATTAAAAATGCAGCTGAAACAAGTGAAATAAGCGTACAGATAACGATACCAGTTTTCATTTCTTTTACACTAATTGTTCCAGATTGAATGGCTCTTTTGGGACCTACTCGGTTTTTATTGTCTGTTCCTTTTTGTCCATCGCCGAGGTCATTTGCCAAATTAGAAAGCACTTGAAAACCAATAGTTGTGAGTATCGCTAAACCAAAAATCAATGGATTCCATTTTTCTAGTAAGGCTGCCATTCCAGAACCAACAATAATTCCAGAAACGGAAAGCGGTAAAGTTCGCAAACGCATTGCTTCAATCCAAGCTTCAAACTTTGTCATACCACAAAAATACTACTTTGTTTAATGCTGAATTTCTTGGCTGTAGATTTTATCAGCATAGAACTATTTTTAGTTACTTTATTTCCCACCCACAAACTTACTTGCCCGTAATTTCGAATTGTGATGTACATCCTCCCAAAAAAGATTCACATCGCCAATGTGGTAATCGTCCATTGTCCAAGCCATACTGCGATAGGGGAAATGTGGTGTTGAAATCCAAATCGCACCATCAATCAAATGGGTTGTAAACGATTGTCTATAAATAGAATTGTTGTTGAATAAAAATCCTTTGTGAAGTTTGCGTTCAGCTGTTTTAGACAAATCCCAAGTAACAGGATTCACAACCGAAGAGCCTTTGTACCAGTTTTCGTATTTTTCTTTGCTCAATTTCTTTTTGAAAGTATTCCAACTCACATAACCACCCGTTTGTGTTGAATCCGTTAACAATTTCAAACTTTGATATTCATTTTTCTTTATACCAATTCCTGGTAAATAAGCCACCACCAATTGACTTTGAAGCGGTTTGTTATCGAAAAATTCTTTTAACAACAACATCAAATGCGTTGAACCCTGACTATGACCAGCCAATATGATTGGGCGACCATTGTTGTGATGCTCTAAATAATATTGAAATGCAGCCTTCACATCTGAATAAGCCAATATAAGTGCATCTCTACCACCTGATTCTAAATTTCGATAAGAACGAATATGTGCTTGTCTGTAGAAGGGTACAAACATTCTCCCTGCCTCTACCCATGCTGAAGCTTGAAAACGAATGGCATTTTCAAGAATTTTTCTTCGCTGATTCTCATCTTCTAATGGAATGTTCCAACGATCATCTGCTTTATCTAAAAATACCGTCGGGTAAACATAAAAAACATCAACCTTAGCTAATAAACTTGAATCCTTCAAATAACCTTTTAGTTCATTGGTGTAATTGCCCGGGAACACAGCCCAGTTCGACTTCTCAGCATAGTTTGTTGGTTGTGAAAAGCATTGAAATGTAATAAGTTTCCATAACAAAGCAGAAAAGACAATTTTAGAGAACATTATTTATACGTTTTAAACTATTTAGATGCACAAAATTACGTTATTTACCTTGTTGGCGATAGTTTTTTTTGGATCAACAATTCTTCATGAATCATTACAATTAAATTCAGTATTTTCAAATTCAATATCTTGTCTTTTTATCTTTAAGGAAACTAAATGTATTAAGCAACTAACTTTTTAAGGTTATAAATTACAAAATACAATCTTAAATTCTCGAAAGAAATGAAAAAAATATAATTACTATTGACCTATATTTTTAATTGACACCATTGTCCTTTCATTCCGCAAATAAAATTTTAATCTCGCGTTTTTAACTGATTTATCTACTAAAATACTATATCTTTAGAACCCAAATTTTAAAGATAATTTTTCATGCAACGCATTATTGAATCGAGCTTCACAGAACAATTAAAAACAAATAAAATCATTCTGCTTTCAGGTCCACCGAGTGTTGGGAAAATGCCTTTCGCTGAAAAATGCTTACAACAGCTTGGCGTGAAATATGAAGTGGTTGACTTCAAAAATAAAAAAATTCGCAAGAAATTCTCACAGCTTACTGAAGAGGAAATGCGTTGGTATTTTAATCAATTTCAATTTGTGGTTATTGGAAATGCACAACTTTTTGAGTCCTTGCAACAGGTGCTAAATGAAGTGCTTTCAGAAAATATAAAAGCGAGTGTGATTCTTTCTTGTGCCTTTGAACCACCAATAATTGAAGAGTTAAAAGAAGCTTTGAAATGGGAAGGTTTAGACTATTATCTTCCTGCGCCTACTTATTACGAGCTGACACAAATCTATGGAATGGCACGTGAAGACCAACGAATAGAACACCGCTTGATTTTTGGAAATTACCCACAGATTGCAGATTTCCCAGAAAATGCAGCCGAACTTTTATTGAAAATCGTTGATGAAACCATCGCAACACAACTTGGTGTGGAAGACCGAGTAAATAAAAAAGCAGCTTTAATGCGAACCCTGCAAATTGCTGCACATTTGGTTGGAGAGGCGATTTCTTATAATCAAATTGCAGAGAAGATTGGGGTAGATAATGAAACGGTTCAACGCTACCTTGAATTGTTACAAAAAGCACATATTCTGTTTTTATTGCCTAGTTATCATACCGAACAGAAATACGAATTGAAAAAACTTCACTTCGTTTATTTCGCAGATAATGGAATTAGAAACGCGCTCATCAATAATTTCAATCCTTTATCGATGCGTATGGACGAGGACGCACTTTGGAAAAATTGGTTGATTGCGGAACGGATTAAATGGAACAAAATGAATGGTAAAAATTTCGCTTACTATTTCTGGAGAAGTCACACACGCCAACAAATCGATTTCATTGAATTGCAAGAAAATCAGACAACGGCTTATCGCTTTATTTTAGATAAAAAGAAAAAAATGAAAAATCCGCCTTTGTTTGGTGCTTACTACCCAAAAGTGCTTTTCAAAAGCATCAACAGAACAGGTTATTTGACCTTCTTAACTCAAAAATAGACTATGAATTTCACCGATCAACTGGCGCACTATATCAAAGAACAAGATTTTGATTTACGTAAATTAGTAATCATTTTACCTTCTGAACGCGCGTCAAAATACCTCGTAAAATCACTTGTTTCGGTGTATGAAAAACCTATTTTTTCTCCTGAAATCACGACGATTGATCGCTGGGTAAAACGCTATTCACTGCCAATCATTGACAAAACACGTTTGTTGCTTTACCTTTTTGAAATTTACCAAAAAACACCAGAAGGAAAAGACGCAACATTTGAAGATTTCCTGACTTGGGGAACGATGTTATTAAGCGACTTTGAAGATTTGGACCGTTACATGCTCGATCATTCGCAAGTTTTTAAAAACCTGAAAGCAATCAAAGAATTAGAAAGTTGGAACATCGACGATGATAAATTATCGGTTTCACAGCAAAAATTTATGGAGTTTTGGGATCGAATTCCTGTTTATTACGAAGGTTTGCATTTAAAAGTGCGGGCAAACGATTACATTACTTCCGCATTGGCCTATCGAAAAATTGCTGAAGACATTGATTTAATAAAAGATAGAGAAGGAAAACACTTCATTTTTGCAGGTTTCAATGCGCTTTCAACTTCGGAATTGACAATCATTAAAAAATTAAAAAACCTCAAACAAGCTGATTATATTGTAGATGTCGATGATTTCTACTTTAAAAATCAAGCGCACGAAGCAGGAACATTTATACGTAAAAATCTACAAACACTTGAAATTCAAAAACCTACATTCGTTCAAAACGAGTTATTGGAAAAAGAATTAGCGATTGACATTGTAGAATGTGCGCAACATACCGGACAAGTAAAAGTAGCGGCTACTGAACTTGCGAAACTAAGTCAAGAAGAAATAAACAAAACCTTGATTTTATTAGCTGACGAAAGTTTGATCAGTTCGATGGTGAAAAATATTCCAGCGAATGTTGGTAAAGCAAATATTACCTTGGGTTTACCTCTGAATCAAACACCTGTTAAAACGTGGGTGGAATTATTATTTGAAATTCAAGAAAACAAAGGTCGATTCAAAACGCAAGCAATCTATCACAAAGACCTACAGCGAATTATCAATCACGTGTTTACGATTTCTGCATTTGGACTAAAGGAAAAACAAGCATTGATTAATGTGGAGCAAGAAACGATTCGCAAGAATAAAATCTTTCAAAATGTTGCCAATCTTCCTTTGGATGCAAAAGTGATGGAATTGTTGGAGCTAATGAATACCGATTGGAAAAATGATTGGCAGCTTGCAATGAATTGTGTGCGTAAAGTCAACACCTTACTTTTGAATTTGATGCCTTCTACAGCCGCTTTTGAACGCAACATTTTAGCGAATTTTGATGAAGCACTCGTTGGATTTCAACAGATTTTGAGCGAAAACATTCCTTATTTCAATTTGCGCAGTTTTAAATTGCTGTTCTTTCAACATTGGAACAAAAAAAGCATTGCCTATCACGGAAATCCAATCAATGGTTTGCAAATTATGGGATTATTAGAAACGCGCCTGTTGGATTTTGAAAATATTATGGTGCTTGGTCTCAACGAAGGAAAATTACCGAGTACAAACCCAATCAAAACGATTATTCCAATGGACTTGCGCTATGGTTTGGGATTGCCTTCAACGCGCGACAAACAAGGAATTTATGCGCATCATTTTTACCGCTTGCTGAACCAATGTAAAAAACTCACCTTAACTTATACAACTGCAATTGAGCAAATTGGAAGCAATGAAGCCAGTCGCTATATCACCCAATTGGAATTAGAATTGACGCGTTCCAACCCTAAAATTCATATCAATCGCCATTTTTACAATGTTCCTTTTCCGCAAGAAAAAATGCAAGCATTGAACGAAATTCAAAAAACACCCGAAATTATTACTCGATTGGATGCCTTTTTTGAACGTTCGCTTTCCGCTTCTGCGATGAATAAATATTTGGCTTGTCCCTTGGATTTCTATTACCGTTACTTGGCTGATTTGGGCGAAGATCAAGACGTCGAGGAAGAACTGGAAGCCAACACTTTTGGAACTTTCATTCACGATACCTTGGAGGAATTATACACGCCTTATGCACACTATACCTCCGATGGGACAAAGAAAACACCAACGCCTCCACCTTTATCCGTTTCTGGAATCGACACAATGATTAGCCAATACAAACAGATTCTTCACAAGCAATTTATGAAGCATTTCAATGGCGATGAATCCCTTTTCTTAAAAGGAAAAAATCTTTTGAGCTACGAAATGGCGATGGCAATAACGCGCAATTTATTGATGGAAGAACGTGAATTTGTGAACAAAAGCAGCGAGCCGATTGACATCATTATGCTTGAAATGAAATTGACAAAATCGATTGAAATTGAGGTAAATGGCACAAAAAAGTTGATTCATTTCAGTGGTTTGGTGGATCGTATCGATAAAGTAGGAAATAACTACCGAGTGATTGATTACAAAAGTGGGAAGGTGACGGAAAAAGATGTGAAATTCAAGCAACTCGATACTCCCATTTTGTCATTTAAAAACTGTAAACACGCGGTGCAATTGGCCTTGTATTGTTTATTTTTTAAGGAACGCTTCAACCATTTCCCTGCGGAGGCAAAAATCATTTCTTTAGTGGACGTAAAAGCCAACTACAATTTAAACATTGAAGATGGCACAACGGAAGACGTCTGTAATTCTTTAGTGGATTTGGTAACGGATATCATCACAGAACTATACGAAACGGAAGAAGTAATTTCACACAATCCCGATTCTAAATATTGTAGTTATTGTTAAAAAATTGTAACTAATCAGTACTAAATTTAGGTCATTTTTTGGTGTTTTTGATTTTTTGGTGGGTTATTAACATTTTTGGTGGGTTTTGTGCTGCTGGTTTCTGAAAATCATAGTGTTTATTAACGATTGTTTCATAACTCAATAATAACTGTCGTTGATTTTTTAGTTCTTATTAAACCCAAATTACGCATTAGAAAATAATATTAAATTCGCTTAGTAATTCCTAATGCGAAGCATTAGAAAAATTAGTTTTATGGAATTTGACATATCCTATACCAGTAAAGAGATTACACCTTGGGGT
>JBILOX010000065.1:0-8623 GCA_044374225.1 Crocinitomicaceae bacterium | reverse complement strand
CATACGCTTCATCGGTAAAATACAATACTCCTCCCAATGCATCTGCTCCATAAAGTAATGACGCAGGACCTTTAATCACCTCCACAGAACCAATTCCAATTTCCGAAATTCCCATTCCGTGGTCACCGCCCCATTGTTGTCCTTCCATTCGTAAACCATTAAGCAAACTCACAACGCGCATTCCTTGTAAACCGCGAATTACAGGTTTTGAAATACCGTTTCCTAAACTCGATTGATAAACACCAGGAATTTTTGCTAAAGCTTCACCAATGTTGATACTCGCAATCCCATTCAGATCAGAAAGTTTACGTGTTTCAATATGAAACGGATTTTTGTTCTGTTGAACAGTTATTCCGCTTGAAACGGTTATTTCTTCTAAATCTATATGCCTTTCAACAAGACTGATTTGTATTTCTGTTTGATCTTGAATTGCAACACCACTGATTTTAGTTTCAAATCCTGTTGCTGAAACTCGCAATTGAATGGTTTGAGGGAAATTTCCTTTGAATAAAAAATAACCTTTTTCATCCGTGTAAGAACTTTCACCCGTTTCCACTATTTGAACGTAAGCTTTAACCAACAATTGATTGGTAGCTTGATTCTTTACAACTCCAGAGAATTGTTTTTGAGCCATTGCAGTAAATGCAAATAGCACAAGGATTAAGACACAAAGTTTCATTTAAATTTTACTTTACTTCATTGATTTGAAATAAATTACAGACTTTAAGACCAAAGTTTATTTATGTAAATTAGAAGTTAGAGATAACCGAAATCACATAAAAATTGATTTAAAACTGTAACGAGAAAGAATATTTTTTGATTTTTCCCAACTACATAGAGGTGTATTTATCTTACTAGAAAAAACACATCCATGCACTAAATTGCATTTGAATTAAAGGAGATAGAAGGGGAAATCAGCAACTACTCGGTGGACCTCGAAGTAAAAAGGATTGTATTGCTGCTTGTTCTTTATTTGCGATTTCAGCTACTGAAACTGCAATGAAAAGTTGTTTTTGAGGTTTAAAAAAATGAAAATTGTGAATAGTGAATGAACCTAAATCAAATTCACAAAAATTACAAGAGTCATCATCGAAATGACTGTCAGAATGCGAAAACTCAATTGCTTCGTGGTGGTCACAATGATGCCACCAGTCGCGTGGCGTGAGCAACACAAAGAAGTTAACTAACAATAAAACGGAAAGTATCCGAATTTTCATAGCTTAAAGTTACACGATTTATTTACTCACTGGAAAATCCAACGATTAAATTTACAATAATTCGTCAATAATGCGATCCATTGAATATCCTTCAGCCTCTGCGCGGTAATTTCTTACCAAACGGTGGCGTAAAATAGCTTTTGCAACTGATTTCACATCGTCAATATCTGGAGAATATCTTCCTTGTAAAGCTGCGTGGCATTTCGCTCCAACAATTAAATATTGTGAAGCTCTTGGACCTGCTCCCCAAGTAATGAAATCTTTGGTTATTTGCGGAACTCCTGGATTATTAACACGCGTTTTACCAACTAATTTTACAGCATATTCCAACACATTATCTGCAACAGGAATACGACGAATTAACTCTTGATAATTGATGATTTCTTCACCTGTTAAAACTTTTCGCAAGTTAATTTTCGTGTCAGCTGTGGTTGCTTTAACGATTGCTAATTCCTCCACATAACTTGGATAATCTACCCATATATTAAACATAAAACGGTCTAACTGCGCCTCTGGCAACGGATAGGTCCCCTCCTGCTCTATTGGATTTTGAGTTGCTAATACAAAAAATGGAGCTGGTAAAGTATAAGTTGTACCCGCAGCCGTTACGCGTCTTTCTTGCATTGCTTCCAAAAGTGCTGATTGTGTTTTTGGTGGCGTACGGTTAATTTCATCTGCCAATAAAACGTTTGCAAACAAAGGTCCTTTGATGAATTTAAAGTTTTTCGTTTCATCTAAGATTTCAGAACCAACGATATCAGAAGGCATTAAATCGGGTGTAAACTGAATACGGTTAAAACTTAATCCAAGTGTTTCTGCAATCGTGTTTACAAGTAAGGTTTTTGCCAATCCTGGTACCCCCACTAACAAACAATGTGCACGTGAAAAAATAGAAATCAATACTTGATCTACCACCTCATCTTGACCAATAATAACTTTATGGATTTCTTCTTTAAGCTCTTTATAATGAACTACTAATTGATCTATGGCTTCTTTATCTGACATACTATTATTTTAGTCTGGTTTGGTTACCCAATTACTTTTAAACTCACAATCTGAAAACTGTTTGTCAATGCGAATGTATGCATTTCCAATTTTGGAATTCGTCCATTCTGTGACAATTCGTTGCTTTTTATCATTTTCAGATGCACTTTTTATGAGGGAATAATCATCTTTTAAATTTGCAACGTGTGGCTGATATCTTTCCATTAAACGAACGATGCGAATTCCTTGTTTGCGCTCGTAAATATCTACGTAAAGATTTGCAGAAGTGTAATCGCCTTTTTCCATTGCATCCGTCAATAAATAAATTTGTTGATCGACTTGATTTAAATCTTCCATATCCCACGTTTGGTCACCTGTGATTGGATTTGTTATAATTCCTTTGTTTTGCTTGGTTAAGTCATCATTAGAAAAACGAATTACAGCATCGTCCCAAGTTATTTTATTCTCTTTCAACAAACGATAGCAACTATCCATTTTAATTGACGATTGATTAATCGCATCGGGGCTAAATTCAGGCATTTTTAGGATATGTTGAACCGCATAATCGTCTCCTTTTCTTGAAATCAATTTAATGATGTGGTACCCATAGGTAGATTCAATGATTTCAGAGATTTCACCCACTTTTAATTGAAAAACAGCAGCTTCAAATTGTGGCACCATCATCCCACGACTAGCTTCTATTTTCCCACCGAGTGGTGCACTTCCTGGGTCGTCAGAATTAATTCTTGCTTGTGTTTCAAAGCTTTTTCCAGCGACTACTATTGATTCTCTTATCTCTTTTAATTCATTGAAAGAGCGAAGTTTATCTGCTTTTGTGATACTTGGATAATTCACAATCTGCTGAAAACTCAATTTCATATTGATGTATGGAATACTGTCTTTCGGAAGTGATTTGAAAAATTCAGCAACTTCTTTCGGAGTAACATTAACGTCACTTACAATTTTTCGCTCCATTTCTTGAGCTAAGATTTTATCCTTAATTTGTTCTCTAAACTCTTCTTTTATTTGAGTAATCGTTTTACCGTAGAATTCTTCTAATTTCTGTCGGCTACCCATTTTACTTTCGATAATTCTCAAGCGGTTTTCCATTTCGGCATCTACTTGTTCGTCGGAAACCACCAAACTATCTAATTTCGCCTGATTAACTAATAATTCTCCCATCATTAACTCTTCCAGAATAGCACATTCCGTATCGCGAGTTGTTTCCACACCCGCCTGAACTGCTTGCAATTTTTGATTTTCAATATCTGAGAGTAGAATAATATTGTCACCAACCTGCGCAACGACTTTATTTACAACTTTTCCAATTGGTTGAGTAAAACAGACAATTGAAAGTAGGCAAAAGGAAATCGATAGGATTTTGTTCATGAATTATTTATTGCCAAGGTTGTACAGCACCTCGTTATTTATTTTAATCGGATATTTAGCTTTCAACTCATCCAACCATGTCTTTTCTAAATAAGTTTGATAGTCTGAAGTTACGTTTCCTTTTGCTTCACTAAATTCTTTTGGCATAGGGTTCAAAACGTCCATTACTTTCACGACATACAATTTACCTTCAAATTCAAACGCAGGATTTACACCTTTATTGAATATTCTATCTTTCAAAAAGTTGGTTTGCTCCAAATCAAATTTATTCATTCTAACTTTCAAATTCAACTCTGAGTCTTTATTAACAACATCTAATACGCTCTTTGAATTGATTGTGTCGTTTTTTAGCATTCCAGCCACTTTCACTGCAATATCTTTGTTCAAACATTCGTAAACTGTTGCGTCTAATCTTTTTGGCCACATGTAATTAGTTCTATTTTTCGCGAAGAAATCTTTTAACCCTGTTGTGTCTTTAACTGCTTTGTTCCATACTTTATCTGACATCACTTCATATAAGATAATACCGTCGTGATATTCGTTAATTAAAGCTTTGAAATCAGGATATTTAGTAGGTAACAATTGCTCTTCATACCCCAAGATTTCTGCTTTTTCCCATGCTTTATATTGTGCTTTAATAACAGTTTGACTTTCATCTCTTTTTACTCCTCGGTAATTTTTTGCTAGATAATCAGCGAAGTTTCTTTGCGTAAACGATTTACCATTTAATTTGAATAATGTTTTATTTGATTTTAATTTTTCAGTGTTCCATTTTCCTAAATAGTAAGTAGAGTCAAGGTTTTTCACAAACCACTTTAAGTTTTTATCACCTGTGTTTTTATAGCCGTAACTTGTTTTCAATTTAGCCACAAATGAATCCTGTGTCTTTTTAGAACGCTCGTCTTTATTTACTCTCCCTTGCAATTCCTTTTTCATCGTTGGATATGCTGCAACATCCTTCCATTCTAATCTTTTAACGATATGGAAACCGTAATCTGTACGAATTGGTTTACTAATTTCACCATCCGCTTTCAAATCAAAGGCAGCGTCTTCAAACGATGGAACCATTCTTTGTGTTGTTCCAGAACCAAAAGCAGCTAGTTCTCCGCCTTTTTTTGAAGAACTTGGGTCGTCAGAATGCAATGCAACTAAGTCTTCCCATTTTTCTCCTTTTGAAAGTTTATCGTATAATTCATTGATTTTTTTCTCTGCGTTATCTTTCACTTCTTGTGTTGCATCCTTAGGAACCGCAACCATTAAATGAGCCGTTTTGATTGTTCCTCTCGCTGGACGCTTGTAAGTTACTTTCAAAATATGGTAGCCAAAACGTGTTCTGAAAGGTTCTGAAATTGATCCAATTGCAGTTGTGTATGCTTTTTCTTCAAAGGCAAAAACCATTTGAAAAGCGGTAAAAAAACCTAAATCACCACCATTATTTACAGCAGAAGGGTCGTCAGAACCACTTTTCATTTTTGCAACAGCAGCAAAATCTTCTCCTTTTTCAATGCGTTTTTTCAAAGCCATTATGCGATTAAAAGCCGCTAAAGTATCTTTTGGGCTTGCGTTTTGATCTACTTTCACTAAAATATGTGAAGCTCTAACTTCAGTTTTAATTCGCTCATAAGCTTGTTCAACTAAATATCTATTTTCAACAGAATCAATTAAATAAGGTGTTGCTAATTGTTTTTTGTATCCTTCTAATTCTTTCTTTAATTTTGGAATCGTATCATAACCTAAAGTTTCAGCTTCTACAACTTTCAATTTAAATTTCTTGAACATTTCTACATAATCATCCAATGTTTGTTTATCATATTTTGGATCATTGTTGTTTTTCAAATAAATCTGAAGAAATTCTGATTTTGTAACCTGTTTACCATTGATTTCCATAACAATTGGCTCGCTTTGAGCGGCAATAATCTGAACGAATAAAACACTAACAACTAGAGAAATAATTTTTTTCATTGTTTAAAATTGGGGTTTAAAAATAAATTCTTTTAAAAATTCACTTTATATTTTAACATTTATTTAATACTATAATTTGGAGCCTCTCTTGAAATAACAACATCGTGTGGATGTGATTCTCTCATTCCAGCTGATGACATTCTAACGAATTTTGCACCTTTCAATTTAGCAATTGTTGGTGCTCCACAGTAGCCCATTCCAGCGCGTAAACCTCCCATAATTTGGAACATTACTTCCATCAAGTTCCCTTTAAACGGTACTCGACCAGAAATTCCTTCTGGTACTAATTTTTTGACATCATCCTCAGCGTCTTGAAAATAACGGTCTTTCGAACCTTGTTGCATCGCTTCAATCGAGCCCATTCCTCGATAAGCTTTGAATTTTCTTCCTTCAAAAATGATGGTTTCGCCTGGAGATTCTTCTACACCAGCAAACATCGATCCTAGCATAACAGTGTCTGCTCCAGCTGCAATTGCCTTTACTATATCACCTGTATAACGTACACCACCATCAGCAATAACAGGAATTCCTGTTCCCTCTAGTGCTTGAGCTACATCATTTATTGCAGTCAATTGAGGTACACCGACACCAGCAATCACACGCGTTGTACAAATTGAACCTGGGCCAATTCCAACTTTAACTGCATCTGCACCCGCTTCAACAAGATAGAGTGCTGCTTCGGCTGTCGCAACATTTCCAACAACCACATCAATTTTAGGGTATTTTGATTTTACCTCTTTTAGTTTTTCAACTACTCCTTTGGTATGACCATGTGCGGTGTCGATTACAATTGCATCCACTCCAGCTTTAACCAAGGCGCCAACACGTTCCATTGTGTCGGGAGTTACTCCAACAGCAGCCGCAACGCGTAATCTTCCTAATTTATCTTTACAAGAAAATGGGTGTTGCTTTACTTTGATGATATCACGATAGGTAATTAAACCCATCAATTTGTTGTTTTTGTCTACAACAGGTAACTTTTCAATTTTATTTTCTTGTAAAATCCCTTCTGCCGTCAATAAGTCTGTACCATCAACAGTTGTTACGATATTTTGAGAGGTCATTACTTGAACAATTGGACGATCGCCTTTTTTTTCAAATCTCAAATCACGATTTGTAACTATACCTTTTAGGATATTATTTTCGTCGACGATTGGAATTCCACCAATATTATTTTCACGCATTATCTTCATCGCGTCAGCAACAAAAGCCGATTCACTTAAAGTTATTGGGTCGATAATCATTCCACTTTCAGAACGCTTTACTTTTCTTACGTTCATTGCTTGCATTTCGATAGACATATTTTTATGTATCACACCGATACCACCTTGCTGTGCAATCGCAATCGCAAGACTAGCTTCCGTTACAGTATCCATTGCAGAGGAGCAAATTGGAGTATTAACAGGAATGTTTTTTGAAAAGTAACTTTTCAATTGAACATCACGCGGCAAGACCTCCGAATAGGCAGGAACGAGCAATACATCGTCGTAGGTAAGTCCTTCTGAAATTTGATGAAGATTTGTTAGAGACATTTGAACTTATTTTATAAATAAATTCTTGCAAATGTAGCGAAAATTCAAATGCAAAAAACACAGTGAAAAAGTTGAAATTTGTTAATATTCTTCAAAAAATAAGCTTCTATTCCTAATTTGCTTATACTTGTTAGCAAAAAAAACAGATTATGCGCTTTTTATTACTTTTTATTTTTCTAGCAACCTCTCAATTATTTGCTCAACGTAAAGATATTGATCAAAGCCGCATGATTCAACTTTCAGGTGTTGTTGTTTCCGAAGAAGATTTAGCTCCAATGCCTTATATCACTGTTTTTGATAAATCAATTCGAAAAGGTGTGGTTGCTGATTATTATGGCTTCTTTTCTACGGTTTCCTTTCCAGGTGACACGATTTATTTCTCTTATTTTGGTTTTAAAACATCAACCTACATTGTCCCTGATAGCTTAAAAGACAATCGTTACAGTATCATTCACATGTTACAACGTGACACTTTAAATTTACCTGAAGTTACCGTTTATCCTTGGCCATCAAGAGAAGAATTTGCAAATTATTTTGTGAATATGAAACCATACGATGATGCTATTAGACGAGCACAACGCGAATTATCTGGTGAATCGTTAGCATTCGTGGCAGCTCGATTAGATAATGATGCGTCATTAGCTGCAGGATATGTCAACAATCAACGTTATACAAAACTCTATACAAATGGTCAGTTGCCTGCCAATAATCTTTTGAATCCATATTCTTGGGCAAAGCTAATAAAGGATTGGAAAGAAGGGAAATTGAGTAAACAATGATTAATTTGAAAATTGGAGAATTTGAAAATTTGAAAATGGAAGTATATACTACCTAGGAATTTTAAACGGATTAATTGCGAATTGCGAACGGATGTGCATACTGCTTAGGAATTGCGAACGGATTAATTGCGAATTGCAAACGGATTTAAATACTGCTTAGGAATTGCGAACGGATTAATTGCAAATTGCAAACGGATTTACACACTTGCTTTGGAATTGCGAACGGATTAATTGCGAATTGCAAACGGATGTGCATACTGCTTAGGAATTGCGAACGGATTAATTGCAAATTGCAAACGGATTTACACACTGCTTAGGAATTGCGAACGGATTAATTGGGAATTGCGAACGGATTTACACACTTGCTTTGGAATTGCGAACGGATTAATTGCGAATTGCGAACGGATGTGCATACTGCTTAGGAATTGCGAACGGATTAATTGCGAATTGCAAACGGATGTGCATACTGCTTAGGAATTGCGAACGGATTAATTGCAAATTGCAAACGGATTTACACACTGCTTAGGAATTGCGAACGGATTAATTGGGAATTGCGAACGGATGTGCATACTGCTTAGGAATTGCGAACGGATTAATTGCGAATTGCAAACGGATTTACACACTGCTTAGGAATTGCGAACGGATTAATTGCGAATTGCAAACGGATTTACACACTGCTTAGGAATTGCGAACGGATTAATTGCAAATTGCGAACGGATTTACACACACTGCTTAGGAATTGCGAACGGATTAATTGGGA
>JBILOX010000041.1:0-28559 GCA_044374225.1 Crocinitomicaceae bacterium | reverse complement strand
TTAAAAAAGAATTTAAGTGTCAAATATAGGTAAACTGTTAAATATTTCAAACGTTTATGTGTAATTATAAAACCATTAATGATAATTTAATGTCCACAGCATTCAGGAATTATGTGGAATGGGAGAAATTCATATTGGACAACAAGTGAAATTGATTCTTGAAACAAAAGGTATTTCGGTAACAGAATTTGCAAGGCGCATCAATAAATCGCGCGAAAATGTCTATTCCATATTCACAAGGAAGTCAATCGACACTGGTTTACTTTCCAAAATATCTGAAGTTTTAGAATACGATTTTTTTTTTAAACCATTGAGTAAAACCTACAAAGCAATGGAATCTGAATTACAAGAAGTTCGAGAACAAAATGAAATGTTAAAAGAATATGCTAACTTTTAAAAAGGGAAACCGAAAGATGAAGAAAGTTTGGTATAAAACCTTTTCAAAAATCAATTAATTGATGCTTTTCAGAAGAATAAATAGGAGTGAGCTCTTCCATACTACCAATAATTAAAATCATAATCCTAGTGAAAATCCCAAATTGAGTTAATATTTTCATTTTGCCATTCTTTTTCCTTGATGAAAAAGAATCAAAAAATCAAGGCTCTGAATTTATTTTTGTTCGCAAGTTATTGTTAAACATTTATTTACAACTCGTAGCGAACAATTTTAACTCCTTTCTGAAACTGAAATTTTTAATCCGTCAGCTGACGGAGCAGAAATTTTAAAAATTAACAGTTTCAGTTCAGTAGCTAAAACCAAGAAATTCAAGGCCGAAGATTGTTCGCTAACATTCACAAAATAGCTCTCGCTTCGATTAAATTCTTGATTTTTAACATTTACGTATTTTACTGGTACGATTGCGAACACTCAATTTCAGAAGAAGAAATAGGAGTAAGCTCTTCCATACTACCAATAATTAAAATAATAATCCGAGTAAAAACCCCAAATTGAGCTAATATATTGAATTTCAATATGAATTATTTTACCTTTAGGATTGCGAACACTCAATAATCGAATTAGTTAATGACAGGAAAACTAATTCAACTTAGAAATAAATTGCTTTAACTCAGGAATTTTATTTCGTATAATATCCCAAACCTCCTCGATATCTATTCCAAAATAATCGTGAGCAATTAAATTTCTAAATCCTCGAATTTTATGCCATTCAATTTGATTATTTGTTTCAATGAAATTAACATCTAATCTCAATACAGACTCGCCAATAATTACAAAATTCATTAAACAAGCATCAAAACTTTCTTCATCGTTTTTAAGGTCTTGCCAAGATGATAAATCTGAGGTAAATCGTTGAATTTTATCAATAGACTCTTCCATAGCCATTAATGCAAGTTTATTATTTTCAGACATAAATAGCATCTTTAAGAATATAATCTTTGGCGTATGGTTTGATATGTTTAGAATTACAAATATCTACATCACGTTGAAACTGATTTTTTAGAAACTCACGTAAATTCCATTTCAAATCGTAGATATTTGAAACATTATTTTCCATTTCTATTAAGATATCAATATCACTATCAGGATTCTGTTCATTACGAGCGAAGGAACCAAAAATTCCAATTTTTACAACATGAAATTGCTCACGCAAAAACAATTTATTTTCACTTAAAAAATTCAAAATATTTTGTTGAGTCAACATCCTAAACCAAAGGTAGCAATTTAAAATAAAATTGATTAAAACAACTTTACTAATATCCTTTACCGCTTAATCGGAAAACACAAGAAATATTTCTCTACTGGCTGAGCCAACGCTGAAATGTTCAGATTATCAGAAGCTTTTGTTAAATCAA
This sequence comes from Crocinitomicaceae bacterium, assembly GCA_044374225.1. Taxonomy (GTDB): domain Bacteria; phylum Bacteroidota; class Bacteroidia; order Flavobacteriales_D; family Crocinitomicaceae; genus UBA952. Next base: position 26,747 of record JBILOX010000041.1, on the reverse strand, counting down.
TAATATCTCCGTTTTTCATCAGCATATTGATATTTTGCTTGTCTTGATTGTAAGCTTTGTTGGTCAATACATCTGAATAGACAAAATAATCAACCTCATCGCCTTCTAAATCATAAAGTGAGCGAGCAAATTCTTTCTCGAAATCGATTCTAGCTTGCGTAAATGGCTCTTTTGAAATTTCTATTTTGAATAAATTTCTGTTGACAATTGCTTTAGATAGATGCGCTAAAATTTTATCCGAATCATTTTGCCATTCTTTGATTGCACCTAAAATATCGTAATCATCTAATTGAGCAAAGCAATCTAAAACTTTCGGGTTTTCCTCAAAATCTTCTTGCGTTACATCATTTTCTAAGAAAAATTTCAAAGCAGTACTGGCGAAAACAGGATGACCATTTTTCACTAATCGTTTAGCTCTTCGCAAAGCATGAATCAACATGTGCTCAGCAACAACAACCGTTTTGTGAAGATAAACTTGCCAATACATCAATCTTCGAGCAACGATGAATTTTTCGATGGAATAGATTCCTTTTTCTTCTAAAACCAAATTTCCTTCGTGCACATTAATCATTTCAATCAAACGATCGGAACCAATTATTCCTTCACTTACACCCGAATAAAAGCTGTCGCGATTCAAATAATCCAAGCGATCCATATCTAATTGACTGGAAACCAATTGATGTAAAAACGGTTTGGAATACGTATTATTAAAAATCAACAGCGCACGACTTAAATCATCACCGAATTCTTTACTGATACGCTCAATGAAATAACCAGAAATCTTTTCATGGCTAACCCCACAAACAATATCGTATTCCAACGCATGACTAAAAGGTCCGTGACCAATATCGTGCAACAAAATCGCTAAATAAACAGCTCTTTCTTCATCGTCTGTAATCTCATGACCTTTGCGTCGAATGGTTGTAACTGCCTGCGTCATCAAGTGCATCGCTCCTAAAACATGGTGAAATCGCGTATGAATTGCACCCGGATAAACCAAATGACTCAACCCCAATTGCATAATTCTACGAAGACGTTGCATGTAAGGATGTTCGATGACATCAAAAATAAATTCGTCCGGAATCGAAATAAAACCATAAACTGGGTCGTTTATAATTTTCTTCTTGTTATTTTGGTTTAAATTAGGTCGCAAGTGCTTAACTTTAAATTTCTATTCAAAACTATTAAAAATAAGACAAATGCAAGGTAAAATTCTTTGGGCGGACGATGAAATTGAGTTGTTGAAACCTCATATTCTATTTTTAGAATCAAAAGGTTACAGTGTTGACCCCGTTACAAACGGAATGGACGCTATCGATAAAGTACAAGAAAAATCCTACGATATCATCTTCTTAGATGAAAATATGCCAGGAATTTCTGGCTTAGAAGCATTAGCTAAAATAAAGGAAATCAACCCATTAGTTCCAGTGGTGATGATTACGAAAAGTGAGGAAGAATATATAATGGAAGAAGCAATTGGAAGTAAAATTGCCGATTACTTAATCAAACCTGTGAATCCAAATCAGATTTTATTGAGCATCAAAAAGAATTTGGACCACAGCAAATTAGTTTCACAAAAAACAAATTCCAACTATCAACAAGAATTTCGCCAATTGGGAATGTTACTAAATGGTCGATTAGATGCACAAGAATGGAGCGATTTGTATGCTAAATTGGTTTTTTGGGAATTAGAATTGGATAAAATTGAAGATTCTGGGATGCGTGAAATCTTGGAAATGCAGAAAAAAGAAGCGAATCACTTGTTTGCAGATTTCATTGAAGACAATTATTTGGATTGGATGAATGGAACTGAAGATGCACCTCAAATGGTTCATTCCTTGATAAAAGATAAAATCGCACCGAAAATTGGCAAGGAGCAACTGGCTGTTTTAGTAATCGATAATTTGCGTTATGACCAATGGAAAATGGTAGAGCCAATTTTCACAAAATACTTCGTAAAAGAAGAAGAGGAAATCATTTACTCCATTTTACCAACAGCAACACATTACGCTCGAAATGCCTTTTTTGCTGGTTTGTTACCTTCAGAAATTGAAAAACGTTTTCCTAATTTATGGAAAAATGAAGAAGACGAAGGTGGTAAAAACATGCACGAAAAGGATTTCCTTGAAGCGAATTTGAAGCGTTTAGGGAAAAATGTAAAATGGTCGTATCATAAAATCACGAATGTTGAGGCAGGAAAAAAATTAGGCGATAATTTCAATACGATTAAAGACAACGACGTCAATTTTATCGTTTATAATTTCGTTGATATGCTATCTCACGCTCGCACAGAGATGGAAGTGATTCGTGAATTGGCTGAAAACGAGGCTGCTTATCGTTCGATTACCGTTTCTTGGCTGGAACATTCTCCCCTACTGGAAATCATTAAAAAAATTGCAGATGCTGGAATGCGTTTAGTAATTACGACCGATCACGGAACAATTCGCGTAAAAAATCCTGTGAAAATCGTAGGCGAACGCAATACAAACACTAATCTTCGCTACAAAGCTGGACGTGGATTGAATTACAATGCCAAAGAAGTTTTTGTGGTTCGAAATCCACAGGAAGCATTTTTACCAAAAATTAAAATGTCGGCTGAGTTTGTCTTTGCCCGCGAACAAGATTTCTTCGTGTATCCCAATAATTATAACCATTTCGTGAATTATTACAGCGATACTTTCCAACACGGAGGGATTTCTTTGGAAGAATTGTTAATCCCGTATGTGGTGATGAAAGCGAAGAAATAGGATTTTCGAAATTAGGAAACTGTTAGCTTTCAATCATTGGTTTAACAAAGCTTATGTTTAAACTTCTTTTACCGTTCTTTTGCTTAATCAAAAGAACCAAAAATCAAGGCTCTAAATTTCATTTTGTTCGCAGTTAATTTTTCTGTTTTTACTTACAACTCGTTGCGAACAATTTTAACTCCTTTCTGAAACTGGATTTTGGCGTCAGTCTGCTGACTGATTACAGAAATCCTTAAAATTTACCAGTTTCAGTTCAGTAGCTAAAACCATGAAATTCAAGGCCGATTAATTTCGCTTTCGTTTGCTCTTGGTTATTATTCTAATCTTGTGTTAGGCTATTTATTCAACCTTTAAGAATGAAGGTTAAGATTCAATTAATTTACCAATTCAAACTTAAGTTGCTATTTTTGAGAAACAATCAAAATACTCTTAAATGCAATTTACAATCGACAGAAAACAAAGAATTCTTTCTTTAATTTTAACTCTTGGTTTTTTGCTATTTTTTTTCGGTCCTGTTTCTGCACAAAATTATACCCAAACTGTTAAAGGTCGTGTTATTGATCAAGATACAAAAGCACCGATTTTTGGAGCTAAGGTTTTTATTTTAAATACTTCTCCGACCTTAGGAACAACAAGCGATACAGAAGGTTCTTTTTCACTCGAAAAAGTTCCTATTGGAAGATACGATTTCAAAATTTCATACATCGGTTATGAAGATGTGCGTTTGCAACAAGTACAAGTCGCAAGCGGGAAAGAGTTGATTCTCAACATAGAAATGAGTGAAAGTGTGAAGAATCTTGAATCCGTTACGGTTAAAGCCAATTCTAAAAACAAACCTCAAAACGAAATGGCAACTGTAAGTGTTCGTTCATTCAATGTGGAAGAAACACAACGCTACGCTGCGAGCTTCAATGATCCTGCACGAATGGCAGTTTCTTTTGCTGGTGTAAACACAAGCAATGATGCGAGTAACGAAATCATTGTTCGTGGAAACTCTGCTAGAGGTATGTTGTGGCGTGTGGAAGGAATTGAAATCCCAAGTCCCAATCATTTTAGTAATGGTGAAGGCGGTTCAGGCGGTGGAATTAGTATTTTAAGTAGTCAAATTTTAGGTTCATCTGATTTTTACACTGGGGCATTTCCAGCTGAATATGGCAATGCACTTTCGGGTGTATTTGACATAAAATTCAGAAAGGGCAATTACCAAAAACGGGAATATTCTTTTCAAGTTGGAATTTTGGGAATGCAAAGTTCAATGGAAGGTCCGTTTAGTAAAAAATATGCTGGTTCCTATCTCATTAATTATCGCTATTCCACCTTGATTATGCTAAATGCTATTGGACTTCCAATTGTGGAGAATGCACTTGTACCTCAATTTCAAGATTTGAGTTATAATTTTTGTTTCCCAACCAAAAAAGCGGGTAATTTAACACTTTTCGGTCTAGGAGGAAAATCAACAGCAGGAGAATTAGCTGTAAAGGATTCAACCACTTGGGAAAGACGATCAGACCGCTATCAAGACAATAATTATCAGTTACTTGGGGCAACGGGAATAACTCACACTTTTTTATTCAAAAATCAGAAATCGTATCTTAAAACAGTTGCTGCTCTTTCTGGAGATGATTTGCGCTATAGATTGGATTCATTAAACAACGATTATGCTTTACAAACAGCTTATCAAGAGCAATTTACCTACAAAACAGCGCGTGTTAACACTTTTTTAAATTACAAATTCAATGCGCGAAATATTCTGCGAATAGGTGGAATTTACAGTCAGTATTTTTACAAAATTCTTTCCAAAGGATTAGAACTTGTTACAGGCGAACAAGGAACATTTATTGATGAAAACGGAAATACTGGTCTTGTTCAAGGATATGCGCAATGGAAATTTAAAATTTCAGACAAAATTGATCTCAATTCTGGATTTCATAGCAGTTATTTCTTACTGAATAAACAAACAACAATCGAACCTCGAGTTGGATTTCAATGGCGTTTTCAACCCAAACAAAGTTTAAGTTTAGGGGCTGGTTTACACAGTCGTATTGAACCTATTTCAGTTTACCTCGCTCGCAATTACAGTGATAGTTTGAATTACACACAACCTAATTTCAACCTTGGACTCACCAAATCTTTTCATTCTGTTGCTGGTTACGATCGGAGTTTTAGTGAAAACACGCGGCTAAAGGCAGAGATTTATTACCAATATTTATTCAATGTTCCTGTGGACACAACAGCTGGTGGAATTGAAAGTATTTTAAACTTTAATGCCGGATTAGCTCGTACCGTTTTTGCTAATAAAGGTTTTGGCAGAAATTATGGCGTTGAAATTACGATTGAAAAATTCTTTTCTAAAAACTACTTTTTCCTTTTTACAGGCTCCTTGTTTCAATCGGAATACACAATGGGAGATGGAATTTGGCGCAGTACGCGATTCAACGGAAACTATATGCTTAATGCGCTTGGTGGATATGAGTTTAAGTTTGGGAGAAACAAAAAGAATAGTATTGGTGCCAATACTCGAATTACTTGGCGCGGTGGAAATCGCTACACTCCTATAAACGAACAAGCTTCCATTAATGCTGGCTATGAAATTCTCTACAATGACAGAGCTTTCAGTGAACACGTTCCTGGATATTTCAGAACTGATATTTCAGCGAATATTCGTTTCAATTATGAGAAATGGGCTTTTAGCATTGCTGTAGAAATTCAAAATGTTACGAATCGACTAAATATTAATCGCTATTTCTTCGATCCTTACACGAAAGAAGTTCGAAGTGCTTTGATGTTTGGAATTATGCCTGTTTTTAACTTTAAGTTTGAGTATTAAGCAAAATTTTCATGCGCTCCTTTTTACTTAAAGAGTAATTTTAAAATAAGCGGTACAAAAATTGAGCTTGAATCAAGAGATAAATTGGTTAACAATAGAAAGATTATAAATATTTATTTGCATCCTTGAAGACCTTATTGTTTCCTTAACTTTGTAGAAAAAACAGAGATGAACTTAAAAAAAATCATATTTCTTGGAGTAATAGCTTTGGGGATAACTTCGTTTTTAGTTCCTATTATCGGTTCATCGGAAAGTGCTAGCGTAACCTTCTCAGCGCCAAACCCTGCTCCTATCCGTTGGATTAAACCAGTATTAATTCATTTAAACAAATTAGCAGAATTCGAACAAGCGCTTGCTATCGAGAATGAAATTGTTATTCTTAAGAATGAAAATAATATTCTTCCTTTTGGAAATTTAAATCGTAAAATCACTCATTGTTCAATTGGTGGTGACTCAAAATCATTTGAAGAAACAAGTAAACTTTTCACCGACTTCGATACCTCTATTCGTATTTTAAGCTCTGATTTTGCAACGAAAAATAATTCATACTTAAATAAATCTGACTTAATTATTTTATCCATTCACGCTAATAATGCAGGAAATGATAAGAATGAAATTAACAAAGAGTACGCTTCTATTGTCAATGAAATTTCCAATTCAAATCCAATTTCTATCTGTGTTTTCGGAAATATAAACTTTATCGACTTTCTAAATTTAAAAAACATAAAATCTATTTCTTTTGCTCCTGAAAATCATGAAATTGCACAAAACGTCGTTGCACAGCAGTTATTCGGAGCCATTGAAGCCAAAGGGAAATTAAAAAGTAATTGTGGCTCAAAATTCAAAATTGGAGATGGAATTCAATTTAAAACAAACGGACGTTTAAAATTTACACAACCTGAAGAAGTTGGAATTACAAGTGCAGATTTAGCTAAAATAGACGAAATTGCAACCAATGGGATGAATGTTAAAGCTTATCCGGGTTGCCAGATTGTGGTAGCAATCGAAGACAAAATCATTTACAGAAAAAGCTTTGGAACTGCAACTTATACAAATAAAGAGGCAACGGTAAAAAATGATGATTTATATGATATTGCATCGATAACAAAAATTGCTGCGTCTACCTTAATGGCCTTAAACTTACATTCTAAACAACAATTTGATTTAAATAAAACACTCGGATACTACTTGAAGGATTTAACTTTGAAAACAGCATACCATTCAATAGTTATAAGGGAGATGATGGCTCATCAAGCGGGTTTAAAACCATTTATTCCGTTTACACAAAGCACAAATTCTACGATTCTTGACTCAACTATTTTAAGCAAAACAAAAAAAAATGGATTTCAAAAACAAGTTGCAACTGGAATTTTTGTTCAAGACGACTTTTATGAAGAGATATTCCAGAAAATTTTAAAGGCGCCTATTGGTGCGAAAACATACGTTTACTCTGATTTATGCTTTTACTTTGTGCAAAAAATTGTTGAAACACAAATTAAAGAAAGTCAAAGTACTTACCTTAGAAATAACATTTATCTTCCGATGGGATTGAGAAATGTGAGTTATTTGCCTTTAGATTTTTATCCAAAAAACAGAATAATTCCAACTGTTGACGAGAAAATATTTAGAAATCAATTACTTCAAGGATACGTTCACGATCAAGGTGCTGCTTTGCTTGGAGGAGTTGGCGGACATGCAGGTTTGTTCTCGAATGCAACTGACTTAGCGAGCATTATGCAACTTTTCCTAAACAAAGGAAAATATGCTGGCTTTAGTTTTTTCAATGAGCAATCTATTGATGACTTTACCAAACAGCAATATCAAGGAAACAAACGTGGTGCTGGATTCGATCGACCTAGCGCGACTGGTGGTGGAACGTGTGCTAAATCAGCTTCGCAACAAAGTTTTGGTCATTCGGGATTTACTGGAACATTAGCGTGGGCAGACCCAAAAGACAAAGTGATTTTTGTATTTTTATCAAACCGTGTGCATCCCGACCCTGAAAATTGGAAGCTGCGTGATATGCATATACGAACTGATATTCAAGAGGTAGTTTATCAGGCTTTGGATAAGAGAATAAAAAAATAAAACGCTAGCATTGAGAGTCTATCATTAAAAATTTAAATTTCATAACGGGTAGTTAAAAATAAAATCATTTAACTGTTCTTTATACCCTTCGTTTGAAACTGTTAAACCATTCTCAATTATCGTAATTTTACAACGTGAAAATCAACTCCCAATTCTTACAATTGACGACCATACTATTTATCGCTTGGTTGCTCACTCTGCCTTTTGGCTCAAATTTGTTGGGTGTTTCTTTAGGTCCACTTACTATTTATCCAAATCTAATTTTGACTTTAATTCTTGCACCAATGGGGTTTTTAAGTTTTAAAAAGTGGAATAAATTGGAATTTTCGATTCTTGGATTTCTGTTAGTTTGGTTGCTATTTGCCATTTATCAAGGTCAAGAAAGTAGTTTATTGAAAGAAGAAATTTTTGATATTCGTTCCTTAATTATGCAATTTTTAGTTGCATTAGTTTTAGTTGGAACGTATCATTCACTCGGAAAACAACAGTTTCTGAAATTTACTGTAATTGGTTTTCGTTGTTTTCTTTTCATTCTTTTAAGTGCTGGAATTGTTGAGTTTTTAACTGGAATTCACTTTACAGGAACTAAAACTCGTGAATTATTAGAACTTCCAGTTGGGAATAATTTCTATGCGCCAATGTTCATCTACGACAATCAAAATGATTATTTGGCCTATTTGATTTTCATTTTTTTGCTTTTAAATCTTTTTGATGAAAAACTAAGAAACAACTTTTTACTCCAACTAATAATTTCATTAATCATTTATGTGTTTGCCACGTTTGCAGATTCTAATTTCGCTAAAATTTTGAGTTTTGGAATGATTGTTTTACAACTTGGAATGCTCATTTTTCAACAAATTCAAAAGAAAAAAGTTTTTGATTTTTTACCTTACATTGGTGCATTTGTTTTATTGGCAATTACCGTTTTCACAAACACACTTTTCTTTGGTCCGAAATATGAAAAATCAGCTATTTACCGTTTAAATGGTGTTCAACTTATAAATCAAGTAAAGGGCAAAACAGAAGTGATTTCAGCAAAAGAAAAACTTTCGAAATCGGAACAAAAACAAGTAATTGCTTATTTAGATTCAGTAAATAGCAAAAATCCTGAAGGTGCAACTAATCTTCGTAAAAACTTAATTCTAAATGGAATTGACTTTATTAAATCTGCTCCCGTTTTTGGACTAGGACCTGCTGGTTTTGCATTGGAGATCAAACGTAACGAACACCAACATTTCATTCACACACATACTTCTCCACACAATTTTCCGATTGAAATCATTAGTGAATTTGGTGTTTTTGGTTGGACATATTTCGTTTTAATTCTGATTGTTTTTGTAGCAATTGTTAAGATTCATAAATACATTTCTAACGTTCATAAAATCGCATTTCTTCAACTTTTTATGGCGCTTCCATTTCTTTGGATGATGCCTTCAGGGTATTTATACCTTACTATTCACTGGCTATTTTTACCTTTGCTCCTTATTCAATTACTTCTAATTCAGGAAAAATCAATTTTGAATGAGCGCGAGCAATAAAGTGTATTACCGCAATTTCTTAACGATGCTTTCGGGCAATACTTTAAGTCAATTGATTCCCTTTATCATTGCGCCGATTCTTTCACGCATTTTTTCACCCGAAGAATTTGCTGTTTTGGCGAATTTTATGGCGATTGTGGGCGTAATTGGAATCATTGCTACTGGACGTTTAGAGCTTGCCGTTCCTATTCCGCAAGATCATAAAAAAGCGCAAGAAATTGTTTTTACAGGGTTAATCATCACGCTTTTACTTGGTTTATTGAGTATTTTAATTCCTGTTTTTGCCTATCAAATCAGTGCGCTTTACAAAGACAATCAACTGGAAAATTACTTATGGATGGTGCCATTTTCTGTAGTTAGTTTTGGTTTACTTGGTTTGACAAATAATTGGAATTTGCGCCAAGAGAAATTTCATTTATTATCCATCGGAAAAATCGCACAATCAATAGCGAACAATGGTTTAGCGGCGCTTTTAGGTTACATTGGTTGGGGAATTAACGGGCTGATTATTGCATGGCTTTTGTCGCAATACGTGAACATTTTTATCCTTTTTGTCGGTGTCAATCGAAAAGTGAGTTACAAAGATTTTGGCATCGTGACTTTAAAAACAACGTTGAAGGAATACAAAGATTTTCCTTTAATCAATTCCTTGCACGCATTTACAGACATTTTCATTACACAATTCTTACTTTATTGGGTGATTTCAAGCTATTTTGGTTTCCTTGAATTGGGACTTTTTGCAATGATGAATAAATACGTGAAAGCACCAATCATTCTCGTTTCAACCTCCGTTTCTCAACTTTTTTACGTCGAAGCTGGAAAAGCAATCAACAATGGAGCTTCCTTGTTTCCAATAGTTAAAAAAACAGTTCGAACTTCTGTGCTTTTCGCGATTCCATTTACAATTGTGTTGTTATTGCTCGGCCCTTGGATTTTCAAAATTTACCTCGGAACGAAATGGGAAGTTGCTGGCGTTTATGCTCAAAGTTTAGCTCCGATGCTCTTTTTGTACTTTATCCTTTCGCCTATTTCTGGCTTACCAATATTACTCAACAAACAAAAAGGTGCTTTTGCTCTTAGTGTTTTGGGTTACACCTTCACGATTCTTGCTTTGTTCATAGGTATTTGGCTAAATCTTGATTTCAGTAAAACATTGATCATTTATGGTGCTGCATTTTCGCTGTTTTACGTGATGATATTAGCATGGTATTATTATCTAATAAAAAGACAAAATGCGCGTATTAATTAATGGTTTACCACTTTTTGGAGAACGTTTAGCAAATGACCTACAGAAGTTTGACGAAAATTCAAGCTATATTTTCTTTAACACTTATTATTCAAAATGGGCAAAAATTCTTTTCTTTTTTTATTTGCCATTTGCAGATTTAGTAATTTCAATGAATGGAGTTACAGACGAAAGTGGAAGTTTAAATCTTGTAATGAAATTTAGAAAAAAGCTCATACTTCAATGGATGGGGACTGATGTTCTTTTGGTAATGGATAGATTTAAAAAACATACTATAAACAGAAAATATGTTGATTATTCAAAAAATTTTGTAGATGCAAACTGGCTAAAAGATGAGTTATTGAGTGTCAATATAAAAAGTGAAAAATTACATTTTAAATATGTAGAAGTTAATTTACCGATTGAAAAATATTCCTCAATTTCGATAATGAGTTATATTCCTCAAAATCGACAGGATTTTTATGGAATGGATAAAATTATTGAATTAGCATTAATTTTTCCAAATATTGAATTTTCTCTATTTGGATTAGACAAAACGGACAAGATTATTCCTAAAAATATTAAATTGTGTGGGTGGGTAAATTCTAACGTTTTTAAAGAAAATTTAAAGAAAACACCTATTTTTTTGAGATTAACTAATCATGACGGCTTTTCTCTAGCAGTCTTAGAAGCTTTAAGTTTTGGAGCTGAGGCGATAACAAGTTTCAAATCTGAGTTTGTTCACAAAGCAAATACAATTGAAGAAATACAAGATGCAATTAATACTGCAATTAATGCTATTGAAATGAGAAATTACAAACCTAATTTGTCTGTAATTGAAGCCCTCAATAAAGAATTTGAAAAAGAAAAAATTATATTAAATTACATTCAAAAACTCAAAGAAATTGCAGAAAAATAAACGCATAGCGCTCATAACAACTTGGTTTCCTCCACAAGAAAGTGTGGCAACAAATCGTATGTTGGCTTTTGCAGAATTTTTGAGCGAAAAGTTTGAAGTAGAAGTTTTTTGTTTGGCACAAGAAGAAAAAACAATTGAATGGAAACCTAATATCAGAGTGCATTACAGCACTTCGAGTGAAGTTTTAGAACGATTAAAAGATAAAACTTCTGACGGTGCATTTTTACATAAAATCAAAGTTGGAACACGCATCATTATATCGAAAGTGATTCCAAATCCCTTGACAAAATGGCAAAAATCAACGCTTTCAAAATTGAAGCAAGTTCATTCTCAAAACGCTTTTGATTGCATTATCAGTTCGTACAGTCCGCAAGAAGCACATTTGGTTGCGATTGATTTCAAAAAAGAGTTTCCAACAGTTCCTTGGGTTGCCGACATGCGCGATGAAATGGCTGCCAATCCGTATTTGGATGCACAAACGAAAAATAGATTGTTAGCTATTGAAAAAGAAGTTAACAAATACGCTGATGCACTGACAACTGTGAGTGAACCCATTTTATTAGACTTTCAAAAATCGATGCCGAAAATTGCTGTTTTTAAAGAAATTAGAAACGGTTTCAATCATCAATTTAAACGCGATTTAAATACAGAACAGCGCAACGAAGTTTTCACTTTGGGTTATTTTGGAACCTTTTATGGTGCAATCAAACCGAATTTTCTGTTCAATGCTTTAATTGAAATTAAATCTCAGAAACTTTTTGATTTTGAATTACAACTTGTTGGAGTTCACTCAAATTTTATAATTCCCAAAGAAATCAAAGACAACATTACTGTTTTTGAAAAAGTTTCTTACACTGAATCAATTGAACAAATGGCTGAAACGTCGTGCAACATTTTACTTGTACCAAAAGGAAAAAGAAAAGGCGTTTTTACAGGAAAATTATTCGATTACATTTCCGTTCAAAAACCCGTATTAGCTTTTGTAGATACAGAAGACGTGGCAGCGAAATTGATTCAAGATTTTGATTGTGGTTACGTCGCAGAATTTTCTGAAATCGAAGCCAACAAAAAAGTAATTTTGGAAGCCTTTAACGATTGGAAAATGAATGAATTAAAATTCGCGACATTTGAACAGGTACAAACTTTGCATCGAAGAAATCAGGTTCGAAAGTTAGCGGAATTAATATCAAACCTCACTCAATGAAAATCCTCCAAGTCGGTCCGAATTCAGTTCACGTTTCCTCGTACATTTCAGCATTGAGTGAAACAGAGAAAGACATTTACTTGCTTTCGGAAGAAGCTTGTGATTTTCAAGGTGTCAAAGAAAATTTTGTGATTTCATTTCGTAACTTGAATCCGATTGCGGTTCTTAAAAGTAAACGCTTGTTGAAGCAATTATTAGTCAAATTAAAACCGGACGTCATTCACATTCACCAAGTCAATCGTGCAGCATATTTTGTGTCTAGAATTGCTCGAAAATTGAACATTCTTGTGGTGACAACTGCTTGGGGAAGTGATGTTCTTTTGATTCCTAAGCAAAATACTTTTTTCAAGTATTTGGTAACACAAACCTTGAAAAATGCTGCCATTGTCACAGCTGATTCACAAGATATGATTCAAGCTATGAACGCGCTGTATCCACAAGGAAATTACAAACTTTTACAATACGGAATCGACCCAATAACTGCACTTGAAAAAGAAAAAATTATCTATTCGAATCGCTTGCACGAACCACTTTACAGAATCGAAAAAGCAATCGAATATTTCAGCCAATTTTCAGTTCATCATCCCGATTGGAAATTAGTTATCGCTGGAGCAGGTTCGCAAACAGAACATTTAAAATCACTTGTAAACGAAAGCAATCTTGCTTCAAAAACGAGCTTTGTAGGTTGGCAAAAGAAACCCGAAAATAGCGCTTGGTATGCCAAATCAAGTATTTACATCTCCATCCCAACAAGCGACGGAACTTCTGTTAGTGTTTTAGAAGCGATGTCAGCTGGTTGCATCCCTGTAGTTGCTGATTTACCAGTTTCCCACGAATGGATTGTTTCAGAAAAAAATGGAATCATCGAAAAAAGTGGAGAAAATCCATTGTTAAAAGCACTTGAAATCGACAGGGAAGCTTGTGCTAACATAAATACAGAACTCATTAACAATAAAGCAACACGAGCAGCGAGTATCAAAGAATTTATGGGATTTTATAAGTGAAAAAATAGATTAAAAAACCATTACCTATGCATTATACCTATTTACTTGTTAAATGACGCAATTGAAAATCTGTTTGGTATAATGCCGAGTTAGTTTTCAACGAGTATTTTATACCAATTTACTTGTTAAATGACGCAATTGAAAATCTGTTTGGTATAATGCCGAGTTAGTTTTCAACGAGTATTCTATACGACAATTGAAAACAACTTCGGTATTATACGTCAATTGAAAATAACTTCGGTATTATTTATAGGAAAGAGAAAATAACAGTAGATGAAAGAATAAAGATGAAAAGGCGCTTTTGTTGTACCTATTTTAGCACCTAAAATTAAAAACCCTCATAAATCATTGATTTACAAGGGTTTCTATTCTAAACAAGTGACCCCAAAGGTCGAAAAATCTAACTTTTACAGGGATCTGGAGAAGGTGATGAATTGGCAAATAAAGACAGATACAAAGTTGAAAAAATAGGGCTAATTGATTTCAACATTCATGATTAGTAGAGATTCTTTTTTTATAAAAAAACAAAGAAATGATTATCAAATTTCACACAATATAGTTTTGATAATACACGAAAACTCTACTAGGAAAAAAGTCCAGATTAGTTTGAAGACGTACACTGAACAATATGATTGATGAACTTATTAATTTCTCGTTTATCAATATTACAAATCAGAAGTACAGTTTACACTTTGTTGACATGTAAGATGGCAATTTACTCATACAATAATGACATTTTTTAGCCATAAGCAATGAATTTTTGATATCTTTATCCATGTTATAATCTTCGTCTGTAAAACGCAATAATGCCCAATTAACAAATGAAAAAATGGATAAAGACCACGGCCACATGCTCCCTGCTTTTGCAGATTCAATAGTGATTTTCTTTTTAGGGTGTTTTTCATTATGATAATTGACTTTATTTTCATTTTTTTTCAATGTATCATCCGAGAATTTTATTTGTTTAGCACTCTAAGCGTCTTTTGAAGATTCGGGTTTGTTTTTTTTTTGCTACCATAAATTCGGTCTTTTTTTGGCGAAGGTGTTTGTGATATTGTACGACCCCCACCATAGAATATAAGGTTTGTTGCCATCAAATGTGGTATTCGTTCCATCGGCAAGTTTTATTTGCTTTTTGATAAAAATTTTATTTTTCATACTATAATATGTTTCCAACTATGACCATTTTTTATTTCGTACAACATATTTTGAGAGCAATTATACTTTCCTTTTAAATCTTTCACTTTTACTCCATTTTTAAAATATATTTTTATTTCAACAACATCTTTTTCTGTTAACTTGCTATTTGGATTTCTTTCACCTATTGGACTAGAAATTAGATTAGAAAGAAGTTTATATCTATAACTATTATCACCTTTAATTTTATCTTTTTTTAAAACAGATAGTAGTTTTTTAGTTGCATAGGTATGTTTTCTATTTTTTGCTTTTATTCTAATTTTTTCTTTTGATTCATCAGACATTTTAACATTAAGCATTGGTGCTTCACAATTTATAGCAATATTATAATCACATTTAAAATTAGACCTATCCTTCACCCATTGTTCAAGTTTTGTATTGTAATTTGATAGGCAATTTAATAATGGTATAAATTCAAAATTTTCATTACCAAATAAATTAAAAGCGGATTGAAGATGCTTATTTGGATGTTTTTTTTGCAATAAAGAATTATAATGCGCATTTAATCTTGATCTTATATTAACTGAACTTCCTACATAACATTTGTTGTTTATTTTATTTCTTATTATGTAAATGCCACTTTTTAAATCATTTACCATTGTTTTTACCTCTATTTTTGGATATTTTTCCAAAACTTTTGCTTTTTTACTTTTAATTAAGTGAGTAAAATCTAAATCAGATTTTTGAAAAGGAACATCTTTATATGTTTCATTTCTTATTATAGAAGCAATTACACTTAAACAGGTATTATATTCTTTACATATTGAACGATAAGAAACACCAAATAAATTCATGCTTCTTATTTCGTTAATAGTTTTATCATTGAATTTTCTACAAGGCATTTTTCATTTTTTAAACGACAAAATAATCAAATATTGTTCGGGAGTTAAATTACTCAGTTTTACGTTAGGATATCGAATTTACCACCAAAAAAAAACTGGAGAAGAAGAAATAAATCACTCGTCTTTATCTGTCAAAAAATACTTCCTTTTTATTCTCGAAAAGGACAAAATTCCTATGCCCTATTTTAATTTACCTAGTAAACTTATCTTTCAGTTAAAATGATAGTATGACAAAAATCACGAAAGACAGCAAATTAATTTTGCAAAGTACTAAGGTTGAAAAAGACCTTAAACCAGACATTAAAACTTTTTTATCAAAAAAAGAAAATATGATCGTATTTCTACAATTAATTATTTGTATGGCTAGATTAAATAGAGGGTTTATTTCAATTAAGAATAAACGAGAATGA
Source organism: Crocinitomicaceae bacterium (assembly GCA_044374225.1). Classification (GTDB taxonomy): domain Bacteria; phylum Bacteroidota; class Bacteroidia; order Flavobacteriales_D; family Crocinitomicaceae; genus UBA952. The sequence goes on along the minus strand of JBILOX010000041.1, from coordinate 10,746 downwards.
ACACCCTCAAATTTTACTAGAAATTGTCTACATGAATTAACTTGTAAGCCACGGAATTATAAAATATACGTGTGATGTATTATTTGCAAGTGCAACACTTACTTGACAAGTTCAAAGCAAGTTATTAGACATTTTTACATTCAACTTTGTCCGCTGTTTCGGCAGATGGTTGTGGAATCTATTGCCTCTTTTTAAACAAAAATTCATTGGTCCGAAAATACCACCAATAAGCTTTTTTTAATCAATGGTATTTTCATGCCAGAAAATAAAACATGTACCTTAGAAATCAACTCAACATGCAAGCTAAAAAGAACTTTTTTGCTTAAATTATTTAATAAAATAAACCGCAAGCAATCGAACTAAAACGGATAAATTTAGATACATCCGTATAAAGCCGTTTAAATGCGAATAAAAGCAGATTTCAACGGATACATCCGAATAAATGCCCTAATTCGATTATTTTATTAAATAATTGCAACAAACACTATGAATTTCACGATTAACTTATTTCTTATGTTACAACGTTTCCAAAAGTAACCATAACCTCGCCAACTCTAAATGTCTTTTACCATACTTTCTGATGAAAGAATGTAAGAATGAATAATCTTGTGAAACATGTCCTCCTTGGCGAGCAAATTCCATATACGTTTCGTTCATTTCGTTTTGTTTCAAAACAACTTCCCGAGCAATTTTATCAATACCATATCCAGCAAAAAGTACACGTATCTCTTCGTGTACCTCGGCGCATAAACTGTTGAGATGTTTTTGGGTTGGAACGTCGGATTCTTGGTATAATTCTGTCAATAGTTTCAAGTCTATTTTCAACTCATTTTCATCTGCAATAAGAATTTGTGTCATTGCTGTTTGAATTGCCGATAGAAACAAATCTATTTTGGAAAAATTCGAAATGTAAGGGTTCGTTTGAGAGTTGATGTTTAATATTAATCGTGTCAATATTTCGAGGTTCTTTTGAGGAATATTTGCATCGTCAGTTTCTGGATTATAATTTTTGATTGCTTGAAATGGATTAGATAAATTGTATAATATCTGTTCGGCGATTTCATCTGTGATTAATGGTTCAAATACTTTTTTCCAAATGTGTTGATCAAAATCACGGTTAGTGGATGACCAACTTTTGAAAAGGACATCTTCGTGTTTCAATATAAACTCAATTGACCAAGGCAGATTTAGATTGTGAGCCATTGATTGCCAAATTATGTTTTCTTCAAATGTAGAAATCATTTCTTCTGTCCAGTTGACACCAGTATTTCGAGACAAACTCCACCAATGCCATTCATTCTTATACCTCTCAATTAAATCTGTATTCCAAGGTAGATTAGAATTAGACGCAATATTTTGATTGCTCCCGCTACCAGAATCCCAAGTGATGATGTCTTTATATTTTTCGATTTGTCCTTCTGTAAAACCAATTCCGTTGTTCACGGATAGCAAATCCCAGTTCCATTGTTCTTTGAATATTTCAAGTAGGTTCTCCTCTTGCCAAGGCAAATTTGGATTTCTACTTAACTCTTTCCAATGAATTCCATAAGGTCTAAAAAAAGACTTTTGATATTTTTTAATCAATTTAGCAGTCCAAGGAACTGAAGGGTTGGAGCATAGACCTTTCCATGGTGAAACAGTATGCTCACTACTTTTTCTCTCTGCTTTACGCCAAAATGTAGATAATTTATCTATTAAATCCTCTGACCATTTAATATGCTGATTAGCACATAAAAACTCCCAATGTAATATTTCAGCATTTCGAATTAGAAACTCTTCATTCCAAAGTTTTTCACCGTTCACCGTTGAAAGATTTTTATCTATTATTTTTGGATGTAAAACAAGTTTTTGTGTCCATGGAATTCCCTTGTTCAATGGTAGTGAATGGAAATTCCAAAACTGCTCATATTTCGTAATAAATTCATACGACCAAGGCAATGATGGATTCGTAGTTTGGATAGAGCCCTTAAACCTTCCTGGAAATGCTTTTAGAAAGGACTTGGTCCAAGGCAATGACGGATTCCCTGATAAAGCATCCCAATTCAATTTATCAGCATATTCTTCAATAAAAGACTGATCCCAAGTTCTAACTGAATTAGAAGACAAATACCCCCATTTCACTTCATTCTTAAACTTTCTGATTTGATCATTTGAAAGAGGATAATACGTAAAAAAAAGTCTTAATAGGTAATTGGGATGTCTTGCAACTAATGAAAGAAGTTTGGTATTCATGTTGTTGGATTTCATATTTGTAATGTACTTTTTAGATTACTGAATTATTGATATCGTCAAGAGAGTCACTTACTTAATATTCATCCCCCATATATTCATTTATCCATCGATAATCATCTTCATATTTCATTGCTTTTGATTGACTTTTGCTTTTATTTCTGTCTATTAAGAGTGATGGTAAAATAACAAGTGCTGCAATAATGAACAATGTGATTAGAACAGAAGTCATATCAACTTGAATATCGCTTCCGAAATATAAAAACATAAAATTCCCAGATCGATAGATTATCCAACTAAAAATGAAAATGATAACGGAAAAGATGACTAACATTATTCCGATAGTGAACGTACTTAGTAAAATCCTTTTTGAATTCTTCATATTTAACTATATCTATGAATATTTTTCCTGAACCGTTACCTTATGAAAACTTTCATATTCAGCATCTTTTTTTAACTGTTCGAAGATGCCAATACAATCCTCATTTAACTTCCCCAAGAATAATCTGTTCTTAGCCATCCCTGATGTAAAATCGTGTATCCTTCTTAAGAGTGTTTCTGTAAATTGACGTCCTATCATACTTTCAATTCTAGCATCAAGGCTGTAGATAATACTAAATTGTCCCGTAGTATCACATCCAAGAGAAAGAAGACACCAAGGTGTTGAGCACTGAAGTATCGTCGCCAAACAACCCTCCTTTTCAGTCATCTTACTATGGACACTGGTTCTTAAAAATTCATGGTCTAAGCAACTTTGTATTCTCTGAGTGGCAATCAATATTTTTTCATAGGCATCCATCAACTCATTATTCAGCTTCTGAATAGGTTCTGGAACATTTTTAGAGATTTCAATATTATGATTCATTTTTGCAGTTTTATTAATTATAATTTTCAGACATTATTGATATTGTTTCTTTGAGTTTTTGTTTCAAAAATAAAGGCTCTTTAACAATAAGGTTTTTACCAAAGGATAATAGAAGCGAATTCAATTCAAGATTAGGAATTACCTTTATTTCAACTTCATAAGTTTGTTCATTAATCTTCTTAATTTTTTGAGTTGGATGCAATGGTTTAGTTTGAATGTATGGCGCCATTTCTTTGTTCACATGCAATACTATACGCTCAACTTTTTCATCAAAACGAGTAACGCCAATTATGTCATAAAAATAATCTTGCCAATCCTCTGTTTCATCTAATTGATATTTAAAATCAAAATTCACTGCTAAATTTTCAATGCGCTCAAGTGGAAAATGCCATTGATTGTTATTCCGGTGTTCGTGCCTTCCGAATACATACCATCTTCCATTGTATTGCTTCAAAAAATATGGATGACAAACTACTGGTAATTTCCTGCCTACAAATGGCTGATAATCAAAACTTAATACTACTTTATTCAAAATTGCACTAAATATTTCAGATACAAGATTGTTTCCTTGATAATCCAAATTTGATTCATATTCTATAACCGATTTGACTTGTGCACTGTTGATCTTATCCTTAAAAATTGGGCCTAAATTGCTAAGCCATTCAAAACCAGGCCGATCTGAAAACTGCATTAAAGAAAGTATTGCTTGCTCTAGGTGGTCTTTTTCGCTTTTTGTTAATGGGTTATTAAAAATTGAAAAATGGTTTTGATTTTCATACGAATAGAACCTTTTCCGACCTTCTATCATCATTTTTACAGGAGCATTGTAGTATTCTTCAAGATACTTTAAATCATAACGTAATTGTCTATCGCTAATTCCTCCCCCATTAGGATTTATCTCAATTAATGCCCTATTAATTGTTTCTTTTAAATCCTCAAAAGTGTAACGCTTGCCAGGGTTTCCTAGGCATTCATCCAAAATTTTATAACGTAGTGTGCTGTTTTTTGTTAGTGCCATTGTTTACTTTATTAATATTCTGATCCATTTCGGTAATTTCATAAATTCATTTACAATATTCATACTTTGAATGCATTGTTCATTGTTAAACATGGCAAAATGAGTTAAATCTTTTGATAACCTCATCTTCTTTGACAACCAAGTATAAGCCTTATCTCTAGAATTAAAAGCGGTATTTTCTCCCTGCCAAAGTTTATCAAAAACAGCATGACCTTCGCGTTTTAACATTCTTAATTCAGCATCAGCTAATCTACCTAGTGATTTTCCGTTTGAAAAAGTACCTACATAATGATCACTGTTTTGAATACACTGAATGAATGACTTATTGTAGTTTGAATGAGGACCGTAAATTTCTTTATCAGTTACTTTCTGCGTTTCACAGTTACAATAAGGACAAATTTTACCTGTTAGAATGTCTTTTTCAAAACTTGTTAATTGCTCCATTTTTTGAAGATAAAGTTTAACAATCCTCTTTTAATTTCCTTTTGAGGAATGACTGCATTTGTCTCCTCGCAATGGTTTGATAAATACTCCTTACCACATACAATATTGGCATATAAACTTTGATCCGAAAAAACAAATCTAAATGAATAGGCATATGTATATACGTGGTAAACCTTTTTATCCCCTATTTCTGTAATATCAACATTTAAATGTGCTCTCGTTTTTGTTGGTTCTGACAATTGCACCTCCTTATAATTGGTTGTATTTTGGATTTTATTTATTAAATAATTTTGCCATTCTTTTTCCAATTTTAAGTCGATAAAAATTAGCTTTTCATTTTTCTCTATTCGGTAAAAAGTTTCAATGCATTTTTCGAATGTAATAGGAAAGAATTTTTGAATGGGTAATTTTTCAAACATAATATCCCCTTTTTTCAATTTTTGCTTTTCTGTGGGTTGTTTTGGCTTTTTATCCGACTTTAAAACTTTATTCTCTTTCGTTGGGGAGCTTTTTTCACTCTCTTTCCTGACGCTTAACATAGAGGTTGTTTCAATTCGCGTAATTGAAATATTCATTTGAATACCCTCACTTTGCAACCTTTCAAAATTTTCTCTCATAGTCCATTATTTTTTTTCAGAACCAAAGGTAATCTCAATAGATTGCAAATATAGTGCAAACAATCTAATATTTAACCGTAAGGTATGCTTCCCAATAATGCCTATTTAATTTTTTGAATAAAAGAATCCAAATCATCATAATATGTAATGTATTTTCTGGGGATTTCAAAATGTGAGGTCTTCTTGGTAAGATTTGCAGAATTACATGATACCGCATTTAGAAATCCAACACATTTTAATATTTCTATAATTCGCTCATTGTATATACCATGTGGGTAGGAAAAACTCTTAATTTGTTTTCCTAAAATATTCTCCAAATTACATTTGCTGTTAATAATTTGACATTTAGCTTCTGAATCCGAGATTTCTGTAAGCTTTAAATGATTTAATGTATGAGCACCAAAATCTACACCATCCTCACCTAATTCTTTTATCATTACTTCTGACATTACTTTAAGATGATTGTAAACTTTAGAGTTTATGATAGCATTTTGTCCTAAAAAACCTGTAATAGGATAAACTGTCGCAGTAAATCCAAATGATTTTATCATAGGATAGGCAATATCATAAAAACTTTCACAACCATCATCAAATGTCAAAACCACATAATTTCTATCAATACATTTTGAGGTACTGATTAAATCTATGGCAGAAGCCAGGGAAATTACTTCATATTCATTTGATTTACTCAAGAATTCCATCTGATTATGAAATTCTGTTGTTTTGCAAAAGCAATTTAGATTGGTTTCGTCTGAAGGTGTTATACCTATTTGATGATATAATAGAACGCTTATCTTAAATTCCGAATTAAATGTATGTATTCCATTCATAGACTTTTGTACAATTTTAGAATTAATTCAGTTGAAAACGCAACGCCATTAACATTTAAATTAAAAATCCTATCAATATCGTTATTTAGACACTGAATAATTGAATCAGCAAGGTTGCTTTTATTTAAATCCATAATAGAAATTACGTTTAGTACTCCCATTTCCTTAAACAGGTTAATTCTTAAATCTTGTTCCTCATTCCCTTGAGCAAATTCTCTTTGATAAACCAATAACCTTTTTCGATTTGATATAGATTCAATTATCGAATTATAACCTCCGAGTGAGATTACCAAATCGGCTTGAGAAAAATAACTTGAATATGATTTCCTATCGAAAACAAACAATTCAATATCATTAGAGTCTAGTTCTTTAACCTCATCTTTTAATTCTTCAAAACTACTTTCAAAAGCACCAGTGAATAAGATTAACTTATGATTTATTTTTTTATTAATCACAGAATGATACCTTATCAAAGCATTTAGTAGTTCTTTGCCTAAACGACCTCCCGCAATTGATGCTAATATAATTGGTTTGGAATGCTCTGATTTTGTATTTAATTCAATACTCTTTACAATATAACCCGTATGATAGTTAGGGATTGAAATTTCATTATACAAAGAAAAGGTATTCTTTAAATGGAAATACTTTTCATCGCCATGAATAAGAAGCAGGTCATACCACTTGTTTAAATGTTGTACTGTGATATTATCTTTTATGCTACCACTTGCTGATTCTATTATATCTCGGACACTACAGACAACTTTAACATTTGAATTTAACGACTTAGCACTTGAGATGAAATGGACTACTTCATTCTCAAAAAACAAACCAAATGGAAAATGCTCTGTGATAATTATCTCAGGCTTTAAATTTGACAATGTGTTTTCAATAATATCGCTCCTCTTCTTAAAGCATTCTTCAATGCTGTATGTTGGTTCTACCGGAGATAGATAAATTACATTTTCTTCTTTATAAATAGCTGGTAGTTGAATTAGATTTATTTCACTTGGAATATCAAAATTGGGTACACTCTCCCCGCCATTTAATATAAAAACAGAAAAGTAATTGCACAAACCTTTTGCCAGTTCAATAGTTCGAACAAAGTGACCTATGCCATAAACATATTGACAATGAATCACAATTTTCGGTTTTATGTAAATGGAACTTTTCAATTCATTAATATTTTAAATGATTATCAACTACTCCTTCTATAAATTTTCCTTTAAAGAAATTATATATTACTTCGGAAGCGTAGGGTGCTTGGGTTTTTGGGCCTATATAACCTGCGATATGAGGAGTTATTTTAATCTTAGGATTATTAAACAAAGGATTGTTTTCATTCGACTTATAATCTTTTAATACATCTAAACAGGCTCCAGACAAATTTCCCCTCTCAATGGCTGTTATAAGATCATATTCAACTAAATGTTCTCCTCTTCCTGTGTTAATTAGATATGAACCTTTCGGCATGTGGTTAAACAAATTGATGTCTAATATACCTTTAGTTTCTTCGGTTAAAGGTAATTGGCAAACTAATACATCAGACTTTTTGGAAAATACATATAATTCACTTTTACCCACATAAACATCACTAATTGACCTTTTCTTTTTCTTATTTACCCAGCTTGTTACCATAAAACCATATTCAATAAGTAATTTAGAAATGCTATCTCCAATAAGGCCTAATCCCATAATACCTACTCTAATTGGCTTTTCATGTATCAAATTTGAAATTCTTTCTTTATTTAATTCAAAATCTATTCCATTAAATGAAGGATAATATTTTTCAAGAATTCTTGCGAGAACATAATTTGAAACCCGTTTCCTTAAATATGGGTCAACCAATCGTACTAAACAAACATTTTTTGGAATATCTAATAAATGAATAAAATGATCAATGCCACTTCCACAAGAAAGAATGAGCTTACAATTATTAAGTCTTGATAAGTATTCTGGTACATTTAGCCAAAAAATTAAAACCTCAACTTCAGAAGGATTAGTTTCATCTAAAGATGTTGTAACTAAATATTCTGGTAAAGAATTACTAATTATAGATAGAAATTCTAATGATCCTTTTACTTCATGATGAATTAATATTGTTTTCATTGGATGTTTTCTTTTATATTTTCACCCCAACTTGAAAGTACAATATTGTTACCTTTATTTTTCCTTTTAATATTAGAGCAATAAATTCCTGACATAATTTGTACAGGAATTATATGATCTTCTATCTGTGAATTAATAGAAGCCTTTGTCCTTTTACCTAATAAATAATCTGCAAATTCTTCAACAACTGAGAATTTGACACGCTCCATTGTAATCATTGACTCCTCATTACCATTTTCATTATCGATTATATCCTTGTATGTGTAAACCTTGGGTTGTCTAATATCATTAGTTAATAGAGGATTGCGAAATACATAAATTTCAAAATGATTCTTCCCTCCTAAATAATAATCAGCACCATTTTTTTCATCGTGCTTATCTGTTGCCTGATAGGCATGAATTTGAATGTTTTGAAAAGGACCCTGCTGAATGTTATAGCTTTCGTGTTTGATTCTACCATTTCCTTTGTATAAATCTACTCCAGGCTTTATCCATGTCCGACCTGCGAACCCATTATGCAATAAGTTTAAGTTAAAGTTTGCAACTGCAATATCAGCTTTTTTTAAAGTGATTATAGCTGATAAATCAATCTCTCCATAATCATTCATTAATTCTTTTAATTGCTCATCATTATAGTTTTGAACAAGAGCATATTTCTCTCCAAATAATTTATAATAGTCATCTTCGTTAAGTTGAGATATAAATCCATTGGGTTGAATAAATGAACTGACAATTTCCATTGTTTCCGGAATTTTGCTTTCTATTTCAGATGCTTTGTAAAATTGATAAATACTATCAAATATATGATAGCCGCTATGCGATGCTTTTCCATAACCAAAACAATAGGGATGATATTCTTGCGTCTCTATTTCATTAGGTAACCTCCATTGGCCATCACAATGATAGGCTTGAATAAATGTAACTGGGCAGTTAGTTTTTTGACTTACTTCATTAATTTTTTCCTTAACAAATTCAAAACCTTTATGAAACCTTCTGTGAGAGTTAATCATAAAAATAGTTTCTTTTTCTAGCTGTAAGCTTTTGTAATTTTCAAGGATTTCCAAAAAGTCATTTAGAATGCCTTTTGCACAAGATAAATCACTCACAGCATTTGCCCTTGCAGTTATAGGTTTATCCATTAAGATATTTAATCCATTTTTAATAGCCCATTCGGCATATGCTTTATGAACTAATGGTTCAGTGGCAATAATAACACCAGAAATATTATTTGCTACAATATACTTTGTAAGGTGATTCGATAGGTCAGATGGTAAACTATTATCAAAAGGCGCTATAAGTAACAACTCAGTTTCTGGAAATTCAATTATAGAAGATTCTACATTCGATGATTGACTTTCTAAATCAACTACCATTTTTAGGTTAAGATGTTTAATATTTTTTATGGCAGGCAGATATACCCTTTTTGAATGAGGGCCACAGCCGATTAATATGATGTTTGCTGATTTAGTTATACTCATTTTTCAAAACTCTATTTTTTTCAAACGGCTCTATTCAACAGCTTGAATTATTGAATATTTCATTTTTTCAATATTTTATCTGATTCATATGATTTAATCTTTTGCAATGGACTATTAACGGTTTTTGCAGTGAGATAACATGATTCAGCGCAGAATGATTGAAAAAATTCTTTCGGCAAAGTACTTCTCCAATTTTGTAAAGTTGATGACAAATCAGAATTAGTAGTTGTCCAGCCAGCTTCAATTAATAAGTCTGCCATATTTTTATCATTCAACGAATTCATTAAAGCCCAACTATTACAGCAGGGATGAATAATAGGTGGAAAAAATGTAATTGTGGAAAGCAAGTGACTACAATTAATCCCTTCTTCTATTGTGCCTTCATTGTGGTGTAAATATTTACTCAAATCTCTATGAAAATAATTCTCTTCATTAATTATTATTCCTTTATAATTTATTGATAAATAATCTTGACAACTATCTATGGCTTCTTGATTATTGCCATGGTTATTTAAGTAAATGAAGTTTAACTTATTTAAACTATCAACAGGGATTTCTTTAAGATTATAGCCATTAGTTCTCATACCAATGTTTCTACCATAAGAATGAAATATTTCAATAACTTCGATTATTGTCTTAACAGGTAAAACCGTTATTTCTCCGCCTTGAAGTACGTGCCTGTCGGATTCACCTATCCCTTTCAAGGACTCACAAAGTTGTTTTAATTCGCTAAGTGAACTTACAAGTGGTTTGCGTCTATACACTTTAATACTATCCTTTGAAAATGGTAAGTGCGCATCATGATCACAAAAATCACAATGTAAGTTACAAACATTTGTTAGATTTATTCTGACCTCGACTCTATGTTTAATGCCAAATAACTCTTTAAATGAAGATTTTTCCATAATATCTAAATTTTAATGTGATTTATTATTAGTTGTGAATTATTGTTGATTGTTTGATTTTATAATTTCTCTTATTTTTTCTTTTGCACTCTCAATTTCTCCATTATTATTTATTATAAATGATTTATCATTTAGAAAACTCTTATAATTATTTATAAGTTTATGATAATTTTCTTCTTTGTTGAATTTATTTCCAAGTTTTTCAAAATCACCTCTTTCTTCAATTCTTTTTAACATTGTATTAAAATCTACAG
>JBILOX010000040.1:0-29447 GCA_044374225.1 Crocinitomicaceae bacterium | reverse complement strand
GTTCTGGTGAGACGACTACCTTAACTGCTACACCAACAGAATTGGGTGGCACTTACACTTGGTCAAATGCTGCAACAACGGCATCGATTACTGTTTCACCAACTGCAACTACAACTTACACAGTTACCTATTCATTAGGCGGCTGTACTCCTGCAACTGGTTCAGGAACAGTTACTGTGAGTCCTGCACCGACAGTTACAGTGAACTCAGTAACCATTTGTTCTGGTGAGACGACTACCTTAACTGCTACACCAACAGAATTGGGTGGCACTTACACTTGGTCAAATGCTGCAACAACGGCATCGATTACTGTTTCACCAACTGCAACTACAACTTACACAGTTACTTATTCATTAGGTGGATGTACTCCAGCAATAGCAACTGGAACAGTTACTGTGAGTCCTGCGCCAACAGTTACTGTGAATTCCGTTACGATTTGTTCGGGTGAGACGACTACCTTAACTGCTACACCAACAGAATTGGGTGGCACTTACGCTTGGTCAAATGCTGCAACAACGGCATCAATTACAGTTTCACCAACTGCAACAACGACATACACGGTTACCTATTCACTTGGTGGTTGTACACAATCAATCGGTTCTGGCACTGTAACATATTCTTCTCCTTCAGTTAGTATTTCACCAACATCTGCAACAATTAATTCTGGTCAGAGCACTTCATTTAGTGCAACTGGATCTCCAAGTGGAGGATCTTATTCTTGGTCAAATGGATCTACAACTTCGGCGTTAACAGTTTCACCAACGACCACCACAACATACACTGTTATTTATAATTTGAATGGTTGTACAACAACAGCTACCATTACTGTAACGGTAAATCCAGCTGTAATATTAACAGTAAACAGTACTACTATTTGTTCAGGTGCCAATACAACTTTAACTGCAAATCCAAGCATAACAGGAGGAACATACGCTTGGTCCAATGGCGGTACAGGACAATCCATAACTGTTAATCCCACGTCAAATACACCTTATACTGTAACGTATACATTAAATGGTGGAACCACAACCGCAGTAGGAACTGTTACTGTGAATCAAACCCCAATTGTAAGTGCCACAACAGGTTCTGCAACGATTTGTACAGGACAAGCTGCGGCAATAAGTTCTACTGTTTCAATACCCAATGGTACTTATTTGTGGTCAAATGGTTCAACCACAAGTTCGATTTCTGTTAGCCCAACAGTAACAACATCTTATTCATATACCTATACAGCAAATACTTGTCAATCTATTTCAAATTCAATTACAATTACAGTTAATCCTACCCCTACACTTTCATTAAGTACAGCAACAATTTGTAGTGGCCAAAGCACAACAATTACACCAACAGCAAATCCAACAGGAGGAACATACTTATGGTCTGGAGGACAAACGACATCAACTATTACCGTTTCTCCAACTGTAACAACAACTTATTCGCTGTTATATACGTTAAATGGTTGTCAAGCTACGGCACAATCAATTGTAACCGTAAACCCAATACCTACTGTTTCTCTAAGCCCTACAACTATTTGCGCAGGATCAACAGCAACTCTAACTGCAACGCCAAGTCCTTCCGGGGGAACGTATAGCTGGACAAATAATCCTTCCACAACAAATTCGATTACTGTTTCTCCTACTTCAACAACGACTTACAATGTTACATACACCCTCAATGGTTGTTCAAGTCAAAGTGCTTCGGGAACTGTAACAGTTAATGCGGTTCCAGCCGTTACTGTAACTAATGCAACAATCTGTGAAGGTCAGTCTGCAACCATTACAGCAACACCATCAGTAATTGGAGGGACTTATTTATGGACACCAACAGGGCAGACAACTCCAAGTATTGAGGTATCGCCAAATACAACAACAACGTATGGTATACAATATAGTATAAATGGATGTACGAGTGCGATCGCAACAAGTACGGTCACTGTAAATACGACACCACTCCTTACATTTAATGCTGATCAGCTGTCGGGTTGTGCTCCGTTAAGTGTGAGTTTCACGAATACTTCTGCTACTGCTGGCTCTGCAAGTTCGAATGTTTGGTCTTTAGGAAATGGCACTCAGTTGAATGGTAATTCGGCAACTTATTTGTTTACTATTGGAGGATGTTATGATGTTACATTAACATCAACAGTGGGAGGATGTGTTGGAACGACAACGATACAAAATTTTATATGTGTGGAAAATCCACCTATTGCGTCATTTCAAACAAATCCAGTTGAGTTTAGTAATTCAACAGAATCAGTCAATTTCAACAATAATTCAATTGGTGGATCTAGTTATTTTTGGGATTTTGGAGACGGCACAACTTCAACGGATATGAATCCACAACATATTTTCACTAATACTGAAGTAGGAGCAACTGTTACATTAACAACAACATCGTCTATTGGATGTGTGGATACATACATCATATACATTGATGTAAATACAGAGCCGATATTTTATATACCTAACACATTCACGCCTGATGGAGATGGATACAATCAAGTTTTCAAGCCTATTTTTCACTCAGGTTATGACCCTTATAATTTCAATATGAAAATATATAATAGATGGGGCGAAGTTGTGTTTGAAACATTTGATGCTAACGTCGGATGGGATGGAACATACGGAATAGACGGACGAGATGTGCAAAATGGAACCTATACTTACAAAATAGTCTTTAAAAATCCTAAAAAAGACGATAGAATTGTTGTTAAAGGTCATGTCAGCATCATTCGTTAAAATAACGCTGTTAAAAATAGTTAAGTACTCTCCTTTCATCCTTGAATAATATTTAGCTTCGTATTCATCCTATGAAAAAAGTACGATTAAGTATTGCTTCTGTTCTATTAACAATTTCTGTATTAAGTCTAATTATTATTCAGACTTTTCAAATGATACAATTATATGAACGAAAAAATATTCAGTTTCGTCAAAATCTAAATAATTGTTTGGACAAAATTGCTTTTAGGCACGAGAAAGCGGAGGACTACAAGCGCTACATGAATATCATCAACAAGGATTTTAGTGGACAATATAAAGATGCCTTAAAGCAAGAATTCAAGAATTTAATGCCAATTCAGGAATCTATTTTAATTCAAGATACAATTATTGAAGTGAATGGGAAAAAAGAAAATTACCTCGTTATAAAAGGTGATGCATTTGATTCGATATCTGGAGTAAGGTCGGAACAAAAGGTTTTAGCAAGAGACGTTCGTGAAATGCGCGATTTATTTCAAGGAAAATCAGGACACATTGGGCACAAAGATTCATCAAACTTGGCAATTCAATTGAACCAAAAAGTGCTACAACATATTTTCAAGAAAGCAAAATTTGTTAATGAAATGATGATTCAAGCCTTTCGAGACAACATGTATGAAACTCCACAAAGAAGAATAGATGCCATATTTTTAGATTCAATTATTCGTTTGGAGTTACAAAAAGAAGATTTGCCTCAGAAATATGCATTCATGATAACGAATGAATATGGAAGAATCATAAAATTTGATGTTGCACCTGAGACGCAAAAACACAAACTAGACTCTACAAAATGTGGTATAATAAGTCTTTTTCCAAGTAATGTGCTAGATGAGGATTTATACCTGTATTTGTATTTCCCCAATCGGAATGCGTTCATTTTTAGAGAAATGAAAGCATCTTTTTTTGTGACCATTTTGCTCGTTGTTGTTATCATAATTGCCTTAGTTTTCATGTTTAGAACGATTCTAGAGCAACGTAAACTTTCTGAATTAAAATCGGATTTTATATCCAATATGACCCATGAATTCAAAACACCGATTTCAACTATTTCTCTAGCTTGCGAAGCTTTAGGTGATTCTGATATGGTAGATGAAAACAGTAAACAAAGTATCTCTCCTTTCGTAAAAATGATTCACCAAGAAAATAAAAGATTAGAATTGTTAGTGGAAAGTATTCTAAACAGTGCGGTAATTGATAAAGGGGAAATTCAACATAATCATGTAAATATTGATTTAAAGGAATTAATTCTTAATCTTGTTGAAAACGCAAAATTTAGATTACAAGGCACAAATGGAACAATAACTACTGAATTTTCTGGTGACGACTTTAGTATAATTGCAGATAAAATGCACTTAACAAACCTTCTTGCTAACCTAATTGAAAATGCAATTAAGTATAGCAAAGAAACGCCTGAAATAAAACTATTTTTGGATAGAAATACTAAAGGATTACAATTAAGCGTTATTGATAAAGGAATTGGAATTAAAAAAGAACATTTACCAAAGATTTTTGATAAATTATACAGAGTGCCAACAGGAAATCTTCACAATGTGAAAGGTTTCGGTCTTGGTTTAAGCTACGTAAAATCTATTTGTGAAGAATACGGATGGGAGATAAATGTGAAAAGTCAATTTGGTGAAGGAACTGCTTTCGCCGTAACCTTTAATACAAAAAGAAAATGGAAAAAAAATTAAATATTTTACTCGCAGAAGACGACGAAAACTTAGGTCAATTATTATATGCTTATCTTCAAAACAAAGGTTTTTCTGTAACGCTTGCTCGCACGGGAAAAGCAGCTTATGAAAAATACAATGGCAACAAAACGCAATTTGACTTTTTGATTTTTGATGTGATGATGCCAGAAATGGATGGATTTACTTTAGCAAAAGAAATTAGAGAATTAGACAAACAAATTCCAATTCTTTTCTTGACAGCTAAAGCTTTAAAAGAAGATAAATTACAAGGATTCGAAATAGGTGCAGATGACTATATGACTAAACCGTTTTCAATGGAAGAGTTGTTGGCACGTATTCAAGCAATTTTACGCCGATCTGCTCCAGAATTGAAAGATGTAAATGAATCAATGTTTGTTGGAAAAATCAAGTATGAACCAGAATTAAGCACGCTTCACTTAGAAGATGGAACGAAAAAATTAACAACGAAAGAAAATCAATTATTACAACTTTTAGTGAAAAACAAAAACGAAATCCTTGACCGTCAAGCGACTTTGCGTGCTGTTTGGGGTGATGATAATTACTTCAACGGCAGAAGTATGGACGTTTACATCGCTAAATTACGTAAGTTATTGAAAGAAGATGAGAGTATAGAAATCATGAATATTCATGGTGTTGGATTCAAACTAATTGTAAAAGCTTAAGCTATTTAATGCAACGCATTTTCTTTTCCAACTTAGTGTTAATGATTTTTCTCAATTTATTGATTAAACCATTAGCGCTTTTTGGAATAGACGCAACTGTTCAAAACAGAGTTGGTGCGGCTGAATATGGCTTGTATTTTTCATTGCTCAATTTCTCGGTTATTCTCAATATGTTACTTGATTTAGGAATCAACAACTACACCGTTAAAAGTATTGCTCAAAACCCAGAAGAAGCGAAAACTTATTTTGGTAAAATCATTAGCTTTAGGCTACTATTGTTCGGTTTTTACCTCTTTTTCGCTTTAATTATAGCCTTATTCGTTGGCTATAATTGCTATCAATTGTATCTTCTTGGCTTACTTGCTATCAATCAATTTCTAATTATGACAACTGCTTATTGTCGTAGTCATTTCTCTGGGTTTCACTTCTTCAAATACGATGCACTAATGTCCGTTTTGGATAGAACGTTGCTGATAATCTTTGGTGGTGCCATTCTTTTTATTCCACAATTAGGCTTCAGCATTAATATCGAATTATTTATTTGGGTACAAATGCTTTGTTATGGAATTACTTTGTTTGTTGCGTTAATTTTACTTTTAAAACACATTGAAAGACCTTACTTCAATTGGAATTTATCTTTTAGTTTTTCAATTGTAAAAAAAAGTATTCCCTATGCTTTGCTGGTTGTTTTAATGTTACTTTACACACGTATTGATGGTGTCATGTTGGAACGTATTCATCCAAATGGAGCGTACGAATCTGGAATTTATGCGCAAGGATTCAGATTATTAGATGCACTTTTTATGTTCGGGATGATATTCGCAAGTTTGTTATTTCCTATGTTTTCTAAACAACTTAAAGAATCAAGAGAATCAATAATTGAATTGTTAAGCAATGCAGGAAATTTACTGATGGGAGGATCGATTCTTATTGTTTTTGTTGCAATCACTAATGGTTACTTTCTATTAAATCTTATTTATGACCATGCAACAGAAGCTGTTCCCGCTTTTCAATGGCTGATGTTGAGCTTTTTATCACTAAGTCTTAACTTTATATTTGGCACATTACTAACTGCAAATGGCAACTTACGCTTTTTAAATTTAAGCTCCCTCTTCGGAATTATCATCAATGTTATCATAAACTATTATTTGATTCCAATCTACGGAGCACCTGGCGCCGCATTTACTGCATTTATAACGCAATCATTTATCTCCTTCATACAATTTGCGTATTGCATACGTTTATTTGAAATCAAAATTAATTGGACACTTGTTTTACGCTACGTCATTTTAATCTGTTCTTTAGTTTTAATTCGTTTCCTATTCAAAACCAATAGTTATGTTTTATTAATTCAAATTTCTTCAGGAACACTTTTATTATTTTTACTTTCATTTATTCAAATAAATAATTTAAAATCACTTTTAATAAAAAACAATTGAATCAAATAAATTCCTCATTTTTAAGTTTTAATTGTTATCGCTTATAAAAATACTAACTTCGCGGAGCAAAAATTTATATGGAAAACCAAGACTTAAACTTAGAACAGGAACGCAATAATTTAGTTCAATTTATTTGGCAAGAACGTAAACCAATCATCATAATTACAGGAATTACCTTTGTTGTTGCAGTTATTGTTTCTTTGTTAATAACACCACTTTATCTTTCAACAGCTATCGTTTTCCCTGCCGCTTCTAGTAATGTTTCATTCTCTGAACAACGTAACGTAAAAGCTGCTGCTATGGATTTTGGTGAAGAGGATCAAGCTGAACAATTGGTTCAAATTTTACAATCATCAAGGATTAGAGATAAAATCGTAAATAAATACAACCTTTTTGATCATTACGAAATTTCAAAAGAAGATGTCAATAAAAACTATAAGTTAAATAAAGCTTATAATGGTTATTTCTCATTTACGCGTACCCGTTTTGGCTCCATACAAATTGATGTTTTAGATAAAGACCCTATATTAGCCGCTAAAATGGCAAATGAAATAGTTGAATTAATTGACACCGTTAAAAATGAAATGATTCAAGAACGTACTTTGCCAGCTTTTGAAGTTAACAAGCGTAAATTGACCCAATTAGTTCACCAAAAAGATTCTATTCTTTTTCAATTAGACAGCCTCGGAAACTTGGGTGTTGTTTCAAATGATATTCGTTCTAATTTATTTCAAGCCATGGTAGACGCTAATAACGCAACTGAAAAAGCAGAACTTAAAGAAAGAATTACACTCAATACAAAACTGGGTTCATTATACGACGCTCTTGAACACACACGAAATGCGTTAATTATCAAAATTGAAGAATTTCGTGTCTCCTACGAGCAAGCGGAATCAGACGCAAATGCAGTATTCAACCATAAGTTTGTTGTTGAAAAAGCAGTTGTTGCCGACCGAAAAGAAAAACCGAAAAGAATGATTATTGTCCTTGTGGCAACAATTGGAGGCTTCATTTTTGCCGTTTTCTTCTTACTCATTAGACAAAGAATTCAAGAACTTAAATTGAAAGCATAGTGCGTTCGATTGCAAATGCATTCTTCCCATATCTAGTAGCTATTTTATTAGCAACACTTTTTTGTGTTTTAATCTGGCAAGATACTGCTGAACTGACACTATTCCCAATTGGATTATTGTTGTTGTATTTTGCAATTTACGAAACTGAAAAAGTTTTCGTTTCACTTGCTTTTCTCACTCCACTTTCTGTAAATATTGAGGAATTTACACAAAGCTTTGGTTTATTTATTCCGACTGAACCTTTGCTTTTTGGCTTGATGATTTTATTAGTTGCTATGGAAATTCAAAGCCCATTTCTTCGCAGGGATATTTGGAAAAATCCGATAATTTATGCTGTTTTGTTCTATTTATTAGTAGTAATTATTACGGCAATTACGAGTAGTCATCCAGTAGTATCTTTTAAATTCCTTCTTGCAAGATTGTGGTTTATAATTCCTGTTTTAATATTTGGCACCCATTTTTTCCAAAAAGAAAAAAATAGAATACAATTTTTGTGGTTATTTGTAATTGCTACTTCAATTGCTATTTTATATTCTCTTATTCACCATAGCATGTATGACTTTGGTGAAAAAGAAGGACATTGGGTGATGTGGCCACTTTTTAAAGATCATACAATTTACGGCGCCATTGTTGCACTTGTTTTACCTATCGTAATTGCATTATATTTTTCAGAGAAACATAGTCCACTGACGCAGGCAATTTTAATCACCTTAATTATAATTGTTCTTGTTGGTTTATATTATTCTTACACACGAGCTGCATGGCTAAGTATAATTTGTGCAGCAATTGTTTGTCTTATTATTTATTATCGAATCAATTTTAAAATATTGGCTGGAATAGGAATCATTACCTTAATTTTAGGTTTCTACAAATGGGATCAAATTCAAATGGAATTAGGTCGAAATAAATACGAACACACCACCGAATCTTTTGATGAACGTTTACAAAGCGCTACGAATGTAACAACCGATGCATCTAACCTAGAACGCATCAACCGTTGGAGCTGTGCCATTGCCATGTTTGAACAACGCCCAATTTTTGGTTATGGTCCGGGAACCTATGCATTTGAATATGCACCTTTTCAAGAGCCAGAAAACCTTACGATTATCTCAACCAATTTCGGCGATATGGGAAATGCCCATAGTGAATATTTAGCTGCACTTTCTGAAATGGGGATGATGGGATTAGTAAGTTTTATTGGAATCGTTGTAGCTATATTCTTTTCAATGATTACGCTTTACAACAAGTTGCCACTTTCTGAAACTAAAAATCGTATTTTAGTGATGGGAATGATAGCTGCGACAACAACTTACTTTGTGCATGCCTTTCTGAACAATTTTCTCGACACCGATAAAGCTGCAGTTCCAATCTGGGCAATGTGCGCAATGGTGATTGTTATGGGAATGCAAAATAAAAAGGCGGTAAACTAATTTTTTTTGTAAAAGCACCTGTTAAGACTGTTTCAAAAGTCATTAATCGAGGCTTTTTAAAAATTTAACACCGGAGTTAACCCTTGTTAATGAGGACATTAAAATTTTGAAAAGTAACGATGAGAAACGGGTTTTGCAACGGTCTTATTGTTGTTAAGTTCGCCTTCTCACACCTAGGTGTATTTAACTTTTTAAGAATAGGTATTCCTACATTCAATCGGACATGTATTGGCCTGAGTAAACGTTTGTAACATTAAAAAAAAGGGACTCATTACTGAACCCCTTTTGGTTTACTCGTTTCTAAAAACTTATTCAATAATTATTTTCATTTCAACACGTCGGTTTTTCTTACGACCTTCTGGGGTGTTATTATCGCCTATAGGTTTAGTTTCTCCGAAGAACAACGTGTTCAAACGTGTTGCCTCAACCCCTTTTAATACTAAGTAAGACTTCAAGGATTCAGCACGTTTCTTGGACAACACCATGTTTTTAGCATCGTCTCCAACATTATCTGTGTGACCTGCGATTTCTAATTTCCAAGTTGGTTTTTTCATAAGAACTGCTGCCAATTCATCCAACGAAGGTTTAGATTCTTCTTTGATAATGTCTTTTGCTGTTTCAAACTCAAGATTATCAAATGCCATTTTCAAAATCTCAATAATTTCTTGCTCAATCACTGGACAACCTTTGTTATCTTTTGGACCAGGTGTATTCGGACAATCATCATCTTTATCTAATGTACCATCTTTGTCAGTGTCAATTAAAGGACAACCTTTATTTGATATAGGCCCTGCTAATGTTGGACAATCATCATCTTTGTCTAATAGTCCATCGCCATCAGTGTCAGGCCAAGGGCAACCGTTATTTTCTTTCGGCCCTGCCACTTCTGGACAAGCATCTAAGAAATCAAATACGCCATCTCCATCTTTATCAGGACATCCTTGATTTTCTATTGAACCTGCCACTTCTGGACAAGCATCTTCATCGTCTTTAATTCCATCGCCATCTGTGTCTGGGCAACCTTTAAATTCTTTTAGTCCAGCAACCGTCGGACAGTCATCCAATTCGTCTTTAATTCCGTCTCCATCTGTGTCTGGGCAACCTTTAAATTCTTTTAATCCAGCAACCGTCGGACAGTCATCATCTTTATCAGGAATTCCATCGCCATCTGTATCTGGGCAACCATTAAATTCTGCTAATCCAAATACAGTTGCACATTCATCGTCCATATCTTTAATCCCGTCTCCATCTGTATCTGGGCAACCTTTGAAACTCCAAATTCCTGGTTCAGTGATGCAATCATCCATTTTGTCTGAAACTTTATCACCGTCTGTATCCTTTGGTGCGTCGTAAAGAACAGGAACTCTTAATCCCATAAAAAACTCAGCTCCCTGTACTATACCTTTTGCCGCTAAACTTCGAAAATCCGTTATTCCAACTGTCAATGGGCCTAAACGAGTTGCCAAACCAGCTTTAAAACCAGAATACTCATTGATTGAAATTGGAAGATGTATACCAAACCATGAATGATCAAAACTTGGGGTAATTGAAACTTGATTTGCAACTTTTACTTTCGTTGCTCTTTTAGAAGAAATGATATTAAACATTCCTGTTGCATTAACATAAAACCATTTCCAAATGTGGTAATCAGCTTGGATGCTAAATGCAGAAGGCGTACGCATGTAAAATGTCTCAGATGGAGCTTCTAAAGTAGTCCATTCCGCATTCCCCGCGGCTGTTGACTCGTTTATTAAAGTATCAATTAAACGATCGAAGTTGATAAAACTAGTTGCAACGTCAAAGCGGTTTAAGTCAAAAAGATTGGTTGTATTAACACTAAAATCACGGCTTAAACCACCTTTTTCAAAGCGTATTCCTCCTAAATCTAAAACTGAAAATCCAACGCGTGCTTTGTATTTGTTCATGTTTCGTTTCCAAAGATTTGTTTCATTATCCATATCGTATTTGTGTTTTTCCCAATCAGGGCGCCATTCATACACAAATCCTAAATCTAAACCTAAACCAAATTTTGCAGAAGCTTTTGGAATCCCACCACCGTCAGCTACTAACTGATCAATATTTTTAGAATACCCATAAGCAAAATCCCCTGACAAATACTGCGATGTATCTTCATTCACCAGGTTGTAGGAAAAATTATCGGTGTACATATAAGCGGATGCATATCCTTGCAAATATTTAACCTTTCCACCAGCTTTGAAGAAATGTTCTTTTTGATCAAGTACCACTTGCGAATAGTTTAATCCATATTCTGTCCAAGTTAAGTGGTTGATGTTTAATAACTCTTCTGGTAACGTTAAATTCCACAAACCTGGATATTCCAAACCTGCTTCAGCCAAAACAGCCAATTTTGCATCCATGTTATCAATATTCGTAATCGAACGTGCTTTCACACCAAATCCAACGGCAATTTTCGGGGAAATATGAAACATGAAATTAATTATATCTGTTTGTATATTCATATTCATTCCGAGATTTCTTTTTGTGTTTTGGTCGTATTTTCGCAAAATAAAACGATCGATAAATGTTGAATCTGGCTGCGACCAAGTATTAAAAATATCACTTGAAAAAGAACCTTTCCACCAATATGTTTTTCCTAACGTATTTTGCTGCGCTGTTTGCATTGCTGTTGCATCGAAATAACCAAAATTTTGATAAATATTTGCATTTAAACTGAAAAGATTCAAATCAAATTTAAATCGACCATCTACGAAATTGGCAGGATTTACATCATTACCCATTACTCCAGCATAATTACTAGACATCACACCTAGGTAATTTTGACTAAAGAAATTAAATGAAATCGCAAAAAACAGGAGGTTGAGTAAATATTTTTTCATAGTTTATTGTTTGGTGTATTGTATTAAATAAGAGCCTAAGTAGGTTGTAATCGAAAAAGCATTGGCTCCAAACGGCGAGATTTCAATCTTTTGTTCGCCGTGTCTTTCTGATTCGTCTATTTTATTCCCTTTTATGTCGTACAAATATAATTGATTTTCTATTCCGTCAAGGATTCCAAGAATTGTTTTCCCTCTTTGATTTACAGCTACATAAATCGAACTGATTTCTTCTAAAACAAGCGTTCGTTCCCATAGTTTCTGACCATTAAAATCAATTGCTTTTAACTTTTTGCCTTGTCTGATTAAGAAATATACTTGATTGTTTTGACTAAAAGCGCCCATCAATCTTGCTTCTTGATTGAGCCGAATTGATTTTCTAGAACCGTCCGTTTGCTGTAAAGTCAATGTTCCATTATTCACGCTTCCAAAATAAACTGCACTCGCAAACGGAAATACTTTGGTTGTTGAATCAATATTCAATGTTTTTGTGCTTTTTCTTTTAACGATTTCTGAAATGTAAGCAGTGGTTTTTCCAACTGAAACACAGAATGCTTTTCCATTTTGGGTATAACTATAAATACCTTTCACCGATTCACTTAATCTCAAAACCTTTAGTGTTTTTCCTGTAGTATTGAAAACACTCACGTTATCATCCCCATTTCCAACGAAATAAACTTCTTTATTATCGACTTGTAAACTTGATGGAGCAACAGAACTAACAGGTTTATAACGATAAATTATTCTTCCATTAAAATCTAAAATTTGAGTTTCAGTGCTTGTACACACTGAAAAAGTATTATTTTGGAAAGAAAAAATTGAAAACACCGACGGAATTTCTGCCAATTGCTTTTCCCATCTTTTCGAACCATTTGAGTAACCCACTAATTTGTTTGTTTCTGTCAATAAAACAACATTTCCACGACCATTGAAAGTTACGAAATTTAAAATTCGTTCCCCAGGGTTCATTGAAAAATACTCCTTTACTTTTTCATCTTTAATAGTGTTTATGCTCGTGTTATCTTTAATAACACAAGTAGTTTCGACTAGTATTTTATTAAGAACGCTTTTTGCTACGCTCTTTTTTGGAGTTACACTTCTATAAATTACCTTCCTGGGTAGCGTACTAAAAATCTGTTGACTTTTCTCCTGATTTTGTGATAGTGTTTTCCCCAGACTCATTTCTGTTAAAACTTCATCTAAATAAGTTTTATTTCTCGCGACAAGGCAAATTCCTTCCTTCTCGAAAACATAAAATTTTGAAATTGTATCTTGACTCCAATTATCGCAAAAAGCAATATTTTCGTATTCCCCAAAAGTTTCATTCTTTTCTGGAAGTCCAAATTCATCATTCAAATTTTGAATTGGGTTTTGCCCTTCTTTAAAATCGAAAATTGCAACCTCAGCCGTTCCATTTGATAAAAAAACAATTCCACTTTTGATCCATTTTTTGAAATTACTTTTCTTAAAAGTAGTATCGATTTTTGAAAAGTAATTTTTTTCATTAAAATTGTAAGTGCTGAAATTCGTCGAAATTAAACTTGAAAAAAGCAATTTATCATCACATTGTTTTGCTTTTGAATTTACAAGTTTCGTTTTTTTATAGCTCAATGTTCTGTCGGATTTTTGATAAACATCAGTTACAATTGGTTCTATTTCTGTTAAATCAATAATACTATAAGAAGATTTATTGTCAACTGAAGGAAAATTAATTACTGAAACAGTTTGTTCGACTTGATAAATTACTAATTGATTGTTTCTGAATTCTCCTTTAAGATTTCCAAATTTAAAACTTCTTCTACCCGTAAACTCAAAGTTAAATAAACCGTTTGTGAGCAATTTTTCAACCGATTTCTTTGACCAATTATCTTTTTTCTCTGCCAAAAACAAAGCTCTTTTTGCACTAACATAAAGAGATGTAGTTTGATTAACACGCGACAAAAGAAAAATAGCAATTGTCTGATTACTCGGTAAAATCTGAATGTTATTAATGCTCCAATCTAATTCACTATTACGATGGACCACTACAACTTGTTGATCAACAGTATTAAAATAATGTTTGAAGTCAACCGAATTTTCATTGGATAATAAATCAATAGAGACAAATACTGACCAAGCAATACAAATCAATACGACAGAAACAGGAAGAATTCTCTTAAACATTACCTTTTTGACCAAAAGTAATTGTAATCTACGCTGTAAAACTTGCTATGAGAAGTATAAATTAACAACAAGTTGTTTAAGTTAAAATTATTCAAAATCGGTATCTTCAAAGAGGGTTTTATCTGGAAGTAAGCGAAAAGAAAGGCGATGATAAGGAGTTACACCATATTTTTTGATTGCTTCCCGATGGTCTTTGGTTGGATAACCTTTGTTTTTCTTCCAATTATACATCGGATATTCTTCGTGAAGTTGTTCCATAATATAATCGCGATGCGTTTTAGCCAAAATCGATGCTGCTGCAATTACTTGATATTTCGAATCACCTTTAACGATGCAAGCATGGTTAATTTCGGGATACTTTTGAAAGCGATTACCGTCAATTAATAAAAATTCCGGTTTGATTTTTAGACCATCTACTGCCAAATGCATCGCTTTAAAACTGGCATTTAGAATATTAATTTGATCAATTCCTTTTTCATCAACAATGCCGATTGCGTGTGCCAAAACATTGGACTCTATTTTAATTTTTAACTGACTACGGATTTTCTCGCTCAATTTTTTTGAATCATTCAATCCTTTAATAAAGTGGTTTGGGTTTAAAATAACAGATGCAGCCACTACAGGTCCAGCCAAACAACCACGACCAGCTTCATCGCAACCAGCTTCTATCTGATTCTCTTTAAAAAAAGCGATTAAATTTCCCATTTCTTTATTTTTGGAATATATTTTGTAGTTTAGCATTAAATCTAATAATCTAAGTTATGAAAAAAGTTCTTTTAGCAGCTGTTTTTTTAATTAGCACATTCATTTCTTTTGCTCAAGATAATTCAACTGCGATATGTGGCACAAAGCTATCAATGATTCAAGGTAAAGATGCAGGTAAAATCAAAATGACTTTGCCCGAGAGTATTTCCGAAGAAGATGTAAAAAATTACGCAAGCTATTATCAAAAAATGTTTACAATCGATTTCAATAGTACAACGCACGAAATTGTCTACAATATGGTTATAAACGATGCTAACAACAGAAGAGTGATTTTGCGTTTTCTTTCCGCTAATCAAATTCAAAGTGTTATGGTTGAAGGAAGAGTCTATGCAATTAATGATTTCTACGAAGCGTATTTGAAATAAAAACCCATTTAGTTCTTAAAAAAAGGTGCTATTCTATGGAATATCACCTTTTTTTATTCTATTTCTTCAATAGAAAATAAGCAATTAGCAAACTTATAACTGGAATTCCAATTTTTAGCCCATTAGATTCAAAAAGAAACAGTGCCATCAAATTTATTGGAATTAAAAAAATTACTAATAAATGGTAACGCCCTTGGTTTTTTCTATTTGAACTCATAATAACGTTGGGGAGTAAAACAGCAATGTAGTTGGATATCAAAAGGATTCAAATCGTCAATTTCAACAAATTCATCAAATAAATTAATTCCAATGAAAAGACATTCTGGATTACACTTCAATAAAAGCTTGTCGTAAAAGCCTTTTCCATAGCCAACCCTATTTCCATTCTTATCAAGCGCTAAAAGTGGAACAAAAACAACGTTTAAAAGTGATTCAGAAACTATTTCTCCATACTTAGGCTCAGGAATTCCAAATGGATTTATTTCAAGCTGAGAACTATTTTCGTACTTGTATAAAGTCAAGCTACAATCTTCAAAATTGGATTTTGAAATGATAGGTTTTGCTCCTTGAATAATTAATCCTTCCAAAAGCGGATAAGAATCGAATTCCTTTTGTTTTTCAATCGGAAGGAAAATACTTATTTGTTTGTTGTTGAAATCAATTTTTTCGAGAATAAAATTAGTTATTTGCGTTGAAAAACGATTTAATTCTAAATAAGAAAGCCCTTTTCGTTTTTCTTTGAAAAGGGCTCTAATTTCTGACTTTAACATTATAACCTTACAATGAAGAACGTTATAATCTAATTCTTAAATTATTTAATTTCCTGTTGTCAACTACATCAGCCGCTTTTCTCAAGCCACCCATAATTTGACCTTGCATGCTATTTTTTAAGTTAGACAACATTTGGTCTTTCTCAATTTTGTAATTAGCAGCAGATGGGGCTTTCGTAGTTTTTGAAATTTTTATTACATAAACGCCTGTTTTACCTTTTAAAGGTAAGGTTCTGTTTCCATCTTTAATTGCAGCTGAAAAAAGCGTTCCAATAATTTCTGGCTCATAACCAGCACCCATAATTTGTGGATTACTGAAAGTTACTTCTGCATTCATTACTGTTGTATTCGCGCTTCTTGCAATCGCTTCTAGCTTTTTACCTTTTGCCATTTGATTCATGAAACGTTTTGCTTTTTTCTCTTCGATTAAATCACGTTCCATTTGTGATTTAACATCTTCAAATTTAGGCGTTCCTTTTTCTTTGATAGATGTAACCATTGCAATTACATATTTTTCTTTGTCCTTAATTGGATACGAAGTCAATGAACCAACTGCTGCATTTTCAGAAAAGGCAAGCTCTAAAATTTTATCAGCTGCAAGTGTTGTCGTAAATCCATACACTCTAGGATTATTGTCCTCCAATGATAACGGTCTAGCGAAATAGTTTGCGTTTTTCACAATCGTATCAAATAAAGCAACTTTTTTGGCATTGTCTGTTTCTTTAGAAATTTTACGATCTAGTTTGTAAAGAATACTATTTACTTCACTTTCTTTATTTGCAATCGTTTCCTCTGATGCCTTAAAGATTCTTGAAACAGAAACAATTAATGGAAACTTAGATGCTCCCCTATCCATTACTTCAATAATATGGAAACCAAAGTCAGTTTTTACGATTCCAATTTTACCAATTGGAGCAGTTGCACAAAAACCACCAAACTCAGCTACCATTTCACCCTCTAAGAAATCTTCATACAATCCACCAGTTGTTTTTGACCCTGGATCCTCTGTGTGTTTCGCAACCAATTCAGCAAAATTGTCTTTATTGATAACTTTCAATAAACTATCTGCTGTTTTTCTTTTCGCTGTAATTATCTTCTCATCTTTCGAACCATTTGTAGAAATCAAAAGGTGACGTGCTTTCAAGCTTGAAGGTGTAAATCCAATTACTTTAGAGATAACAACATTTCCGTTGTTCACATAAGGTCCAACAATTTGTCCGACTGCAGCCAATTTAAAAATTGTATCATAATCTCTTGGGAAAGTTTGGAATCGTTCAGCTTTTGGATGCCCTTCTGGTACAGCAGTGGCGCGTTTGTCACCGAAGAAAGCTTTATTTTCACTGTATTTTTGAATGAAAATTGAATCGTTAGTTGAACTTGTAAACTCAGTTTTTAATTTTGATAACTCTTTGTTAAAAGTTATTGAATCTTTTCTAGAAGGAGCAATTACAACGTCAAACATTTTCACTTCTCTTGCATCAGTTCTAACTTTGTATTTGCTGTCATTTTTGTGTTCGTCGTAGTATTTCTCTAATTCAGAGGTACTTACCTTTACTTCTTCATCATTGATTTCTGTATATCTTCTTAAAACAAAAGCAATGCTTTTCATTTCTTTTTGACCAAAGTATTCTTGTTCTGCCTCTAGTTTAGTTACGTAAACTCCTTGATTCAACAAAGCGAAATATTTCTCCTGTTTTCTTCTATCGGTATAATATTGTTTTGTATTATCCCATTGCGTTTTAGCTTGTGGTTCTTTACTGGTTTTTAGTTGATTGATTGTATTTTGAAGTTTCGTACGACCAGCAATTGTTGATGCTTCTGTGATTGTATTTGTTAAAGAATCAGTAAAAAATTGAGATAAATCTTGCAAAACATTGAATCCATCTGTTGCCATTAGATAAGCATTGAATTCTCTTTCAGAGACGCTGACTCCTAACTGTTCGTATTCTTTTGCTAAAATTGTTGAATCCACAAGGAAATTCCAAGCTTTATCACTTGCAGCATCCATTTCTTGCTCTCCAAAAGGTTTTTGACTTTGTTCTGCTTGTGAGCGTTCTTGATCTTGAACTCTTTGACTAGTTAATGAATATTTGTTTGGATCTACTTTTTCACCAAAAACAGTTCCTATTCCATAAGCACCTTCACTAAAGCCAAACATGCTTTTGTAATCTGACAAAATAAATGATAATAATGCAAGGCCAATAACCCCTACTAATAAACCTGATTTTGAACGTATTTTTCCAATTAATGCCATTTGTCAAAAAATTTAAGTTTGCGAAGATAGAAAGAAATGTATAATTATCACTATTTCAAACGAAAAAAGGAGGCTATCTACCTCCTCCTTTGGTTTGTGGTTTAGTTTCAACTTTGGGCTTAGGTGGTGTTTCACCCTTAATACCTTCTTTTTTTGGATCTTTTATTTCTTCTTTTTTGGGTTCCGTTGGTTTTGGACTTTCCACTTTTGGTTCTGTTTTTACGTCCCCAGTAGTGGGTTTTGTAACTGTTGGCGCAGTCGTTGGAGCTGGCTTTTTCGGAGCCGTTGTTGTTGGAGCTGGCTTTTTGACTGTTGGAGGTGTAGTTGGGTTTTTCGGAGCTGTTGTTGTATTTGGCTTATTGACTGTTGGAGCTGGAGTCGGTATTTTAGGTGTGGCATCCGTATTTGTTGGTGTTACAACCGTGTTGTTTGGTTTTCCTACCTGACTAGGTTGATTAGTTGTTTTATTATTTGAACCGGCGTTATTTGTTGGAGGATTTATACCCTGCTGGTTTGAATTATTACCATTCCCACCGTTTCCATTTTCATCATCAACTCCTCCATTTGAATCAACTTGACCGTTTGGACCACCTGAACCTTGACCTGGATTCGAAGAATCTACACCATCAGCATTGTTTCCATGTCCATTATTAGTATTTGTTCCTGTCGCATCTGTTTGGCCGTTAGTGTCATTAGGACTTTGTTCAGGATTTGTTATTTCACCATCAGTTGTTGGTTTTTCACTGTTGTTGTTAGTTGGTGAACCTGGACTTGTGTTTCCATCGTTAGTCGGAGTTTCAGCAACATAATTTATTATAATTGTCTCATTTAGCGTATTACAAGTATTTGAAACAGTAAGCTGAAATGTATTCACACCAGGAACAAGTTGAATACTTCCAGCTACTAATTGTCCATTCAATGAGAAATTATTGTTTGGTGTTCCATTTTGAGAAATATTCACAACCGTTTGATTATCTGCATTAAACAAATTAAACTGAATTACATGATTTGGAGATGTAACTGTTGTATTTCTTGTTGAAGGATTAATTAAGGTTATCGAAGTTGGTTTACATCTTGTTATTGAATAAACGTCAGAATCTGTTCCACAAGCATTGGTTGCTGTAATTTCAACTGTTGTCGTTCCATTTTGCAAAGGAAGCGTTCCAGAAATTATTCCATTGATATTTGAATAGTTCGTAACTGCGTTTCCGTTTACTTTAACTGTAATATTCGTTTCTTGCGTATAATTCTGAATAACAGCGCTTACATTCAAACTAGTGTTTTGCGTAACACTTCCTGAAGCAGGTGAAGTTGTATTATTAATTTCAGGAGCATCACATGATCCAAAGTTGATAACTGTATCTCTTGTTGCAGTACCACAAGCGTTTGTTGCTGTGATTCTAATTGTATTTGCACCATTCTGTAAATTTAAAGTAGTTTGAATATTACCACTTTGATACGTATAGTCAGTAACAGGAGCATTATTTAAAGTGAAATTAATTCCTTGTTGACTCGGTACATTTGAAACAGTTGCAGAGAAGAAATAAGTCAAACTTGAGCCTCTTGAAATTGAAGGATTGAATACAATCGTTGGAAGTTGGCATGTATAAGTCACTGTTCGCGTTTCTGTTACTGTTCCACACGCATTTGTTGCTGTTAATACAATCGTATTCAAACCTGCTTGTAAAGTAACACTTGCTTGAACGTTTCCATTATTAAATGTAAAGTTTGAAATAGTGTTTCCATTTAATTTCAATGATATCCCTTGTGAATTGGAAATGTTTTGAACGCTTGCTGTGAAATTGTATGCACTTGCAGCAACTGTTGTTCCGTTTGTGCTTGGTGTATTAATAACAGCTGTTGGAGGAACACAATTGTTATATGTTATTGTTCTCGTCTCGGTTACTGTTCCACACGCATTTGTTGCTGTTAAAACAAACGTATTTAATCCTGCTGCTAAAGTTACATTTGCTTGGATGTTTCCATTATTAAATGTGAAGTTTGAAACAGTTGTTCCGTTTAATTTCAAAGAAATTCCTTGCGCCGAAGTGATGTTTTGAACACTTGCTGTGAAATTATAAGCACTTACCGAAACAGGCGCAACACCATTTGAAGGATTTGAAATCGCTACAACCGGGGTAACACAACTACTGAAATTTACGGTAATCGTTTGAGTTGCTGTTCCACAAGTATTTGTCGCAGTAATAATAAATGTATTTAATCCATTTTGCAACTGAACTGCATGACTCAATTGACCGTTTGTGAAACCAAAATTAGTAATTGGTATTCCGTTTTGAGTGAATAAAATTCCTGATGCATTTACATTTTGGATGGCTGCTGTAAGATTAAATGAAGGACGATTTACCGAAATTCCTGAATTGTTAGGATTGGTAAAGCTCACTGTCGGTGGAACACAATTGTTAAATGTGATTGTAGTTGTTTCACTAGCCACACCACATAAATTCGTTGCAACAACTGAGAACGTGTTTAACCCTGATTGTAAGTTAACATTCGCAATGATTTGTCCATTTACAAAAGTGTAATTTGAAATCGTTGCACCATTTTGTTTCAGAACAATACCTTGCGTATTTACAATATTTTGAACATTCGCTTTGAAAACATAAGCTGCATTAGCAACACTTGTTCCTGAATTTGCTGGATTTGTAAAGCTTACTGTCGGTGGAACACAGTTATTTAAAGTGATGTTTAACGTTTTGATTGCAACACCACAAGAATTTGTAGCCGATAAAGTAATTGTATTCAACCCCTCAACTAACTGTAGATTTGCAGAGAAATTTGAGTTGGCAAAATTGAAAGATTTACCTAAACCATTTTGTGTAAATGAAATATTTGATGGTAAATTAATTCCTGCAACAACAGCTGCTATAGCAAAATTCGGATTAGTAACAGTTTGCGTTGTGTTTTGAATTCCTGTTAATTGAATAGTTGGTGGGACACAATTATCATAAGTGATTGTTGAAGTCTCAATGACAGTTCCACAGGAATTTGACGCTGAAACTATAATTGTATTTACCCCTGGAATCAAATTTAAGT
Source organism: Crocinitomicaceae bacterium (assembly GCA_044374225.1). Classification (GTDB taxonomy): domain Bacteria; phylum Bacteroidota; class Bacteroidia; order Flavobacteriales_D; family Crocinitomicaceae; genus UBA952. Next base: position 8,149 of record JBILOX010000040.1, on the reverse strand, counting down.
TTGCTGTCAAGATTGCATTTGATAAATTAAATGTCACATCTTGCCCATTAACTTTCAATCCTACAGCTTGCGCGTTCGTTGAACCTGAAATTGCTGCTTTGAATTGAAACTGTGCAAAATTGATTGTAGTATTATTCATCACAGGGTTCAAAATAGAAATTGAAGGTGGTGTACAGTTCACAAAGCTGATAGCAGTAGTTTTTGTATCTGTTCCACAAGTATTTGTTACTGTAATTTGGAAATTATTTATTCCAGTTGTTAAGGTGGCACTCGCTTCGATTAAACCATTATTGTAGTTGAATGGAATAACTTGGTTGTTTTGTTTTAAAACGATTTGTTGTGCATTCGTGATATTCGTTACAGATGCTTTAAAAGCTAAAGTACTCGCATTCACAACTGATCCACTTGCTGTTGGATTCAAAATAATGACGCTTGGAGCAATACAATTATTATAATTGATAACCACCGATTTTGTGGATGTTCCGCAAGATTTTGTAGCTGTTAATACAAAAGTGTTGTTTCCTGGAACTAAAGTTAGAGCGCTAGTTAATTGCGAATTGAAATAATTGAAATTAACTGGATTTCCATTTTGTGTCAAAGAAAGTCCTTGTGCATCTAACATATTTTGAATCGTTGCATTTAAAACAAATGCTGGGTTTGTAACAGTTGTATTTGTGTTTGCAATCAATACATTTGGAGCAACACAATTGTCATAGTTTACATAAATTGTTTCGATATCGCTTCCGCAATTATTAATCGCACCAATAGAAATTACGTTCATTCCTGGTTGCAATTGCAAAGTAGATTGAACTAATTTCGTTACTGTATTAAAAGTGAAGTTGTTGATGTCAATTCCATTTAATTTCAAAGAAACATTTTGTTTCGCTGCGATATTGTCAATTCTTGATTTGAAAACCAAAGAAGCTACGTTTACAGTTGAATTATTTGTTGGATTGTTCAAAGTAACAAGTGGAGCCGCACAATTTTGATAGTTAATAGTAAACGTTTCAGATGCATTTCCACAAGAAGAATTAGCTGTAATAACAAAAGTATTTATACCATTTGCCAATGTTGTTGGAAAAACCAATTGACTGTTATTGAACGTGAAATTCGTTACAGCAATTCCATTTTGAGTCAAACTTACTGATTGATTTGAAAGAACATTTCTCAAAAATGCCTGAATGGTTATTGCAGCCGTATTTGTTGTTGTTCCTGTTGAGCTTGGGCTAATCAATTGAACTGTTGGAGAAACACAATTATCAAAGGTTACACTTGCTGTACTTGTGATTGTTCCACACAAATTTGTTGCTTCAATTTTAAAAGTATTCAAACCTGGTGCAAGTGTAACATTACTTGTTAATAATCCTGAGATTGGGTCGAAACTAAAACCATTCACTTGAACGTTATTTTCAAAAAATTTAATTCCAGCAGCGTTTGCCACATTTGTAATGATTGCATTCACCGTGAAATTTGTATTTCTTACTGTTGTTCCCTGAATTGGATTGGTGAACGTGATTTTTGCAGATATACAAGGATTGTAAGTAATTGTGAACGTTTTTGTATCAGTTCCACAATTGTTTTGTGCTTTAATTGTGATTGTATTTACACCTTCAACTAAAACCAAATCAGCAGTTACTCTTTTTGTTAGGGTGTTGTAATTAGAAGGTACAACTTGATTCAAGTTATTGTAAATCGTTACATTTTGCGCGTTTTGCAATTCAGTAACTGAGGCATCTAAGCGATACTGAGCAAAATTGACAACTTGATTATTTTGGACATTGAATGTAATAACTGGAGGAGGGCAATTGGTATTGAAATTATTAATGTTTCCAGTGCTGTTTGTTCCATCAGTTGGAGCAGTTGTGTTACCATTTCCTCTTGTTCTAAATCTAAAGTTTAGGTAAAGCGAAGTGTAGTGATACAAATCATTTTTTAATCTTGGAGTTGTTGATTCGAAACCATCGAAATCATCACCACGCGTGAAAGTTGTTTTGTGTTCTATACCTAATGAAACTCTTTTTCCGATTTGGTAGCCTAAACCAAAACCGAGACTAGGCATAAAATAAGCTTTATAACTAGCAGTACTTCCATCTAAAGGAGAATCATAAATTTTATCTAAAGCTGAAGAAAGTTGCGGTTGAAGTGGACCATTTGCCAACATAGAACTGTAATCATAAATCCCACCACTTCCATTTTGATCTAATAAATCACCAAAAGTTTGTTTGAATGTTAAACCAACTCCTCCAAAAATATAAGGATCCCAACCAGAACGTTCTCTTATAGTGTTTAAGTGCAATGCCAATTCCAGTGCTACACGATGAACGTCTGATTGAAAATTATTTACAGTAAAACCTGGCCCTGTATTTCCTCCTACATTTGTGTAATCGTTTAATGCCGTACCTGAGTAATTCAACAAAGAAGTAGTGTCATTATCTTGACCGTACCACATTCCTCGCAGGTAACGCGCTCTTAAATCGAAGCTAATAACACTTCCGTAATTGTAGTTAAACGATTTTCCGAGCACCAATCCCCAACCTGTTGAAGTTTGATTTTTAACGTCTGTTGTACTCCAAGTTCCACCGATGTTGAAGCCCATAAACCATTTGGAGGTATTATCGTAATCTACTTTTTGAGCTTGAAGCTGAATAAAAGAAAGGCAAATAAGAATAGCAATGTAGAAATTTTTCATAAAAAAGTAATTAAGTTGACTGCCAAAGGCGATTTTCGTGCCAAAATTCCGAATAAAAAGTTTTATAGCCGTGATTTTTGAAATAAATATAATGATTTTAGTGTTTTTATTCACTTGGTAATCAATATTGCAATGATTTATGTGACAACATTAAGGAAATGTTACATGGTAAAAGTTAAGAGATAGAATTGGAAATTTGGGATTGTCAGTTGCGCAACTTCTAAACTTTTTTCGTAACTTAAGGTTATGAACGGAATAATACCGAAGTTGTTTTCAATTGTCGTATAGAATACTCGTTGAAAACTAACTCGGCATTATACCAGACAGATTTTCAATTGCGTCATTTAACAAGTAAATTGGTATAAAACACACCATAAAAAAAGAATTTACGCCTTATTATATGACCATAACGGTCACCGAATGGCTTCCTATTTTTGAACACGATTCAATCAGAGTGATTATTATCGATTCACTAAATTTTTTGATAGAAAGAAAAAATCTTGTAGTCTATGGATATTGCATCATGAATAACCATATTCACATGATTGCCAACACAGAAAATCCTTTTTTGTTAAGTGACGTAATGCGTGATTTTAAAAAATTCACATCTAGAAATATCGCGTTGGAATTAGAAAAGAAGACGAATGAAAAGTATTCTAGTTACCTCTCAATTTTTAAGATGGCAGGTAGAAATCATTGTAAGCCGATAAATATTAAAGTTTGGAAAGACGGCAATCATGCTATCGAATTGTTTTCCAATAAGTTCTTTCATCAAAAATTGAATTACATTCATCTAAATCCTGTTAGAGCAGGCTATACTGATAAAATGCAAGACTGGCCTTATTCTTCTGCTATGGATTATTTTGGTGGAAAATCGGTTTTAAATAAAGTGCATTTGTTGTAGGTAAGTTGCGCAGGATTTCCAAATCCTGCGCAACTTACTTAAACTGAAATCCTGCGCAACTTACCGCTCCAAAAAAGTATCCACCATTTTCTTCAAGTATTCAACCTCATCTTTCAAAGTTTGAATGTGATCCTTATCAGCCTGAAAAGTATTTTGTAAATAAGTATTGGCTTCTTTATTATTATTTTGATTAACAACCGTATTTGCCTTTTCACCTACTAATTCTGTAACAGTTGTTTCTAATGTACTTGCAATAATAATTAAACGCGGAACACTGATTCGGTTATCATCTTTTTCCAAACGCGCATAATTGGATTGGGTAATATCCAATGCTGAAGCCAAATTCTCCTGAGAAAGGCCTTTTTCTTCTCGAAGTAGGCGGATTTTATTACCAATTGCATTCATATTATTTACTATTTAACTATTATAGTTACAAATATACTTATTTAGTTAATATGTTGATTAATTATTGGTTTTTTTTATAACACTTTTGTGAAAAACTAAAAACCGATGTTTGAACTATTTAAAATAGAAAAAACTAAAAGACTTTTCTCGCAACAATATTTGGGAAAACTTATTGACGTTGTTAAACCTCACATTGATTGTTGCGATAACGACGATGCCGTTCCATTGCAAACCATTAATTTGGAAATTCTCGAGGAACGAAAATTATGTATTCCATTCAAAAAATGGAAAACGATTCAATCTTCCAAACATCCAGTAGTTCAAAATGTTTTTTGGCACATCTGTAGCACGGACGAAATTGCACACCACGAACTACGTGAAGTAATCAATGAGGTAAATACAAATTTGAAAGCTCAAGGAAATGAACTCGAATGTTTTCTTGAACATTCAACAGAAAATGGAAAAGGCCTTTTCTATTTATATTCTCTTCAAGTTGATGATCGAAAATTCTTTAATGCTTCAGTTTTGATATTAAATAAAGACTTCGATTTATTAGGGTTTGATGAAAATGGAAATTGTATTCACAAATAAATAATAATTATGAAAAAAATATCGGTTTTTGTGTTTTCTTTTTTTATTGGAATGGTTCATTCACAAGTTGCGACTTTATTAAGTTCTAACGGTGTAATTGATGAATCATTTTTTGATGGACAATACGGAAATGTTGGTCCTGGAGATTTTTCGCCAGGAGGATATGTTATCTTTCAATTTGGAGAATCGGTAAGTTTAACGGAATTTCAGTTTATAAAAAACACAAATTTTAATTGTAGTAATGTAAGTGTAACTCTTGACTCAGCTCCGAATGAACTTGGCCCTTGGTCGTCGGTTCAAATAACCGCCTGTAATTTGACAACTGTTGCGGGATTTCCATCGTTGTCGGCGTTAAAATACTCCATACAACAAAAAGTTTCAAAATACTGGAAAATTACAGTTAACTCATATGACCCTAGTGTTTCTCCTGCGTTTTTTGTTCGCGAAATTGAGTTCCCTAATTTGAACAATAATCTAATTTCTACATCAAGCAATACAGGATTATTAAATAACAACTGTTTTTCTTTGTCATCTATTGCAAATGGTGAATACTACCAATGGTCAACGGGTGAGACAACACAGTCTATTAATGTTTGCCAACCAGGAAATTATACATGCACAGTTACAAATATTACCTTTACAGGTAACCAAGATCATACTGAGTCGATTGTTATTGCATCTGTTAGCAGCCAAGATAATTGGCCAGCTCCTAACGGAGAAGTATATACTATTCATCAAAAAGGAAATAGCATTTACTATGGCGGAGATTTTAATCAAGTTGGGCCCGTTACTGGAAGTTCCTCATTGATTGATGGCTCATCTGGCACTTGCAACATAGCTTTCCCTCGAGTTTATGGTACAGTAAATGTAACATTACCCGATGGCAGTGGTGGTTGGTATATTGGAGGAAACTTCACTCGTGTTGGCAATTATGACATTAAAAATCTAGCTCATATAAATGCAAACAACACAGTAGATTTAAACTTTAAACCTGAACCAAATGCAACCGTTTTAACATTGATAATGAATGGTTCTTATTTGTATGCCGGAGGTTCATTTACAACAATTAAAGGATTAACGAACAATTACATTGTCAAATTGGATAAAACGAATGGTGACCCCATTTTCTGGAATGCCTTCTGCAACAATACGGTTCGCACAATGACACTATACACTGATAAACTCATTGTGGGAGGAGATTTCAGTTCAATTGGAGGTCTTACCCGAAATAGATTGGCGGCAGTGGATACTAATTTTGTTCAAGCAACTACTTGGGATCCAAATCCGAATGCAGCAGTTTATAAAGTCTTCGTAAATGGAACTAAATTGTATGTGGGTGGAGATTTCACAAATATTGCGACTGTAGCTAAATCTCGTGGAGCAGGATTTACTCTCCCTGGCTTTACTGTTGACCCCTATGATTTTGGAGCTAATAATCGAATTCATGATTTTACATTTTTCAATAATGTTTTATACACAGCCGGAACATTTACTACTATTGGAGGTGCAGCGAGAAATTATATAGCGGGATTGAATCCCTTAAATGCGCTTGCTAATTCGTTTAATGCAACAGCGGATGGAATTGTTCAAACGGTAGCAATTTATAATGGTGCCGTAATTGCTGGTGGAGATTTTTCAAATATTGGTGGTGCAGTAAGAAACCGACTTGCTTCTCTAATACCAACAACAGGCTTGGCAAATACATGGAACCCAAATGTAATGGGGCTAAAAGGAACAATCTACAATGTTCTTTCAATTTCGTCTTCTGGAGGTTCAATTTGCCCTGGCGGAACATTTTGGGGAGTAGGTTCATCAGTTCGAAATAATGTAGCTGCCATTGATGCAACAACTGGAGCTTTGCTTGCTTTTGATCCTAATGCAAATAATATTGTCCGATCTTTAACTTCAGATGCAACGTATGTTTATTTAGGTGGAGATTTCACAACGCTTAATTCAACCATTACAAAAAATCGAATAGCACAAGTCAATGCTTCAACTGGTTTTCCAACTGGTTGGAATCCAAATTCAGATGCTTCAGTAAACGCCATGGTAATTAATTCAGGTACTTTATATGCAGGTGGAGCATTTGGCAATATAGGTGGCGGAGCAAGATCTAGAATTGCTGGCTTATCAACAACAACGGGAGCTGCATCTGCCTATAACCCATCAGCTAATGGGAATGTTAATACCTTATTGATTAGTAACGACACGTTGTTTATAGGAGGTGCATTTACAACCATAGGTGCACAAACAAGAAATAGAATTGCTGCCTACACAATGTCTAACAGTACTTTAACTGCGTTTAATCCAAATTCAAATAATACAGTAAATGCTCTTGCAAAAAATGGTTCGAAATTATATCTAGGAGGTCAGTTTACAACCGTTGGTACTACAAATGTTTCCATTCTAGCTCAGTTTGACTTATTCTCTAACTCGGTCACCGCATTAAACACAGGAATAATAAATTCGAGCGGGTTAAATGCAGTTGCTGTTCAGGACAGTTCTGTATATATTGGAGGGGGATATCAAAATACTAATTGTGGTCTTCCGATCATTAATTCTTCCGTTGTCAAAACACTTTCAAACGTACCGGGGCATTGGATGCCACAACCTGATGACATTGTGAGAACAATCGTTGTTGGCTCAAATAAAATGTTTTTAGGTGGTCGATTTAAAGTAGTACAATCGCGGTATCAGCCATATTTTACCACAGCAGATTTATTTTTTAATGGCGCTACACCAACTTTTTCCTCTACATCATCAAATGCGGTATGTCAAGGTCAAAGCTTTACTGTTTCAGGATCTAATTTATCATCTGTTACAAGTGTTACTGTTGGCGGTGTATCCGTGCCGTTTGTTAATAATTCTAGCTCAAGTATTACAGTAACGCCTAGTTCGGTCGTGTCTGGAGCACTAGTACTAAATTATCCTGGAGGAACAGTAAATACGAACCAGAATATTACTGTTAATTCACCGACGACACCAACGTTTACGCAAGTTTCAGCTATCTGTTCAGGTGCTACATTAAGTGCATTGCCAACGACATCAACTAATAGTATTGCTGGAAGTTGGTCACCTGCTTTGAATAACACAGCAACAACGACATATACATTTACACCGACATCAACTGCATCGCCCACTTGTGCAACCACAACAACAATGACGATTACAGTCAATTCTTTGACAACACCAACATTTACGCAAGTTGCTGCTATCTGTTCAGGTGCAACATTAAGTGCATTACCAACGACATCAACTAATAGTATTGCTGGAAGTTGGTCTCCTGCATTGAATAATACAGCAACAACAACTTATACATTTACGCCAAGTTCTTCGGCAGCACCAACGTGTGCAACTACCACAACAATGACGGTAACAGTAAATGCTTTGCCAACTGCTACTATTACAGCAGGTGGAGCGACAACTTTCTGTCAAGGTGCTTCAGTTGTTTTGAATGCCAATACTGGAGCTGGTTTGACTTATCAATGGAAAAACAATGGAACTAACATTACTGGAGCAACAGCGGCAAGTTATACAGCAAGTACTTCAGGTTCTTACAC
>JBILOX010000039.1:0-30126 GCA_044374225.1 Crocinitomicaceae bacterium | reverse complement strand
GCTGGACAAAGTACAACTTTGATAACATTCTCAGGTACAGCTGGATCTACCTTTGCTTGGACAAATAATAATACAGCAACTGGTTTGGGTGCATCTGGCACAGGAAACATTCCATCATTTACAGCAACAAATACAACTACAAACTCTATTTCATCAACAGTAACAGTTACACCTACGCTTGGAACTTGTCCAGGTGCTCCAGTAACTTTTACCATAACAGTAGCAGTTACACCAACAGTCACAGCACCTACTTCTCAAACAATTTGCGCTGGAGCTTCTACAACAGCAATTACATTTACTGGGACTGCCGCGACTTATAACTGGACAAACACAAATACAGCTATTGGTCTTGGAGCAAGTGGAACTGGAAATATCGCCTCTTTCGTAGGAACAAACACTGGTACTACTCCAATTTCTGGAACAATAACTGTTACACCCGTTTCAGGAACATGTTCAGGCACTGCACAAACTTTTACGATTACGATTAATCCAAGTCCGACAGTTACTCCTCCTGCAAATCAGACTTTATGTGCAGGACAAAGCACAACTTTGATAACCTTTACTGGTACTGCTGGTTCAACTTATGCTTGGACTAATAACAATACAGCGACTGGATTAGGAGCAAATGGAACTGGTGATATAGCATCTTTTACAGCTACGAATACTACAACTGCATCTATCACGTCAACTATTAGTGTTACTCCAACATTGGGTAGTTGTCCTGGTACGCCAGTAACTTTTACTATTACAGTAGCAATTACGCCAACAGTCACAGCACCTGCATCCCAAACAATTTGTGCTGGAGCTTCTACAACGGCAATTACTTTTACTGGTAGTGCGACAACATACGATTGGACAAATAGCAATCCTGCAATAGGTTTAGGAGCAAGTGGAACTGGAAACATTGCTTCTTTCGTGGGCACAAATACTGGGACAACTCCAATTTCTGGAACAATAACTGTAACTCCAGTTTCAGGTTCTTGTAATGGAACGCCACAAACTTTTACGATTACGATTAATCCGTCAGTAACTCCAACTTTTACCCAATTAGGTCCTTATTGTTTGAATCAAACCGCAGGGATTTTACCAACTAGTTCAAATAATAATCCAGCGATTACAGGCTCTTGGAATCCTTCAACGGTTTCAACTGCCACAGGCGGAACACAAATTTATACCTTTACTCCAAACATAGGCCAATGTGCTGTGAATTCCACAATGAACATAGTTGTAAATTCAAGTATTACCCCAACATTCACACAATTAGGTCCTTTCTGTCAAAATGCTGCCCCAACTGTATTACAAACAACGTCAAGCAATTCACCTGGAATAACTGGAACTTGGAATCCAACTACTATTAATACAGCAACAGTTGGAAACGCAACTTACACCTTTACTCCAAGTCCAAATCAATGTGCGGCAAACGCTACAATGAATATCACTACAAATGCAAACCCAACAATTTCGTTATCTCCACAAACAATTTGTTCAGGTCAACCTGTCACAATACCTCCTGCTGTAAATCCAACAGGAGGTACTTATTTATGGTCTAATAACCAAACAACAGCAAGCATTACAGTAAGCCCAACGTCAACAACGAGTTATTCATTACTTTATTCTTTAACTGGATGTAATGCAACAAACACAGTCTCAATAACCGTTAACCCTAATATTACTCCTGCATTTGTAACTTTTGGACCTTATTGTCAGAATGAAATTCCAGCTACTTTAAACACAACATCCACAAATTCAATAAATGGAACTTGGAATCCTAGTTCAATTTCAACTACTCAAGCTGGAAATCAAACTTATACCTTTACTCCTGCTGCTGGAGTTTGTGCCACTAATTACACTCAAACAATTTTAGTGAATCCAATTGTGAATCCAACCTTTAATCCGATTGGACCACTTTGTCAAAATGCAGCAAATCCAACTTTACCGTTAGTTTCTACAAATACGCCTTCAATTACAGGTACTTGGAACCCTGCATCAATAAGTACATCTACAATTGGTAGTGCAAATTATACATTTACACCGACTTCTGGTCTATGTGCTTCAACAACCAATTTAACGATTACGACTATTGCAAGTCCAACTCCAACAATTAATACAAGCGTTATAAGCGGGTGTTCGCCATTAAGTACAACATTAAGCACGCAATCAATACCAAACGCAACTTATACTTGGGCTTCGAACGGAGTTAATATTGGTGATGGTGCTTCATTAAATTCGGTTTTTTCAACTGCAGGATGCTTCGATATTTCGCTTTCTGTTTCTATAGGAACATGTCAATCATCCGCAACAACAAACGATTTAATTTGTGTCGAAGCTCCTCCCAATGTTTCTTTTACTGTAAATCCAAACACGTTTACTAATAGCACAGAAACAGTAAATTTCAATAACAATACCATTGGCGCAACTTCTTATTCGTGGGATTTCGGCGATGAGCAAACATCTACTGAGATTAATCCTTCACACCTATATTCTGGTATAAATTCTAATATTTTAGCCACTCTAACCGCAAGTTCATCGTTAGGTTGTACAAGTTCTTACTCTGTAGTTATTAACTATGTAGACGAAACTGTATTTTATGTTCCAAATTCTTTTACTCCTGATGAGGATGAATTTAACCAAACGTGGGGGCCGGTTTTTACAAAAGGATTTGATGCTTTTAATTTTAATTTATATATTTACAACAGATGGGGTGAAATCATTTGGGAGAGTAAAGACGCGAATGCAAGATGGGATGGAAGTTATGGAACAAGTGGTTTGAAATGCCCGCAAGGTGTTTATACTTGGAGAATTGACTATAAACCAATAGAAACGGACGAAAAACTGACTATAACAGGACAAGTAAACTTACTTAGATAAGTGAATTATGAAAAACAATTTACTACTATTATTTTCAATCTCATTTTTCAAACTTTATTCGTTTGCTCAAATTGTAATTTCCCCTGGTGCTACAGCTACCCAACTAGCAAACAACATCGTTGCACCCGGAATTACAGTAACCAATGCAACCTTGAACTGCGCACAAACTGCTTGTGGGACTTGGACAGGAAATTTACAAGCTGGTGGTTCTCAATTAAGTAATGGTGGTATTGTTATGACATCTGGTTCTGCTGCAAATGCTGATGGTCCTAATGCAACAGGATCCTCCTCAACAGCTGTTCCTGGTTTCGATTTTTCTGACCCTCATTTAACTACTCAACCAGGAGCTGGAAACCCTCCGCCAAACAGAGATAATTGTGTTTTAGAATTTGATATGCAACCAAGTTGTTCCAATTTTAATGTTAGCTTTGTTTTTGGTTCTGAGGAATATCCAGAGTTTGTAACTGGTTCTTTTAACGATGGTTTTGGAATATTTATTTCAGGTGCAAACCCCACTGGTGGAAATTACAATAACTACAATATTGCTCGACTTCCAAACAATCAATTAGTAAGTATTGATAATGTAAATGCAAATACAAATGCACAATACTACAATACAAATAATACAGGTGTAATTCAATATGATGGATATACTGATGGTCTAACAGCGCAATTAGATGTAGTTCCTTGTCAAACTTATCATGTGAAAATTATTATTGCTGATGCAGGTGATGAAAGTTATGATTCTGGTTTATTTTTAGGTGTTGGTTCATTTTCATGTTCAACTCCACTCATAACAGTCAATTCACCTGCGCCAATTTGTGCTGGACAACAAGCTACTTTAACTGCAACTGGAGGAGGTGCTGGAGCAACTTATAATTGGTCAAGTGGACAAACAGGAGCTACAATTAATGTTAATCCAAATGTTACAACAACATACACTGTTACAATGGTAACTTCTGGTTGTAATGATGTAACGGCAACATCAACAGTTACTGTAAATGCCCCAATTCAAGCAACATTTACAGATTTAGGACCTTATTGTGCAACTGATACACCAGATTTACTTCCAACAACTTCGCTAAATTCAATTCAAGGAACTTGGTCGCCTGCAACAATTAATACTTCCTCAGCTAATACAACAACCTATAATTTTTCACCGGCTCCAAATGTATGCGGACTTCCAACTTCAATGACAGTCGTTGTCAATCCGCAAGGTGCACCAACATTTGCTCAGTTAGGTCCATATTGTCAAAACGAAGCTGTTGTTGATGTTTTACCAACAACTTCAACAAATGGTGTCATTGGAACATGGACACCAGCAATTATTGGATCAAGCATTCCTGGAAATACAACTTACAATTTTGTTCCAACAGTTGCAGAATGTACTTCTAACGCTTCAATGGTAATAAATGTAATTCCAATAGCTGCTCCACCTTTTACATCAAATGTTAGCGAAGGATGTACACCTTTAAACGTATCTTTTTCAACTCCTACAATACCAAATGTTAGTTATAATTATTCGATCAATAATAATTCTTTTGGCACCAATCCAACAGCTAATTATTCGTTCACTAATGCAGGATGTTACGACATAACTTTAACTGCAAACAATAATGGATGTACTCAATCAACAACAATACCTGACATGATTTGTGTAGAGACGCCCCCTTCTGTTTTCTTTTCTGCTTCGCCAACAATTCTTGAAAATTCTAGTCAACAAGTTGTTTTTTCAAACAATACAATTGGAGGTGAAAGTTATTTGTGGGATTTTGGTGATGGTACGACTTCAACAGATCTAAATAACACACATTTATATTCAAATATTAACGGGAACTTCAATGTTACTTTAACATCAACCACATCATTGGGCTGTACAAGTTCATACTTAGTTACTTTGACCTATATTAATAAACCTGTTTTTTACATTCCTAATACTTTTACCCCAGATGAAGATCAATTTAATCAAACATGGGGACCAGTATTTACTTCTGGATTTGATCCCTTTAATTTTGATTTATTCATTTATAATAGATGGGGTGAATTAATCTGGGAAAGTCACGATGCTAAAGAAAGATGGGATGGTTCCTTCGGTAAAAAAGGGTTGAAAGTACCTTCAGGAATTTATTCTTATAAAATAAGATTCAAACCTACTACCACTGATGAAAAAGTGACCGTAAGTGGACACATTAATCTAATGAGATAATAGTTTAGAATTCAAACTAAACAAAAAAGCGAGACTTCATTTGAAGTCTCGCTTTTTTGTTTTACTACTTTATGTTTTATTTCTTTCTAAAGAAAATCTTCACTGGAACTCCTTCGAAATCAAATTGCTCACGCAATCTATTTTCTAAAAAACGTTTGTATGATTCAGGAACATATTGTGGTAAATTACAGAAAATAGCAAACGCAGGTGAATGGGTTGGCAATTGCTGAACGTACTTAATTTTGATGTATTTCCCTTTAATTGCTGGTGGAGGTGTTGCATTAATTATATCCAACATTATTTCATTCAATTTTGAAGTTGCAATTTTACGAGTTCTGTTTTCGTGAACTCTCATTGCTGTCTCCAAAGCTTTGTGAATACGTTGTTTCGTAATTGTAGAAGTAAAAATAATCGGAACATCATTGAATGGAGCCAATTGCTCTCTCAAATTCTTTTCGTATTCAAGCATGGTATTGTGGTCTTTCTCCACTAAATCCCATTTGTTCACAAGCACAACCACACCTTTTGAGTTTTTCTCAATCATGTAGTAAATACTCAAATCTTGTTTTTGCAAACCTTCACTTGCATCAATCAAAAACAAACAAACATCAGCATTTTCTATTGTACGAACGGAACGCAAAACAGAATAGTATTCAATGTCTTCTGTAACTTTTGCTTTCTTACGAATTCCAGCGGTATCAATCATCAAGAAATCAAATCCAAATGCTTTGTAACGTGTGTGAATTGAATCCCTTGTTGTACCTGAAATGTCTGTTACAATATTTCGTTCTTGTCCTGTGAAAGCATTCACCATTGAAGATTTTCCAACATTTGGGCGTCCAACTATTGCAAAACGAGGCAAGTAATCTTCTTCACGAATTGACTCGTCGTTTTTATCAAAGTATTTTACGGCGTCGTCTAACAATTCTCCTGTTCCACTTCCGTTAGTTGCAGACATATCATACACTTCCCCTAAACCAAAAGAATAAAATTCGGATGACATCCCTACCCTATCTGTGTTGTCCACTTTGTTCGCGACAATCATTACTGGTTTTTTACTCTTGCGAAGTAATTGTGCAACAACCTCATCCATTTCAACGATTCCCGTCATAACGTCTACCATGAAAACAATTAAAGTTGCTTCTTGAATCGCTAACTCAACTTGTTTACGAATTTCGCCTTCAAAAATATCTTCTTTTACAGTTGCGTAACCACCGGTGTCAATTACTGAGAATTGATAACCGTTCCACTCGCCTTTTCCGTAAATTCTATCGCGTGTTACGCCACTTACTTCTTTTACAATCGCATCGCGCGATTCTGTCAATCTGTTAAATAATGTCGATTTCCCAACGTTTGGGCGACCAACAATTGCTAAAATGTTACTCATTTGATAATCCTTTCGCTAATTTGGATATTAGTATCCGTACTTTTTTAATTTGGCATCAGTTGAACGCCAATCTTTATCAACTTTTACAAAGTTTTCTAGATATACTTTTGCCCCAGTGAATTTTTCTATTTCTTCTCGCGCTGTTTTTCCAATTCGTTGAAGCATTTCGCCACCTTTACCGATGATAATTCCTTTTTGAGAGTCACGTTCAACGATAATCAGCGCTCGAATTTTCACCATCAATCCTTCTTCAATATATTCTTCAATTTCTACCTGACAACTATAAGGTACTTCTTTCTCGGTGTACAAAAATATTTTCTCGCGAATAATTTCTGAAACGAAAAAACGCATGGGTCTATCTGAAATCGCATCCTTGTCGTAATAAGGTGGACTTTCAGGAATCAAGTCTAAAATACGATTCCAAACTTGATCGATGCTAAAACCGTGTAACGCTGAAATTGGAAAAATAAGTGCATTTGGCAATTGTTCCTGCCAATAAATCACTCGTTTCGTTAATTCTTCTTGGTTTGATAAATCTATTTTATTGATGATACACAACACTGGAACTTGCAATCGTTTGATTTTTTCCAATGTTTCTTTGTGGTTCATTTCGTTCTCTTTCGTATCCGTGATGAACAACAAAACATCTGCATCTTTAATGGACGTATTCACATAATCCATCATCGTTTCGTGCAATTTATAAGCTGCATTTACAACCCCGGGCGTGTCAGAGAAAACAATTTGATAGTCTTCTTCGTTAACGATTCCTAAAATTCGGTGACGCGTCGTTTGAGCTTTAGAGGTAACAATTGAAAGTTTTTCGCCTACTAATTGATTCATTAGCGTTGATTTACCGACATTTGGACTTCCAACAATATTTACAAAACCTGATTTATGTGCCATTAAAAATAATTACCCGCAAAGGTAGGAATTTAAAGTGGAAAGGTTGTTTTAAAAACACGAATGAAAAGATAAGAGTCTCTAATTGGAAAAATCAATTGCCTTTTTAATTACTAATTAACACTATTTTTGCACTCACAATTTCAACGCTATGAAAGTCTTTAAATTTGGTGGTGCATCTGTAAAAAATGCTGATGCATTAAAGAATGTAGCTTCTATTTTATCATTGTTTGAAGGGGAAAAATTAACAGTGGTTGTTTCTGCAATGGGTAAAACTACCAATAAATTGGAAGCGATTGTAAATGCTTTAAAAAAACGAGATCGTAAAGAATTCTTGGGGCTGATTGAAGAATTAGAACTTTTTCATGAAGACATTTTAGCAGATTTATTTCCTGAAAAACACTTTTCAATTTACAATACAATCGAGGCTATTTTTGAACAATTAAAGGAAAAGATTAATAAACCATTTTCAGAAAATACAAGTTTTGAATACGACCAAATAGTTTCACTTGGAGAAGTAATTTCATCTCATATCGTTGCTGCATATCTTACCGAACAAAGTTTTTCTGCACATTGGATGGATGCTAGACAATTGATAAGAACGGACAACAATTACCAAGAAGGGAAAGTTGATTGGTTAAAAACAGAAGGTTTAATTCAAACCAAATTATTGCCAGAATTTTCAAACTCAAATATTCTAGTTACACAAGGATTTTTAGGTCATACGGCAGAGGGATTCACAACGACACTTGGTAGAGAAGGTTCTGATTACACTGCAGGAATCTTTGCTTTTTGTGGAAATGCAGAAAGTGTAACAATTTGGAAAGATGTTCCAGGAATGCTTAATGCCGACCCAAAATACTTTGAAGACACCATTAAATTGGATAAAATTTCATTTAAAGAAGCAATTGAGCTTTCTTATTACGGAGCGAGTGTAATTCATCCAAAAACAATAAAACCATTACAAAATAAAGGAATTCCACTTTTTGTGAAATCATTCATTGACCCAAAAGCAGATGGAACTGTGATTCAATCATCTACTTCCAACGATGAATTGATTCCTTCGTTCATTTTCAAAAAAGAACAAACCCTCTATTCTTTTACACCTAAAGATTTCTCGTTTATTGTGGAAGAAAACTTAAGTGATATCTTTAATCAGCTTTCATTAGCTAGAGCCAAAATAAACTTGATGCAAAACTCAGCTTTGAGCTTCTCAATATTAGTTGATAGTGAAAAAACAAGTCCAGAAACGATTTTAAATCTTTTTAGTAATAATTATGAAGTGCGTTACAATGAAGGTTTAGAGCTTGTTACAATTAGACATTATGACATTGCAACGATAGATAGAGTAACGAAAGAAAAAGAAATTATTTTACAACAGCGTACCCGTCATACTGCACGATTCATTTTAAAAAACATTTAAATACCGTTTTAAGAAAATGATTTAGCACTTGGATAGTCATAATACCATCGAAAACGACATCTAAACTAAAACCGATAGAAAAAGTACTATTTTTTGTATATTGCAACATAATTTGACAAACAAGAAAATGAGTTTAAAACAAACAATAAGCATAGACGATTTTAGAGATAAAAACTACCAAATGAGACTTATTGAAGAGGTCGAAGATAAAGCTGTCTTGACACATTACCTTCATAATTATAAAAATGGGGTAAAAAAAAATTATCAAGAAGATGCTTTAAAAACACTTGGACAATTTATTGAATATAAGCAACAAGAGGAAAAACTATCGATAGTTGCAGAAGATGCATTACAACAACTTTTATTTGAAGTTGAAAATGTTCCATATCCAACACCCCAAAATTATACTTTCAAATTTATTGACCTTTTTGCAGGTATTGGAGGTTTTAGACTTGCGTTACAAAATGTTGGTGGAAAATGTGTTTACACAAGTGAGTGGAATAATGAAGCTCAAAAAACATATCGAGAAAATTTTGGAGAAATTCCATTTGGCGACATTACTAAAGAAAGAAATAAAAACTATATCCCAGAAAAATTTGAAGTCTTGTGTGCTGGTTTTCCTTGTCAAGCATTCTCAATTGCTGGTTACCAAAAAGGATTTGCAGACACAAGAGGAACTTTATTTTTTGACATCGAACAAATTATTGAAAAACATAATCCCAAAGTTATATTTTTAGAAAATGTGAAAAATCTAGTTTCTCACGATAACGGAAATACATTTAAAACAATAATTGAAACTTTAGAAAAAAAATTAAGCTATAAAGTTTTTCATAAAGTTTTAAATTCTGCAACTCACGCTAACGTTCCACAAAATCGTGAGCGGATTTTTATCGTTGCTTTTGATCCAAAACAAGTTAAAAACTATTCAAATTTTGAATTTCCAAAACCTATTAAACTAACAAAAACGATTCACGATTTTTTAGATAAGGGCAAACAAAATGATGTTTTTTATTATAAAAAAGAACACCAATATTATCCCGAACTTGAAAAAACTATAACTTCAAAAGACACAGTTTATCAATGGCGTAGAGTTTATGTACGAGAAAACAAAAGCAATCTTTGTCCAACATTAACTGCAAATATGGGTGCAGGTGGACACAATGTGCCATTAATAAAAGATGATTTTGGAATTAGAAAATTAACCCCTAAAGAATGCTTTGCATTTCAAGGTTATCCAATTAATAAATATATTTTGCCACCACTTGCTAATAGCAAACTTTATATGCAAGCAGGTAATTCAGTTACAACAACTTTAATAGAAAAGATAGCTAATCAAATAATTAAAGTTTTATGAAATCATTTGCAGAAATAGACATAGAAAAAAACGGAGATTATTTGAAACTACTTTCAGCAGTTTCAAAATTGTCGGGTTTGTTCAGTGAAAGTTCAGTTCCTTTCATAAACTATCGTGTTGCTGAAAATATTTTTTGCAGAAGTTTTAATGCAAATAATTTAAGTCGTTCTGACACAGCATTTGATGCGAATTTTAATTCAGTAGGAATTGGCTTAAAAACTTTCACTTGTAATACTAATAATAGTACCGAAAAGGTTGCGGAATTTAATTCGCTCTCAAGGGTATTGAGTAATTACAAAGGAAAAGAACTTGCAATAAAATTAGGTGAGTTCAGAAACGATAGAATTAGTTTAGCCAACAGACTTTATGATATTGATAGTTCTTTGTACCACATAGTTGCGAGAAAAGAGAAAGAGCTTTTACTATATGAAACAGATTACAATACAATTGACATAGCAAATATTCATTCAGTAAAAGACAACAAAGCAAGCTTGCAATTTGAAGATGGCAATAACTTTTATTCTTTTAACTACTCAAAAAGCACGCTTTTTAGAAAATTCATTATTCCACAAAATGCATTTCGATTACCCATAGAAATAATTGAAGACCCTTATACTTTGTTGCTTGAACTCTTTGAAAATAAAGAATTAAAACCAGCAACAGACAAACTTGTAAAAGGACAAAATTTTGTAATACTTCCTTTATATAGCACAAGAAATAAAGACAAAAAAGAAATTGCTGAAAAGTCAGGTTTGAACCAATGGAATGCTGGAGGAAGAAAAAGAAATTTAGGAGAAATTTACATTCCAATACCCTCAGAATTGCATAAAAAATATCCAAACTTCTTTCCAAAAAGAGACCAAGATTTTAATTTGCAAATTCCAACAGGAGAAATATTTAAAGCTAAACTTTGCCAAGAGAACTCAAAAGCATTAATGACAAACCCAAACAAAGCACTATCTGATTGGCTTTTAAGAAAAGTATTGCAAATTAAAGAAGGTGAATTAGCAACAATTGAGAAGTTGGACAAGTTAGGTTTTGATAGCGTCATTATAACGAAAACTGACAATCAGGATTTCAAAATTGACATAATGAAAACAGATACCTACAATGAATTTAACACCGAAGAATAAAAGCACATACACCAATACCACCTTCAAAAATTGGCGGTTCAGCGCTTCGTATGACAGTTTATGATTAATCAAACATTCGTTCTTCGTAATTAACATTTGTGGTAAAAATCGACAATTTCTTGAAGTTGAAATGTCACTTAAACTTAAATTTGTACCATGAAATCGAATACGTTGGAAAAACAAGCGTTTGGCGTAAAAGTCCAAATCAAAAACATACTAGATTCTTCTTTCTCAAATAAATTAATTGAACTTGGATTCATTACTGGACAAACGATTGAAGTTGTTTTTTCAGCTCCATTTGGTGACCCGATTGCAATTGAATTAAATGGTTCAGTGCTTTCATTACGTTTAGAAGAAGCAGCAACAATAGAAGTTGAAAATACCAACTCACTTTAACTTTTTAGTATGTTTGTAAGATGAAAATTGCACTTTTTGGAAATCCAAATACAGGTAAAAGTTCTGTTTTTAATCTTCTCACTGGTTTAAGACAACACATTGGAAACTTTGCAGGAATAACTGTAGAGAAAAAAAGTGGTTCGTTTCAAATTGATAATCAACAACATCAGTTAATTGATTTCCCGGGTGTTTATAGTATTTATCCGCGTTCAAAGGATGAGGAAGTAGTTTATAAAGTCGTTTCCAATCCCAAACATCCTGATTTTCCAGATTTAGCAATGATTGTGGTTGATGCTTCCAATCTTGAGCGAAACCTGTTGCTTTTTACTCAAATTTACGACCTTAAAATTCCAATTGTACTGGTTTTAAATATGTGGGATCTCACTCAAAAGAGAGGAATTAATATTGACATCGATAAACTTCAAAGTTATTTACCATCGATTTCGATTGTAACCACAAATGCAAGAATTGGTCTTGGAAAAGATCGATTAATTGAAGCAATAAAAAATCATCAATTGATTGCAACTTCTAATTTGGTCGTTGAAGATTTTAAACTTTGTGAACTTGAAAATAAAAAGAAACAAGAAGAAGAGACGCAATTTCGTTACCAATTTTTAAAGAAGGTAATTGCGGAAATTGAAATCGTTGAAAAAACGAAAACAGACACTTTATCACGAAAAATTGACAAAATTCTAATCCATCCAATTTTTGGATATTTGATTTTTTCGGCTGTTTTATTTGTTATTTTTCAATTTATCTTCTCGTTTGCCAGCATCCCAATGGATTTTATTGATGCTCAAACTACTAATTTTTCCAATTTCATTGCCAATCAACTTCCATCTGGCTTACTCAATGATTTAATTTGTCAAGGCGTTATTCCAGGGATTGGTGGAGTAATTATTTTTGTTCCACAGATTGCATTACTGTTTTTATTCATTTCTATTCTTGAAGAAAGTGGTTATTTATCGCGTGTTGTATTTATAATGGATCGCTTAATGCTCCCTTTTGGTCTGAATGGCAAAAGCGTTGTTCCACTTATTTCTAGCGTTGCTTGTGCGATTCCAGGTGTGATGGCCACTCGTACGATTGCCGATTGGAAAGAAAGATTAATTACTATTCTTGTTGCGCCTTTGATGAGTTGTAGCGCACGAATTCCAGTTTATACCTTACTAATTGCTCTTGTTATACCCAAACAAAACGTGCTAGGAATCTTTAATTTACAAGGGATTGTACTTTTTGGCTTATATTTCTTGGGATTGATTTCAGCCTTATTCATCGCTATTATTTTAAATCTCCTCATTAAAAAGAAAGAAAAAGGTTTCTTGCTTTTAGAATTACCAAGTTATAAAATGCCACGTTGGCCCAATGTTGGAATTAACGTATTGGAAAAGGTAAAAATATTTGTAATCGATGCTGGAAAAATTATTTTATCGATTTCAATTATTTTATGGGCTTTAGCAACTTTTGGACCTTCAGGAAAAATGGAGAATGCCGAAAAATATGTGAGAGCAAATCCTAGTTTCACTCAATTACCTGAAGAAGAGCAAAATCAAAAAGTGGCTTCTGCAAGATTGGAATCATCATACATTGGAATTTTTGGTAAAGCGATTGAGCCTGCCATTAGACCTTTAGGTTATGATTGGAAAATTGGAATTTCGCTTATTACTTCTTTTGCGGCTCGTGAAGTTTTTGTTGGTTCACTCGCAACCATTTATGCTGTTCAAGACGATGGTGATGAAAATTTAAGATTGATAGATCGTCTTAAAAAAGAAAAAAACGACAAAAATAAACCTGTTTTCACACTTGCTTCAGGAGCTTCTCTAATGATTTTTTATGTTTTTGCCATGCAATGTATGGCAACTCTAGCTGTAGTAAAAAGGGAAACAAATTCATGGAAGTGGCCTTTGATTCAAGTTGCGTTTATGGGTTTTATGGCTTATTTTGGTGCACTTTTCGTATTTACCATTCTTTCTTAATTAGAAAAAAGTAACTTTATAAGATGATTCAAGGAATTATTGTATTTTTAATAATAACACTTTCAGCCATTTACTTGACAAGGAAGTTTTGGCGTCAATTTTTCTCAAAAACAGAAAGTTGCGAAGGTTGTGCTATCGGTAAAAGTTCAAATGCCGTGGATTTAAAAAAAACTGCTTAAAATGGGACAGTGTCAACTTTACAAATACAATAAAAGTTTTTACTCAATAAAAAAAGAGACTTCTCATTACTTTTCTCAAGATTTTATTGAAAATGAGCTGGATGACGACCATACTGCATGGCTCAATTTTCACGGTATTGAGAATAAAGAAGAAATAGAAGTGCTCTGTAAGAAATTAGATATAGATCGATTAAGTGTTGAAACTATTTATAATCCAAGTAGAAGACCAAAAGTTGAAGAATATACCAATTATGTTTTCTTTAGTATTAAATCTGCCTTACCAACAGATCAATATGATTTAGAATTAGAGCAAGAGCAAATCAGTTTTATAATGGGTAGAAATTATTTAATTTCTTTTCAGGATAAATCTTCGGATCACTTTACTGATGTTCGAAATCGAATCGAAACTGCAAGAGGAAAAATTCGTTTAAAAAATTCAGACTTTCTACTTTTCAGAATGCTTGAAGCGATTATTGATAATTACTTTGAAGTTATTGAAGATATATCAACAACCATTGAAGAAATTGAAGTGCGACTGCATAAATCGGAAAATAAATCAATTCTAAATCAAATAGAACGCGAAAAACGTAAATTGATCGAACTTCGAAAAATAGCACTTCCAATGCGTGATATTTCTAACCAATTAGAAACAAGTGAAAGTATACTTTTTGAAAAATCAAATCATCAGTATTTTTCACATTTAAAATCTTCATGTGTAAGCGTTTTAGAAGAAATTGACGCTAACAAACAGATTTTGGAAGGGATGGCCAATTTATTTTATGCTGCACAAGGGCAACGCATGAATGAAATTATGAAAGTGCTAACAATTGTGAGTTCAATTTTCATTCCTCTAACTTTTATTGTTGGTGTCTATGGAATGAATTTCGACAACATGCCTGAATTGAGATACTGGTACGGATATTATACTGTTGTTGCAGTTTTGTTTTTGATTGCCTTTGGGTTACTTTTTTACTTCTTTAAAAAAGGTTGGCTCAAAAAATAATCGATTAACTTCCCCTCTTCAGAATAAATAGTATTTTTAGACTGCTGTTAACAATCTGTTAAATAAAAATTGAATCGACAAATCAAAATTATCTTTGGTATACAAAAACTATAAATTATGAAAAAATTAGCATTATCTTTAGCTCTTTTGTTTGTTGCCGTTTTGACAGCAAACACAGTATCTGCACAAATTGAGAAAGGTGCAAAAATCGAATTCAACAAAGAAACACACGATTATGGCAACATCAAATATGATGGTGAGCCTTATTGTACATTTGAATTCAAAAACACGGGTGACGAGCCATTAATTATTTCTAATGCAAAAGGATCTTGTGGTTGTACAGTTCCAGAATGGCCGAAAGAACCAATCGCTCCAGGAGCAAAAGGAACAATTCGTGTGAAATATGACACAAAACGTCCGGGTGCAATCAACAAAAGCGTTACAATTACATCTAACGCAATCAATGAGCCAAATAAAGTAATAAGAATTAAAGGTGAAGTTGGTCCAGCTCCAGAAAGCGGAACACCAGTTAACAACTCTGGTGCACCAACTAATAACTAAAATATGAGGAGATATTTTTTAATATCATTTTTACTAATAACCGCCCTTGGCTACAGTCAAGAGGCGGTTTTTAATCCTAAATACCCGACTGCTAAATTCCCTAGAGTTAAAGAGGGAAGAGTCGTAAATTATATTTATGAATTTACAAATACAGGTGATGCTCCTTTAGAATTTTATTCTTACGAAGTTGAATGCACTTGTACCAAAGTTGAATTACCAAGCGAACCTACACAACCTGGTCAAAAAGGAAGAATTAGTGTTTCGTTTGACACAAATGGGAAATATTACTATCAAGATAGAATCATCTATCTACAAACTAATACCGAACGCAAAAAAGAGAAATTACGTTTAAAGGTATTTGTGAAGCCAAAAACTGTTGAAGCCCCAGCAAAAAAAGCTGGCAAAAATTAGATTTATTTTGATCTAAAGAATTCAATAATTTTACAAACCAATAAATCTATTGGAACATTTTCATGCATCGGAAGGCGCAATAATCTACTTTCAAATTTTTCAGCGTTTTTCAACTTTTTAACTTCATATTTATTTTTGAAATAACTGCTTTTATGCAAGCAATGGTAATGTGTAAAGGCATCGATTCCATATTTTGAAAGATGTAATTTTAACGAATGAAGTTCTTCCGTAGAATTTAAAACCAAGTAGAAAATATGCGCGTTATGATTGGCAAAATCTGGTATATGTGGCAATATTATTCCTTTTTCTTCCAAACAAGAAAGTTGTTTAAAATAATAATTCCATTGAATTTTTCGATCTTCTAACCAAGTTGTACTTTGCTCTAATTGCGCGACTAAATAAGCGGCATTCAATTCAGAATTTACGTATGAAGAACCCAAATCAACCCATTCGTATTTATCAATTTCACCACGTTTAAACGCCGCCCGATTTGTGCCTTTTTCCAAGATTATTTCAGCTGGCTCTATCCATTCTTTTTTATTTACAATCAATGCACCGCCTTCACCACAAGAAATGTTTTTAGTTTCGTGAAAAGAAAATACTGCCAAATCACCCAATGAACCTAAAGGTTGGTCAAAATAACTAGCTCCGTAAGCTTGTGCCGCTTCTTCGATAATATAAAATTTATGCTTCTCTTGAAGTGCTTTTAACCGTTTCCAATCTGAGGAAACTCCGCCGTAATACATCGGAACTACAGCTTTCGTTTTTGGTGAAATCAATTCTTCCAAATGGTCTAAATCCATATTCGGATGATTTTTTTGACTATCAACAAATTTGATTGTAGCTCCTCGCAACAGAAAAGCATTAGCTGTACTTGGAAAGGTATACGAAGGAAGAATTATTTCATCACCTTCTTGAATATTCAATAGTAATGCAGAAATTTCTAATGCAGCCGTACAACTGTTTGTTAACAAGCAATTTCCACCTATTAAATTTTGAATATTTTGTTGTGCTATTTGGGTGAATTTTCCACCTCCAGCAGTTTTACCAGAAATAAGTACTTCTTCAATAAACTTTACTTCGTTTTCAGAGCGATAGGGTTTACTGAAAGGTACTTTTTCTTTCATTTACAAACCAAGTTTTGAGTTAATTTCAGAAAAATCGTGTACGTAATCATTCCAAGAAATTTCGGTACCCGGTCGAACTAACTGAAGTGTTTGAAATCCAGCCTCTTTTGCAGCTTCTAATTCTTGCTGAATATCTGATAGAAACAAGATTTTAGTAGGCAATAAGTTGATTTTTTTGGCGATTTCTATGTACGTATTTACATCTCGTTTTTGACCCGTATTTGTATCAAAGTAATGCGAGAAATTTTTACTTAAATCACCGAAAATACTGTTTCCGAATATAAGTTTTTGTGCAGCAATTGAACCAGATGAAAATACACCTAACTTAAAGCCTTTACTTTTCCAATCTTCAAGTGCTGCTGGAACATCGTCATAAACGTGACCTTTCAATTCGCCAGAAGTGTAACCGTTTCTCCATAAAATCCCTTGTACGGTTTTTAATGGGGTTACCTTTCGGTCTTCGTTACTCCATTTTTCCAAATATTTCAATACTTCCTCACTCGTAGTGATTTGCTCATTTTCTTCGTCAGCAACAATTTCTATCACTTGTGAGAAAGCTTCTTTGACTTCTTGCAATTGAGAGAAATTATTGATTTCTTTGATATGTACTTTGAAATAGGGAAATAAAATATCGTAAACAAATGATACTGAAGTTGTTGTTCCTTCAATGTCGGTTAAAATATATTTTATCTTTTTTTGATCCACTTATTTTTTGATTTTAAAATCTTTGAATTCATTTTCAATTCCAGATGCTGTGTAATGAGGCACCCAACCACTCATATCGATAAAAATACGAATTGCTTTCACAAAAGGGTTATTTTCTCCTGCGTCAAACCAATGTTTTGTTCCTGCTGGCACACTGATCAAATCACCTTTCTCACACAAAAGATTGAAAACTGGCTCTGTCTCTAAATTAAACCAAAATATTCCTTGTCCATCGACGAAAAAGCGAATTTCATCTTCGGTATGTGTATGCTCTGCTAAAAATTTAGTTCGAATAGCTTCGTAATTTTCTGTTAATGAATTAATTGAAATCACATCAGCTGTTTGATATCCACCATTTTTCATAAACGGAAATAAATCTTTAGCATAAGCTTGTAAGATGTCTTCCTGAGTTGCGTTGTCTTCAAAAACTTCATCACATTGCCATTGATCGAAATACAAACCACGAATATTGAAAAACTCCAAAATTTCCTTTGGGTCGGAAGTGTTATATTTTTTTGTTGGGATTGATAAAACTGCCATTACTTTTTAATTAAATTCCATTCACATTCACAAAGATAATCTAAAGTTTCCAAGTGTCTTTTGGCTTCGAAAAGGTTTTTTCCCCACGCATACGTTCCATGTTTGCGAATTACGAAACAATGATTATTAATTGATTCCTTAGCATAATTCAATTCATTTTTGAAAAAATTCATATCCTGACTATTGTCTAAAACAGGAATTCTAACCATTTCTTCGTGAGTTGTTTGCCCATCGAAACCTTTCTGAACCTCATATCCTTCAAATTTCAATTCACTTTTAAAAATTGCCGACATCAAAACAGGATACAACGAATGACTATGAAGAATGACTTTCGTTTCGGGAAATAAGTGGTAAATAAAACAATGAATCAATGCTTCTGCAGAAGGTTTAACAATAGCAAATTCTCCTTGAGGTATTCCATTTTCATCTACCCAAATAAAATCATTCTCTGTAAATTGACTTTTATCTACACCAGATCGAGAAACCCAGATTTGACCAAGTTCGTTTTTAAATGAATAATTCGTTGAAGTAGCCGGCGACCAACCTTTTGAATTATAGAGTCTAATTGTAGCAGCCAATTCGGTTTTTAATAGTTCCTTTTGCATGAATGGATGATTTGAGAGTGCAAAGATACGATGTAGAAAAAATTATGAAAGAATAATAAAAAATTATGCCAATTTCCATATTAAATAATCCAATTGAAAATCGATCTAGTATAATAAGACCGTTGCAAAACCCATTTCTCATCGTTACTTCAAAAATTTAATGTCCTCATTAACAAGGGTTAACTCCGGTATTAAATTTTTGAAAAGCCTCGATTAATGACTTTTGAAACAGTCTTATATTGCCGATTTAGTTTTAAACGAGTATTTTACTTGACTTCACTACGGCGAATGAGAATAACTTCGGTAATAGCACCTAATTACAATCCTTTATTATCTGAAGGAACATCAAGGTGTTGAAGAAAGCTAAATGCGTAGTTTTTACACTTTGTCATTCGCTAAAGCAGATTTAAGTCGTTGACTTTTTCTTCATAAAAACCACCAAAATCAGTAAATTAGACATCAAATTAAGAATTAAAATTAAAATCAATACTACAGCCTAACAATCAACTTCAAATTAAATCTTCTTGCAGTCAAATAATTAGGGATAGAGTAATATTTTCCTTCGACATCTTGAATCCACTGCTTGGAAAGAACGTTATTGATTCCCAATACATTAAATATTTCCAATGAGATAACTGCTTCGGAGAAATTCTTATTCCAAAACGTCTTTTTCTCTTTTTTTGTATCAATCAAATTATAGGACATTCCTAAGTCAACGCGAAAATATGATTTAATGCGCAAAGTGTCTTTGTAGCGCGTATAATCAGGTGGGCCATACGGTAAACGTGAACCAAATTGCATTCCCATTTGAACCGTAAAATTCTCCAAACCTGGCATTTGATCTTGAACTAAAGCACCAAACGTAAATAATTGATCGGTTGGTCGAGGAATATAACCTGGATAAATCGTTGCACTGTCAACTACTTCTTGGTCTTCACTGAAACCAAAAATAATTCGTTCGCCAGCGGCATTATAAAATTCTTTGTAAGAATCGCCAATGATATCTTCTTTAGTGGACATTATTCCAAATTTGAAAAACGACTCAATTCCTTTTACAAATTCACCGTGAATATTGGCGTCAATTCCATAAGCGTAAGCAACAGCATTGTTTTCAGCGTAATATCTTGTTCGCACGTTTTCGATTTCATAAGGATTCACGTCCCACAAATATTTGTAGAATAATTCTCCTGTAAATTTGAAAGGTTGCTCTCGGTTCCACATATTGAAAAAGAAATCAGTTCCAGCAACAGCGTGAAAGGATTTCTGAGCTTTTACATTGGTGTTCAATTGTCCATCAAAAGTTCTAAATTCTCTGTAAAATGGCGGTTGATAATACAATCCAGTAGAGAAACGGTAAGATAAATTTCTTCGTGCAACGCGTTCATTTCGAACCATATACAATCGAGGAAAGTAACTCACAGTAACACGTGGTGTTAAATAAAACTCATTATTTATGGCAGTGTATCCGCTTCGAAGTCCGACCGTTAAGGCAAATTTATCACTAGACTCACGGATAACTTCTTCGTAGTGTTTTTTTGTTTTTTTGCCGCCAACTTTTATCTTTTGATCTACAGCAACTAAATAGTTTTTCTTTGTGTGCGACCAACTTTTATTTAATTGTAAAAAACTCGAAAGACGATAGGAATTAATAGCAAGTTCTCCTTTAATTGTTTCAAATAATTCAATTTCATTATTCACTGTTTGAGGTAAACTATAACCTGCTGAATCAATCATTTTCCATTCACTCAACACATCATTGAAATTGTCTTGCTGGAATTGCACACCCCATTTCAAAACAGAGCTTTTAAATTTTGTTTTATCATCATTTGTAAAACCAGAAAAGAAATTATGTTCCCCGTTATGATAAAAACTAAAAATTGTTGCATTTAATCGATTTCGGGCGTGGTTTAAAAATGTTCCAACGCCGAGCACAGCAATAGAATCGCCATATTCTTCTTTAGATGGGTCAGTTTCTAATTCATTAATGTAATATTGCCCTTGAATGTCAAAATACTCGCGTTCATCTGTATTAAAAGCCGAAGCGTAAAAATCTAATTTTGTGTCTTTTGTCGCTTGATATTTAAGTGACAAACCACCCATCATTGTTTGAAAACGTGTTTGCTCGGAACCATCAAAGTAGATTCGGAAAGAATAAGCTTCATTTGCAGTTCCAAAATCGGTTTCTGAAGTTTCTGGGCTAAATCTGAAATTATTAGACGAATAATGCCCAAGGAAAGAAAGCACTAATTTTTCGCTGAGGTTGTAATTGGTTAAAATTTGAGCATCCGCAAAAACAGGATTGTAAGAACCTTTCGTTGGCAATGAATTTAACAAGTAACCATTCGAACGGTAACGTGCTCCGACTAAATAATTAAAGCGATGATTAACTTCTTGCTCCACGTGTGCTTCAACGCCAAGCAAAGAAGCCAAACCTGAAGCATTAAATTTCTGTGGTGTTTTATAAGTTATATCCAAAACTGAACTTAAACGGTCGCCGTATTGTGAATCAAAACCTCCTGCCGAAAATCGAACATCTTCAACCAAAGCCGAATGAATAAAACTCATCCCTTCTTGTTGTCCACTTCGAGTTAGAAAAGGGCGAAAAACCAAAAAGCCATTTACATACACTAAATTTTCGTCGTAATTTCCACCGCGAACATTGTAATTGGTGGTTAATTCGTTGTTGGAAGTGGCAGCAGTTGTTAAAGTTAAGGTTCGTTCGATACTTCCTGTAATTTTTTGTGCATCAACAGTCGGCATTTTTTCTAATACAAAAGGATCTATTTTATTTTGAGAAATGACAACTTCGCTTTGTTGCAAAATTGGAAAACTAATCACAGGCAATTCTTGACTTCCTGCTTGATTGATTATAGTTGTTTGCATTTCTCGTAAACCATCGATTGAATAAACAAAAGTTACAGTATCGTTTAAATTCAAGTTAAATGCATATCGCCCGATAGAGTCAGTGAATGTACTTTGAACAGGTTTTGTTTTTGTAACAACTAGTACGTTTTCCAGTGATTTTCCATTTTTTCCTGTACATAAACCAACAACGCGTATATTTTGACTCAACGAAGTAAATGACAGAAAAAGGAAAAATAGGAGAGAAAGCTGTTTCATTGAGCGCAAAGATAAAAGCTAAACGCTTTTAGTTAAGAAATATTTTTAGATTTAGAGTCAAACTTTAAAAGTCAAGTATGTTTTTATCTGACATTATTAATTAAATCAAATAATCCTTGACCTCTATCCTTGTCTCTAAATGTCCATTGTGTGGAACTTAGCAAGAATGGTTAGTCTTAGAAATTTGTAAAAGGTAACAAGATATTTGAAATTTAAGTGATTATCCTTTACCCTGTCGCCATCTTTTAAGTTCCGATTTGATGCGTTTATCGTTTAAGCGTTTTTCTTTCACAGCATTTGGAACTTTTGTGGCTTTACGTTCTTTTCTCACTAGGAAACAATTCGAAATCAACAGGTTAAATTTCTCTAAAGCAATTTTCTTGTTCTTTAATTGCGTTCGTTCAGTTTGCGATACAACTTGAAGTACCCCTTCAGAGTTTATCTTATTTTTTAATTTAAATTCAATTATTGCTCGCTGATCTTCATCAAGAACTTTAGAGTTGAGCACATCAAATTCTAGAAGAACTTTTGTTGAAACTTTATTGACATTTTGTCCACCACTTCCACCGCTTCGACTTGTTTTAAAGGTCAATTCAGATTGGAGACAAAGCAAATCAGGTTTCATGAAGCAAAGTTAAATTAAAATAATTGCAACCTTAATTTCAGGTCGAAGAATGATAAAAATTATTCAATAAATCTAGTCTAAAAGTTGAATTCAAACTATTTTGACAATAAATGAAAATCATTATTTTACCGAATAAAAATTCTCTTTGCTGTTAAAAAAATAATTTTTAAATCAACAAATAAAGTTGGGTTGGCAATGTATTTTTGGTTTAGCTTAATTTTCTCAGGCATGATTTCTTCAATGTATGTTTTTTCAGGATTAGAAGATTTTGCTAATAAATCACTCTCTTCAAAATATTCCAAGGAAGCATAATCTGTAATACCTGGTTTAACAATTAAGATTTGTAGCTGTTCGTTAGTGTATAAATCGACGTATTCTTTTACATCGGGACGTGGGCCAACAATACTCATTTCACCTTTCAACACATTTATAAATTGTGGAAATTCATCCAATTTAAACTTTCGTATAAAATATCCAATTCTTGTTATTCGTGGGTCGTTCATTCCTACCGTTAGCTTTCCTAATTTATCGGCATTGGTTCGCATCGAACGAAATTTCAATAAATAAAAAGGAATTCCATTCTTACCTATTCGCTCTTGCTTGTAAAAAACTCCACCTCTTGACTCAAGGAGGATAAGCAAAGAAATGACAATTCCAATTGGAAGAAAAAATAGCAATATGAATAAGGAAAATAGAATATCGAAAAGTCGCTTCATTAAAAACTTGAATTTGACACAAAACTAAGCGAACAAATCGTAATTTTAACTTTACATCTAAAAATTTAAAAATTGAACCAACTTGAACTCAACGATTTTTTTAAGAATAAAGAATTCATTGAAAATACAATTTCTCAATTAATCAAGGACTTCAATCGCTGTGGTTGGGAAATAGAGTTTGAATTAAATACACTAATGCCTATTAAAGAAGAACTTACCAATCAAATTGCTTATCACTTAATTCGACTTTCAGCAACGGAACTTCAACAATTTATTTACACCGTTGATTTACAAGAAAATAAATTTCTTAATGCCTTTACAATGAATGACGATTTCAAAAGTCTAGCTGGTGAAATTTTAAAACGAGAAGCTTTAAAAGTGTTTATTCGGAGAAATTATAGTGAATGAGTGTGATATACCACAACAATTTAGTTAAAGGAAGGATTGTTTATCAACTTATTTGAAAATTTATGAAGAAAAGTTGATGAAAATTTCAATTCAAACAAGAACATAGATGCATTAATCCACGTGAATTATTATTTTTGTACTAAATATATTTTTTATGAATTTTATAACGTCAAGCACAACCCTATTACGTCATTTACAAAGTATTTCAGGTGTACTTAACTCAAGTAATAACTTACCAATTTTAGATAATTTCTTATTCGAAATCAAAGACGGTCAATTGACAATTTCTGCTTCTGATTTAGAAACAACAATGGTGACAACTTTAGAAGTTCAATCTGAAGAAAATGGAAAAATTGCTGTTCCAGCTAAAATGGCGCTTGACATTCTTAAAAATTTGCCAGACCAACCATGTACATTTAGAGTAGATCAAGAAAAGTATGACATTGAAATTACCTATGATAACGGAAACTCTGGAATGACAGGATTTAATGGAGATGAATTTCCTAAGCTACCAAACATTCAAAATAAAAACGAAATTAAAATTTCAGGTGAAATCATTTTGAAAGCTATTAACAAAACACTTTTTGCAACTGGAAGTGATGACTTAAGACCAGTTATGAATGGTGTTTATTGCCATTTTACTCCAGGTGATATAACTTTTGTCGCAACAGATGCACATAAATTAGTTCGTTATAGAAGAACAGATGCTGAAGCAGATGGTAGTTCCGCGTTCATTATACCTAAGAAACCTTTGAATATGCTAAAAAACAACCTAAGGGGTGACGAAGAAATTTTATTAGAATATAACGAATCAAACGCGATTTTCACTTTTAATGATATTACTATTGTTTGCCGCTTAATCGAAGGGAAATATCCAAATTACGAGGCTGTAATTCCAAAAGAAAATCCAAATGTTTTATTAGTTGATCGGTTACAACTATTAAGTTCGATGAAGCGTGTTGCTATTTTTGCGAACAAAACTACACATCAAATAAAAATGAAGTTGGCTGGTTCTGAGTTAGTTCTTTTCGCTGAAGATATGGATTTTTCCAATAAAGCACAAGAACGTTTGACTTGCAACTATGATGGTGATGATATGGAAATTGGATTTAACTCGCGTTTCTTAATCGAAATGCTTGGAAATTTAGATTCAGTTGAAGTTAAATTAGCAATGAGTGAACCAAGTCGCGCTGGATTATTGACACCCGCAACTTATACTAACGAAAATGAAGACATACTTATGTTAGTAATGCCGGTAATGCTTAACAGATAAAATCAAAATGCTTCAAGGTAAAAAAAACATCCGTGAATTTTCCTTGGAGGAATTAGTTACTATCATCAAAGAATTAGGTGAAAAATCATTTCGTGCCAATCAAGTTTATGAATGGCTTTGGAAGAAAAACGCACATACTTTTGACGAAATGAGTAACCTTAGTTTAGGTTTCCGTCAATTGTTGGAAGAATATTTCTACATCGATGCAATCCACGTTGAAGACGAGCAAATCAGTAAAGATAAAACGATCAAGTGTGCTTTTGGAATAGAAGCCGGTAAAATTGTTGAAGGCGTTCTAATTCCAACAAAATCCCGAATGACAGCTTGTATTTCTTCTCAAGTTGGTTGTAGTTTAGCCTGTACTTTTTGCGCAACGGGTCGTTTAAAATTATTGAGAAATCTTACTGCTGGTGAAATTGTAGACCAAGTCGTCTATCTTAAAAATCAAGCAGAGCAACGTTACAATACACCACTGACGAACATAGTTTATATGGGAATGGGTGAACCCCTTTTAAATTATAAAAACGTCGTTCGTTCGTGTGAAATCATCAGTTCTGAAAAAGGATTGGGAATGTCACCCAAACGCATAACAGTCTCCACAGCTGGAATTGCAAAGATGATTCGCAAATTGGGCGACGATGATGTGAAGTTTAACTTAGCACTTTCACTGCATGCTGCCAATGACGAAAAACGCAATAAAATAATGGAGATTAATGAATCTAATAATATAGAAGAGTTAAGAGAAGCAGTGATCTATTTCCATGAAAAAACAGGCAGCCGTGTCACATTTGAATACATCATTTTCAAAGACTTTAACGACTCCATTGAAGATGCAGCTGAATTAGCACAATTCACTAAATGTGTACCTTGTAAAATAAATATCATCGAATACAATCCAATAGATGATGGAGCTTTTCAACAAGCTGACGCTGCGAAAGTGGATGCATTTGCAAGTTATTTAGAATCTAAAAACTTAATCGTTAACGTTAGAAGAAGTCGCGGAAAAGATATAGATGCTGCTTGTGGTCAATTGGCCAATAAGAACAAAGCGATTGCCTCAACAGATCGAGTTTTAAAGTTCTGATTCCATAACGTCTCCTATTATTACTTAAGAAGAATTATCTAGGTTTTTGTTGTTTGAGTTATAACAATTTCGCTCTTTCTGGGCTTCAAGAGGTTATTATTA
Source organism: Crocinitomicaceae bacterium (assembly GCA_044374225.1). GTDB lineage: Bacteria > Bacteroidota > Bacteroidia > Flavobacteriales_D > Crocinitomicaceae > UBA952. The sequence goes on along the minus strand of JBILOX010000039.1, from coordinate 4,024 downwards.
ATTCTTGAGAAGTCTCTAAAACAGATAATTGAAAAACTATCCTACCTCAATAAATTGATGTGACCAGTGATATTTTTATTTTGCTTATCAAATGTACTTCTAAATCTAATATTAAAGGAATAAACTCCGTCTTGACAATCCCTTCCTTGATAAGTACCGTCCCAACCAGTAGTAATATCTTGAGTTTGGAACATAATTTCACCCCAACGATTTACAATAATTAATTCATAAGTATTGTCTTCAATCCCAGTAGTAATTACTGGGTACCAAATATCGTTTAATCCATCACCATCAGGAATGAATGTATTTGGTGCGAAAATCAATAACTCGTCACTAACTTTTATCACTCGATAAGTACTATCAATGCATCCATTTTCGGAAATTGCAATAAGTGTAATAATATACTCTGTTTCAATATCTCCAGTGTAGGTAATGTCCTCTGGCTGGAACACTGAAGTTTCAATTACTCCATTTCCATAATTCCAAGTATAATTTACAGCTCCTACACTTGTATTTGTAACATTTAAAGTTGGATTATCAGAACTAATTACCTCAGTTGTTGTGTTGAATGACGCAATCGGTTGTGGATAAACACAAACTAAATCATCTATTGTTAAAGTATTTGAACATCCATTTGGTGAATCAGCAGTTAATGAAATATCAAAGCAACCTGCGTTCATAAATGTATAACTCAAAGTGCCACATTGATTAATTATTCCACCATTTCCTAAATCCCAAGTACAATTATTTGTTGAAGCTGTTGTATTGACTAAGTTAACCGTAAGAGGTGCACAACCCTCTGTAACTGTTGCCATAAATGTCACATTCGGAACTTCATTAACAGTAACATTTGCAGTACCTGTAACTATGCAGCCATTTAAATTGTAATCAACATTATAAGTTGTATCAACATTTGGAGTAATTTGGGTTGAAGCTGTTATATCTCCATTTTCCCATTCGAACGTACCACCAGGAAAACTAGGAACCGCTGTTAAAGTTCCTGTTGAACCAGCACAAAGATTTGTTCCAGTGAAGCTTAATGTTGGCGCATTTGTAACAGTTACAAATGCTGTGACAGGTGTACTTGGACAGTTATTTAATGTATAAACAACTGAAATAGGTGAAGTTTGTGGAGGAGAGACTTCAAAAGTTGCTCCAACTGGCCCACTACTTGTTGTCCAACTCGGCGACCAAGTATAAGTTCCAACTCCAGCTGTTGAAGAAGGCACAGCTACCATTGTTCCTGTTGCACCAGTACAAATTCCAATATCAGCCACAGAAATAGTCGGTTGGTCTGTTACCGTAACTTGAACATTAACTGGAATACTAGGACAACTATTAAGTGTATAAGTAATTTCATAATTTGTTGTTGCAGTTGGATTTACAGTAATAGATTGAGTTGTTTGACCTGTTGACCAATCATAAGTTCCCCCTAGTAAATTTGGTGAAGCAGTAATAGTTGTTTGGCCACCCGTACAAATTCCCGTACTTGGTGCAGTTATAACTGGTGTTGGGATAACTGAAATCGTAGCTGAAACATTTGGAGAAATACAACCATTTAGAGCTAGATAATTTACAGTATATGTTGTTGTGCTAGTAGGACTTACAGTAATTGATAGAGTTGAAGGATAGGTACCACTTGGAATCGAAGACCAATTTGGAGTTCCTCCTGCTACAGATGGAATGGCAGTTAAAACTCCATCAGTACCTGAACAAATTGTTGGTAAACCTGAAACAGTAACTGTTGGTGATTGTAATACTGTAATCGTAACATTGACAGTATTACTTATACAGCCATTTGGATCTGTATACGATACTTGATACACTTGATTTGAACCAAGAATTGGAGTTGTTATTGAAGTGTTAGTTGTACTTCCTAAACCACCACTCCAAGTATAAGTTCCACCAAGTAATGGTGTAGCTATTGCATTTAAAGTAACTGAATTACCTGAACAAATAGTCGTGTTATTAACCGTCAACGTTGGATTTGGTATAAAGTCAACAATGAATGATTCTGTATCTATACATCCGTTTGCACCTTTAACTGTTACAGTATAAGTTCCTGCAACCGTTACAGAAATTGTAGCATTGGTTCCCATACTATTGCTCCAAACATAAGTTACTCCACCTGTTGCTGTTAAACTGATTGAAGAATAATTACAATTTAATGTGTTAGAAGCAGTGTTATTGATAATACCTGCAGTTGGTGGAAGAATATCATTAGTTATTGTAATTGATTCTGAACTAATACATCCGTTTGTACCTGTTACTGTTACGGTATAAGTTCCAACGGCTGTTATTCCTTGTGTAGCATTTGTACCTAAGCCACCAGACCAATTGTAACTTACACCTCCTGTTGCTAAAACATTAATAGTTGGAGTTGAACAAGTGATAATAGAAGTGTTGGAGATATTTGTAATTCCAGCTGTTGGAGGAACGATGTTTTCATCAATAACTATTGTCAATTGTTTAGGACATCCGTTAGAATCATCTAGGTCTAATGTGTAAGTTCCAAGAGTTGTAATTGTATTTGCTGCTCCAGTTAAATTTGATCCACCACTCCAAACATAATTTGAACCTCCAAAACCTTGAAGATTAATTGATGTTACAATACAAGTCAAGGTGGTTGTACCTGTAAGATTATTAATTCCAATTGGTGTGGTGCTGAAGTCGTTAATTACAGTTGCAGATTGAATTGCAATACATCCATTATCATCAGTAACTTCTGCCACATAAGTTCCTGCTACAACAGCAGCTAAATCTTCCGTAAATACTGTTCCGTCCCAAATTACATCGTAAGGTCCTACTCCACTAGATATTGTTAAATCAACTGACCCCGTTCCACCGCTACAATAAACGTCTTGAACAGAAACGCTTGTTACGATTGCAGGAGGTGCGGTGATTGTTACCGAAGTTGTATCCTGACATCCGTTTGCATCTGTAACAATGTAAGAATGAACCCCAGTTCCTTCGTAGAAATTTCCGATTCCACCAATTACTCCTGTACCACCAGTTGCACTTACTGTAACCAATGTTGAATCATAACTACAATCTAGTGCATTTAAAACCGCATTGCTACTTGCTACTAAAGCTGTTGGTTGTGTAATTGTAATTGAAGTAGAAGCTGTATTTCCATAGAAATCCGTAATGGTATAAGTGTAAGTACCAGCAGCAACATTGAAAGTTCCGTCACCAGTATATGGAGTTGTTCCTCCATTACCCACAACAATCACAGGAACAGAATCACCAAAACAAGCTGCATTTGAACCAATCGCTGTAACAGTCAATGGAAGAGGTTCTATAATCGTTAATGTTGTATCGCTTGTACAGCCATTTGCATCAGTTACGGTGTAAGTGTAAGTTCCTGCTGTCACTGTAAATGTTCCTGTTCCAAAATAAGCTGGAGTTCCGCCTGTTGCGGTGACTATAACCGTTGATGTCCCGCCGCTTGAAGTAATAACTGAACTTGACGCCTGAGCGTTTAATATCAAAGGTTCAGTTATGGTTGTGGACACAGTGGCTGTACATCCATTGTCATCTGTTACTGTAAATGTATATGTTCCGGGAGATAGATTTGTTGTCGATGGAGAAGTAGTATATGGTGCTGATCCTCCTGAAATTGCCAATACTACCGAACCATCAGAAAGACCATTACAACTCACATTTGTTTGACTTGAAATCGAAACGGTTAAGTCCGCTTGTGGTTCCGTTATTTGAGCATTCACAGGGAATTGACATCCGTTGTTGTCTGTTACAATAAAAGTATAAGAACCTGCTATTAAATTATTCTGAGCTGGCGAAATGGAATAAGGACCAACTCCACCAGATGGTGTAATTAAAACCGATCCATTATTTCCACCGAAGCACGTAACATTTATTTGACCGTCTAAATTGGCTATAAGTGCTCCTGGCTCCGTAATCGTTACACTTGAAGTTGTGCTACAGCCATTGTCATCTGTAATGGTTGCCGTGTAACTTCCATCTCCTATGTTCGATAGGTCTTGGGTTGTTTGCGATGGGGTAG
>JBILOX010000063.1:0-9191 GCA_044374225.1 Crocinitomicaceae bacterium | reverse complement strand
TCCTAGAACCTACGTTGGAACTGGGAAATTGGAAGAAATCAGACAATACATCAAGGCGGCGAATGTGGAATTGGTCATTTTTGACGATGAACTTTCGCCTTCTCAATTACGTAACATTGAACGTGATTTAGACTGTAAAGTCTTAGACCGAACCATTTTGATTTTGGACATTTTCGCAAGTAGAGCACGTACTTTTCACGCGAAAACACAAGTGGAATTGGCGCAATTACAATACATGTTGCCGCGCTTGACACGAATGTGGACGCACTTAGAACGTCAAAAAGGTGGAATTGGTTTACGTGGTCCGGGAGAATCACAAATTGAAACAGACAGACGAATCATTCAAATGCGTATTTCCTTGATGAAAGAACGTTTGAAAGACATCGACAAGCAAATGGGAGTGCAACGCAGCAACCGCGGACAATTGGTTCGAGTGGCTTTAGTTGGTTATACAAACGTTGGAAAAAGCACTTTGATGAATTTGTTGTCAAAATCGGATGTTTTTGCAGAGAATAAACTCTTCGCAACGCTGGATACAACCGTCAGAAAGGTGGTAATTGACAACTTACCGATGCTTTTAACCGACACGGTTGGATTTATTCGCAAGTTGCCACAACAATTAATGGAGTCCTTCAAATCAACTTTAGATGAAGTGCGCGAAGCCGATTTATTGGTGCACGTTTTAGACATTTCGCACCCGAATTTTGAAGACCATTTCAATGTGGTAAACGAAACCTTGGCAGAAATAGATAATACCGAAAAACCAACGATTTTAGTATTCAATAAAATTGATGCGTACCAACCGCCAACGAACGATTTAAACGAAAATGAAGAAGACATCACTTCTTTGGATTCCTTGAAAAAATCGTGGATGGCAAAAATGAATAAAACCAAATGTGTTTTCATTTCTGCGCAAGACAAAGAGAACATCGAAGAATTGAAAGCGGTATTATATGAAGAAGTTAAAACCATTTTCAAGGTGAGGTATCCGTATAATGATTTTTTGTATTGATTGAATAATTTTAGTCATTTCTTACTATGGTATTATTAAATTTATAGGCGAAAAGGATTTTAAAACCTTTATTTGGAAATAATTCTGTAATATCTCTACAATAAATAAACCAGTTAATTTATGCTTAAAACTATTTTACTTGTTGGGCTTGGCGGAGGAATTGGAAGCGCACTTCGATATTTAACAAGTACAGCGATTAACAAATTCTATGGAAGTACTTTTCCTTTAGCAACCTTCGTTGTGAACATTATTGGCTGTTTTATTTTCGGATTACTGTTCGCTTATTTCAGTAAACACGCCGAACAATCCGAACAATTACGTTTTTTTCTAATCACAGGATTTTGCGGTGGTTACACAACATTCTCAACTTTTTCAGCAGAGAATTTTCAGTTGATTGAAAGTGGAAATTATTTTATTCCAGCAATTAATATCACAGTAAGTGTTCTTTTAGGAATAGCAGCTGTGTTTCTTGGAATTCAAATTGCGAAGTGAAATTATTTATGAAATAACGCATAAATTTTGCAAGGAACTAAGGAACGAAAAATTAATGGCTATTTTGTTTCGTTGAAGAAAAATTATTGACTCCTTGCTTTTTTAATTCGCTACTTACTTTCCACGCGAAGAACGCAAGGTAAGCAAAGCATACAACTCCTACAAAATAAGAATATTGAATTCCCAAAACTGACTCTGAAGCTAAAGCTCCTTGAATAGTTGAAATAAAACCGCCACCCATAATCATCATGATTAGTAAACTCGAGGCAGTATTTGTTTTTTCGCCTAGTCCAGCAATTCCAAGTGTGAAAATACAAGGCCACAAGGTACTACAGAACAATCCAACGGAAATAAAGGCAAAAACACTTGTCATTCCTGAAGCAAAAATCCCGATTAATAAGGCAACAATTCCTAAACCTGAATAAATAAGAATTTGTGTTACTGGGTTTCCATCGCTTAATTTATCGGCCGCGATTAAGATTAATACAATTCCCAAGTAGGGATAGAACACATCTAACTTATTTCCTGCCAAATAGTTAACAAGTAGGAAAATTCCAAAAGCAACGAAAGGCAAAACAACACCTAAAAGTGATTTCATACTTTTAGAAAGATTAAATGCTCCTGCTGCTGAGGTCCAACGCCCAATCATTAAGCTTGCCCAAAACAAAGAAACATAAGGTGCCACTGCGTTTTCTGCTGTTCCTAATTTTTGTTTCATAAATTCAGGTAAATTACTTGCAGTGGAAACTTCAACGCCTACGTAAAGAAAAATAGCAATCATTCCTAGAACTACTTGTGGGTATTTTAAAGTCGCTAAAATGTTACCAGCACCTTTTTCAGTAGTGTCGTTTTCATCTCCCAATCTATCTGGAACGGAAGAGAATTTGAAAATAATTGCTGCAATCAAGAAAGCTGCACCTAAGATTAAATATGGTGTTTGAACTGCTTCTAGGTTTAACGTAGTTTCACTGGAAACCCCACCAAAAATTGCAAAAGAAACAATCACGGGACCGATAGTCGTTCCAACGTTATTAATTCCACCAGCTAAACTCAAGCGAATGTTTCCTTTTTCTGGATCACCCATTTGAATTGCTAATGGATTGGCTGCTATTTGCTGTAACGAAAAACCTAATCCAACTGTGAACAAACCAGAAATTAGTAAAAGAAAAGAAGCATTATTGGATGCCGGAATAAATAATAACGTTCCTGCCGCCGAAATAACCAAACCTAAAGCCAGACCATTTCGATAACCGATAAGGTTAAGAATATCCTTTTTAAGAATTGATGAAATGGCAAAATAAAGTAACGACCCAACGGTATAAGCAACATAAAATGCAAAAGAAATTAATTGAGATTGCAATTGCGATAAGTCAAGTGCTTTCTTGAAAACAGGGATTAAAATATCATTACTTGCAGCAACGAATCCCCAGAAAAAAAAGATAGAAATGAGCGTGGCAAATGCGCCGATATTTGTTTTTTTCACAGTTAGAAATTTTTAATTACGGCCCAAATTACAATAATTAAAAAATCTAGCTTACTTTCTAGAAATTATTTTTTTAATAGTTGCTGTGAAACTTATTGTGAAGATTGAAAACAAAAAGAAAAAGACACATTTTAATTCCTCCTCGCAATCTCAACAATATCTTTAATGACTTTTTTTGGGTGGCGAATGGAATAAATTTTATCAGCTTTAAATTCAATGGCAAGGCGGATGACACCTTCGTTAAATTCAGGTCTTTCTGCTAAACCAAATTCAGGTGGGGTGAAATCTCTACCTGTGAAATCAGAGCCCCAAACAGAAAAACGAAACTCAGTCACATCTTGCTTTGGGAGGTGATCAAAGGAAAATCCGTGGTTGATATTCATATTGTCGCGACCCGGTTTTCTTTTCACTTTGTCAAACTTTTTAATCAAATAAACCATCGCTTGGCCACGAGAAAACTTTCCAAAAAAAACACCTCTTGGATGCAATAGCTCTGACAAAATCGTCATGTTTTCTGTAAGTATTGCTGCCTCAAGTCGGTGCTTGATTTCTCGTTGTAGATATATTTCTTCTTCTGTGATTTGCTTAATGATTAGTTGTTGCATCGTTGTTTGGTTTTCTTGCAAACTAGACAAAGCATGTGCCATCTCCCAAAAGCTTTACTTAAGGGTGAAAATAAATGAATTTGTTATCAATAAATAAATTTGCTTATCAATAATTGATACTTTTAGCTGAAATTCGATAAAAATGAAAATTCTAGTTTCTTGGCATGCATACAACCACGATTTCACTAACGGTCAAGTGGTGGAAGATGGTCCAACAGCAGCATATCACAAATATTTTTACAAACACGAAAAACATATTTTACTCTCCACTCAAAAAGAGGAGGATTTACGCGCCTTGCATTTGCGAACCTATCTACAAAAAAATTATCCCGATAGATTGGTCGAAATTCGCTATTTAGATGTTCACGACCCAATAGATCACTCTGAAATTCAATCTAAAATCCATCCATTTTTGGCGGAATTGAAAGATGATGAAATTGATATTTTTGTTTCACCCGGAACACCTTCCATGCAAGTTGTTTGGTATTTGGCGCACATGAGTTTGAATTTAAAAACAACACTTTTTCAGACGCGCCCAGCAAAATATACTTCCAAAAAAGACAAGCCAGAATTGATTAAAATTCAAATGGAACGATCAGCTATTGGTTTGACCGCGCTTTACCATCAGCAAGAAGTGAAAAAAGTGGCCGTTTCCGATCGTTTTTTAATTACGCCAGCCATTGAACGCATTTATGAAAACGCACGTAAAGTTGCCTTAACAGACGAAGTAACCGTTTTGATTTTGGGCGCAAGTGGAACTGGAAAAGAGAATTTAGCGAAACACATTCACCATAATTCTATAAGAGCGAACAAACCCTACATTGCGATTAACTGCTCTGCATTTAGTGATTCTTTGTTGGAGTCGCGTTTATTTGGCTACAAAAAAGGAGCGTTTACAGGTGCTGACAAAGACAGTGAAGGTTTGTTTGAATTGGCAAATGAAGGAACAATTTTCTTAGATGAGATTGGTGATATTTCACCGTATATGCAACAAGCGCTGTTACGTGTTTTGCAAGAAAAAGAAGTAATGCCCTTGGGAGGAAAAGCTAAAAAAATCGATGTCCGTGTGATTGCTGCTACGAATCAAAACTTGGTAAATCGCTGTGAAGAAGGAAAGTTTCGTTGGGATTTATACTATCGACTTTCGGTGGTAGAATTAGATTTACCAACGCTTCTGCAACGCGGTAAAACAGACTTAAAAGCGATGGTTGATTTCTTTATCGGTCAGAAAAAGAAGGAGTTGCGTAAAGCCAAAAAGTTGACGTTTACTAAAGAAGCAATGGAAATTATCTTGAATTATTCGTATCCTGGCAACATTCGTGAATTAGAAAACATCATTTCAAGGTTGTATGTCTTTAATGAGGAAACGGTCACAGCAGAAGTATTGCCTAAAAGACTAAAACAAGAAGCATTTAATAAACCAATGAACTGGGAATATATTGAAAAAGAACACATTGAACGCGTTTTAAAGCATTTCAACGGCAACAAAAGGCAAACTGCTTTAGCAATTGGTTGGGCGATTAATACCTTGGTCAGCAAGATGGAGAAGTATGGGGTTGAGTGATTTATCTTCTATTAAACACAAACTTTAGCTTTTGACTTGTGTAATGTTTAAACTTTGTGTCGGAAGAAATCAGAGTTAATTTATCGGAAATAGCTTGGGAAATAATTGCATGGTCAAAAGGATCGTTGTGATTTTCGCTTACAATTAGCTTTGACAATACTTCTAGATTTTGAATTGAGAATGGTTCTATTTTAATCAATAAGTCAGTTTCTATTGACTTAACCAAGTCATTTGCAGACTTGAATTTCTTAGATTTTACTTTGCCAATTCTCCACAATTGTAAAAGCTCGTTTACAGCAATTATACTAACATACAGTTGACAATTATAATCACTTAATATGCTCTGCGTTTCTTGGGAAATTTTATCTTTTTCACCAAAAAGCATAAAAACTAAAATGTTTGTATCTAAATAAAATCGATCCAATTTATCACTTTAAAACAGCTCGCATATCTAGAATTTCACCTGTACCAACATTTGCAAGTACTGCCAACCAAGTTTTAGAAATCTTTTTAGGTTCTTCTTTTGTGGATTTAGTAGCTTTTGAAGATTTAGCTGTTTTTTTTGGTGTTGCTTTCATGATATACTTTGATTATAACAAATTTATAGCTAATTGATTTATTTTCCAAGGAATTAAACGAATTTTACTTTAAAACAGCTCGCATATCTAGAATAACTCCAGAACCGATGTGTTTTTCAAAAGCCAACCAAGTTTTAGAAACCTTTTTAGGTTCTTCTTTTGTGGATTTAGTAGCTTTTGAACATTTAGCTGTTTTTTTTGGTGTTGCTTTCATGATACACTTTGATTATTACAAATTTAGCCTTTATTGATTTATTTTCCAAGGAATTACACGAATTTTACTTCAAAACTGCTCGCATATCTAAAATAACTCTATAACCGATGTGTTTTTCAAAAGCCAACCAATTTTTTAAAACCTTTTTAGGTTCTTCTTGTGTGGATTTATACCAATTTACTTGTTAAATGACGTAATTGAAAATCTATCTGGTATAATGCCGAGTTAGTTTTCAACGAGTATTCTATACGACAATTGAAAACAACTTCGGTATTAGTAGGTTTTGTAGATTTCTTATTTTCTAGTTTATTCATATCTAAAAGTTGTTTCAATATTTAAGTTCTTCCATAGAAAATCCAGTAAATTTTCTAATACTTATACCGATTTCTTTCATCTTCAACAATTGCAAAATAAGAAGAAAATTCACCTTTCATTTTTACATAAACAGTATCCTCTTTGCCACGGACTTGTCCAATGAAATTGATTGTTCCGTTTAACTTTTGCAGAAAAATAAGTTGATCATCTTCGCTAGGTTTATACTCTATTTTTAAATGATTTTTAGTTGCTTTGGATGCTCCATTCACACGCAAATCAAACAACATCGCTCGTGTTTTTTTTAGCATTTTACGGTCAATATTCACTTTTTCATTGACCACCAATCCTGTTACAAGTTGCTTTTTATTAGAAGTTCTAACTCGAAATTTCTTTTCATTAGGTTCAAATCCTTCTTGTACTAATACCTTTTTAATGAAGTCTATTTGCACGGATGTAAATGCCACATTCGAGGAAAAAGTTAAATCATCGGCATATCTGGTATAACTCCAATTGTTTTGATTTGAAAAAGCTGTGAGTTTATCGTCAAGTTCTAAACAAGCAAAATTGGATAAAATAGGGGAGGAGGGAGCACCTTGAGGCAGACAGTCATTTGTTGTTACTAAATAAGTTAATGCTGACGCAATTTGCGCGTCAAAACAGAAAGGTTTTGCTCTGAAAATCAAATAAATCCGTTGGTCAGAAATAGAAGAAAAGAAATCCTTTATGTCCATATTTAAAACATATTTTTTTCCAACGTGTAGCAATGCGTTTTCTACAATATTTGCTTTTAAATTACTGTGTTTTTTATGTAAAAAAAATCCTTTGGCCGAATCGGGCTTTATACTTGAATAAACACCTTGCAAATGGCGATTTAGTTTTTTTTGTAAATTTTTTAACCTTCCAATTGGTGCATTAATCGCTCGAATACCATTCTTTTTTTTCGGCAAATGATACGTGATATAATTTGGTTTATTAATGATACTTTCTAATTCTAAATGATGGATTTTGAAAAAAGCACAAAGATCACTAGGTCGGTCAATAGAAAGTAAGTTTAAAGCATAGCGTTCAAAACTTGTTAAACCAGTTGGTGCATAATCTATGAATGAACCTGAATGTAATATCCTTCTGAAGATGGGTCCATATTTTTCTTTAAGTTCTAAAAGATTATTTTGCTTCATACTATTTTACAAAAAAGCCGTTGACGATTATCTTCGATTTATTTACAATGAAGCGTAGCTTCATGTAAAACAGCACTTATAATAGTGACTATTTTACAGTGTGGGTTGCAGGAACACAACCGCAAGTCTATTTCAGTAAATTCGACTCATAAGTTTCAATCAACGGCTTGTATTATTTTGGTTTTAAATTGGCATTTAGTTTTAAAATGGACTATCAGCATCTTTTGGGTCAACAAATGGTTTCCGCTCAAAAACAAAAGGGGTATTTATATCCTTCATAGGTTCGAGTTTCAAAGAAGGAAATGTCAGATGAAAATAAAAACGATCAATTGCACCTGTTCGGTTTTTTACCATAAGTAATTCCAATTGACCTTTTGTGGTGTTGCCATCTTCATCTGTTGTAATACCATAATAATCAGGTCGATAAACAAAAATTACTTTATCGGCATCTTGTTCAATTGCACCACTTTCTCGTAAATCGGAGAGTAGTGGACGTTTATCTCCTCCGCGTGTTTCAACAGACCTACTCAATTGAGAGGTCACAAGCATACAAATATTTAAATCTTTAGCGATTTTTTTCAAGGTACGACTGATATAACTAACTTCTAATTCGCGATTGTGTCGGTAACGATTACTTGAAAGCATTTGAAGATAGTCGATTGCAATTACCCGAATGCCTTTTTCTTTCACCATTTTTTCGCAATAAGACTTTAAAGCAAACATCGAATCAAAAGTTGTTTCGCAAATGGAAAGTTGCATAACTTCTAGATAATTACTTACAAAATTTATCTTTTCCTTGTCGATTCTGCGTAAATCTTCCGGCCCTTTAAGTGGTAAATCATAATCCAAAACACTTGAAATGATGCGATTTGAAATTTGTACAGCAGTTAATTCAAGTGAAATAAGCAATACAGGATTGTGCAAGGAAATTCTCCTAATTAAATCAATTAAAACAACTGTTTTTCCCATTCCAGGTCTTCCGCCAAAAACAATAAATTCACCGGGGCGAAATCCACCAATACCTGCATCAACATTACTCCAACCGGTTTTTATGGGTAGGTATTCTGATTGCAAATCAGATTGAAGAAAATCTTTAAAGACAGAATAAATATCACTTGTTCGGTTTGGGATAGCCTCCTTTGCTTTCCTCTCTTCAATCAATTGTTCAATTTTACTGGACAAGAATGACTCATCATCTTTCGTAATGGCAATAATCTCACTTATTTCTTCTGCTAGTTTTTTCTTCATTTTTCGTAACTTAATCTCTCAATTTCAATTATAGTACCAACCCATAAAAGCAGTAAAAACAAGATGATTTTTATAATAAACGTATCAATTTCTGAAAAATATCTTTATTTATGATATAAATAAAAGAAAATCAGCTAAGCAGTAAATTTTGATGTAATTATCAGTATTAACACGGAGGAAGAAATTTAAAGGCGAAATAGCTTTTTCGTTAAGAAATAGAGCGTTGTAAAATTATAATACTATACGACCGTTTCAAAAGTCATTAATCGAGGCTCTGCAAAAATGTAACGCTGGAGTTAATCCTTGTAAATGAAGAAGTTAAATTTTTTTGCTAACCATGAGAAATGGGTTTTGCAACGATTTTTAAATATTCGACAGAACACCCTAAATAATAAATCAATCCCCATAAACGTTCATCTAGTCTCTTTAATCGGTAAGACTGTAGTTTCTTTAACGTTAGATATGTTAACAACTTGTTATTAAATAATTGTTAGCAACAATA
>JBILOX010000038.1:0-30871 GCA_044374225.1 Crocinitomicaceae bacterium | reverse complement strand
TCAATTAATTCTTATTTTTAAATTAGATAAAGACTTTGAAAATAAGCAATTTAAATTAAGTTACTTAAATGCAAAAAGAATATTTAAGTTGAGTTTAATTGTTGTTGGATCAGCCTTAATTCTCCTTAATTTTTCAGGATTTTTAAGTCAACTGATTATGTTGTTTGAGCAATCGGCAAAGAATGAAATAAATGAATTTCAAACTTATGGAATTGAAACAACAACCATTAAAGGTATTAATTTACTTCTTGGGATTATGGTGCTTTTAAGACTAAATTATTTCACCAAAAAGATAGAAAGTTTAATAATCAATGGTTGAAAACAAACAAATTCTTAACTTCTTAACAATTGTTCATAATCGTTATTAGCATCTTTTTATAAACTAATCAAAAAGGGGTGAGAGCAACAAATTCTCTTTTGTATATTTGTTGAATGGAAACACCTGAAAGTAATCGTAAACCAATTTCTAGAGTAAAAAACCCTTCTGTTTTAACAGGAGATATCGGTCGTATTCCGCCGCAAGCAATTGAAACAGAACAGGTTGTTCTGGGTGCAATGATGTTGGAAAGAAATGCAGTAAATGAAACTGTTGACATACTAAATCAAAATAGTTTTTACGATCCGAAACATCAATATATTTTTAAAACAATTAAGGAACTTTTTGCATCAACTAGCCCTGTTGATTTAGTGACAATTACAGCTCGTTTAATGAAAAATGGAGAATTAGAGGCTGCTGGTGGTGCTGCTTATATTTCGTCTTTAACAAGTCGCGTCGCATCTTCCGCCCACATTCAGTTTCACGCACGAATCATCGCAGAAAAATTCATAAAAAGAGAACTCATTCGTGTAAGTAGCGAAATAATTCGTGATTCATTCGATGAAACGAAAGACGTTTTTGAATTATTAAATGCTGCGGAACAAGATTTGTTTTCCATTGCTGAAAATAACATGAGTAAGCAAGTTGCAACTTTGTCAAGCGTTGTTGGCTTGGCAATTCAAGAAATAGAAAAAGCTTCTCAAAATTCGGATGGAATTTCTGGTGTACCAACTGGATTTTTTGATTTGGATAAATTAACATCAGGATGGCAACGTTCCGATATGATTGTACTTGCTGCTCGTCCAGGTATGGGGAAAACAGCATTTGTACTTTCAATGGCAAGAAATACCGCCGTAGATTACAACATGGGTGTTGCTGTTTTCTCACTTGAAATGTCAGCTGTACAACTAGTAAAACGTTTGATAGCGAGTGAGGCGAGAATTGATGCCCAAAAATTAAGAAGAGGTGATTTGAAAGATCACGAGTTTCAACAAATGCACTCAAGAATCACTAAACTTTCTGCCGCACCTTTATTTATTGATGATACAGCTGGTTTATCAGTTTTTGACTTCCGTGCTAAATGCCGAAGATTAAAAGCACAGCACGATATTCAGTTGATAATTATTGACTACTTACAGTTAATGACTGCAAAAGATGGCAAAGGTGGTGGTAATCGTGAACAAGAAATTTCAACTATTTCGCGCTCCATCAAAGAAATTGCAAAAGAATTAAACGTTCCAATAATCGCACTTTCTCAGTTAAGTCGTTCGGTGGAAACTAGGGGAGGTGACAAACGTCCGCAACTTTCTGATTTACGTGAGTCTGGAGCAATTGAACAAGATGCAGATATTGTTTCTTTTATTTATCGACCAGATTATTATGGAATTACAACTGATGAGGATGGACAATCATTTAATGGAATTGGAGAAATAATTATCGCAAAACATAGAAATGGTTCATTGGATAGAGTGCGTTTAAGATTCGTTCCAGAATATGCTCGTTTTGAGAATTTACACGAAATGCCAGCATTAGAAGAGGCAAATCCTTTGTCAAATGGTATTGCAGCTTTTGGTCAATCTCAAAATACAATGATTCTTCAAAGTAAAATGAATGACGCTATTGATGATGATAAAGACGGTATTGATTTTGTAAGTGATAGAAACGATGATAGCCCTTTTTAGATAAAAGTTAAGAGTTAAGAGTTAAGAGTTAAGAGTTTAAAGTTTAAAGTTTAAAGTTTAAAGTTAAGATTGATGATTTTAAGGTCGGAGATATAGTTAGTAAAATTTTGATTTTACAAGTGATAATGAATATAAAAACAGATTAAAAAATATAATTTCTATATGAAGAACATACTTTTCGCATTCTTTCTATTATTAGTTGTTCCATTAAAAGCAACGCAGATTCTTGTTCCAATGGATGAGGCGCAAAACAATCATCTCAAAGCTTATGGTATAGCTTTTTGGACACTTGAAAATGAAATAGTTATCGAATGGTTATTGAATTATCGCGGAGGTTCATTTCTAATACCACATTTAAAAACCATAGAAGAAGAATTAATTATTCGAGGAGTTCGTTACGATATTTTAACAGATGGCCAAGTTAACAATATAAGGTCACAAATCGCAGACCCAGAGGTAAACATGGAAATAGTTCAATTGGAAAAAGCACCAAAAATAGCAGTTTATACTCCTCCAAATAAACAACCTTGGGATGACGCTGTTACACTAGTTCTTGAATATGCAGAAATTACATACGATAAGATTTATGATTCTTCAATTGTAATGGGAATGTTGCCGAAATACGATTGGTTGCATTTACACCATGAAGATTTTACAGGTCAATTCGGAAAATTTTACGGTAATGCGCGCTATCAATCTTGGTATCAGGAACAAGTAATGATAGCTGAACGTGACGCTAAAATGCTTGGTTTTAAAAAGGTCTCAGAACTTAAATTAGCAGTTGCTAAGAATTTGAAAAACTTTGTCTTTGGTGGTGGATTTCTTTTCACAATGTGTAGCGGAACCGATAGTTTTGATATAGCTTTGGCAGCACAAGGAGTGGATATTTGTGAATCTGTTTTTGATGGTGACCCTTCTGATAGTAGAGCGCAGGAAAAATTGGACTTTACACAAACTTTTGCTTTTAAAGATTTTCACATTGACAAAAATCCAATGGTCTACGAATATTCAGATATTGATGGTTCTGATTTACGTAATAATCGTTTGATAACTGAACCCATAGATCAATTTACATTATTTGATTTCTCTGCTAAATGGGATGTAGTACCAACAATGTTGACACAATGCCATGTTGACGTAATAAACGGTTTTATGGGACAGACTACCGATTTCAGAAAAGAGTTTATTAAGTCTAATGTCTTAATTTTAGGAGAAAATAAAGCCGCTGGAACCGCAAAATATTTACATGGCGAAATGGGGCAGGGGACTTGGACATTTTACGGAGGACATGATCCAGAAGATTACCAACATTTTGTGGGAGATCCAGTTACCAATTTAAGTTTACATCCAAATTCTCCCGGTTATAGATTGATCTTGAATAATATACTATTTCCAGCTGCTAAGAAAAAGAAAAGAAAAACATAGAAATTTAAAATTTTCATTGTTACATCAATAGTTTTTGTTAAACTTGCGTCAATTCTTTATTACTAATAGGTTTTCTATCGAAATCCTATCCAATCAAAAATAATTATACAATCTAAATGGATCGTAAAACATTAGAGACAAAAAAAATCTCAGACCTGAGAGTTATCGCTGAATCTGTTGGAATTGAAAACGCAAGCGACTACAAAAAAGCCGAATTAATTAACAAATTAGTTGGCGAAGAAAAACCCAATGAAAGCTCAAAGAAAGTTGAAGTTGCTGAAAAAGTAACACCAACACTTTTTGAGGAATCAGCTGAGGCGAAAGAGGATAATAGAGCAAAAAGAAAACGTAAAACAGTTATTCTTGAAGCTCCTGAAAAAGAACAAAGTCCTGTTTTATTTGAGGAAAAATCGGATAAAATTGAATTTATAAAAGATGAAAAGCCTGCTAATATAGAAAAGGAGAAAGAAGTTGAAGTAAAAGCAGTTGAGCAGACGGCTGTTGAAAATAGCGAGACAACTGAAGAAGTTCAACCGAAAAAACCACAACATCCGAAGCATCAACAAAATTTGAATGCAAATCGTAACAATCCAAATCAAAATAAACAAAGAAGTCAATTTATAGCTTCGGACTCAACGGAAGAAGTTACTGAAAATCAAAATACTAATCCGAATCAAAATCCAAACCAAAGAAAGCCACAACATCAAAATAAACCTGTTCATAATCGAACACAAGGTGAGCATGTGAACGCACAAGGAAACGGTGAGAATTTGAATCCGAATCAAAATCCAAACCGTAATCCGAATCAACATAGAAATCCGAATCAAAACCCGAATCAGAACACAAATCAAAATCTAAACTCAAACCCGAATTACAATCCAAATTTGATTAATGATCGTGCGGAGGAAAAAGTAACGGAAGAAAATTACGATTTAGTTGGAATCGTTTCTGCTGAAGGTGTTTTGGAAGTTATTCAAGACGGATATGGATTTTTAAGATCCTCGGATTATAACTATTTACCTTCTCCAGACGATATTTATGTTTCTCAAAATCAAATTAAATTGTTTGGTTTGAAAACAGGGGATACAGTCAAAGGAACGATTCGTCCTCCAAAAGAAGGTGAAAAATTCTTCCCGTTGGTAAAAGTAGAATCAATCAACGGTAGACACCCATCTTATATTCGTGACCGTGTACCTTTCCAATATTTAACACCACTTTTTCCTTCTGAGAAATTCAAATTGACAGGTCACAAGCAAGAAACACTTTCTACTCGTGTGATGGATTTATTTGCACCAATTGGAAAAGGTCAACGTGGAATGATCGTTGCACAACCGAAAACTGGTAAAACAATGCTGTTAAAAGATGTTGCGAATGCAATTGCAGCCAATCACCCTGAAACTTATTTGATTGTTTTATTGATAGATGAACGTCCGGAAGAGGTGACAGATATGGCTCGTAGCGTGAAAGCGGAAGTAATTGCTTCTACTTTTGATGAACCAGCTGAACGTCACGTAAAGGTTGCAAACATGGTTTTGGAAAAAGCAAAACGTATGGTTGAATGTGGTCACGATGTTTGTATCTTATTAGATTCAATTACACGTTTAGCACGTGCTTATAATACCGTTTCACCAGCTTCTGGTAAAGTACTTTCGGGCGGTGTAGATGCAAACGCACTTCATAAACCAAAACGTTTCTTTGGTTCTGCTCGTAAAATTGAAAATGGTGGTTCCCTTTCAATTTTAGCAACAGCATTAACTGAAACTGGTTCAAAAATGGACGAGGTAATCTTCGAGGAATTTAAAGGAACAGGTAATATGGAGTTACAGTTGGATCGTAAAATCTCAAATAGAAGAATTTATCCAGCAATTGACATCACTGCTTCTGGAACAAGAAGAGAAGATTTATTAGTTGGAAAAGATGTGTTACAACGCATTTGGTTGATTCGTAAATTTATCGCTGATATGAACCCAGTTGAAGCGATGGAATTCAT
Source organism: Crocinitomicaceae bacterium (assembly GCA_044374225.1). Classification (GTDB taxonomy): domain Bacteria; phylum Bacteroidota; class Bacteroidia; order Flavobacteriales_D; family Crocinitomicaceae; genus UBA952. The sequence goes on along the minus strand of JBILOX010000038.1, from coordinate 25,458 downwards.
GAAATCTCATATGGAAAATACGATTTCAAATGAAGAATTTTTGATTTCAATGAATAGCTAATGAAGCTTCCTGTTAAAGTTGGAATTGGTGCAGCACTTCTTTGGATTGTGTTGAAAATGTTTGGGTTAGCTATTAATTTTTCGGTTGATGACATCAAGATTTTTGTATTTATCAATATGTTTTTATTGACTGCTGCAATTGCATATTCACTTTTTCAATTGAAACGCAAAGAGGATGAAAGTAATTTATTGAACGACATCAAAAATGGAATGTTGGCTGGCGTACCTTATACGTTGATTGTCAGTGTATTTTTGTATTTATATTACGAGAAAATCTACCCTGAATTTAACGAAAAAAAAATCCAAGAAATAGAATTTAGGTTGTCAAATCCTAAAACAATTAAAGATATTCAAACATCAAATCCAGCGATGGAAAATAAGAATCCTCAAGAAATTAGGCGTGATGTGATGGCGAATTCAAGAGCTATGTACAGCGCTAAATTTACATTGATTATTACTTTATTAGCATTGATTGTATATTCTACTTTGAATTCAATGGTAATAGCCATTATTTACCGAAAGGTTGTTTTTAGAAATTAAGTTTAATCGGCTTTAGCTCATATTTATAAACAAGCTAAAATGGTAGGTTTGAGCTAGATTTATTTTTGCTTTTTTTCTTTTGTGCACTAAAAACTTGACTCTGTTTTTTTTCCGTAGCGATGCTCACAGACAATTGCTATTTTACGTTACTCCATACAATAAACTACATGATATGCTGGAGAAAAGCCTGCCCAAATTCCTAAAGCTCCACCGCTAATGTTTGTCTTTGCATTAATTGGGGTTGCAAATGGATTACCTGAATTCTCTAATTGTTCACGTTTCAATCGAAAAAAATCATAAGTGTTTACATCTAACTTTGAAAGTTTAACTAGTACTGAATCGCCTCTTCGAAAGTAACGCTTGAAGTCATCGTTGATAGTACTATCTTTCTTTTTTTGAGGATTTTTAAAAGTTAAATCAATGGTTAATCCATCAAAATAACGATCTCTGAAAATTCTACCTCCACCATTTCCATTTCTATATGTATAATCTAAAGGCTTTCCATTAGCGAGTGTATTAATCCTTCTTGAATCATATTTATAAGCATCAAATTGTCCTATTGGGTCAGTTAGTTTCGCTTTAATTAGCCCATATTCATCTGAGCCATCCTCCAAAACCCATTGTAATGAATTTAATGTTGTTGGTTGTAAAATTGAAGTTACGGCGGTGTATGTTTTTCCTTTAAATAAAATAATCAACTCATAGTTTTTACCAACTTCACCTTTTAAAGTGAATGAAGAATAGATTTTTATAGGTAATTGCTGCACTTCATCGAACTCGATACGCAACATTTCGGCGAATTTTTTTTGTGTTGATTCAGGAAATTCATTAAGCAATCGATATTCTAATAATGTAGTATCTCCATTTACTACAATTTTAACTTCTGCATCAGCCACAAAAGACTCAATGTATGATTCTGCATACGATTCAGCATACACATTTACCGACTTCGACAAAAGGATTACAGGATAACCATCCGTTTCAATATTACCATCTACGACTAATTCAGCTTTATATCCTGGAATATCAATATTAACCTCTTTCGTACATGAAATCAAGTAAGAACAAAGTAAAATAATAAGGATTGAGTTTTTCAAAATACTATTTTACACGATTTAAACCCATGGCTTTTAACATCCAAGTTGGAAGAAATTTCCCAGGTTTTCTATTTTTTAAATTAATATACCAACCGATTTTTTTGATAACTGGAACTTTGTGCGTTTCCACAAATTCAATGAGTGTTCCATCTGGATCTTCAATGTATGAGAATCTTCCACCAGCTTCTCCCATATCAAAAGTATCAGAACTATCAACTGTAAATGGAAATCCTTTAGCTTCACATTCTTTTCGCAATAGTTCCATTCCCTGAATATCAAAACACAAGTGAATAAAACCCCAATCACCCCAGAATCTATTTTCAAATATTTTTCGGCAATCACTTCGATCGATAGCTTGTACTAATTCAATTTCCGTTGGCCCAAGTAATTTGGCGAAAGCACCAATTCTTTCTTTGCTGTGTGATAGACGGATTCTTCGGAATTTATTTTTACCACCATTTAGAGCATGTAAGTCATCGAATTCCCCCGTGACATCAAAGTCAATTTTATCATAACCAAGTATTTCTTTATAAAGCACCAAAGACTTCTCTATGTCAGATACACCGATGATTGTACCTCCAACGCCACCACAATTTGAAGGATGATTTGTTTTAGTAAACCAGTCTTTTCCTTCAATTACTTGAAATATATTTCCGTTTGGATCTTGCACAAAATAGGAGAGTTCTCCTGCTGGATTTTTTGTTGGTACGTTTAGTAAGTTGGCACCATTTTGTTTCATGTAAGCGTAAGACTTTAGGACATCTCGTGATTTAATTTTACAAGAAAACATGCCATAATCACCCAACTGAATGTCAAATGTTGCTTTTTCTGTATTGCGACTTGTGTATTGCCAAATTTCAAAGCCACCGCCTCCATCCATACTTAGCGCAAGAGTTGCGGTTCTTTCTTGAACTCGGCCTCCAGTATAATTAATCATCAAAGGTGCTGGAGCTGCTTCTTCAAAAATACGCACATCAATACCAAACATTTTACGATACCAAACCCAAATTTCTTGAACATTCGGAACGCCAATTCCCATTTGTTGAATTCCACAAATAATTTTTTCCACTCTCGTTTAGTTTTAAACAAAAATAGGAAATCAATCAATGTAGATCACAATTATTCAAGATTTTGTGAATTCATTCAATAGGCATGAACCGATTTTCACTTGCTTTTTCTTGATTAGTTGGATAGGTTGCGCATTAATTAAGGTTGTAAATGGATTACCTGAAATCTCTTATTTTTGACGTTTCAATCGAAAAAATCAAAAGTGTTTTTATCTAACTTTAAAAGTTTAATGAGTTCACATCTTCTAAAATATCGTTTGAAGTCTTCTTTTTTTGAGGATTTTTTTGGAGACATTCAATTATACCGAAGTCGGATAAACTACTCGTTGAAAACTATCTTGGCATTATACCAGATGGATTTTCAATCACGTCATTTATTATATAAATAGATTTGAAGTAAAAGCAATTAACCATAAACGCATCTAAAAGAGAATAAATTTGTCTTTAAAACTTAAATTCACCTTATATTAAAGCAAGTAATTCACAAAAAAAAAACGTGGCAGACAAAATTTTATCACAATAACTTTCAACTTTTCACTTTTTCTCAATTTCTCTTAAATTCTCCATTTTCTTCAATGCCAAGAAACCTTTGATGTCTTCGAAATGTTCTTTTACGCGTTTGTTTCCAAATTCAAAAACCTTTGTTACCAAACCATCTAAGAAATCACGGTCGTGGGAAACAAGAATCAAAGTCCCATCAAATTCTTTCAATGCTTCTTTGATGATGTCTTTGGTGCGCATGTCCAAATGATTCGTTGGCTCATCGAGAATCAATAGATTTACTGGTTCTAACAATAATTTAATCATTGCCAAACGTGTTTTTTCTCCTCCTGAAAGCACTTTCACTTTTTTCGTGCCAGCTTCGCCACCAAACATAAAAGCACCCAAGATATCTCTGATTTTTGTCCGAATGTCGCCTTCCGCAATGTTGTCAACTGTGTCGTAAACACTCATGTCTTCGTCTAATAACGATGCTTGATTTTGAGCGAAATAACCAATTTGTACGTTGTGTCCAACTTCGCATAAACCTTCAAAATCAATTTCTTTCATGATAGCTTTAATCATTGTCGATTTTCCTTCACCATTTTTACCAACGAAAGCCAATTTTTCCCCACGTTGAATGGTCATGGAAGCATTTTTAAAAACGACATGGTCGTCGTATTTTTTACTCAAATCGCTAACAGTCACAGGATAATTCCCTGAACGTGGCGTTGGAGGAAAGCGCAATCTCAAAGCAGAAGAATCAACTTCGTCCACTTCGATAATATCTAATTTTTCCAACATACGAACACGCGATTGCACTTGATTTGTTTTCGAATATGTTCCTTTAAAACGCTCAATAAACTCGGTTGTATCAGCTATAAATCGTTGTTGCTCTTCGTATTGTTTTTGTTGTTGTGAACGACGTTCTTTTCGAAGCTCTAGGTAATGCGAATATTTTGCTTTGTAATCGTAAATTCTTCCCATCGTCACTTCAATCGTGCGATTGGTAATGTTGTCGACGAAAGCCCTGTCGTGAGAAATGACTACCACCGCTTTGGCATTGTTCACTAGGAAATCTTCTAACCATTGGATAGATTCGATGTCCAAGTGATTCGTGGGCTCATCTAATAAGATCAAATCGGGTTTTTGCAACAATATTTTCGCTAATTCGATGCGCATTCTCCATCCACCACTGAATTCGGTTGTTGATCGTGTGAAATCTTCTCTTTCGAAACCTAAACCTTTTAAAGCTTTCTCAACTTCGCCGTCGTAATTGATTTCTTCGATGGAATAAAACTTTTCGCTGATTTCAGAAACGCGTTCAATCAATTTCATATAATCGTCGGAATCGTAGTCTGTTCGAACTGTCAACTCGTGATTAATCGCTTCGATTTCGTCACGCATCGCAAAAATAGATTGAAAAGCTTTGGACGTTTCTTCGAAAACCGTACAATTATCTTCCATCAACAAATGCTGAGGTAAGTAAGCAATCACAGCATCTTTTGGAGCTGAAATACTTCCACGAGTAGGTTTATTGATACCTGCAAGAATTTTGAGCATCGTTGATTTTCCAGCACCATTTTTTCCCATCAATGCAATTTTGTCCGTTTCATTAATCACAAACGAAACATCACTAAAAAGCACGGAGCCACTAAACTCAACCGCTAAAGCATCTACAGAAATCATATTTTTTTAATTTGAAGACACAAAGATACGATGATTGCTCACAGAATTATTTAAATTTCTACAGTAAATACTTCAAAAACAACAAAGAAAAACCGAAGTAAGCAATGATACTTAAGTAGAGTTGGCCATAAGAAGTGTAGCCTTTTTTTCTGAAATAAAGGTAATTCAAGGTTCCTAAAAGTAAACCTAAAATTGCTGATATCAACAGAGGATTCATTCCATTAAACCGAATTGTTTGAAATGATGCGTGAAATGTTTAGCGTGAACTTTCAACCATTCCTCGCGAGTAAGATTTCCATAAAAAGGATGGACAGCTAATTTTTCAGGTTCTAATTCTTGTTCCTCTTCATAATCAACCCAAGTGATTGTAAATTCATCAATTGCATCGTCTAAATCAGCATTTCTTAAAGCGGTATCAGGTAAAGCAAATGGAACTTGTATATTTTGAGCCATCGGTTTATCAGTATATAAAAATTGCTTTAACTGCTCTGCTTTCTCCTCTGGAACTGCTAATTTATGATCTCCTAAACCACGTGACATATTAATGCCATCTGTTAAGTGTTCAACCATTCTTTGTGCAGACATATTTCCCCAAAGCGGTTTTGTTGTTGCTTCTAAATTTTTAAATACCTCTAAGAAAGTACTTAAATCTGTTTCGATAAAGGACATGTTATTTTCTACCTATTAATATGTGGAGACTTTTTGGTACCACTTGAACATTTAATTCACTTCTAACATCCACAGGTTCACCGTCGTAATGTGCTATTTGCTGAGAAAGATTAATTCTTGCTTTTTGAAATGAAATAACTTCGGCAAATTGAGATTTGTGTGACCTTTTCGTAAAAAACTGATAAATAATTGCTGGTGTTCTCCAAAATGAGAAAGGTTTAAGAATAAATAGCTCAATCTTTCCATCCGTAGCATCAGATTTTGGAGAAACGACAAATCCATTTCCGAATTCTGAAGTGTTGGCAATTGTGCACAAAACAATAGGCATTTTCTTTATTTGTCCATTGGTGTCTATGGATATATTAATGGGGTTATATTTAAAAAATTCTTTTAAAACGTGTTTTACATATGTTTTAAAACCACGTTTTTTGTCTTGGTCGAATTTTTTTGCAATTACAGCATCTAATCCATAACCACCTACACCAAGAAACGGTGTGTCATTAACAAGTACTGTATCCATTTGAATTTCGCACATGTCATTAATACATTCAATAGCTTTCGAAATTGTAAGTGGAATATTCATGCTTCTTGCTAGACCGTTTCCTGAACCAATTGGAATAATTGCTAATTTAGTTGCTGAGCCAATTAAACTAATTCCAACTTCGTGAACTGACCCATCACCACCAACTGCACAAACAACGTCTATTTTGCTTTCAACAGCTTCTTTTGCTATATCAACAGCATGGCCTTTGTGTTGGGTGTACTTAATTTCAAATTCAAATAAATCAGAATTAAGATACTCGCGAATCAAACCAGGAATATCATCTTTACGACGAACGCCAGAAATAGGATTAATAATAAACCAAATTCGCTTTTTCATTGATTTCTATAATTTTAGACAAGCCATCGAAAGTTTATCTCAAAATTTATTTTTCAAATATCGTATTTTTTGGTTGATTAACCATGTTTTAACCTTGAATTAATTTTTTAAATCCTTTATTTTAACATTTGATAAGAAATTTAAGTCTGCTTAAAACTTATTTTTGAAGAAATATTTATAAAATGGCAAAAGATCCACTTGAAGCGAATAGAACGCAACTTTTGAAGTTGTTGTTAGATAAATCAGCATTGAAACAAGACATAGCTGATGATTGTGAGAAGGTTTTTATATCTTTCAAAGAAAAGATAAAAATTGAGTTGGATACTTTGCAAAAATCAATCACTGACCCACGAATTCGATTAAGTTTTGTAGATAAAGGTAAATTTGAGATTCACGTTTATATTGGAAGCGATGTGCTTGTATTCAATCTGCATCAAAATGTTTTCCGCCTACCAGATAATAATCCGTTGTGGGGAACAAATTATTTCAGTAAAAATGAAAACAATGGCTATTTTGGAATTATCAATGTCTATAATTTCTTAGCAGAATCCTTTCTTCAAAATCGTTTAGATGATCGAGGATATTTAATAGCTCGTATTTTCATTAATCACGAACGTCATTTTATGATAGAAGGAAAAGGTGCAATTGGTGCTCATTTTCGCGACCCACAGCATTTATTGTTAGACGACCAAATAATTGGAGTGATTGTGCAAATGGTTTTTGCGTATGCTTTGCAATTTGATTTATATATTCCACCTTTTGAATATTACAGTGAAGTTTCTGTTGCTCAAATTCAATACATCGGCGAATCATTGAAAATGCAAACTGCAAAACGTCTAGGATTTAAGATGAGTAATGATGACAATGATTTTTTTTAAAAAATTATTAAGAATTTATTGCTCTTAAAAAAAATCATTCTATATTTGCACTCCTAAATTTAAAGGGAGATTGACATTTTGGCCCATTCGTCTAGTGGTTAGGACGCCAGGTTTTCATCCTGGTAACAGGAGTTCGATTCTCCTATGGGCTACCAAACCCGTTAGTTAGCGGTTTTTTTGGCCCATTCGTCTAGTGGTTAGGACGTCAGGTTTTCATCCTGTTAACAGGAGTTCGATTCTCCTATGGGCTACTTTAAAATATTTAAATATTAACAAGAAAATTAAATAATAAACAAATGGCAAATCATAAATCAGCTATCAAACGTATTCGCTCTAACGAGTCTAAAAGAGTGTTGAACAAATACCAACACAAAACAGCTCGTAATGCAGCCCGTAAATTACGTGAGATAAAAGATCGTAAAGAAGCTGAAACTTTATTCCCTAAAGTAGTAACAATGTTGGATAAATTGGCTAAGAAAAATATTATTCACAAAAACAAAGCAGCAAATTTAAAATCAGGTTTACAATTACATATAAACAAATTATAATTAGTTGAATCACTAATATTTTTAAGGGGCTTAATGCCCCTTTTTTTTGTTAATTTTGTTGTATGAATAAGCTTTTAGCCTTGTTTTTTGTCCTTGCAATTCCTTTGATTTCTTGGAGTCAAACGGACGCGTCGATTCAGCTTGATTCTTTAAAAATTTCATACAAAACAGGTGGCTCACTCGATTCTGTTGATCGAATTTCATTGGTTTATCCCAATTCCTTTTCCACTAATAATTTCCAAAATTTTCAATTCCTTGATGCTCGTTTTTACTTAAATCAGGAAAAAGGAATTCTGTTTTCAACTCCAACAATTAACAATCAATTATACTTCACTGCTTTACCGCATATTGGCTTTTCGTATGTGTTTGGAACGCAAGGAACACAACTTTTAAATTTCAATTATCAGCAAGCGTTTAAGTACAATTTTATTGTTAATGCGGCCATAAAAAGGAATCAAACGGCAGGTTTTTACAGAAATTCTGCACTTCAAAATAACGCATACGATTTGAAAATTGGGAGAATTGGTAAAATTCACACTTTTCTTTTTTCAGGGTTATATACCAATGAATCAAGTGCTTGGAATGGTGGAATTGAAAATGATTCACTAATAAATGATTTTGCACCAAGTTTAATTTCTGTTAAAAAAGAAAATGCACGATCAACAACTCAAAATCGTTTATTGAATTTGAAAAATCACTTGAGATTAGCTGGAGATTCAGTTAATTTTTTGCGCTTGCAATTAGTAAATCAATACAGCAGTCAAGAACGAACTTATGCTGAAGATGATAGTTTAATTAATATTTATCCAGCGATTTACATAGATACAAACTCTACGAATGACACATTGTTTATTAATCGATTCAACAATTCTCTTTCAGTACTAGTGAAAAATAAATCCTTGAGTTTTGAAGCAGGTGCAAATCTTGATTTTTGGAAGTATGAAGCTTTTGCAATGAGGCGTGACACTACTGAATTAGGGATTTTTGAGCAAATAGCTTTTCAGTGGAAAGACTATAAAATGAAGCATCGAGGAAGTTTAAATCTAGTAGGAGCGGGGAGAGGTTTTGACGTTTCGACTAGCATTGCTGTACCTATTTTTAGAGGAGTTCTAGAATTAAATCATCAACTAAATTACACCTATCCAGAACTTTTTCAACGTCATTTTTTTGGGAATAATGCTTCTTATCAATTAGCGGATTTGGAATTACAAAAAAGACAACAATTTAAAATTAGTTTAAAAGACATCAAGGATAACAAAGGATTGGAAGTGTATTATTCGTTAATTAATTACAAAGACAATTACTTTTTTGACAACTTACAGCTTACGTGGAGAAACGATTTAGCTATTTCATCCGGGATTTTTCACCAAGTAGGAATTCAAAAACCATTTCATTTCAAACAAATTCATTTTTTACCATCTTATGTTTTTAACAGCACCAAAGAGGAGTTTAGAGTCATTCCAATGCATCAATTGAACGCACGACTCATGTTTCACGGTGGAATTTTTAAAGCGAAGAAATTGAAATTTGCTTGTGGATTTGATATTTCTTTACATTCCAAGTTTCGTAGTACAGCTTATCTACCTTATTTATCTGTTTTTGATTTAACTTCTTCAACCACCAATCCGTATCAAAAAACCTTATTCAACGCCTCTTTTTTCAGTTCATTTGAAGTAGAAACCTTCCATTTTTTTGTGCGAGCAGACAATTTCGCTTACTTTTGGTCTAATAGAGAAACATCAATTATTCAAGGATATACAATGCCAAACACACAAATTAAAATCGGCATTACCTGGGATTTTTGGAATTGATTTTACCTTTAAAACCTTTATTATGAAAACAAAAATCACCTCAATTCTATTTTTGTTTCTATCATCTTTTTCTTGGGCTCAAAGTTTACAATCAGTATCTCAGCGTTATTTCTTACCTGATTATAATGCACCTGCAACGGACATATATCCAACTTTTGGAGGAGGATTTGTGGTGGTTGGTACAATTGAATATGATCAAAATAATACCATTCCATTTGTGATGTTGTGTGATTCAATTGGGCAACAACTTTGGTCAAAACCTTACTGCACTTTCAATAATAGTTTTGCTTTTAATCGTGTTATTCAGCTTCCCGATTCTAGTTTTGTCGTGGTTGGAAAAATGTTAAATCCTTTACAAAATGATTTTGGAGCGGCTTGTTTGAGATTAGATAAAAATGGAAATGAGCTTTGGAAAAAATCTTTAGGGGATAACAGTGGTGACATTTTCTCAGCAAATGATGTGATTTTTACTTCTGATAGTTTGTTGTTAATTGCAGGGACTGTAAAAAACAAAAGCGCTTTTTTAATGAAATTAGATGTGGATGGATCGAAAATATGGTCTAAAAACTTTTATCACGAAGGTGATTTACCAATTGATTTTCAGGAATTAGCAGCAATAAAAGAAAAAGAAGATGGTAATTTTGTTGCAGTTGGCACAACAAATTATGGTGGTGAAAATTACCGAGGTTTTATTTTTGAAACAGACGTAAACGGAAATTTGGTTTGGTTAAAACGTTTCAGTGAGCCAAGTATTTTTAATGATGTAATAATTGCAACAGATGGATTGTTAATTCGTTGTTTTACCCAGTCTGCAAATCTTATTAAAACTGATTTTTTCGGTGATTTCATCTGGGGAAAACGTTATTTTGATGAAGACCAAGAGTTTTATGCTTTCCCAAAACTATCCAAGTTTTCTGATGGTGATTTTGGACTTTGTGGTTCGAGTTTTTCTTATGGTAGCTTTGTGAAAATTAATTCTTCGGGTGCTGTTCAATTTGATGCTTCTATTTTTGGAAGAGCAAATATGATGGTTGAAAATACAAATCACAACGTTTCGGTTTTAAACAACGGACCAGTTTATGGAGTTAAACAATTAGGACTATTTGATAAACACTTTGCTGTTGCAATTATCGATTCTTTGGATAATAATTTAGACTTTCTCGCAGAAAGTTGCCTATTTGATGTTGGTTATCAAATCGAAAATGGAAGTTTCACTAATTACGATGATACTTTATTGACAAGCGGCGAGATAACTGTTTATGATGCGATGATGGAATTGTTTAGTTCATCCTTTGAGCAAGAAGAAGCTTGTGTGATTTTCTTAGGCGATGTTGCTGAACAATCGAAGGCTTCATTTCAACTTTATCCAAATCCTACTTCATCGAATTTAATTGTTAGAACTGAAGCTTTTCTAGGTAATGAATTTCTAGTGTGCGATCAACAAGGCAGACTATTGAAAAAAGGAGTTTTAAACCAAATAAATACTTCTATTGATGTTTCAAGCTTAAAACCTGGAGTTTATTACTTGAAATCAGGAGTTGAAGTGATGAGTTTTATAAAGGATTAGTTATTTTCTTTTTTGAATAATCGCTGCACGTAAATCATCAGTTATTATTCCTGTTGGATATTTCTTAAGTGCTGATTTAATTCCTTTTGGCGAACGCATTTCGAAGATATAAACACGTTTATCCAATGATTTTAGCGTTTCAACTTGTGAACCGTTTATGTTCTGATTTCGGATAACGATTCCTTTAACCAACGAATCTTGATTTAACACATAAAAGCAATCTTCAAAGTTGTCGTTTGCATACAAAACCCTGAAGTCAGCTTCAAAAACAGGTAAATAAGTTGCACTAGGAATTATCAAATACAGGTTGTCGATTGTTTGTATTTGCAAATCCAATAATGCATTTTTAAATTTCAATCCATCTGCATAACTCTTCGAACAACTTTGATAAAAACGAAGGTCAAGAAACAGACTTTTATACTGAAATTTATCAAAATTTAATTCACTCAATTTTAATAATTGCTCTTTGTGTAAACTTTTGTAGCGAACATTTTCCAATTCTGTCGTGGATTTGTCTGCAATACAACCAGTTGCTGTTGTTGCTTCATCTAAACTCTCGTCGTGAAAAAGCCAAAGTGTTCCATCTTTATCTTGTTGAACATCCATTTCAACACCATCCGAACCTGATATTGAAAGTGCTAATTCAATTCCTTCTAATGAGTTGTCGTGATAAATGGAATTACTCATATCTAAACCCATTCCAGCATGACCAATTACTTCTATATCAGTGTATGGTTCACCTTTTTGACAAGAAAATAGCATTATTGTAATTATGAATAAGGAGCAGCTAAAACGCATAATTCAAACCAAAAGTTAGGTGAAAGTTTAGAGAGCTCACGAAGTAAGTTTGGCTAAACTCATTTTTAAAGACTTCGAGATACGGGCCACAACTTATCGAATGATAAAAACGCCATTTTTGACCGTAAGATAAATCATAACCAATTAATAAATCAGAGTAAGAATGAAGTTTTGAGACGCGTTGAATAGCTGATTTTAGTTGAATTTGTGGACCAAAAAATAGTGTATTTTGTGTTTTTGAATTTTGTTTTACAACAGGTAAATAGGCGAATTTTAAATGAATTTGAGGGAAAATTGAACCTTGTGAATAAGATGATTTTATACCAAGATTAAGTCCTGTACTAAATAACGTTTTTTTGTATTGCTGCGAGTAAGAAAACCCGTGAAAAACTTCTCTTGTTCGATAGGAGAAACTGATTTCTGTACCAATTAATTGTGTTAGTATAGATTTCTCATTCGATTGTGAAAACAAATTTGAAAAGGATAAAAGGAAAAACAAACAAACTAATCTCATGACTTAATTAGTCAAATTTCGGACATTTTTTACAAGGTTCTCCTTTTGTTTTGTATTTCTTACAACATTTCTTCTTTTTCTCACAAGAGCAACCTTCACAAGTGAATTGTGGGAGAGAATTTTCAGAGAAATGTTGAATGTGTTTCATTATTTAGAATAGTTCTAAACAAAATTAATTTTAATTATTAAACTGACAAGTAAAAATTCAATAGTTGTCTATTTTTTCTTTAAAATTTGTCTTTTAAATACGATAATAAATGGGTCAAGCATTTTTTTGTGGAGTGATTAACTCCTTGCTGAAATTGGATTTTAGACTTTGACAGTTGAATGAATCAAAATCTTAAAAAGTCACTTATTTCAGTTCTGTGGCTAAAATCAATAATTTCAAAATTGTTATTATTAATCAGTATTTACTAAAAGTTCTATTTTTGATTAATGGCATTTTCAGCGATTATAACCCTAAACTTCCCCATATATCATTTGTGTCAATAACGATTCCTTTCTGCTTTTCAGCAGCTTTAATTTTTTTTACAAATTCTGGATTGTATGGACTTCTTTCCTCCTCCACAATTTGAACACCAGGTTGCGTTTCTAAAATTTCCAACATTTTTTTTAAAGCAATTCCTGCTTTACTGCGCTCGTTTATTTTGATTGTGAAAGTTTGCATGACTTTAAGATATGTTACAAAGATATAACTTTTGAAAATGGTTTTTCTTACAATTTCTATTGATTTTTATGTTTGATTGTAACCTAATAGTTTAAGTTGCGAAAATTATTAAAGATTCTCTTTTTTACACTGTTTTTTCTTTAAAGAACTCTCCAACATCAACTTTCAATGCATTTGATAATGCCACTAATGTGGAAATTGAGGTATTTAATTTTCCTGATTCAATACGAGCAATTTGTACTTGGGAAATGTTGGCTTCTTCAGCTAGATATTCTTGTGTATATCCTTTCGATAATCTGATTTTTTGCACATTCTTTCCGAATAATTTCATTACATCCTCATTCCTTATTTTGTGCATTTAACAAAATTCTCATTGAAAATTACTTTTCCTTATAACAAAGTTGTTATATTTGTTTTTTAATCTCTGAAAATTGCATAAAATGAAGAATTTTTTAATCTCAAATTTTGTAATTTCCTTTATAATCTCTTTTAACTTTTCATTTTCACAAGAATTGCCTGAAATTCCAATGAAAAATGGAATGGCATATTATACATTTGAGCATAAGTTAGATAATACTAAAAATTGTTTGAGTAAGTATTTTTTTGGTTACCCAATTTATAAAAACACATCAGATTATGCTAATCAATTTACAACTAAGAGCTCTGGGATTTATAAATCAGTAATCCTAAATATTTATTTTAATGGTCTTATTTTTAATGTTCCTAAATGCAATGATACCTTAAAAATCATTCCTGGATTTACCTTAACCAAGAGTGGAGAAATTTTTTGGAGGCCAGTCATAATTGAACTACTGAGAAAAAAAACAACGGGAAGTGAAATCAATGCGCAAATTGAGATTATTTTTTTATCAAAAACAGAATATAAACTAATTTTTAAAGGTTTGCAATATAAAATTAGTTGGACTCAAGGAATAGGGAATAAGAATGGAATTGATATTTATAATATTGGAGAACTTTATGAAAAAACAAAAGCATCTGGTAAAATAACCAAATCAGACATCAAGTTTTTTGAAAACCTAAACCTCTATACAAAAACTGTAGATGAAATAATTCTCAAAGCACTGACTGAACTCTATAAAGCTGATGATTTGTAACATTTATAATTTTCTAAGCAATCCTTCCCCAATTTGGTTTTTTCTTCAAGATTATTCGAATAGCTTCTTTCAACGATTGATGTTCAGGGAGTAAAAATTGAGGGTCTTCTTCTAGGAGTTTTTTTGCTGCTTCTCTAGCTAATGTAACAATTTGACCATCGCGAGCAAGGTTCGAAATCTTTAAATCTAAAACCCCACTTTGTTGTGTACCCATCAAATCACCTGGACCGCGCAACTGCAAATCCACTTCCGAAATTTCAAATCCATCGTTGCTTTGTACCATTATTTCCATACGCTTAATAGATTCTTTCGAAATCTTGTCGCCTGTCATTAGAATACAATATGATTTTTCCGCGCCACGTCCAACACGTCCTCGTAATTGATGTAACTGTGACAAACCAAATCGTTCAGCACTTTCAATTACCATTACAGAAGCATTTGGCACATTCACACCCACTTCAATAACTGTTGTGGCTACCATGATATGTGTTTCCCCTTTAATGAAGCGTTGCATTTCAAAATCTTTGTCCTCTGGTCGCATTTGTCCATGAACGATACTAACTTGATATTGTGGTTTAGGAAACGAACGCGAAATAGCTTCAAATCCTTCAGTTAAATTGTTAAAATCCAACGTTTCAGATTCTTTGATAAGCGGGTAAACAACGTAGATTTGTCGACCAAGTGCAATTTGTTCCTTCATGAATCCAAACAAACGAATGCGATAACTTTCAAATTTATGAATCGTTGAAATTGGTTTCCTTCCCGGTGGTAATTCGTCAATAACAGAAACATCTAAATCTCCATAAAAAGTCATTGCAAGTGTCCTAGGAATTGGTGTTGCTGTCATAATCAAAACGTGAGGAGGATTGATGTTTTTGCGCCACATTTTTGCTCGCTGCGCTACACCGAAACGATGTTGTTCGTCGATTACAACAATTCCAAGATTTTTGAATTGTACGACATCTTCCAACAAAGCATGTGTTCCAACTAAAATATCCATTTCACCATTCATTAATTGCTCGTGAATTAAAACACGATCTTTCTTTTTCACAGAACCAGTAAGTAAGCCAACTTTGATGTTCATTTCACTCAAAAAATCTTTGATGGCAATAAAATGTTGATTGGCAAGTATTTCTGTTGGTGCCATAATCGCAGCTTGAAAACCGTTTCCAATCCCAATTAACATCGTCAAAAGTGCGACCAACGTTTTCCCACTTCCAACATCGCCTTGCAACAAACGATTCATGTGTTTGCCTGTTAAGAAGTCTTTACGAATTTCTTTAATGACCCGTTTTTGAGCATTTGTAAGTTGAAAAGGCAGGTGATTTTCATAAAAATCAGAGAAGTGATTTCCAACTTCTTCGAAGACATACCCTTTGAGTTTTTTACCCGTATTCTCTTTTCGAAGTAACATTTCCAGTTGTAGAAAAAACAATTCTTCAAACTTTAATCGAAAGCGTGCTTTGGAAGCAATCTGTTCTGAATCTGGTAAATGGATAGCAAAAAGAGCTGCTTCTCTGGAAATTAAATGATGTTCATGCAACATCCAATCTGGTAAATTCTCCGATAATTTTCCTTTTAATTGCGGTAATAAAGCACCAACAAGTTTTTCAATTCCTTTCGAATGTAAACCTTTTGCATTGAGTTTTTCAGTGCTGTTATAAAATGCTTGAAGTCCCGATTTATTTGTTATTTCCGAAAGTAAAGTCAATTCTGGATGTGGGATATTCCACGAGCTACCATAGATTTTAGCACGACCAAAGACTTGATATTCAGTGTTTAATTTCAGGTTTGGCTTAATCCACTGAAAACCTTGAAACCAAACTAAATCAATCGAACCGGTTTCATCTGAAAAGCGCGCAAACATTTTTTTACCTCTCCCAGTTCCAATTTCTTTAATTGATTGTATTACACCTTTGATTTGAACGTAATTGTCAACATAAGGTAAGTCTTTGATTTTGTGGTAAGTCGAACGATCTAAATACCGAAAAGGATAATGCTCAAGTAATTCTTTAAACGTAAAAATTCCCAACTCTGATTGCAACAATTGAGCTCTTTGAGGTCCAACGCCTTTTAAAAATTCTATTGGAGTATCGAGGAGGGGGTTCATTTCAGCTTGCTAGAATTTGAAAATTTGAAGATGAGTTAATTTGAAAATGAGAAGATGATTTAATGTAGAATGCGAAATGAGGGAATGATATTACGAGAGAATGAGGAATGATATTAAGAGAAATGAAAATTAATCAAAATTCGAAGTTATGTCTGACCTACCCCTTTGAAGGGGGGATTGAGGGGGATGATTAATTTAAACTTTTAACTAATGTAATTTGTCACCTCGCTCAATCTCCGTCAACAGACGGAAGGGAGGCTCAATTTCAACTTTGATTTTGTCTTCCACTTTCAATTATCAGCTGTCAGTTTTCAACTCTTCACTCTCAACTCTTCACTTTCAATTTTTTACTTTTAACTCTTCACTCTCAACTTATTTCCAAACTCCCATTTTATTAAACTTCTCAATTCGTTGATTCACTCGTTCATTTGGTTCGATTTCATTAAGTTCTTTGATGTAAGTTTTGATTTTCTTTTTTAGGATTTTAAACATTTCGTCTTGGCTTCTGTGAGCACCGTTGATAGGTTCAGCTACAACATCATCTACCAACTGGTTTTTTTTCATATCGGTTGAAGTCAATTTTAAAGCATCAGCTGCCTTCTCTTTATAGTCCCAAGAACGCCATAAAATAGACGAACATGATTCTGGCGAAATCACGGAATACCAAGTGTTTTCAAGCATTACAACTTTGTCTCCTACACCAATTCCTAAGGCTCCACCAGAGGCACCTTCACCAATAATGATACAAATTACAGGAACTTTCAAGCGCATCATTTCAAAGATGTTTCTTGCAATTGCTTCACCTTGACCTCTTTCCTCTGCCTCTAAACCAGGGTAAGCTCCCGGAGTATCGATAAAAGTTACGATTGGTTTATTGAATTTTTCAGCCAATTTCATCAATCGCAATGCTTTTCTATATCCTTCAGGATTTGCCATTCCGAAGTTTCTGTATTGACGCATTTTAGTGTTGATTCCTTTCTGTTGACCGATGAACATTACGCTTTTACCATCAATCAATCCAAAACCACCAACCATTGCTTTGTCGTCTTTTACGCTTCGATCTCCGTGTAATTCAATAAAATTCCCATCGGTGATTGCATTTATATATGCTAAAGTGTATGGTCTGTCTGGGTGTCGCGATAATTGCACACGTTGCCAAGGAGTAAGGTTTGAAAAAACTTCTTTCGTCTTCTCACTTAATTTTCGTTGTAACTCAGTGATTTTGTCACTCATATCGATTTCAGTCGTTTCTCCGATTTCTATCGTTTGCGTGATTTGGTCTTCTAACGCTTTTAAAGGTTCTTCAAAATCTAAGTAAGTTGCCATATTTTTTATTTTTGGGAATACAAATTTATTAAAATTGGTGGAATTGTGTGGTAATGCTTTTTTTTGGGTAATTAATGAAGTTCAAGTTTTATTTTTGGTTTATTCATCTTTGAAACCGTTTCCTTAATTCGTATTTGATCTTCGAACGACAAATAAATAGGTATCAATTTGTTTAGTTCTATATCTAATAAACGATGAATAATAACTAAATCTCGAAGAGTAAAGGGTTTTATTCCATTTATCAATTCTGAAATATGTGTTTTACTTTTATGACCTAAAATTTGCCCCAAGTCATTTTGGTTTAAATTATTTTGCTTCAATCTGGTTTTAATAAGTTGTTTTCTGTTATTTATGAAAAGTTGTTCGTTCTCAGCAATTTTCTCATATTTGTCACTTTGTAAAATTTGAATCTCATCAACAGAATCTATTTTTGACCAATTTTTTTGTTCATATTTTTCAATAATTTCTCGAAGTTTTATTCTAAGGATTTTGAATTTTTCATTTTTTTTGGCTAGTACCCTTAACTTTCGTTCAGCGATTAACACTCTTTCAAAATCTAATTCATTAGAAATAGTTCCTTGTTCGATTAACTTTTCAATATCTAATTGTATTTTCATTATTCTATGTAGTTTTTAATTCTCAACCATTTTTCAATTGTGGTTTTATTATTCTTGAAAACTCTCTCATATTCTTGATGATTTCCCATCCAAACTATAGTTACTTCATTTTCATCTATTTCTATTAGAATTAATGATCTGTGAAGTTCCACATTAAAAAAGTAAAATCCATCAGTATGAACACAATCAGCATCCTTTCTGAGTTCATAAATTGTTTTTTGTTGCGGATTCCAATTTTCAATTTCTGTTATTAATACATCTATAGCTTTGATTAATTTTGAGTTTCCATTATTTTTCTTTTTGTATTTTACTATTATTTTTCTACCAATTATTCTCATTTGCTCGTTCAAATTTAATAAAAGTTCGGAACATAACCGAACTATTTTTGTTGTTGTTTTATGTTTAATTAATAAATTCTTACATTAAGTTATGAAAATTTTACCTTTGTTCAATGATTTTATTCCCTCCTGCAAAAATTAATCTTGGTTTAAGTATTGTTGAAAAACGAAACGATGGCTATCACGAATTGGAAACGTGTATGCTTCCTATTCCTTTTTATGATATTCTTGAAATTTTGCCTGCTAATGAATTTTCATTTCTTCAAACGGGCTTAAAGATTCCAGGTGCTTCAGGCGATAATTTGTGTGAGAAAGCTTTTCGATTAATGAAAGAAAAGTATGCTATTTCAAATGTGATGCTTCACTTGCGTAAACAAATTCCAATGGGTGCTGGTTTAGGTGGCGGTTCCTCAGATGCAGCCTATGTTTTAAGTGGGTTAAATGAATTATTTCAGATTCAACTTTCGGATGAAATTCTAGAAAATTTAGCAGCAGAATTAGGCAGCGATTGTCCCTTTTTTATTAAAAATGAAGCGCAAATGGCAAGAGGAAGAGGGGAGAAGCTAACACCAATGAATCTCACATTGAAAGGTTATTACTTAGTTTTATTAAATCCTGGAATTCACGTTGGGACGAAAGAGGCTTATGCTGGAGTTACGCCTTCTTACAAAGAAAAATCCTTGGAAGTTTTACTTGAAAATCCAATTTCAGCTTGGCAAGATTTAATTGTTAATGACTTCGAAGCCTCGATTTTTGTGAACCATCCAAAAATTACGGAATTAAAAAATGAATTATTGAATTGTGGCGCTATTTACGCTGCTATGTCTGGAAGTGGTTCCTCTGTTTTCGGTTTATTTAAGCAAGAATTTGAATTTGTTCCCTGTTCAGAGGACTTCAAAAATAGTCTAGTTTTCAATGGTTTTATTTAAGGTTGTTTTAAAGAATCTTAAATTCAAATAACAAATGCAGCTAGAATTACTGAATTATGAGAAATTTGCAGCTTGAAAAACATACTATTTATTGATATTTAGAAAAATATCAAAGTTAAACATCTATTACCTTCAACTAAGTTTTCGAGAGAACTTAGTTAGAAATTTAGTTTAATTAAATCATAAAATTCTATCTTTGCACCATGAAAATCACAGACGAAATCGTAAACCACATTGCACATCTTTCAAGATTAGAATTTAAAGGTTCAGATCAGGAAGCGATTAAAAATGACATGGAAAAAATCATTGGTTTTATGGCTAAACTAAGTGAAGTTCCAACAGAAAATGTAGAACCCTTGATTTTTATGTCTAGCGAAGTCAACCGATTAAGAGAGGATATTCCTGTTGTTTCTGTGACACATGAAGAAGCTTTGAAAAACGCTCCCAAATGCGATTCTGATTACTTTAGAATTCCAAAAGTTCTCGATAAATAAACTTGAAAGTTACTGGTTTTTCTTTTATCCGTAATGGTTTAAAATTGGATTATCCAATCGTTGAGGCCATTCAATCTATTTTGCCAATTTGCGATAATTTTGTTGTTGCTGTTGGTAATTCAGACGATGATACTTTAAAGATAATTAAGTCTATTAACCCACAAAAAATCCGTGTGATTGAAACCATTTGGGACGATTCCTTGCGAGAAAATGGAGCTGTTTTAGCAGTGGAAACAAATAAGGCATTTCAAGCAATTGGTGAAGATTCAGATTGGGCATTTTATATCCAAGGAGACGAGGTAATTCATGAGCAATATCTTCCTATAATTCAAGCTGCAATGTTGAACTACAAGGATGATAAAAGGGTAGAAGGTTTGCTTTTTAATTACCAACATTTTTATGGTTCATACGATTATTTGGGAGTATCTAGTAGTTGGTATAAAGAAGAAATTCGAGTGATTCGCAATGACAAGACCATATATTCTTTCAAAGATGCTCAAGGTTTTCGAAAAGGAGATAACGAAAAGTTAAAAGTGATTGCAATTCCAGCCTACGTCAATCATTATGGTTGGGTGAAAGACCCACGAGCGATGCAACAAAAACAAGAAAGTTTCCATAAACTCTGGCATGACGATGAATGGATGGAGAAAAATGTGGCTAAGGTAGACTCATTTGAATATGAAAGAAACGTTAGAGAACTTACTCGTTTTAAAGATTCACATCCGAAGGTAATGGAAGAACGCTTGAAAAGGGTAAATTGGAAATTTGATTTTGATATTTCAATGTCCAAACGTAGCACCAAAGATCGCTTGAAGGATTTTCTTCTTTGGATTGGAATTAATCCTAACTATCAGAATTATAAATTGATAGGAAGATTCAAAGAAAAATAAATTATTACCTTCAGTTAAGATTTATACTGCGGTTTTATACTTTTCAAAAAAATCTTGAACATCTCGGATTCCGCTTTTTTTCTTAATTTTTTCTTTAAGTCTTCCAATGTAAACATCCACATGTGATTCATTCATTCTTTTACTAATGTAAGCTGAAGGTTTCCCGTAAAAGTATTTCATTTTAAGAATTAGCGCATCTCTCTTGGATAAAATGGTTAATAGATCGGACATTGCCTTACTCAAATCTTTCGCATCCTTAAGGTCATTAAGTGTTGAACTATCCATTGATTCGTCTGCGAAATGACTTCGAATTAGTTCTGATTTTTCCTCAGAAATAAACTTAATTTGTTTTTTACCGTTTCTCCTTCTAATTTCGGATATACAAAAATTATTCGTGACCGTTCTAATCCATGCTTTGGTATCGAAGAGATCTGCAGACTCTGAATATAATTTACCTATTCGTTGGAAAAGAAAAATTGAAAATTCCTGGTACATATCTTTAATGTCTTCCCCTTCAAATTTTTCACGAATTAAAAGGTATATGAATTTACCATAGCGATTCATAACTTCATTAAAAACAGCCTCTTGTAGTTGTTTATCCATCGATTAAATTCACACTTCTTTTACCTATCAAAAATTCTAAACCGTTCAATTTATTTTCTAATTCATGAATAGAATTAGAATTGATATTGGAAAATATATTCTTTAAAATTTCGACAGATTCGTTTATTGGTTTTCTTAACAAAAGTACAGGTGTTTCATGTTTTTTAAGCTTATAGATAAAATATGAAAGTTCTTTTCGAATGTCTAAACTCATCATCCCCATTGGGTATAACCATAAATGAGTCTCATGAAAATCACGCTGTATATAAACTTGTGTTTCCAATAAGGCACTGCTAAAAGCCTGATAAATGAGTTCCGAGGGGTCTCCAATAATTAGTTGGAAGGAAGAATTTATTTCATTAGTTTGAATTAACTCCACAAATTTATTTTTTAAGCAGTCAAATTCATAGTCACAGGTTGTTTCAAATTTTTGATCATTGAACTGAATGCTGTTTTTTGATTCAGAAAAGGGAATCGCCGAGCTAAAAGTCAAACGGTTAGAATAGATCGAATCAGCTTGTTGTAATTCACTTAATTTTGCGACTCTATTTCCAAGGAAAAGAATGGGTTGTGTAAGGTTAGAATTCATGTTTTATTTTTTAAAACGTATTTCATGTGTGAATATAACAAAAAAAAACGTGTAAAAATTAAAAATTGATTAGTTTTATTCTTTTTTGAAACCTTATTTTGACTTAATTGAATCAGTTGAAATTACAATTATACTTTATTGATTTTGCCTATAAAATTATAAATTAAACTAACTTTAAATTTTAAACTCAGGAACTATGCTAATGCCTTTTAATTTACAACAATGGATTGATGAAAATCGCGATTTATTGAAGCCACCAGTTGGAAATAAAAATTTATATAAAGAGGCCGGTGATTTTATTGTTATGATAGTTGGGGGACCAAATGCTCGTAGAGATTATCATTTTAATGAAAGCGAAGAATTATTTTACCAAATCGAGGGGGATATAACAGTTAGAATTCAATTGGAAGGAGAAGCGAAAGAAATCCAAATCAAGCAGGGTGAACTATTTTTATTACCAGGAAATATTCCACATTCCCCGATTAGAGGTGAAAATACAGTTGGACTAGTAATCGAAAAAGTTCGTAAAGGAACTAATTTAATAGATGGTTTGATGTGGTTTTGTGAAAAATGCAATACACAATTAAAAGAATACAAATTCCCACTCGAAAATATTGAAAAAGACTTTTTACCTCGGTTTAAAGAGTTTTACAGTTCTGAAGAAATGCGAACTTGTAAAAATTGTAGTAATGTAATGGAAATTGATGAACGATTTATTTAAAGGATTTTAACGAATTTAGAATTCTACAAATTGATACGTATTCGTTACTCCGATTGAACTAAACGTTTCCTCTAATTTCAAACTTTTTCTTCTCAATTCTTTGATTGTATAAATGTGAACAGGATCCTCGTCTACGTCATCGTACAAAAATAGTTGACCTTTATTGTCTTCAAATTGCCAGGTACCATGTTCATAAACACCTTGAAGTTGACCTGAATAATTTGTTAAAGTTGACATTGAATAAGACCCATCTTTATCAAAAACTAATTTTACTGTTTGATTTTCATCCGTTTTATCAGTTTCATTTCTAAAAAAAGATTCTAAAATCCAATCATTGCAAAGTCTAGCTTTTCTAGAAGTAAAAGAAATACTTGGACCATCACTATATTTACTGCATGATGTAACTGTTAAGAAAGAAATTGCCAATAAACTAAATATGAATAATTTCATGTTGTTGATTTTTGTCCAAATTTAACCATAATTATTTCACTACAAAAAAAAAGCTATCCAAATTTTAAATGATTCCGAGTTAATTCATAATTCTTCGATATATTTAAGGTTAAAAAAATATCTTTCCTAACAATTTGTTTTAGTTAATTTGAGACTAGATTCAAGGATGCTTAAGTTTGTTGTAGTTATTTAAACACGTTCATTAAAAGGAACTTATATCTTCTCATCTTTGAATTCATTTACGTTCGTATTCAAAAGAAAAAATCAATGATTTTTTAACAATTAGTTTTTTTTGGCAAAATTGGTCATGTATTTTTTCTTCAACTCCTTCAAAACGTTAATTTTGTAATATTAAATCTTTCTTATGAAACGACTATTAACCTTCGCTTTACTACTAAGTCTTTTTTCTTGTTCGGATTCAAGTATGAAAAATGAAGATAAAAAAGAACAAGTTGCTGTTTCGAACGAAACACTTGTTACAGAAGTTGAAGGAATGGTTTGTTCAATGGGTTGTGGGGGTTCTATTCGCAAGGAGTTGAAAAGTACTAGAGCGGTCAGTAGAGTAGAAGTTGATTTCGACGAGGAAAAAGAAAAACAAACAGTTAAAATTACTTATGACAATCGCTTAATATCTAAGAAAGAGATTATTGAAAGAATCGAAAAATTAAATAAAGGTCAGTTTTCAGTGAATGTTATTGGAAGTACTTTCATCGAAAACTCTGATAGCGGAAAAAGTTCTTCAGAAGAACCGAAAGTGAATGTTTCCGAAACCAGCTTTGAAGTTCCAAGTTTATTGGATATTCTTTCTTCAATTGTAGTACAGTAATCAATGAAACTTGCTTATAAAGAATTCGGAGAAGGAAAACCTTTAGTTATTCTTCATGGACTTTTTGGATTTTCTGATAATTGGGTAACCCACGCTAAAAAATTCTCTACTTATTTTCGTGTAATCATCGTTGATTTAAGAAATCATGGTTACTCTCCTTGGTCAGATGATTTTTCATACCAATTGATGGTAGATGATGTGAAAGAATTGTTAGACGATTTAGAAATTAAGAAATGTATTTTACTTGGACATTCAATGGGTGGTAAAACAGCGATGCTTTTCGCTCAACAATCCCCAAAAATATTAGAAAAGTTAGTGGTTGTTGATATGGGCGTTAAATCCTATCCGTTGCATCACCAACATATCTTGGATTCATTCAAAAGCATCGACCTTAGCAAATTATCGGCAAGAAGTGAAGCTGAAAAATTACTAGCTCAATTTGTAGAATCTAATGGTGTTCGTCAATTTTTACTTAAAAATTTATACTGGAAAGACAAAGGTAAACTTGCTTGGCGGGTGAATTTCCCAGTTTTGGAAAGAGAAATGACTGAAATTTTGAGTGCTTTGCCTTTTCATGAAGTGATGATTCCAACTTTATTCGTTCGTGGTGCATTATCTAATTATATAGAGGATGACGATTTTGAGCAGATTGAGACCTATTTCCCTGATTCACAAATAGAAACAGTTGCAAACTCAGGTCATTGGGTGCATGCTGAAGCTCCAGAAGATTTTTTTGAAGTGGTTTTGGGATTTTGTATTCGATAATTCAGAGATTAAGTGTTTTTAGTAAGATGAGTAAAATAACCCTAACTTGAAAATCAAGTTTTTTAATCGAAGTGGGAACAAATTAGCAAATAGTAGCGGACATAATCGGCCTTGGATTTCTAGGTTTTAGCTACTGAACTGAAACTGTTAATTTTTAAAATTTCTGCTCCGTCAGCTGACGGATTAAAAAATTTCAGTTTCAGAAAGGAGTTAAAATTGTTCGCATCGAGTTGTAAATATTGCAAAAAAAAAAGATTTGCGAACAAAAAGAAATTCAGAGCCTTGACTTTTTTGTTTCTTTTTTTGTCAAGTTTTTAACAGGCTTGCATCTCTTTATCCGGTAAAGTAACTTTGTGTTTGGGTAGCGAACAGAGACCGTCTTTTTGATTGGTGCTTATAGCCCTTGGTCAAGTATGGTAC